>NZ_CP066776.1:0-699297 GCF_010681825.2 Sulfuriroseicoccus oceanibius | reverse complement strand
CCCAGAGGGGCAATTCGTCGCCGAGCTCAATGACGAGATCGTCGGCGCGGCCTCGAGCTTGATTGTCGATCTTGGCAACGACCCGCTGCGACCACACACCTACTACGGCATCACCGACGACGGCTACTTCTACAACCACAACTACCAGGGCGACACGCTCTACGGTGCGGATGTCTACGTCGATCCGAAAGTTCAACGCGCCGGCATAGGCAACGCGCTCTACGCCCGCCGCCGCGACCTCTGCCGCAAGCTCAACCTGCGCCGCATCCTCGCCGGCGGCCGGCTCTGGAACTACGAAAAGTACGCCGATGAGTTCTCCCCACAGGAGTACGTCGCACGCGTCCAAGCCGGTGAGATCCACGACCAGGTTCTCAGTTTCCAGTTGAAGCAAGGGTTCGTCGTCCGCGCCGTAATGCCCAACTACATCCACGACAAACGCAGCGGCAACCACGCCTCGCTCATCGAATGGCTCAACCCGGACTACCAACCCAACGTCGATGAAGACACCAAGGTCCGAGTCTCTTGTGTTCAGTACCAAATGCGGCGCCTGACTTCATTCGAAGACTTCGAAGCGCAAGTGCGCTACTTCGTGTCCACCGCCGCCGACTACAAGAGCGAGTTCGTGCTCTTCCCCGAGTTCTTCTCGGTTCAGCTGTTGTCACAGATGGATCCGGCAACCTCGCAAGAAGGCATCCGCAAGCTCGCCGAATGCACCGACCAATTCATCGCCTTGGTCAGCGGATTGGCGAAGGAATTCGGCCTCTATATCATCGCCGGATCACACCCGGTTCTGGAGAACGAAAAGCTCTACAACAAGGCGATGCTCTTCAGGCCGGACGGCACGCACGTCGCTCAGCCGAAACTTCACATCACCCCGTCGGAACGCATCTCATGGGGCATCTCCGGCGGCAGTGAGTTGATGCTCATCCAAACCCCGAAAGCCAAGGTGGGCATCCTCATCTGCTACGATATCGAGTTCCCCGAAGCCGCCCGCTATCTTGCCGAAAAGGGCGCCGAGATCATCTTTGTCCCCTATTGCACCGACAACCGCCAGGGCTTCCTGCGGGTCAGCGTCTGCGCCCACGCCCGGGCAATCGAAAATCAGATCTACGTCGTGACCGCCGGAGTCGTAGGCAACCTGCCTGCGGTTCCGGTGATGGACATCCACTACGGCCGCGCGACCGTTTACACCCCGTCCGACTTCGAATTCGCCCGCGACGGCGTGCAAGCCCAGTCGGACGCCAATGTCGAGACCATGCTCGTCACCGACCTCGACATCTCCGACCTCTACCGCTCGCGTGAGGCGGGCAGTGTCACTCCGGTCAGCGACCGACGCCGCGACCTTTTCGAGTTCAAAAACTACCTCAGCAACTCCTTCGAAAAACGAGGCGTCGAACGCAGCGTTGTCACCGACCCCGAGGAGTGATCCGCGTCGCTCGGTTCACATGGCGTGAATACAAAACAACCCGGACCGACTGAGGACGTCGATCCGGGTTGCTGGATTGATTCAAAATCAATGAAACGCGCGACGCTTACGCATCTTCGCCAGCGAATGCCTCGACGTCTTCCGCAGAGCCGATGCTGGTGACGCTCGCGCCTTTGGCGATGCGCTTCATCATGCCGGCAAGTGCCTTGTCCGGCCCGAGCTCGAGGAAGGTGGTGTCGCCGCCTTCCACAATCTTCGCCATCGACTCAGCCCAGCGCACCGATCCGGTGACCTGGTTCTCCAGCGCCGAGCGGATCTCAGCAGCATCGCTCACGGTGGTGGCCAGGAAGTTACTCCAAACCGGCACCTCAGGGGTGGAAAGCTCAACGCCGGCCAGCTCTTCGGCCAACTTGTCCTGCGCGCTCTGCATCAAACGCGAGTGATATGCACCGGCAACCGGCAGCTTCTTGGCCAACTTGCAACCTGCCGCTTCCTTGGCGGAGGCAGCCGCTTTGTCGATCCCCTCGACCGATCCGGAAAGCACGATCTGACCTGGTGCGTTCAGGTTTGCCACGTCGACATCACAGTCAGCCGCGAGTTGCTTGATCTTTTCTTCGTCGCCGCCAATGAGGGCGACCATTGCACCACCTTCGGCTTCGCAAGCCTGCTCCATGAAGAGACCACGACGGGCAACCAACTTGAGTCCATCTTCGAACGAGAACGTACCAGCAGCAGCGTGCGCGGTGAACTCACCGAGCGACAACCCGGCGGCAGCCTTCACATTCAGATCCGGCACGAGGTCGCGCAGAATCTCGAGCACCATCATGCCGTGCAAGTAGAGCGCCGGCTGGCAACGCGACGTGCGGGTCAACTCGTCCATTGGTCCTTCGAACATGACCTCGCTCAACTTCCAGCCGAGCACTTCGTCGGCGCGCTCCGCGAGCTCAAGCGCCACAGGAAACTCAGCGACCAGGTCTTTGCCCATACCCACCTGCTGGGCGCCCTGACCGGAAAACAATACGACAACGTCATTCGATGTACTCATAATGGGCACTTTTCACGCCCCCACCCCATCACGCAACCCGGAAATCACAAGGGTGAACTCCCCCCAGGACGGCGCGAAATCCCGCCTACGGAGGCTCGACGTCCTCGTCGACAGCGAAACCCGTAACCGCACCGAGCGCAGCGAGTCCCTCGTCTCTTCAATATTGCCGCCCCGGATCCTGCGCGGAGGGGGATTCGCTTTTTGGAACCGCAGATTACCCGGATTTACGCGGATTCCTTTGGTTGGCGGCAGAGCCCACTAAGTTCGTGGCATGAAGCGCATGACGGCACCACACTGACGGTGGGGACACCGTCCCTCCAACGCCGCGCACGCCAGATCAGCGATCTTTATCCTTATCGAAACCACTGCGCTCGACTCAGGCGTTTCTCAAGCTCACTTCACCACGGAGCCCATCGCCCTACGACAAAAGTATCGTAGCCCCATCGGTGATTGAGCGGTTCACGCCCCCCTTTTGCCCCCGCCCGGGTCTTTGCGCGAGCATTTTCACCGCACCACAACGCGCCCCTTCGGACCGCCGGTTTCCCATCCGGCCACCAAAAAAAAGGAGCGAAGCGACCACTCCATCGCTTCGCCCCCTAAAGTATCGTCTACTCTCCAGCCTTCGCTGCAGCTCCGAGGCCGCCGATGGTGACTTTGCCATCCGGCGCGGTCGAGAAGTCGAAACGATTCACCACCGTTCCCGACGATGACCAGCCCGAGGCATCGCCATTGACGTGGACGAAAACGATCCGCCCCTGGTACTGTTTGCCTTTCTCCAGCTCGCTCGAACGCAACACCACGCGCCCATTCTCATCCGGAATCGCACAGGTAATGGCGGAGTTGTAGTCGCTGTTGCCCTCCGGATCGAAATACGCGATCACCACGTAGACCTCCGGCGTACCGTCCACTTTCACCTCGTAGTGCACGTTCATCCCGTCTTCGGTCACGCCCACCACCTCATCGGTCAGCTTGCGGTCACCGCGACGGTTCATCTCCTTGATCGACTTCGAGAACTGCGGATGAGACGCCAGCTTCAGTGCATGAGGCAGAATCAGATAGCTCCCCGGTCCCTCGCCACGCAGCTCTTCCCCGTAGGTGAAGTTGCCACTGCCCATCAATGCGGTGCCGTAGACACTGCGCTCCGCCTGGCATTCACGGCAATGCGGCAGCCCCAACGCATGCCCGAGCTCGTGAGCGATCCCACCGATGAAGATCGAATTGTAGCGACCGAGCGAAATGTGTCCGTACTGGCCATCGCGCACGTGCTGGTCCTTCACCGGAATGAATTCCGGATCGAGGATCGGCGAATCCACCTGCCATGCCGTCCCTTTGGTCGACACACCCCACGCGTAGTACGGACTGTTTTGATTGATGGCTCGCTTCTCCGGATCCCAGTTCGACATGTTGCAGAAGATCACAATTGTCTCCTGATCGATATCCACGCCGGCCTCCTTCATCACAGCGCGGCACTCCTCGCGGATCGCATTACCGCTCTGCACATTGTATTCGGAGTAAGGCTTCTTGCCGGTGACCAAGTGAATCTTCACCTGCTCAGGATCATTCTCCGCCGGCTCGAGTCCGATCGTGCGTTCGCCCAACCCGAGACGCTGCATCTCGCCGCGGTAGTAGTTTTCAATGTGGCGCATCGCGCGGGACAGACGCTCGCGATACCCCGGCGCCGGCTCGCGATCGCTCGGCGTCCAGTAGATGATCTTCATGGTGCGGCGCTCTTCCGGATTCGCCGGCTGCTCCCAAAGAGTGAGACGCTGCAGGGCACCGTCGACCTTCGCCTTCATCTCATCGGTTGGTTCCGCACGCTCCGCACTAGCCGACGTGACAATGCCCGCCCCAAGAGTCGCGGCCCAAATCAGGTTCTTTAAAAATTTCATAAGCTCATCCGATACGCCACCGCGCCCCGGTTCTTTGTGTCAGATTTCAGAAAACTTCAGCTCGCCCTCCATCGGAGCCAACGGTTCATCGCCCAGCATCTCCGCCAATGTCGGCTCCATCGCCGCCGCCCACAACCGATACCCCTCCTCTCGCGGATGCAGCAAATCCGGCATGATCTCATCTCGCAACGAGCCATCGCCATGGAGGAAACCATCCCCGACATCAAGGAAACGCACCCGCTCGCCATCCGCCAGGCTCTGGATGCGCTCGTTCACCTCCGCATTGCGCACGCGCAATGGATCATCCACCGTCCCGCCCCGAGGGAAAATCGCCAACAACAACAGCTTCGCGGCAGGCGCATGTTGCCGCAACTGCTCCACCACAGCCTCCACGCCGGCTGCGGTTTCCTCCGCCTCTTGGAATACGTGCCCTGTGTTGTTGGTGCCGATCAGCAACACAATCACCTCCGGCTGCAGCGCCCCCAGCTCGCCATTCTGCAACCGCCAGAGCAAATGCTGCGTACGATCCCCGGAAAACCCCAGATTGAACGCTCCACGCGGCGCATAATAACGCTGCCAAACCTCTGCCCCATAGTCCTCCCAGCTGTGCGTGATCGAGTCGCCGACAAACAGCACCCGACAGTCACCAGAGGCAGCCTTCACTTCGGCGAGCTTCTCCTCGTGGCGGTCCTTCCACCAATCGACATCAATGCGGGGTTCTGGCTGGGTACTGGTCATAGCGTGCGCGTTGGGAAGAGGCCGACCATTGCCACGAGTCCCGCTATTGGCAAGCACTGGATTCATCGACAGGGCGGCACGTGCTCGATCAAAGCCGATTTCCCAGCCCTCACTCTGCTCACTCCAAAACGAAAAGGGCGCGGACCGGGAAAATCCGATCAGCGCCCATCGATAGGTTTCCATCAGAGGCTGATCACTCCGCTTCCTCGGGGATGATCACCACATTCTCCAGCTGGAACGGGACGTTGATCCGCAACAAATCCGTGTAAATCTCCGCCTTCACCTTTGCGTTGACCGGTGGGTATTCATCAAACGTGAAATCAAGCGTCGTCTGCTTCCCTCCCCAACTCGCTCCATTCTGGCTGGTCGGAATCTCCATCCCATCCGCGTCGTAGAATTTCACGTCCTTGATCACCTCCCGCTCGAGCTCGAAAAACACGGAAACCTCGTATTTCCCCTCGTTGTAGGAATGCTCACCTACTTTCTTCACCTCCGCATTGTAGAGGTTCCCCTTGGCTCCCTCCTTGAGTGAGGCGAACCCAAGATCCAGCCACTCGGAACCGCCGGAAGACATGCACTCAATCTCGCCGGCCAGCTCTTTCACGGTGATCGCGTTGGTCGGCAACTTGTCCGCCTGCACTTCAAACTTCAGCCACTTCCCATCCTCGCTCACCTCGATATTCTTAGGTTTCCGGCTCCACTCACTCTCCGGCATCATATCTTCGCCGCCCTCCATCACAAAGCGGGTCAGTTTCCCCTCGCCCGCGCTGAAAACCGATCCCGGCAATTCTGCAACAAACGCCAGCGACATGCCCTGCGAGCGGTTAAACGGTCGGAGATTGCGATCCACCTGCTTGGTCGCCATCTGCACCCCGGCAAGCCGCACATTCTCCAGCTTCGCCCCATCCTTCATCGGCGGCGCCATCACCACCACCAAGCCGAGATCTTTCATCATCTGCGGAAACGCAGTAGCAGCGGCTTCTTGCTCTTTTGCATAATCAAACTGTGGCTGCGCATTCGCCGCGAAGCGCAGCGTCGGATCCCCCTTGGCCCCAAGCATCAACTCGGCGGGAGGCCCGTCCTTCATCACATTGTGACCGCTGGCCAGCAACCCGCGCAGCTGCTCATCATCGGCCAACAACTTGTCCACCGCGGCCAGAAGCTGTTCGCCGCTCTGCTCAACACGCAGCGTGCGCTCGCCCGACTTCTCGAAATTGGTCACCCCTTGTGGATCCGCAGGCAGATGGAATACCACCCGGTTGCTCATATCCGCGGCCAAGCCCGCAATCATCATGCGCATCTTGCTCAGCTCCGCCTTTACCTCTGCCAAACGGGCATCCTGCCCCTCCTTGCTCAACGTGCTCCATTCCGGCTGGTCAGCGTCCCCGCCGGTCGGTCCGATCTTGATGCCCACATCCCCATCGCCACCCTCGGATTTGTCCTTGGCCGGGCAAGTGATCGTCACCACCCCGTCCTGCGTCACCATCTCCGGCTGGAAGGTATCCAGCTTGGTAGATCCCACCTTGATTCGCAGTTTGTTGATATCCGGGAAATATGCCGTCCCCTCAAACTTCACCTTCTTGCCTTCCAGCACTTCATACGAGACGTCAGCCCAGGTCATCACGCCGCGGGAATCCTCAAGAGTTGCCTTCACCGCATCCTTCGCCCGCTTCTCCGGGCTGTCACTCTCTCCATTGAAGGAAATCACCGAGTCGGTGGAAAACGTAGCAACCACCTTCACTTTGCCAGACCCGTCCGGATTCAGCGTGAACTCGCGCTCCTCGTCCACACACGATGCCAGCACCAACGCCGCCAGCATCACCAGCCATTGTTTGAGTTGTTTGTTCATCGGCTGCTACTAAGCCGACTAACTGCATCCAAGGCGAGTGCAAAAAGCGCCGGAGTTTGCAGCGCTTGAGTCCCCCTCTCACAGCAAACCACCCACCACCAACAAAAAGAACATCCGCCACCAATTGCTAACACTCGGCCCCTCCCGCGCCCCAACGCTATGGTGCCAAATGTCGCTCTCAGGCGACGGATGCTCTTCCATATAAACGGAATGCGAAAAAAATAGTTAGCTTTTTTTTCGCCAACACACACAAATTTTCGTAACCCGCCAAGTCCAGCCCAGAGACCACCCGAATCCGCTCAAAGCGAAGCACTTGCCCCCCTCAGACTAACAGGAGCACCCACACATCACTCGGCCCCGAATTCACCTCGCATCACCCTGCCGACCTGCTCCGAATCCAACGCCCGCTGAAACACCGCCAGATCCGAAGCCAGCCCCTCATAGTGGTTACCACTCGTCAACGGCGACTCCCCCCGTGCGAAGTACCACACCGACGTCGGCCAGTCGTGATGCCCGCCCAGCTTTGCGATAAACAAACTATCGACTCCCACTTCCTGTCCGTTGATGAACATGGCCACATCCGCGCCTCCGGCCGTATTCGGGTTCCACACAATTGCCAAATGGTTCCACTGACCGGCACGCAGCGGGCTCATCGACCGCTGGAATGCCGCGTTGTAATAGTTGAGCGTTGGGTTCAACCCAGGCTGGAAGGTCCGCATTTCCTGCCATCCCGCAGGCAAACTGTCCCCGGCCAGCGAAATCTCCCGCTCGGCGAACCGCTCCCCCCTCTCAAACCGGTCTTTCGGATCACCGACCGCACTACTCCACACCTGATTGTTATCCCCCTTTAACAGCAAACCTCCTCCATCGGCACTTACGGGAGGCTTCAACCAAATACACAGAGTGAACGGCCGCCGCGTCCAGTCCGCATCCGGCGCACGCAGCACCAGATGGTCATCCACACCGTCGAAGCTCAGGCACGCACCGCGCTCCGGATCGTTCACCCACTGCGCTCCGATCACCCGCCCGTGACAATCGTTGCCGCTCCAGTCTGGTAGCACGGATCCACGCCCGAGCGACATCCGCCACAGCGCCCGCAACTCCCCCTCCGGCTCAAGCGGCTCAAACTTCGGCACCCGAGGATAGGGAGAAATCGCCAACAACGCAACCGGTGCCAGCAATAGCAAAACCAGCGTCACGAACCCAACAGCGGACCTTCGTGACACAGGTAGCCGATGCTTGCCACGGTTCAGGACCGACTCAATCCGCTTGCGCACTCCACCGGCAGCCCCTCCCGAGTGATCCGCCTTCACCATCATCAACAAGGCCTCGCTATAGGCTGCCGCCGAATAGCCGGCATCCAACACCGCATCATCACACGCCTTCTCGGTCTCCAGGTCATAACGCCTAAGCGCCAACCACACCAGAGGGTGAAACCAGAACAACACCAAAACCACCTCAAGCATCAGCCTCACCAACACATCGCCCCGCCGCACGTGCGCCAGTTCATGACACAAAATCATCTCCTGCGCCTCGTTCCCGAGCCGGTCAAACCCCGCCGGCACCAGAATGTAAGACCGCAGGATCCCCGACGTCTGAGGCCCTCTAATCGCCGGATTCATCAAAAGCCACGGCACTTGCTCCACCCCGACGCGATCCGCGACCGCCGCCAATCGTGCAACCAAGGGGTGCTCCGGTGCCAAGGGTTCGGACCGGGCATAGCGCAAACGTACGTTGAGCATCCGCCACAACCGCAAAGCCAACACCGTGACCGCTCCCATCCCCCACAACGTCAGCCCCCAGAAAACGATTCCGCGCTCCGACTCCCCCGCATAGTCACTGCGATCCACAACTCCCGCCGGCACCTGCCCCGCCATCTGCAGTGACTCAAACGCCGGAAGCTCGCGGGAAAACGCACCAGTCGAAGCCAACTCCGGCACCTGCCAATGCCATGCTCCAATCCAGCCGCCCGCCACATCCAAAAACGGCAGCGACAACAATACCGCCGCTATCACCAAACTTACCACCGACGATGCCGTGCGGCGGGTCAGCAACACGCCTCCCAGCAACATGCTCAAGACCAAACACGCCTTGAGCGCAACGATGACCAGCCAGTGGAACAAAAAGCGAAATCAACTCAGGGTTACTGCCCTTGCTCTTTCGCATCCTGGATCAGTTTCTCCAGGTAAGCCAGCTCGCGGGCATCCATTTTACTTCCCTCGCGCTGCACAAAATTTGCAATCCCCATCACAGGAGAACCATTGAAAAACGCACCAAAGGCCTTCTTCAACAATCCCAGCCCTACCTCGGTGGTATCGGCCACCGGCGAATAGAAGTAGCGCGCGCCCTCTTTCTCCATCGTCAGGAAGCCTTTCTCCTCAAGAATAGAGAGGTAGCGTCGGGCTCCAGAGTACGAGATCTCATTGGGCAGGTCACTCTGCACCATCTCGGCGGACACCCGCCCATGCTGGTGCACGACATACATCACCTCACGCTCGCGGCGGCTGAGGTTCTCAAAGTCCGGTTTTTTGCTCGTCTTTGCCATAGATTATGGGATTTCGCGGAGGATGGGCTATGCGCCGCACCATAATGTGCATTCACTGCATCGTCGAGAAAAAAAGCCCACGCACCTCTCAATCAACCACCGCGACAAACATTGTCCGAGGAAGCACGAAGGCAACTTTCGCACAAATCTTTGCAAACGATATTGACGCAAAATAATTTGCACATCAGAATCCGTCGCACCTGGGACCGCAAGCTGCCGACCCAGCCCACCCAGGCAAATAGAAAGCCACAAACATACCAACAATGAAAGCAACCACATACCTCATCGCAGCCTCACTTCTCGCTGCCAGTGCGGCCAACGCAGCCACCATCCAGTGGGGATCAGAGATCGCACCCACCAGCGGCAACTTCGGCGAACTCCTCAACGAAGGTCTCTTCGACACCTCCGGAACGCTTGTCTCGGCGGAAAACCTCGGCGGTTCGGAAACCACCTTTGACGGCATCACATTCGCCGCTGGCAACACCACGTTCACGACCGGAGGAACCTTCGATGGCTTCCACCAGAATGGCCAACTACTCTCAGAACACGGTATCTATGGCGGCGGAGGTGCCGCCGATACTGTCAGCCTCGACGGCCTGATCATCGGCAAAACCTACCGCATCCAAGCTCTCGTCTACGATGGCCGCGGCGCAGGTGACATTCCCGGCCGCACCGTCGAATTTGATGGTATCAATCAGGGTCAATATTCTTACGGGATCAGTGGCGTCACATGGGGCAACGGCCTGCTTGTCACCGGTGTCTTCACCGCCGACTCAACAACCCAGGACTTCACCATCGAGGCATTTGCCGGCTCGAATTCAAAAGGCGGCCAACTCAACGCCCTGACCGTCTTTGAAACCGCACAAGCCATACCGGAGCCGTCCTCCGCAGCGCTCCTCGGTATCGGTGGTCTGGCCCTGATCATGCGTCGGCGCAAGTAGATCAACCATCAGGCACTCTGCGTTCCGTCGACGACGGAGCGCGGAGTGTTTTTTGCTATTTGCCGATCTCCATCGCGCTGCGTCATTCCACTCGGCGCGGAGCCACAACGCTCAATCCTGCGCCATCCCATGAGGTGAGGCTCAACACCGGGATCCACACTTGTGAGCACATCGTTGCGCCGCCCCTACGGGGCTCTACTGGTCTCGCTCATGCCCCCCACGGCTCCGCCGTGGGCTACGATGCCCCGCACCTCCGGTGCTATGTCCGACACCGCCACGCACTAACACGCCGCGCCGGAGGCGCATCCTAACACAGCCCATGGCAACGCCATGGGGAGACCACCGCACCACAATCAGGAGCCCTGAAAAGGGCGGCACAACCTCAACCGAACCAAGGGCCTGACCCGGAACTTAGATCTCTCTAGTTTTCCTCCACCGCGAACGGAATGGTGAGAATGGCCGAGTGCCCGGCTTTGAAGTAGCTCGTCAGAAACACCGCGGGCTCGCCGTCTTCACCCAGATGAATGAACGGACGCTCAATCCGATGCGCGGTGAATACAGAGCCATCCTCCCACCGGAAACGCTTCGGATGGTAAACCGCGTGCTTGCTTCCCTTCCACGTGACGCCGTCCTTCGAGGTGATCACCCCGTAGTGGGAATGCGCGTGATAGATCGCGCGGTACTCGTCGAGCTTGGAGTCATACCACAGTGACGCATCTTCGGTATCAAAGTCGCGGATCGCAGGCTCCGGCTGAACCGCAAAAGGCCCCACCGGTGAATCCGAGATTGCCACAGCCTGGATCCGTGGTGATCCCCGCCGAGGTTCGCGGTCACCTTTGACCATCAACAGGTAATCGCCCTGCTTACGTTGCACGATGGCCGGGTTCACCACGATGGTGTGCAGAGGGGGCGTCGGTTCGAAGATGGGGGAATCCGCGCGTTTCCACGGCCCCGCTGGAGAATCCGCCACCGCCACGCCCGTGCGCTGGGCATTGCGCAACTTCGACCACGCCGGATGCGAGTAGCCAGTCTTCGCGATCTTCTTTCGTTCATCGTCCGAGTAGTCGCCGACGGTAGAAATATAGTAGAGGTAATACCTCCCATCGAAGTGCTTGATCTTCGGGTTGTGGGCGGTCACGGCATCCCAATGGGCGCCGCCGCGTCCCTTCAAAGCCGTGTACTGGTACTTCCACGGTCCCGCCGGAGAATCGGAGCGCGCCACGGCGACTTCAGAATCGGTCAGCCAGGCGTAGAACCCGTGCGACTTGGGCCAGCGGGAGTAGAACAACCAATAACCACCGTCCTCACCGCGCAGGATCGAACCTCCCCATTGATACCAATCCGGATCGCGGAAATGGTTGGCCTCGGTAATCGGCTGAAGTTGCGCCGACGGGCTTTCAGCCGCCAACGCCTGCCAGGAAGGCGCGCCCCACGCAAGAGCGAGGGCGCACCAGAGGATCAATCGCTTCATCAGTCTTTGATGGGTTTCGGTTCGGATCAGTCGAGCGGCACCAGCTTCAGCGATGCCAGATTGATAAACCCAGCTTTGGCAATCGCCGTGGCCTTCAGCTTGATCGAGGTTTCACCCGCATCGGTCAGTGTGATTTCACCCACCTTGAGATCGGTGAATTTCTGCCAACCGCCGGTCGGCTTGAGTTCGCCCTCAAGCTTCTGATCCCCCACGGTCTCGAGCGCGAATTCACCACCTCCCCGGGGATCCGCCGCGTAACGCAGCCACACCGCATAGCGCCCTGGCTGGCGTGTCACTTGCCCACCCGCGTGGACCTGCCCCGGCTGGGTCACGTTGAACGCAATCTCCACCGACTGGTCGGTGCGCAGCCAGTAGCTGACGTGCGCTGGCACCTCACCAGAGGCTGGAGTCACCCGCAGTCCCTTCGTGCCGTGCAGCTTCATTGCCGCCGCCTGAACGACCACGCTTCGATCGGCTTGTTGTTGTGGCAAGCTCAGCAGTTCATTCACTTTCGGCTCACCCATCACACGCAGCACGACCACGTCGCACACCGCATTTTCAGCGGACTCGGGCAGATCAATCACGACTCCTGCATCCGAGGTCGTCACGTTCAACGCCTTGCCACTCGCCAGCATCCGCGCACCGACCAACTCGTTATCGAGCACCGGCAGCACGATCTTGCCCTCCTCCGGCCAGCTGAACAGATGGAAAAACAGATCCGTAGATCCATCCTCACGCACCTTGCGCGTGCAGCGCCCATCGAACGACAACTTGGCGAATGGCGTGGCATCGGTGCCGTAGATCGCATCGCCATAAACTTCGAGCCACTGCCCGGTCTCACGCAGCACGCGCGCAGACTCGTCAGGGATGTGGCCCTTTGGATCCGGCCCCACGTTGAGCAACAGATTGCCCCCTTTGGAAACGATGTCCACCAGCATCTCGACCACGTCCTTGGTGCTCTTCCACTTGGTGTCGTGATGCGAATAGCCAAACGATTCATTCATCGTGTGGCAGACTTCAAACACACGGCCCGGATAGCCAGACGCCGGGATGTATTTTTCCGGCGTGAAGAAATCACCGTGACTATTCTCCAGACCGTTCCAGAAGCGGTTGTTGACCAGCGCCTGCGGCTGCAGCTCGTGCAGCTTGGTCAGAAGTTTGTTCGTCTTCCACACCGACCCCTGATGCTGGGCACTCGAGTAGTCCACCCACATCAAGTCACTGCGGCCGTAGTCGGAGAACAACTGCACCATGTGCTGATGCATGTAATCGACGTACTTGCCGTGATCCGCACCGTCGGCGATTGGCCACTTCCTGCTATGCGGCAACGCATGAGGATGTTGCCAGTCGATCAACGAATAATAAAAGCCCACCTTGAGCCCTGCATCGCGCACCGATTGTGCATACTCCGCAACCAAGTCGCGCCCGTCGGGGGAAATGTTCGTACTCCCGGTAATGTCGTTCTTCAGCGAGTACGGCGCGTTGGAGTTAAAGAGCGTGTAACCGTCGTGGTGCTTGGTGGTCAGCACCGTGTACTTCATCCCGGCATCCTTCGCCAGTTGCGCCCATTCGTCCGTACATCCGGGATCAGGCTGGAACAACGGCTTGGTCAAACTCCCATACTCCGGCTCCGATACGTTCGCCCAAAAGCGGATCCACTCGGAATAGTGCTGCGGATACTTCTTCCCCGTTTCTTGGGTCGGCGGCCAATACCCACCCGCCGGAGCATACAACCCCCAGTGGATGAACATGCCGAACTTGGCATCCTTGAACCACTGGAGCCGCTCCTGCTTGGTCTCCTTCCATCCAGCCGCGCCGGCATAGGGGCTCACTTCCGGGTCCGCCTGCGCGATCCCCCCGACTACCATCTGCGCCGCCACTGCGACTGCTAAAGCTCGTTTTACGCTCATGATTAATGCAAAAATTAATGCACCAATGAGACGTGGAGATCCAGCCTATCTTTCAGCAGAATGCACGCCGCACCATATTTGTACGGCGCACCCATTCCCTAGGAGCCCTGCGAAGAGCCGCGGTCGCGCTCAATCGGGTAAAAGTAGCTGGCGAACACCTTGTAGGCCGAGCGGTTGCGGATCTCGTCGCGATAGAACACACAGATCTCCCCACGCTTGGGATCGATGTTCCAAATGTGCTCACCGAGGAGCTTCAAGCGATTGCCCTTCTTCGGATCGTCGCTCTGCACATGGAACGAGACGTGCGTGTTGCGGGCGTCATCGTCGACCTTGAGTTGGACCAACTTGGTCGAGCGGTTGCGCACCATCCATTTCTTCTCATCCACCGCCACGCCGATCCCTTCGCCGGAGTTGTTGATGAAGAAAATACTGCCGCCCTTGAACTCGCGCTCATCGAGAAGCATGGCGCTGTACTTGCCATCTGCGATTGGAGCCAACAGGACCAGCACCTTGGTGGCACCGGCAGGCACCTTCTTGCTCACCAATGGAATGATCGGATTTTCCTCGTCCGCCCCCGGGGTCCCCACGATGATCTGCCCGTTAGAGGGCAGCACGACGTATTCACCAGGTGCGCGGCCCGAGATCCGGATCTCTTCCGGCCCCTTGCGCCCCATCACCAACAGCTCGCTCGGCGTGCTCTGATGCTTTTTCAAGTAGAGGAATCGCGCATAGGTGCGCACCGCCTGACCTCCGCTCTGGGCGCATACCGGCAGCACCAGAAACATCACACACAACAATCCAATAATCTTCTTCATAGGAGTAATCACTAAATCACAAATCAACAGGGAGCTCTAGACCTCGTCCGCATCCAACCAGCGGAACGATATTACCTGCAGTTTACGTCCGAAACGCTTGTTGATCTCACTAAGATCGCCGTTTTCAGACGGATTGCCCACTTGGTCGAGGATGAACACCGGCTCTTCCGGATCGTCATTACCATCGACATACTCAGGCAGACGTCGCACGACCGCTTCACACCAGGCCCGGGAAATCACCTCGCCGGCATCCGTGACTTTTTCACCGTAAGCGCGGATCACGAACGAGTCATCGCGAACGGTCAGCGAGTTGCCCAGTGGGCGCAGCAGATCAGACTGCACGACATAGCCCGGAGCCGCGGTGAAACGGGATCCACCAGCTGCACGCTGGAACGGATAAACCGAAGTCTCGTTCGCATTGAACGGAATCATGTCTTCTCCCTGCTTGTACATGCCATTGATCGACCCTGGCTCAGGAGCATCATCATCGTAATCAATCGCGGCCTGAAGGGCACCGTATCGATTGAGATCGTCCGCCCTGTCATCTGTCAGACGACGGTTGATGAAATCGGACATATTGAGGAATGGCCCGCGCAGCTTCACCTGCTTCACGCACTCCTGGGCGAGTCGACGCAACTGGTCTTCGGAGATCTCACGCACGCCGGTCCACATTCGACCGACGCCCTCAACTTGCACGCCCTGACGAGGGTCATCGACCTCCACACCTCCCACCGGTGTGGCGAATCGCGACACAACCACCGATCCATCATTGTCGGTTTCTCTGATCGCGAGACTTCCTGAGCCATCGCGGAACGCCACATCGCGCTTGTTCAATCCGGAGAACAACGCAAACCACGCATCCTCCGAGGTCGAGTTCACATTGAACGCCCCCTGGTTCAACAGGTACCGAGCAACCACTTCGTAACCCTCGTTGCCGAGCACGTCGGTGATCGCCTGCTGGGGAGTCGCCTCAGCGGCTGGCGATGGCTCGTAGCCGGTGTATGGCAGAGGCTCGCCATCCTCGAAGAACCTGGTTGCCCATGCCCGGAGCTCACGGTCATTGCCTCCAGTCGGGCGGGTTGCGTCAACAAACGACGAAGCAAACCAGGAATCCCACAACCCGTCATTCACCAGCAAGGCGTGATCCCAGTAATCGGAGAAGGCATTGCTGTCGGTCGATGCCTGACCGCCGCGCCCACCTGAGTCGGAGGATGGATAGAGCTTCGATACATCATGGTACTGATAGACGCGGCTTCCGCGGATCGTTGGCTGGGCGAAGCTGTTGCCCACTCCGATGCCCGGCACGCCGGAGTTGTACGCCTCCGTGTTATCATTGAAGCGCGACATCGCATTCATCGGCCCTCCTCCGTTTGGAATCCGATACCAACCTGGAGTCAGGCGCATCCCGGCAAATCCGGCAATCGAGGTAATTGGCACCGTCGGCACTTCCAAAGTCGGCACGGAGTAGACCAACTGGTCCACATCGAGGCTGCTCAGTTCCTGCGTCGCTCCATCCACGTTGAACAACTTGGACACGTCGTTCACCGAATTCACTTCAGTGAAGTGCAGACGATAGCCACTGTCGAGGCGCTGCATCTCGCGCACATCCGCCGAACGATAGTTCACGTTCATCTTCTGCATCGATGTAGCGTTCAACGACTGCAACCAGTTCTTCGAGCGGTAATCCTTCACTCTCTGCCCCACCGCACCGTAATCGCTCTCGTAAGCCGATTTCAGCGTGATACCGATCACACAGAATGGCTGCACCCTATCGCGCACGTTGAAGTCGTAGTTGGCGACTTCCGCCGCGTTGTTGGCAGTTCCCGAAATCTCGACGTAATCGTTGTCCGGCCCGGTCCAATCGTACATCGTCCCCATGGTGTAGTTCTCGCGTCTGTTCGGGTGCCACAGCAAGTTACCAAAAGCCCCTGGGTTTCCGCCCCAATAGTAGGCGGTACCGTCGGTGTTCCACCATGGATCCAACCGCACAGCCACGCCCCAGCGGTTGCTGTCGCCCGCTGGCTTGTTGGAGTACACACGCATGCGCTGACCGAACGCCCCTGTCGGGTCGTAGCCCGGCGTCAGCGCCTCATTGAGCACGTTACCCCCATATCCGCTGAGTCCCTTCTTCGAGAAAATGCGGAACTGCCCGGGCTCGAAGCGGATTGGTTGCCCGTCGTTGGAGCGGATCGGAGCCGCGAAGTCACGTCCCATCTGGTTGTAGTTCGCCCCCTGCGCCAATCGGATCCAATTCGCATTCAACTGACGCCCGTCACGATAACCCACGTAAGAGCTTGGCAGGATCTTGTACGGCAAGGTGTAAGTCAACATGTAGCCGCTCGGCAATTCCAAGGGCACGTTGTACGGGTTCCACAGCACCACGACGCTGGAGAAAACAATATCGTTCTGGAAGAGATTCGCGCGGTCTCCTTGGTTCGGGCTGTTGTCTGCCGAACTGCGGGTAGTAAACAAGGAGTAAACCGAGTAGTGCTTCGCCACCACCGGCGTGCGCCGATACCCCTGATCCGCCGCATGGCCGTAGGTTCCGTTGTGCCCAAGATAAAGAGGAGTCTCAGGCGCGTCACCCTCCCACTCCAGCGGTGTTTGCCCGCTTTTCTTGTAGGATCGGTAGAACTCACGCATCTGCTCAAAGCTGCTGAATGCACGATTTGCAAGCTTCGGCCCGTAGCCTCGCAGATCCGATGACAAAGGACGCGGACCTGGCGCTGCTGTTTTACCACTTCGAGTGAACTCCCTCGGCATGCTCGATGCCTCAAACAACAAGTTGAGATCCTTTTTCAAGCCGCCCCAGCGCACGTCCGCCAGCACACCGGTAGTGCCTTCCGCTACGTCGAAATACTTCTCGCGCATCGCTTCGCGGTCGACAGAGGCCAGCTCGATCTGGCGCTGGTCGATCAGTTTCTCCAAGATTGACTCATCCTCGGGCAAGTTCTCGAAGCCCGGCACTGTGTTCACCGCCAGCACGCCGCGATCACCGCTGGCCAACTCGACATCACCAGCAGCCGCGCGCTTCGGCTTTTCGCCAAAGCTCTGCACATCCACCGCTTGGTTGCGACCACCGATCCACCACGCAACCCGGCCGCCCGCTCCAGTATCCTCGAGGTAAGCCCGCACCTCATCCTCGGGACGGACCACACTGCCTTGGCCGAGCAATGTCTGGTAATTGTCATCACTTGGCGCGGCGTTCTTCGCGTAATCGACACTCGCCAACGCCTCGGCATCTTCCAGGGGCGCCGAAACCAACCAGCGGCGGAACATCCGGCTGCGACCTCGATCGTAGGTATCCTCGATCCCCAGATCAGCACCGTCCACATCACGATAATCCGCATTCAACCAATCGCCCCAAGAATCCCAAACCCCCAGCAATCGCTGACGCCCAACACCGTCGATCTCAGGAGTCTCTTCGTTCGCGTCCAACACCGTCGCAAAGCTGCTCACCCGCTGGTCCGGCCCCATCTGTTCCTGCAATTCGCCCAACGCGCGCGCCAATGCCAACTTCGCATTCGCCTGCGCTTCCAACTGATTGCGACTCTGCGAGGACGCCGCCTGGTCCGTCGTCGTCAGCTGAAGCAACGCTACCAACAACACAATCAACAACGACATCAGGGCCAACACCGTCACCAGTGCCAAGCCGCGCCGACGATTCACCTGTAGTCTTTGAGTCTTCATAAGATTGAAATTTTTTGAACCGCGCCCACCTCAGCAGGCCGAACGCGATGTAAATGCATTGTACATACTCATATTGCCGCCGTACAGAAATCGTTAACACGCAATCTCTGAAAGGCCACGTCGCCAGAACCTCGCTACCGCCCGAAGATCGCTCTTTTCGGACACTCTACGAAGCTCACCACCCGTTAGCTACTCGCGACGTCGACCAACCGACCACCCCGAGTTGCGGCCAAGGAATCATAGAGACTGCGCCCCCTCGACCAATCATTCGCTGCCCCCACGAACCGGTCTTATCGACAAACCACCCGCCATGATCGCCGGCCTGGGGACACTCAATGAAAACTCACGCAAAGCCCCAAAGATCCCGAAGAGCGTCCAGCTCCGACGGTGGGGAAAGGGGCGTCGGTCACCGCCAGTCGCGTTTTTTTTCCACAGATTACAGGATTGTTTGGATTGAGGAATGGGGGGGGACCGCAGCACGCCTACCATTCCCCGATGGACCAACGACACTCCTGTCGTTGCCCCTCAGCCCGGTCACCCTCCTCTTCGTGAACTTCGTGGTCTCCGTGGTCACTCAACCAAAGAAAGCTCACGCAAAGCCCCAAAGAGCCAACTGCTCCGGCACCTCCCCCACGACGGTGAGGACACCGTCACTCCAGCCAAAACCGCTACATTTCAGGAGGCTCGACGTCCACGTCGACACCCAGTCCGGAGCGCAGCGACCTCTCTCCTCTACATCGCCAACCGCGCACTTCACCCGACGGCCAGGACACCGGCACTCCAGCCACCACCATTCCCCGATGGACAAACGACACTCCTGTCGTTGCCCTCACCCCCCGTCTCCATCTTCTTCGTGAACTTCGTGGTTACTCAACCAAAGAAAGCTCACGCAGCCCCCCGCCCCCCACGACGGTGAGGACACCGTCACTCCAGCCAGGAACGCCACATTTCCGGAGGCTCGACGTCCCCGTCGACTCCGCGTCCGGAGCGCAGCGACCTCTCCTAATCCTCGCAAATCGGCGGCATCTGCGGTTCCAAACATACCCCCAGCTCCAAAAAAAAAAGACCCGCCACCGGATTACTCCAGTGACGGGTGATTGGGGGAATCCCGACCGGACGGGTTACTCGAACACAAGGTAACCAACCTGCGCCTTCGAGTGTCGCATCTCATCGTCCTCCATCTGATCTTCGACCAGATGCAGGCCCAGCGCGGTCGGAGTGATTGGCGACGCTCCCGAAAGCACCGCCCACGCTCCGTCGGTATGGTCCATTCCCGAGATGCTCAACGCGGCGGTGCTCGCGCTGCCGAGTGATCCGCTCAGATCATAGCTGAATGGCATGTCATCGTTACCGAAGCCACGCACGGTGTCGGCACCGAGCGCTGCCTCGTAGGCCACGCCATTGATCGTGCCATTGCCCGCTTCGATCACAATGTAACCGATGGTCTCGTCGGCACGCTCCGTGTTCGCGTCTTCACCCACGTGCTTGCCAACGCTCAGGTTGGCGGCATCCGCCGGCTTCATGCGGTGTGTGCCCATGCTCCAGAACACCGACCACTCCGAATCATTGGCGCTCATCACCTGACCAACCACCACCGGATTGGTGTAGCGGTTCTGGTACTCGCGTGCCTCGGCCACCCAGCTCTTGTCGTGAGCGGTCACCGTGGAAGTGAACTTCACCGCCTCAAGTGTCACACCGTCGGTCTCCTGGGTGTAGACACCCTCCTCGACCACGATCACCGAGACATCCACATTGACCTCGTCGGTCAGACCGTCGACTCGATCCACCTTCAGCTCGAAGCTGCTGCGCTCGACGTTGCGGATGCGGGTCACCACCGGCACCTGATGCTCACCCGAGTAAATCGGAGTCGCCACGATCACCGCCGAGTTGTAGCGCTTGCCGAGCTCCACCGTGGTCCAGGCCGAACTACTCACCGCACTGACGCTGGTGCGGATCAGTTTTGGCGACAGATCCGCCACGGTGTTGAAGGTTCCCACGCTACCCCAAACGGTGCCGGCACTGTTGCTGGCGCGAATGGTGAAGTAATACGCGGAGCCCTCGATCAAGCCGGTCAACGACGAGCTGTACTCACCGATCTCCTGGTTGCCCAGGCTCACGCTGGCTTCCCAATCAGCAGCAACCTGGCCACCGTCGGTCTCACCGTAGAAGAGCGTGATCGCAGGTGCCTCCAAGCCATCATCAGTCACGCTGTACGCCACCTCGGCGGTGGTCATTGTGATCGCGCTGGCCGCACCGGTGGCCACCTCTGGTTCGGTGACTTCGAGGATGTCGTTCACGTTCACGGCAATGATTGCCGAATCGCTGAGGCCGCCGGCATCAGTCACTTGAACCGTCAATGCATAGGCATTCAGCGCCTCGTAGTCGATCGCGCCGAGCGAGGTGATCACGCCGCTTGCACTGTCGATTGCGAATGCGCCGCCGGTGTTACCACCTGTGATTGCGAAGCTCAGGGTGTCATCGGCGTCGACATCGCTGGCGGCAACGGTTGCCACCACAGTGCCCGGCTCGACATTTTCATCCACGCGAGCGCTGCCATTCACGGCCACTGGAGCTTCGTTGATGTTGGTCACCGCAACCAACACCTCAGCCGTGTCGCTGAGTGCTGGTGTGCCGTTGTCGGTCACCGCCACGGTCAGCGCGTACGCTGGAGTGGTTTCGAAGTCGAGTGCTACTGCGGTGGTGATGTGACCCGCCGCATCGATTGCAAATGCACCCGACTCATTACCCGCCGTGATCGCATAGCTGAGGCTGGTTCCAGCATCGACGTCCGCTGCTTCAACAGTAGCCACCGAGCTTCCGATCGCCGCATCTTCCGCGATGGATCCCACCGCGTCGACTGCCACTGGCGCTTCGTTCACGTCTACCACGGCAACGGTAACCGCCGCAGTATCCGCAAGACCACCAGCATCGGTCGCCGTGATATCCAGCACATAACCAGCAACCGCTTCGTAGTTGATCGCTGCCGCCGTGGTGATCGCACCGCTGGCACTGTCGATCGCAAACGCGCCGCCGGTATTCCCTCCGGTGATCGCATAGCTCAGAGCGTCATCGGCATCGACATCGCTGGCAGCAACCGTTGCCACCACGGTGCCCGGAGCCACGTTTTCAGCCACGCTACCGCTCGCATCTTCGGCCACTGGAGCCTCATTGATGTCGGTCACCGCCACCAACACATCAGCCGTGTCGCTGAGTGCAGGTGTACCATTATCGCTCACCGTCACGGTCAGCGCGTAAGCTGGCGTGGTTTCGAAGTCGAGTGCCGCTGCGGTGGTAATGCGACCCGCCGCGTCGATTACAAACGCACCCGACTCATTACCCGCCGTGATCGCGTAACTGAGCGTCGTATTGGCATCGACGTCCGCCGCCTCAACGGCAGCCACCGCGGCACCCACGGCCGCATCTTCCGCGACGGAGCCTTCAGCAGCGGTTGCCACTGGTGCTTCGTTCACATCGGTCACGTTGACGGTCACCACAGCGGTCGCGGTCGCTCCGCTTTCATCGGTCACCCTCACCTCGAGCGGATAGGTCGTCGCAGACTCGTAGTCGAATGCCGACGTTGCGGTGATAGCACCGGTCACGTTGTCGATCACAAACACACCAGTCTCATTGCCAGCGGTGATCGCATAACCAAGCGCATCCCCTTCGTCCGAGTCAGCTGCATTAACGGTACCGACGAGCGTCTCGCCTTCGCTATTTTCCGCCACAGCGAAGACCGCGTCGTCCACCTGCGGTGCCGTGTTCGGCCCAATCGTGTCCACGACCACGTCGTCGACGCCGAACCAACCACCACCGGATGCCGTGCCCACACGCGAGATGCGCACGAACAACTGATCGCCTGGGTTCAGCTCACCGGTCTGGAATCGCTGGGTGAACACATGATCCTCTTTCGAATCCGGCGTCTGCCAGTCATCACCATTGGTAACGACCGCCTGCGGTCCGCCAATCAAACTCACAGCCGACGCCGCATCCTGACCGACCAACACATCGTAAGTCGCATTGAGCGTGCGTCCCGCAGCGTAGGTCTCGGTCAACAACACCAACGACAACTCATAGTGCGTGTTGTCGGTGATCTTCGCACCCGCGCTGGTGATGCTGGTGCCATCGACATAACTGATCCACAAGCGGCTGCGCCCGTAATTCCAGGTGTCGTAGATCCGCGTTGCGTTCGCGCCTGTGTTACTCGCGGTCCAGTTTCCGGTTGGAATACCAGCAACCGAGAAGTCGGATGGATTCTCCACGTCGTAGGATTCGAAATCTTCGAACAAAATAACGCTACCGGCCACCACGTTGATTTCCAACGTAGCTTGGTCCGTGCCGCCGTTACCATCGCTCACCTCGACGGTGAACGTATTGATGCCCGCGTCACGGATGGCAGGGGTTCCCGAAAGCGTACCATCGGTAGCCACATCCAGCCACGCCGGACCGGAAACCTTGCTGAAGCTCAGCACCGCGCCGGCATCCGGGTCGGCCGCACTTCCTGCCAAGGTGTCGCTGTAGGCCTCAAGGGTCATCCCCTCGGCACCGACGATCACGTCGTTGGCAAACACAGGCGCGTCATTGCTATCGGTCACCGTTACCGCCACGCTGGCCGTATCGCTCAGGCCCGCGGCATCGGTCACGCTCACGCCGAGCGTGTAGCTCGATGTGGTTTCGAAATCGAGAGCAGTTGCCGTGCGGATCACACCGTCGGCGTCGATCACAAACGCGCCGCCTGTGTTGCCGCTGATGAGCGCAAAGCTCAAGGCATCGCCTGCATCCGGATCGTTCACCTCCACGGTCGCCACAGCGGACCCGACCTCGGCGCTTTCCGCCACACTGCCGAAGCCATTCACCGCAACCGGCGCCTCATTGACATCGGTCACCGCCACGGCCACCGCCGCAGTATCGGTCAACCCGCCGTCATCGGTCACGGTCACGGTCAGCGCATAACTTGATGTCGATTCGAAATCGAGCGCCGAAGCCGTGGTGATCTGACCCGCAGCATCGATCGCGAACGCACCGCCGGTGTTGCCGCCGGTGATCTCATAACTCAACTCGCTGTTGGCATCGACATCGCTTGCTACTACTGCAGCAACCGCTGTGCCAACGGCTGCATTTTCAGCAACCGAGCCGCTCTGGTCCTGGGCCACCGGAGCTTCGTTCACATCGACGACCGCCAGGGCAATTGCCGCGCTGTCGCTGAGTCCGCCGGCATCCGTTGCACGCACGGTCAGGGTGTAACTTTCGAGTGTCTCGAAATCGAGCGCGCCGGCCACGGTGATCTCACCGCTTGCCGCATCGATCGCGAACGCACCACCGGCATTGCCATCAACGATGGCGTAGCCAAGCACGTCATCCGCATCAACATCCGATGCCACCACGGTTGTCACCACCGAACCAATGCTCGCGTCTTCGTTCACCGAGGCACTGCCAGCGACCACCACCGGAGCTTCGTTCTCGTTGGTCACATTCACCGTCACCACTGCCGCACCGGACTCGCCGCTGCGGTCGGTCGCCGTCACGGTCAGCGCATAACTTGCAGTCGCTTCGTAATCCAATGCAGCCGTTGTCGTGATCTCACCGGTAGAGCTGTCGATGACAAACGCACCGGTTTCGTCGCCGGCGGTAATTGCATAACTGAC
The DNA here is from genome assembly GCF_010681825.2 of Sulfuriroseicoccus oceanibius. NCBI lineage: Bacteria > Pseudomonadati > Verrucomicrobiota > Verrucomicrobiia > Verrucomicrobiales > Verrucomicrobiaceae > Sulfuriroseicoccus > Sulfuriroseicoccus oceanibius. Next base: position 675,336 of record NZ_CP066776.1, on the reverse strand, counting down.
CACGTCGCCAGCGTCGGCGTCGGTTGCTGCCACGGTTCCCACCACGGCGCCGGCCTCTGCGTTCTCCGCCACAGCCAAGGTCACGTCGTCCACTTGCGGTGCGCTGTTTGGCCCAACGGTATCGACCAGGACGTCGTCCAATCCGAACCACCCGCCGCCCGACGCCGTCCCCACACGGGTGACACGCACAAACAACTTGTCGCCTGGGTTGAGCGATCCGGTCTGGAAGCTCTGACCGAACACATGATCTTCCTTCGAATCCGGTGTCTGCCAGTCGTCGCCATGGGTAACCACTGCCTGCGGTCCGCCAATGATACTCACTGCCGACTCCGCATCCTGACCGACGAGCACATCGTAGGTCGCGTTCAACGTGCGGCCACCAGCGTAGGTTTCCGTCACCATCACCGCCGAGAACGTGTAATGCGTGTTCTCAGCAACATTCGCTCCTGCGCTGGTGATGCTCGTGCCATCGACATTGCTGATCCACAGACGCGATCCACCGTAGTTCGACGTGTTATAGATCCGCGTCGCGTTCCATCCCGTGTTGCTAGAGGTCCAGTTACCGGTCGAAGTTCCAGCCACCGAGAAGTCGGACGCGCTCTCCACATCGTAGGCTTCGAAGTCCTCGAACAAAATGACGCTACCCTGAACCACATTGATCTGCACGGCAGCCTGGGCCACACCGCCATTGCCGTCGGCAACCTCAACGGTGAATGTGTTCAGCCCGGCATCACGGATGGCTGGAGTTCCTGAAAGGACGCCATCGGCAGCCACAACGAGCCACTCAGGGCCGCTGACCTTGCTGAAGCTCAATGCATCGCCCGCATCCGGATCAGAAGCACTTCCCGCCAGGGTGTCGCTGTACACTTCGAGCGTCATCCCGTCGGCCGCCACGATCGGATCGTTGGCAAAAACCGGCGCATCGTTGGAGTCTGTCACTGAAACCGCCACGCTTGCCGAGTCGCTGAGCCCACCATTGTCGCTGACAGTCACAGTCAGGACGTATGCCCCCGCTGCTTCGTGATCCAGCCCCGCTGTTGTGCTGATCGCACCAGTCGCAGGGTCGATTGTAAATGCACCGGACTCATTGCCCGCGGAGATCGCGTAACTCAACACGTCACCGGCATTCGGATCGGACGCTTCCACTGATCCAACGACCGCACCTGCTGCCAGATTCTCAGCAACCGTGAAGGCTGCGGCACTCACCGATGGCTCCAGGTTCGCAGATTCAGTGCCCAACCAAGCATCCTTATGCGCAGCAATCTCTGCTTCACTCAACGCATTATTGTAGGCAGCAAAGAGCAGAATACCCGGCTCGCTGTCATTGCGAATGCCTGAGGATCCCAGTACCGCCTCCGGATGAGTGAGGTTTGGTACTTGGTTCAAACGTCCTACCAACACACCGTCAACGTAAGCGCGCAACTCATCTGCCGCAGTGTCTACCACATAGGTGATGTGTGCCACTCGCCCATACGGACTTGCCACCGATTGACCGCTCTCAGCAGTCAGCCTCCAGTCAGCACGTCCCCTCAAGGTCGCACCGAGCTCGTTGGTATTGTGCCACTGCTCGAGGCGCAACTGCCAACCATTAGCAGCCAAGAGGTTGCCCCATGTCTGCCCGAAGTTCACGGAATCCACCACAAACTCATAAGTGGCATCACCCGAAATTGCCGACAGATCCACGGTCGTCGTCGAGTCGCCACCCAGCGCTGCCGTGCGTCGGATCAACACGTCCGATCCGGTATCCACGGCATCAGCCCAATCCGAAATACCACCCGGCTGGTTGTTAATATTAACGGTAATGTTTGCAACGCCGGTCAGACCACCCAGATCGGTGACCGTCACACCCAGCACGTACTGGTTTGCCACGTCGTAGTTCAATTCTGCAGCAGTGCTGATCTCTCCCGTCCCCGGGTCAATCGCAAACCCGCCAGCCGGATCACCAGCAGTAATCGCGAAGGTGAACACGTCACCAACATTGCTGTCGCTGGCGGTAACAGCACCCAGCACGATACCCGCAGGCTGCTTTTCATCGACCTCGAACGTTGCATCGTTGGCAACCGGGGCATAGTTCGGAACATCCCCACGCCAGTACTCATAGTGAGTAACGATTTCTTCGGCATCGAGCGCACTGTTATATGCCGCAAATCCATGAATCCCAGGTTCCGCGTCGGTGCGCAGCGCGGAATTCCCGAGAGTCGCCGCGGCATGAGCTAGATTTGGCGTTCGGTTCAGACGGCCCACCAACACAGAATCCACATACACACGGGTCTCTCCGGCCACGGTATCGACTACGAAAACCAAGTGCACGAGGCTCCCGTACGGTGACGCTACCGACTGCCCGCTCTCGGCCGCGAATCGCCAATCCGCCACACCGGACTGCGTGATCCCGAGGCGTCCTGTGTTACTCCACTGCTCGAATCGCAAGCTCCAGCCATTCGCAGCCAACACACTCAACGCAGATTGACCATTGTCCTCCGCATCGATCAAGAACTCGTAAGTCGCATCGCCGCTGATTGACGACAGATCCACCGTTGTCGTGGTATTGCCCGCCAAGCCAGTGGTATCCTTGATCACAGCCGTCGTGCCATCGTCCACGCCGACTTCCCAGCTGCTGATACCATCCAAACGGTTGAGCACTTCGATCTCGACCACGCTCTGACTGATAAGCCCCAGACTGTTAGTTGCGCTTACGGTCAGCGAGTAGGCATCCTGCAACTCGTAGTCCAAATCACCGAGCGTCGTGATCTCGCCACTGGTTGCATCAAGGGCAAACAAACCGTCGCCATTGCCTCCAGTGATTGCGTATGCCACCGGCGTATTCCCTCCGGTGTCGTTGGCATTGACCACACCAACCGACACACCACTGCCCGCGTTTTCCGCCACGCTCATGGAATAAATCGCGCGATCGAAAGCCGGAGGCATCACCACCGACGCCCCCTGCACACCACCAGTGAAATACTCAAGATACTCGCCTCCGATTGGAGCATCTCCATTATCGGGTGCCGCATCACCTGGCTTGCGCCATGCCACCGCACAGTGGTCACCTCCGCCACCTTCCTTGTGCAGCACTTCAATATAGTAACGCTCACCCGCCACCAGGTTAATTGCCCCCGACTTGCCTCCCGACGCCCATGCTCGCGCTCCGGTAAAGCCACCAACGCTCGCAACCTGCACCTTATTGGCTGGCTGATCGTCGGTGGACAACCACAGCTCGGACGCATCATCCGATGTGATGTAGAAATAGTACGCCCCCGTCACATCCGGACGCACCCAACCTGACCAACGGGCACCGTACGAATCACCAATCCCACTTTCGCTCTCGGCGTTGGCGATCACTCCACCCGAGCTTGGGAAACGAGGATAGTTGCTATTACCGGTCAGAGTGGCAATCGAACCACCACCGATGCTATCAAACTGATCACGCCACAATCCGCCACTGGTAAGCACTCCAGCGTCGGAAATCGTAAGTGTTGTGGTAACCGACGTGAGCGCACCATCAGGCGATGTCACCACGCAATAGTAATCACCTGCATGGCCAGCCCCCACATTCTCAAAGCTCAGACTCGAGGACGAACTCACTCCAAACGAAGTCTCCCCGGAGATCCACTCATACACGAACGGCCCATCGCCCTCGACTGCAATATCAAACGTCACAGAGCCGCCCAAAGTCGTGCTCTGCTCCTCCGGTTGCGCCACAATTTCCGCCGTATCCGCCACAGCCAACACGTCACCGGAAATCACAGTCGGCTCGGAAATGCCAGGACCACTCCAAGCCACCGCCGCGTGGTCGCCGCCGCCGCCTTCTTTGTGCAGCAACTCGTAGTAGTACATCTCGCCTGCGGTCAATGTCACCGCCGCACTGGTCTGCGACGCATAGGCCGTCCAGTTGTATCGGCTGGTCCATCCGTTCAACGAACAAATCGCCGTCGCTCCCGCAGGATCGGTTCCTCCACTGTTCAGCCGGAACTCCACCGAGTCATCACCAGCCACATAGAATGTGTATGCGCCCGTCGTTGGCGGGATCAAGTAGCCGCTGATACGCTGACCGTAGCTGTTACCCAAACTACCGGTGTCGAGCGCAGTCACGGTCGCTGTGGTGTCCGGCGCATTCGGATACTTCGCGTTGCCGGTCAGGTCGCTCACACTTGCTCCGGAGATATCGGTGTAGATGCGCTGGCGAGCTTTACCCAAAATATAACCGTCAGGATCCTCGGAGGTGTCGACCACCACATCAATCGGCTCGGTCAGCGTGTAGGCGCCTTTGACGACTTCGAGCTGAATCCGGTACGTCCCGTCCTGCGGGAAGCTCACCGTAGTGCTCGCCGTGTTGGTCGAGGAAAAGCTCACACTTGCCGAGCCGGCAACATGCGTCCAGTTCGCCGTGTAATCCGCCGGCTGAAGCGACGTCCCCTGATAATCGGTGATATCGACAGTGAATGCCTGTGAGGTCGTATCGATCTCAACGCGACGCGCGTCGAGCGTCGGCCACGTCAGATACGGGCTTTGGAAGTCCGCGTGAATACGGGAGGTGTCAATGCTGGCAACCGTTGCCAGATTTCCGCTCGCAACGGCCTTGGCCATGGCCACACCGGCATACGCCACGCGCCCTGTGTTCACATAGCCATCGCCTCCGTTGTTCTCACGCCCACCGAAGTAACGCAGCGCGTCACCTGTCGTACGATGGAAATGGTAGAACATACGCTGGTTCTCCATGATGAAGCGCTGGTCGCGGTCCGGAAGATACGGCAACACAAACTGATAAAACTGAGTCCCCCCCACAGTGTAGGCGTGCGTGTGCTGCATCCGCTGCCACTGGCGCGACAAATAGTCCTTCATCCGCGTCAGCACGTCCTCGTCTGCGGCATTAAGCCCACCGTAAACCGACATCGCATACGCCACCCCTGCGGTACGTCCGCCGGAGTCATAGCCTCCCTGGCGCCACGCGTAGCCGATGTTACCATCTTCAGCACCGCCATTGAGCGTGGTCGTGCTCTTCACCCAGTTCCAGCTGGCCATCATCTTGGCATCATCAATGGTAGCACCCGCCTGCTTTAGCATCGCCAACGCGGTCATTGCATGCGCGTTGATAATGTTAATCCCTGAATAGCCGATGTGCGGGTAGTCACCGCCCACACCGCCGTGCCCCATAAGGCCAACCTTGGTAGGACCATTGGACCCTCCATACGGAGGCTGTTGCCACGTCTGGATCCGAGCCGCCAGCAAATCCGCCGCACGCTGCACCGTTTCATCCACCGACGTGTCGCCCGTCTTCGCGCGGTACTCCGCAAGGAACATCGCCCACGTGGAAAGCCCCCAGTTCTCCAATCCCGACCCCACATGGCTCTGGTCATCCGGGTTGCTATCTTCCTCCGATCCATCGTTCGGCGTGCCATCCAGGTTGGTCGCCTCCACTGGGTTCAAAATCGCGCCTTCCAGAACTGTTACCGCACGGTCGCGCATCTTGTTGATCGACACACGGTACGGCTTGTCCCCGCTGGTCTCGTTCCAATTCGGATCCGCCAGCAGGATCATGCCATAAAAGCCAGTCATGTAGCCCACATCCCCATTCGCCGATCCTGCGATGTTCTCATGAATCTTGCCCGCAGCACGCTCGTAAAGCGCATCAAACTTCTCACTCCCAAGTGGATAAGCCGGACCAAACGCCCCCGCTGCCGGCAAACTCACTGTAACTTCCACCATCCCAACCCCGGGACGCAACAACTGCAACGGCATCAACCCGTCACCCGACTCCGCCCGCTCGATCGCCTCGGCAAACCCCTGCGGCGCCCCCTTGTAGCCACTGGTCGATGGCCCGGTAGCGGCAAATCGCTCGCCAAACGCACCCATGATGAAATCACCCACCTGGATTCCAGCCTGCTCGGCAGGACTTCCCGCCTCAACTTCACGCACTGCAATGTATGACTTGCCCGACTGAACCTGGAACGATCCACCAACGGGGCCCATCGACCACCAGTCGTTGTCATTACTCGCCTGCAGCGGCGCCATCGTGGCTAGTGCGAATGATCCGATCGCGACACGAGCGATCGATGAAAGAACTTTGGAGCCCTTCATAGGTTGTTGCTATTTGTTGGAGTTGGTTTGTTGCGGGGGCAAAAGATGCCATCTAAACACGTTAGATAACACCTCAGGGACAATCGCGTGGAAGGTTGCAGCATTTCATTATTTTGCACCTGCAAATTTGAAATATTTGCCACTCTTCTACCAACACAATACTCCCGCTAGCCCCACCCCTCATCACCCACTCCTAGGAAACCGCAGGCTTGAGGATCTCGGCGTTTGCGAAGAGCTCGGGGATCGCCCCATCGCAACACGCCCACCTACCAATTTCCCGATGGACCAACGACACTCATGTCGTTGCCCCCAGCCCCGCCTCCCCCTTCTTCGTGTATTTCGTGCTCTCCGTGGTAGCTCAACCAGAGAAGGCTCACGCAAAGACCCAAAGCTCCCGAAGAACGACAAGCTCCAACGTCCACCCAAGACGGTGAGGACACCGTCACTCCAGCCAAAAACGCGCCATTGCGACGTCCCCTTATCCGCGCAAATCAGCGGCATCTGCGGTTCCAAAAGCCACCACCAGTTGCACCGCTCCAAAAAAATCACCCGCCACCGGATTGCTCCAGTGGCGGGTGAATTAGGCAGGGGGATTACCGGGGGATTAAGAAGTTTTACTCGAACACAAGGTACCCCACTTGCGTGGTGGTGTGCCTCAACTCGCTGTCTCCCATCTGGTCTTCCAACGCGTGCAAGCCCAGGGTGGTCGGCGTGATCGGATTGGAACCCGAGAGCACCGCCCACGCTCCGTCACCACCGTCCATACCCGAGATGCTCAGGGCCGCTGCACTCGCGCTGCCCAGTGTGCCACTCAAGTCATAGGTGTATGGTGTCGAGCTATTATCGAATCCGCGCACGTTATCCGCACCCAGCCCGGCCTCGTAGGCCACTCCGTTGATCGTTCCGTTGCCGGACTCGATCACGATGTAACCAATGGTCTCATCAGCGCGGGTCGCATTCGGATCTTCACCCACGTGCTTGCCTACGTTCAAGTTCGAGGCATCCACTGGGTTCTGACGCGAGTCACCCATGCTCCAGAACACCGACCAGCTGGCGTCGTTCGCGCTCATCACCTGACCAACGACCACCGGATTGGTGTAGCTGTTCTGGTACGCGCAGGCTTCCGCCACCCAGCTGTTATTCTCGGCAGTCACCGTCGAGGTGTACTTCACCGCTTCCATGGTCACTCCGTCGGTGGCCTGGGTGTAGACCCCTTCCTCCACAGCGATCACCGACACGTCGATGGTTACCTCACCGGTCAGTCCGTCGGCGCGGTCGATCTTGAGATCGAAGCTGCTGCCGCTGACATTGCGGATGCGGGTCACCACTGGTGGTGTGCTTGTGTTTGGATAGATCGGAGTCGCCACGATCACTGCCGAGTTGTAGCTCTGACCGAGATCCACGGTCGTCCAAGTGCTGCTGCTGACCGCACTGACGGTGGTGCGCACTAACTTCGGCGACGTATCCGCCACGGTGGTGAACGATCCACTGCTGCCCCACACGGTGCCGGCACTGTTGCTGGCCTGCACGGTGAAGTAGTAGGTGGTTCCTGCGGTCAACCCAGTAAGCGCGGCGTTGTAGCTTCCTGCCGCCTGGTTGCCCTGGGCGATGCTGTTGCTCCAATTGCCAGCCACTTGGCCACCGTCGGCCTCACCGTAGTAAACAGTCACTGCCGGTGCGTCACCACCATCATCACTGATGGTGTAGGCCACATCGGCCGATGTCTGGGTCACCGCGCTGGCAACCCCGGTCGCAACCACTGGCGCGGTTACTTCGATGATGTCGTTCACGCTCACGCTCACCAAAGCGGTGTCGCTCAGGCCACCGGCATCGGTCACCGTCACGGTCAGCGCATAACTGCTCACCGCTTCGTAGTCGATCGCTCCGGCTGTGGTGATCACACCGCTGTTGCTATCGATTGCGAACGCACCACCGGTATTACCTGCGGTAATTGCATAGCTGAGCGTGTCACCGGCATCGACATCCGATGCGGTTGCGGTTGCCACCACGGTACCGACGCTGACGTTTTCATCGACGCTGCCGCTGCCATCGTTGGCAACCGGCGCCTCGTTGACGTTGGTCACGGTCACAGCCACCGCAGCGGTGTCGCTGAGTGCTGGTGTGCCGTCATCCGTCACGGTGACGGTCAACGCGTAGCTTGGCGTGGTCTCAAAGTCGAGAGCCGCAGCCGTGGTGATCGCACCAGTTCCGGCATCGATTGCAAATGCCCCCGACTCGTTACCCGCGGTGATCGCGTAGCTGAGCACGGATCCGGCATCGACGTCGCTGGCCGCCACGGTTGCCACCGCAGCACCTACTGTCGCGTCTTCCGCCAGGCTGCCGCTGTTGTCTTCAGCCACCGGCGCCTCGTTGACGTCGGTCACGTTGACGGTCACAGCCGCGGTGTCGGTTGCGGCACTGCCATCGGTGACCGTCACGGTCAGCGCATAACTGGCAGCGGTTTCGTAGTCGAACGCAGCGGTCGTGGTGATCGCACCGGTCGCGCTGTCGATGGCAAACTCACCACCTTCGTTACCTGCGGTGATTGCGTAGCTGAGCGTATCGGCCGCATCCGCATCAGCTGCGGTCACGGTTCCCACAGCCGTACCAGCAGCCTCGTTTTCAGCCACAGCGAAGATGGCGTCATTTGCTACTGGTGCGCTGTTGGCGCCCACGGTGTCGACCATCACGTCGTCCACACCGAACCAACCACCGGTCGATTCGACGCCCACACGAGTGAAGCGCACGAACAACTGATCGCCTGGGTTAAGAGCTCCGGTCTGGAAGCTCTGGCTGAACACATGATCCTCTTTGGAATCATCAATCTGCCAAGCGTCGCCATTGGTCACCACAGCCTGCGGCCCACCAATGATACTAGTGGCCGATGCCGCGTCCTGACCGACAAGCACGTCGTAGGTTGCATTCAGCGTGCGCCCTGCGGTTCCCGTCTCAGTCACCATCACCGCAGACAAGGTGTAATGTGTGTTTTCCGCGACCGTCGCACCAGAGCTGGTGATGCTGCTGCCATCCACGTTACTGATCCACAAACGGGTGCCGCCGTAGTTCGTGGTGTCGAAGATACGGGTCGCATTCGACGCCGTGTCGCTAGCCGTCCAGTTTCCTGTCGGCGTGCCGCCAACCGAGAAGTCAGATGGGTTCTCCACGTCGTAGCTTTCGAAGTCATCGAAGAGCACCACGCTGGTAGCTGCCACGTTGATCTCAAGAGTTGCCTGAGCCGTGCCGCCGTTACCGTCGCTCACCTCGACGGTGAACGAATTGAGCCCCGCATCGCTAACGCCAGGGGTTCCCGAGAGCGCACCGTCGGTAGCAACCGAGAGCCAGGCTGGTCCCGAGACCTTGCTGAAGCTCAGCGTATCGCCGGCATCCGGATCGCTCGCGCTGCCCGCCAATGTTCCAGTGTAAGCGGCCAAGGTCGAACCGTCGGCAGCTACGATTGGATCGCTGGCGAAGACCGGCGACTCATTCACATTGGTCACGGCGATCGTAACAGTTGCCGCATCGCTGAGGCCACCGCCATCGGTGACGCTCACGCCGAGCGTGTAGCTGCTGGTCGTCTCGTAGTCCAATGCCGCAGCCGTGGTGATCGCACCAGTTGCTGAATCGATTGCGAATGCACCGCCGGTGTTACCGCTGGTGATGGCGAAGCTCGCGCTGTCGCCGGCATCCGGATCGCTCACAGCGACGGTTGCCACTGCGGTTCCCACAGTCGCATCCTCAGCCACACTGCCCGAACCATCACTGGCCACAGGTGCTTCGTTGACGTTGGTCACGCTCACGTTCACAGCCGCCGTATCGGTCAAGCCGCCGCCGTCGGTGACGGTCACGACCAACGCATAGCTGCTGCTGGTTTCATAATCGAGCGCGGTCGCGGTGGTAATGTTACCCGCCGCATCAATTGCAAATGCACCGCCGGTGTTGCCATCGGTGATCGCGAAGCTTGCGCTGTCGCTGGCGTCCGGATCGCTCACCGCAACGGTTGCCACCGCGGTTCCCACGGTTGCATCTTCCGCCAGACTGCCAGAGCCATCGCTCGCAACCGGTGCTTCGTTCACGTTGGTCACGTTCACGTTCACCGCCGCGGTATCGGTCAGGCCACCGCCATCAGTGACGGTCACGACCAATGCATAGCTGCTGGTGGTTTCGTAATCGAGCGCAGTTGCGGTGGTGATATTACCCGCTGCATCGATTGCGAACGCACCACCGGTGTTGCCACTGGTGATGGCGAAGCTTGCGCTATCGCCGGCATCCGGATCACTCACAGCGACGGTTGCCACTACAGTTCCCACTGCCGCGTCTTCCGCTACGCTTCCCGATCCATCGCTGGCCACTGGGGCTTCGTTGACGTTGGTGACGTTCACGTTCACCGCTGCGATATCGGTCAGGCCACCATTGTCGGTGACAGTCACGACCAACGCATAGCTGCTGGCGGTTTCGTGATCGAGAGCTGTCGCCGTGGTGATGTTACCAGCTGCATCGATAGCGAATGCACCGCCGATGTTACCACTGGTGATCGCAAAGCTTGCGCTGTCGCCGGCATCTGGATCGCTCACCGCAACGGTTGCCACTGCGGTTCCCACTGTCGCGTCTTCTGCCAGGCTGCCCGAGCCATCGCTCGCTGCAGGGGCTTCGTTCACATTGGTCACGTTGACTGTCACTGTCGCAGTGTCGTTCAGAACAGGTGTTCCATTGTCGCTCACCGTAACGGTCAGTGCGTAGCTTGCGGTGGTCTCGAAATCGAGAGCTGCTGCTGTCGTGATATTGCCGTTCGAGTCGATCGCAAAGGCGCCCGACTCATTGCCCGCCGTGATGGCGTAGCCCAATGTGTCACTTGAGTCGATATCCGCCGCAGCCACACTCGCAACCACGGTGCCAACCGCTGCATCTTCCGCAACCGACCCGCTGCTGTCGTTCGCAATCGGCGCGTCGTTCACGTTCAACACAGTTACGTTCAATGTCGCATCCGCCGTAAGGCCTCCCTCGTCGGTGGCGCGAACGGTAAAGGCATTCGCCCCTACATCGCCATTGGTTGGGGTGCCGCTCACCGATCCGTCGGCGGCCACACTGAGCCAGGCAGGACCACTGACCTTCGAGAAGGCAATGCTGTCGCCGGCATCCACATCAGCGGCATCGGCGCCGATCGATGCAGTGTAGGCCTCATCCTGGGTGGCATCCGCTTTGGCAATAGGATCCACGGAGAACGATGGAGCACTGTTTGCTCCCAGCCCGACGACTTCGATGTCATCAAATCCGACCCAGTCAGAACTTCCAGCCAAGACGTCGAGGCGCACGGCAATCTGTTGCCCTGCCTCCGCAGCTGAGGCTGTGAAGTAAACCGATGGCCCGGCCACTTTCCCAAACAGGTTCAATTCCGCGATCGTGCCCGAATCACCTGCAAGCGGTGTGAACGTGGTGCCATCCCATGTTCCCAGCGCCACTTCGTAAAGCAACGTACCGTTTGCCGATGCCGCACGAGATGCGTTCCACTTGAGCTCATAGCGGTCACCCTCGACAAATGTGTCGGCCAACTGATTGACCACACCGATTGGCTGCCCGGCACTCACCGAGATCAACATCTGCGTGGCTCCATTACCGGTGTTGAAGATCCGCGAATCATTCACCACTTCAACCCAGTTGCCACCGAGCGTCGAACCCGCAGCTCCCTCGAAGTCCTCACCCCACAATGTGACAGGGCCAGACTCCACGGAGATATTGAGTGTCGCGGTGTCCGAGCCACCATTGCCGTCCTCGACCTGTACGGTGAACGCATTGTCACCAACATCGGCAAGACCAGGCGTGCCACTGAGCGATCCGTCAGCAGAAACGACCAACCAAGCCGGACCTGTAACTTTGCTAAAGGTCAGCACATCGAGCGGGTCCGCATCCGTTGCGGATCCAGCAAGCGTCCCGGTGTACTCAACACCACTCTGACCACCAGTGCCGGCAATCGGATCGTTGGTGAAGCTTGGGACCGCATTGATGGCGACTCCAGTCACACGCAGGTTGTCGATCATGCCACCCTTGTCGCCGTCCATCTCAAAGCGGAGGTCGACATTGCCTGGCACGTTCACCGCCACCTCGGCCGAGCGCCACGGCTTGTCGGAAAACGATGGGTTAAGCCCCACAATCTCTCCCGCCCAGGCTTCCACCCATCCAGCGCCGGTGTTGTCGTTGTACAACACGCGCAGCGTTGCGTTGCTGCTGCTGGAGAACGAAGCGTAGTCAAAACTAACCGTGCCCACACCGTGGTCGGTGCCAGGAATCTCCACATCCACCTGGGAGAGGTTGGCCGAAAGCCCGAAGGTCAAGGCCTGCACACCTGCAGGTGGAATGTCGGTGCGGTTCCAAATGTCCACATCCGCCACCTCGGTCCAAGTCACTCCTGCGTTGTCTACAAGCGTTCCCAATGCAGATGTCCCACCGGCGGTGAAGCCAGTGAAGCCGTCGCCTTCCTCGAAGCTGGTGTCGATCAGAACCGGCTCGGCATTGAAGCCTCGTCCAGCCACACCTTCGCTGTAGATGTGATCAATCTCAGCAGTCGAGAGCGCGCGCTGCCAGACCGCAAAGTCATCGAACAGAGCCTCAAGGTTTTCACCGGTGCTGTTATAGGTCGCACCGATCGACACCTCACGCCCCAGGCTCGCGATGTCGTAAATCGTCTCGCTCTGGGTACCAATGGCCACGCCATCCACCCACATAGTGGTGGTTCCGGCACCATCATTATGCGCCACTACATGGTGCCACTGCCCGTCATTGATATTCGCGTCGAAGATCTGAGCCCCGCCAGAGCTGCCGTCGAATACCGGCTGCAAATCTCCGTTGTAGAAGCGCACGAAGACCGCACCTCCCATATCGAAGACTTTTTCGCCTCCATTCTGGGTCGATGTCGTGTTGATCCAGAACGAAACCGTGAGCCCGCCGTTGACCGGACGCGACACTGGGTTCGTGGCATACGAACGCAACGCGTCCGCCGAGCTGCTGAGATCCACCGCTTGCCCAATGGCACCGGGAGCTCCAGCCACCGCATCCACCGACTCGAAGTCCGATGCTGGCAGTGCAATGTCGTCAAAGGTATGCGTCACTCCATTGGCAACCTGGACATCAGCATCGTCCATGGTCAAATGCAGGACCAGTCCGTTGACCAGACCATTGGCAGCCGTGCTGAAACTCCAAACGGTTCCTGGGATCAATGTCCCACCGTCGACTTCATCAATGCGCCAGAAATAGTTGGTCGATGGGCTCAACGCCCCCGGATCAAATGTCGTCGCCGACTGACGACCCATGTACTCGGGCGACGCAGTCGTCGCAGCCTCCACAGCCGCCGCATCGGTACCGAAATAGACGTCGTGCTGATAGCTGCTCTGCCCTGACAACCACTCCAGCGTGGTCGCCAAAGACTGGCCCAGTGCGTTTGGTGCCGGCTGGATCGGAGCCGCCGGAACCTCACCCACTCCGTGCAAGGCCTGCACTTCCGCAGGAGTCAGTGCTTTGCTGTAAAGACTGGTCTCATCCACAGCCATGGCACCGCCACCACCGATCTTGAAGTCCTCACGCCCGTTGAACACAAAGAACCCGCTCGGCAACGATGCCGCACTGCCAACTTCCTCGCCGTTCACATAAAGACGCAGGGTGTCATCACTGCGGTCGATCACCATCGCCACGTGATACCAGGCATCGGTCGCCAATGGCGTCCCAGAGGAAACCGAATACTGCCCCTGCAAACCATCCCACACCCGTACGGTCGCGGTGAAGCCCGAGCCCGCATTCGCTGTGATCTTGTAGCCCAGGTTCGCTGCATTGATCTTGGAAAGCACCGTCGCACTGGTCGACGCCGCATCCAGCTTCACCCACGTCGCCGCAGTGAAGCTCTGGTCCATCGGATCGAAGAAGTTGCTCGCCGGCGCATCCAGCGGGTAGTCCGTGGTGTAGCCCTCGATCAGATTGGAGTTGTTGCCAATCACATAATCGCCGCTGCCCAAGGCCAGCGCGGAGCCCACTGGCCCCTGAACCGATCCCGAGACAAAATCCGTCCCGACAACCGCCCCCGAGTGACCATTGCCAGAGGCATCACTGGCGGAAGTGCCACTGGTGTCCTCCATGTTCCAGTGAGCAGCCAATCCCTGGTTGATCACTTCCACGTGGATCACCCCACGGGTGTAAAGTCCCGGTGCATCCTCGACTTCATAAACGATCACGTCTTTGCCGACGTAACCTGCAGCCGGCGTGTAGGTCAGCATATCGCCGTCAGCGGTAACCGTACCGCCCTGGGCTGTCGTCGTGGTGTGCGACCGGATCGAGAGCGCATCGCCATTGGCATCGTAATCGTTGGCCAATGGCAAAAGCACCACCGCCGTGTCCACCATCGTCGTCGCCACATCGGTGTAAGCCCGAGGGTGCACATTGGTGCGGTAGTTGGTCAGCAATTCAATCCCATCATTCTGGTCGATCTGAATCTGACGCGTATACAGAACACGCTGCGTATTCATCTCCCCGTGGGACGGATGACTACCGGTCATGGTCTCACGACCGTAAAAGTAGTGCTGGCAGCGCCAGTTATGCCCCACCTCATGGTACAACGCGTTTACAGACACCGACAGGTTCGGTCCGTAGAACTCGTTGCCACTGGCGTAACCACCGGCATAGGTGAAGTTGTATGGGAACCACGAGTGAATGAAACCACGCGCATTCTGCCCCTGAGCATCCCATTCGGTCTTCAACATCGAGTTGAACTGACCTGCATTCCCCGCTGTCGGGAAGTAAAACTGCTCTTTGCGGATGATCACCTCGGTGAGCTCCATGCTGAGCTTGGCATCACGAGCGTTGAAGTAATCGAAAATATTCCACTGGTGCTCGAGCCACACCATGGTCTGGACCACACTCTGGCCGTTCCGATCGAAAAACTGACTCGGCACATCCTCCACACCATGCGCCCGGTACAACTCCACCGGAGGCAAGTACTGCCCCGGAAGGCCGGCTGCCACTGGCGTCCCCCCGCCAGCTGCCAGAGCGGCCGGTGCCGGAGCAACCGACCCGCCATTGCCCAACTCGGCCGTGACATCATCGCCGGAAATCGTCCAAAGACGTCCACTACCGTCATGAACCTCCGCTTGCAGCGTGTTGTCCTCATTGATCACCGCGAAAACCACGTGGTTCGGGTTCTCAGTCAAATGCCCGCGATAGGTTCGCGCTGGAAGCCCGGGGTTGGTCGGCGAGTGCTCCACCACATACCCATTGGTCGAATCCCACGACAGAATACGGCAGTCCGTCGAGCGAATGGTGTGCTTGTGCAGGTTCAGCTCGACCATTTCGCCACCACCTTTATCCACGGTGACTTGGAAGGTTTCTGGTAATTGCGCCATTGCCGGTGCCACCAGGCACACGGCGAATCCAACCACAGACGCGGAAAACGTCCGGATTGTCGAGCACACTACATCACTGCAGGAAGAGGCGAATCGGGTCATTGTTGTGTGGGGGGAAGGGGTTAGAGACGTGCTCCAATCAGCCCGAAAGTGACGCGATCGTCACACCAAGCTTTAAGAGCGCTAATGGTCATACCCCGACTCGATCAAAATCCGTGAACAATGCGTGCCGGTTTTATTGCCAGACCAGCAGCTTTTTTGAAAGACGCCCCAGCCTCTCAAATCCGTGCGGTTCTAGCCCCCACATTCGTTAGCCCACACGTCACCCAACGTGCATCAACACCACGTCGAGAGATTCGGATTTTAAAAAACGCGTCATCAAATTTCTAAAGAAATGCGAAATGTAACTATAATTAAGAGATAAAACAATAGTTACAACAATCGCCATAAAAACCATAAAAATAAACCCCGTTTATTTTATGGCAGAACCTTGAACGGGTGAATCCGTCTAGATAATTTAGTTCGTAGACGGTTGATGAAATACTCTTTTTGTGAGCGCCCCCCTAGTCGCACACCACCCACTCATCTTCAACTCCTAGGAATAGCCTATTGAAATTTAGCACCCGAGGCTCAGGCCAGTGAAATCAACGAACCACAAAGCGCCTGCCCTCGAAAAAACTACACAATCGACATACCGACCGAAGCCAACCCACCCCCGAGCCACTCTAAAAACCATAAAACAACCCCGGTTTTCGCTCGGGATTCTGTGAATCCCTCTCCCCCCAAAAGCCATGAGCAACAAACTTTCATTCTCCCCCCTTTGGATCGCCGCAACAGCGACCACGCTGAGCCTATTGCCCAGCGCCTTGGGATCGTCGGAGAGCACCAACACCAACAACTGGGTTGGGCAAATCTCCACCCCTGCCCAAACGGTGAGTGTGGGAGACGTCCCTGACATCTCCTGGCAGGTGCAGTACCCGCTGACCCTGGACGACATGATCAATTTCGAGGGCAAGTCGCTGCAGTCCAAGCGCAACATCCGCGCCGAAGTCCGTGTCATCGGCTCAGGCTGGGGCACCAAGACCAAGTTCTATCACGTCAAAGGCTCGCTCTACACCGGCACGGGTTGGGAGGAGATCTTCTTCGGCAACAATTATGACGTCGACCCATCAGCGGTGGTGTATCAGAAAAATGTTGCCGAGGGCACCGTGATCGATGCAGCCGGCCAAGGAGGCATGAACTGGGGGGCCGACTGTACCAGCTGGTCGGACTGGTACCGCACTTGGGACGTCACCCCAAATGTCGTTGTCTTACGGGATGGAGACTCAGCCCCACAGCTCGATCCAGCCTACGAGATCCAAGCGTCTGTGAAAGACTACCTCTCTCCCTACATCAGCAGCGAGACCGGCCTGATCACACTTGGTCCTCACGATGTGATCTACCTGTGGGACTTTAACAACTACGGATCCAGCGGATGGGATCTGCAGGACCTTTGCGTCCTGGTCACCTTCTCCGAACTGCCCCAATAACCCTCCCTCCCCCCATCGGAAACCATGAAGCAAGTTCATCTCATCGCCTTTGTGCTGGCAGTGTCCTTCACCGGACTGCCTGAAGCTCAGGCCAGAAGCAAATCCAAGGCGCAGCTGCAAAAGCAGACCATCGTCGCCAGAGCGAAGCAGCTCGATCGTTCCGGCCCGGGTCGCGACGGCCCCGAGTTCAACCTCCCCAACAAGGGCCGCTCTATGTTCAAGGGCATGAAGGTGCTCTCCGACGGCCAACGATGGACCCTGGTTCCCGCGCTGTCGATTCTGGCACTTCCAGAAACCCACGCCTACCGGATCCCGGAAAAGGCCACCGGCACCTACGTCTCGTGGCCTGAATTCCTGCGCCACAACCGAGCCTGGCTGAGAAACTACCCGGTCTCAGTCAACACCATCAAAGGCACCACTCCTCTGACCGGACCGCAGCGAGACCACCTCGCGAAGGCCCAACTGGTCGCCATCGCGACCTACAACAACAACCCAGTCTCCGTCCTTCCACCTCGAGCCAAAGAATCCGATGAAAAATAATCCCCTTATTCTTGGGGCTCTCGCCTTAAGCGCCATCCCCCTGACGGCGAATCCCCTTAGCACTGATGATAACTACGAGAATATCATCATTCAAATCCAGACCAACGAGTTTGGGGAAGAGGTCCGTGCTTCGTTGACCAATCTGGCCAAGCAGGGCACCGACGTGGCTCCACTCCCTATCCTCTATGGTGATTCACTTTTCGAGCTGTGGTCCCTCAACAAGACCACCGGCGAGCAAAAGCTACTCGACACCACCATCGTCAACGGGATTTACAGTCCGCAGATCACTCTGGTCACACCGGATCCCAACGACACCCCGACCAAGCCACGGACACGGGTCGACGTAGGGTACTCGGTGCAGATCGACGGCATCAGCCCCGCCTATCACGACGCGGCAGCCAACCTCCTTGTGATGCTCTACAATCTGGAGCCCTACGAGCCAGAGTCTTTCCAGCACCCACCGGCTTACACCACCGATTACGCATCGGCCACAGACGTCTCGTCCACACTGGCCACCATGATGAGCAATTCGGTCTCCTACAGCTCTGGCTTTGTAGTTGATGACTGGACTGTCGTCGGAGGAACGGAAACCTTCAGCATCTGGGAACCCGCAGCAGACGGCGGACCGGCAATCGTGGCGGACACCTGCTCCGTCCAAATCTGGCCGGTCGCGACCATTGCTCTGGACCCCGACGCAACCATCGAACCAGGCAAGATCTACCGCAATTTCAAGCCGATTAAGATCAACATGAACAACCTCTACGCCAAAGATGATTGGAGTGTGGAGATCGTGGATGCCACCAGCACCACCACTGAAATCCTCAGTGGCACGGTGATTGGCGACAAGCCCCAGTTCCGTCAGATCCAGATCGCCAACCTTGCGGATTACCTCCCCGGCTCGGGCGACTACGTCCTCCGGGTCACCCAACAAGCGGAAGGCCTCGATCCGGTGCCTGTGGAACACCTCAGTGTCTCCTTCTCCTACGATCGCCGCATCACGGTGAACGGTCAGGTCGGGACCGCTGAATAAGCCACCAATCCATCTCATAGCCGCCCCCGGAGTACTCTCCGGAGGGCGGCTTTTTTGTCGGCTCTGAGGCAGATCTCCCCACTTTCGGCGAATGAGTCAACGCTCAGCATTGATCGGTCGACGCTGGTTGTGTATTGCTCCATCGATTCATGTCCACGCCGCTGCAGCCGAAATCTCCCCTTGTCATTCCGTTCCATTCGGGTGGCGAGCTCTTGTTGCGCCCTCTCACTCCAACCAAGGATGACCGGCAGCGTTGCCACAATGCATTCGATCGACTCTCCCCCGAGGCAAGGATGAGCCGGTTCTGGACCCGCTCACAACACCTCAGCGATAAAGTTGTAACCCGCCTGATCACTGCGGACCAAATCCACGACGTCGTTTGGGCTGCGATCGACCCCAACCGCCCGTGGATCCCCGGCCTCGGCGGAGCCTCTTTCTGGAGCAGCAACCAGCCCGCTCATTGCGCTGAGTTTTCAATCACCATAGGAGATCATTATCAAAACCAAGGCCTCGGCACCTTGCTCCTGGCTCTACTCTGGACCATCGCCCGGCATCGGGACATCCGGGAATTCGTAGCCCACATACGCCCGGAGAACAAACCCGCACTCCATTGGCTCGGTGCCATGGGAGGCACCAGCAAAGCGGAGGCCGGTGAGATCATTGTAGAGTGGCCGCTGATCCCGGCACAGCGCCTGCTCGCATCCCGTTCGGCCACACAGCGCGCCGTTGGCCAGCGCATGAAGCAACTTGAGCCGCTACTCTTCCCAAACACATGAGCAACACAACCCTCGCTCTTCGGAACCGTTCAGCGTTCCGTGACGCCCTGGTCGATTGGTTTCATCTCAATGCCAAGGACTACCCATGGCGCCGCACGACCGATCCCTACGCGATCCTGGTCTCGGAGATGATGCTCCAACAGACCCAGGTAGCGACGGTTCTCGACCGTGGCTACTACACGCGCTGGCTCGAACGCTTCCCAACAGTCCACGAGCTCGCTGCGGCAGACGAATCGACGGTTCTCTCGCTTTGGGAGGGACTCGGCTATTACAACCGCGCACGCAACCTGCAAAAGGCGGCTCAAGCGATCGTCCACGATCACGGAGGGCAGTTCCCCGAGGCGCTCGACACCATACTCGATCTTCCCGGAATCGGCCGATACACAGCCGGCGCCGTCTACTCGTTCGCTTACGACCGCCCAGCCCCGGTGGTCGACGCCAACGGCATCCGTGTCATTACCAGGCTCACCCATTTCGAGGGACTAAGCGACAACGCGGCCGGCCAGAATTTCATCTGGAGCACCGCTGGCAGACTGGTAGACACCGACCGCCCGAGAGCATTTAATTCCGCTCTGATGGAGCTCGGCCAGCGCATCTGCACCCCGAAATCCCCCGCCTGCAAAGATTGCCCGGTTGGAGAATGGTGTGCCACCTATCAATTCGGCCACGATCCGGAACCACTGCCCCACAAAAAGCCCCGCCGCGCCACGGTCGAGCTTGCCGAACACGCGGTTTTCGCCATCGACCGGCAACACGAGGCCATCCTGCTCCACCACGAGCAAGGCAGTCGTCGCAAGGGGCTGTGGAAACTGCCTCTACGCCCGGTTGAAGATTTCGGCAGTGCATCGCCTTGCTACGAAGCCCGTTATGCTATCACCCACCACCGGGTGCAATTGGCGGTGTATGAGATGAGTGCGGCGGAGATCGCCCAGGCAGAGGGCGACCGCTGGATCGCTTGGGAAAATCTCGCCGACCTGCCGATGGCTGCCCCCTTCCGCAAAGCGGTCAACGCTCTGATGAAGGAGGTCCGAACCCCATCTAGCAACCTCACAGGTTAGAAAACTGCACATTAGGGTCACTACAGGGGCCCACACCTAGATTTCTCTGGTTAACATTATAGAAACACTTGATAACAAGCAGGCAACTCAACCCACCCCATGAAACGCCTGCTTCTACTCACAGCAGTTGCGGCCATCACCGCAGCTCCACTCCATGCCCGCACCTGGACCAACGCGGATGGAAAGTCCATCAACGCCGAATTCGTCCGCTTGGAAGGTGACGACCAGATTGTCATTAACATGCGAGGCAAGGACTACACGGTACCACTTGCCAAATTCTCCGAGGCGGACCAGCAGTGGGTAGCGGAATACAAACAAGCCCAGACGGAAAAGCTCAAGGGGATGGTCGGAAGAATGGACCACAAGCCGATCGACACCCGGCTTTTCCCTGAATGGAAGGAATACTACAAAACATCCGATCGCAGAGATGTTTTGACGGCGTTCGAAAATGGCGCTTGGGACGATATTAAAAAGAGTAGTCCGGAACAATGGATGGCTCGTGACTTGGAAAAAGACACCTGCTCAATCTACGTACCTCCATCTTATGACGGCAGCGAACCATACGGCCTCTACTTGAACATCCACTCGGGTGACAACGCTTATATTGACCGCGCATGGCATCCGATCTTCGACGAAATGAAGGTCATCGCGGTTTCGGTTAACGGAGCAGGCAATAATCAAGCAATGCTCCGCCGCATTTGCCTCTCGATCGATGCGTACACCATGATCGAACGAGATTATAAAATCGATCCTGAGAGACGCGTTGTTGGCGGAGGTTCAGGAGGTGGGCACATGGCCTTCTTCACAGCCGCCATGTTTCCGGACAAATTTGTTGGAGCCCTGAGTTACGCGGCGCAAAGCTACCTTCCCGGCAATCACTTGCGGATGAGCTCTCACTTTTCCGGCCTCACCGAAAAGGACTTCACTCGCGGAAAACGCAAGGAGATCAAGTGGATGGTAGTCTCGGGGGACAAGGATTATAACTACCAGCACATCCTCAACACATCGAAGGACTGGCACCGCAACCGCATGCAGTACCAATTCATGGACATCAAAGGAATGGGGCACAGTTACCCCTCCGTTGAGAACTTCCGCAAAGCGCTGGAATGGGTCGGCATGTAACGATGCCAATGCCCGACCGGCCTACGTCGCCCTGAGCGTAGGTCGGAGGCTTTCATCAGGCACGGCCGCCCCGGATTATCCGAGCAACTTCTCGCGGATCATACCAGTGACGACCTGCGGATTGGCTTTGCCCTTCGACGCCTTCATCACCTGGCCGGTGATCCAGTTGACGAGCTTTTCGTTACCGCCCTGGATCTCTGCGACCTTGTCCGGGTTGGCATTGATTGCTTCGTCGACCAGCGCTTCGATGGCTCCGGTGTCGGAGACTTGCTCGAAGCCCTTTTCTTTGGCAATGGCGGCCGGTTCCTGACCCGGAGCATCCCACAACACGGTGAAAACCTCCTTACCCTGGTTGTTCGAGACCTTGCCTTCATCGATCATTGCCACCAATGCGGCGAACTTCTCCGGAGTCACAGGGCACTGGTCAATCGTCAGATCTTCCGCGTTGATGCGGCCGAGCAATTCATTGATCACCCAGTTGGCGAGCTTCTTACCCGATTTGCAGCCCTTGGCCGCAGCCTCAAAGTAATCCGCCAACGGACGCTCGGCGGTCAGTACCGCGGCATCGTAGTCCGTCATACCGAACTGCTCGACAAAGCGCTCGCGCTTCGCTGCCGGAAGTTCCGGCACCTCGTGCTTCACCGACTCCACCAACGCGGTGGTCTCCACCGGTGGGAGATCCGGATCCGGGAAGTAACGGTAGTCATGCGCGTCTTCCTTGGTACGCATCAACTGTGTCTCGCCCAAGTCGTCGTCCCAGCGGCGGGTGCTCTGCACCTGCTCGATGCCCATGTCCAACTCTTCGGCCTGACGCTCGATCTCGTAGTACAACGAACGGCGCACCGCGGAAATCGAGTTGAGGTTCTTGAGCTCGATCTTGGCACCGAGTTCCTGCTGGCCTTTCGGACGCAGTGACACGTTGACGTCGCAGCGCATCTGGCCCTTTTCCATGTCGGCGTCGGAAATGTTGCCGTAGACAAGGATCTGACGCAGCGCGTTGAGGTAAGCCACAGCTTCCTCCGGGGTCTCCATATCCGGCATCGACACGATCTCCATCAGCGGCGTACCAGCTCGGTTGAAATCGATCAGGCTGCGCTTCTCGGCATGGGTGCTTTTCGCCACGTCCTCCTCAAGGTGGATGTGGTCGAGACGGATCACGCGAGGCTCGCCTTTGATCTGCTTCTGCACGTCCTTAGGGTAATGCAGCACGTCGAGTGTGACCGAGCCCGCATCGCACAGCGGCGCATGCAGCTGCGAAATCTGGTAGTTCTTCGGCATGTCCGGATAGAAGTAGTTCTTCCGGTCCCACTTGCTGATCGTCGGCGTGGTGCAGCCCAGCATCATGCCAGCAACGATGGTCTTCTCGATCGCTCGCTTGTTCAGCACCGGCAGTGCGCCAGGCAGGCCCATGCACACCGGGCAGGTGTTGCTGTTGGGTTCATCGCCGAAACTCGTTGGGCAGGAACAGAACATCTTGGTCTGTGTCTTGACCTGGCAGTGGACTTCGAGGCCGATGGTAACGAGGTAGTTCACGGTACTGAGGAAAGTTGGGTTCGATCGAAAAGGGGCACCGTAGCCGACCTTCGTCCGCCCGGCACGCGCGCCCGATGACTATATGCCGATTGACCTGATGTGCCAGAGAAAGGGCGAACAAATCCGGAGTGCGAGCCGCTCCGGAGTCCGCCAATTCAACCTCACCTAAACCTGCCCGTTCAGGACAGCGGCAATGTGCGGGGTGAAAAGCTCAGGCTCGAGCAGGAATGAGTCGTGCCCTTTATCGGAATGCACGGTGATGTGCATGCAACGGACGTCGTTGGCCTCAAGGTGGCGCACGATTTCCTGCTGCTCCTCCGGATAGAAGCAGAAATCCGAATCAATCGAAAACACGAGGTAGCGGTGATTGTGCTCACGCGCGCCGGCAAACAACTCGGACACGGTCTCGAAGCCGGAATCGCGCACCGGATCGAAGCGCGCCCACATGTCGATGATGCGGAGGTACGTATTGGCGTCGAAGCGCTCAACGAACTTTTTCCCCTGATAGAGCATGTACGACTGGAAGGGGTCGCGCACCTCGTACCAGGCGAGTTGGCCTTCCGGCTGGACGATGGTCCGGCGGGCCCGGCGCTCGATCGCATCCAGGTGGACGAAGGTTTTGTGGGAGATCATCCGCGCCAGAGCGAGTCCGTACTCGGGGCGGGTGCCGTCGTAGTAGTCGCCGCTGTTGAAGTGCGGGTCGTTCTCGATCGCCAGGATCTGCTCGAACAATATGAGTCGGTTGTAGACCGTGGTCTTCCAGCCGGTCGCGATCGGCATCACGATCTTCACCCGCTCCGGGTAGATCCAGGCGAAGTTCTGTGCCATCAGCCCGCCCACCGAAGGGCCGACCACGGCATGCAGCACGTCCACACCGAGGTGGTCGAGCAATGCAGCCTGCGATCGCACGACGTCGGCGATGGTCAGCTCGGGGAACGCGGAGCCATAGGGTTTCCCGGTTTCCGGGTTGGTCGAGGCAGGTCCTGTCGAACCATAGCAATGGCCGAGGTAGTTGGCGCAGACGATGCAGTATTTTTCCGTATCCAGCGCGCGGCCAGGTCCGATGAACTGATCCCACCAGCCGAGATGCAGCTCGGACGTCCAGCGCCGCTCCAACACGGGATCGTGCTCCGCGCTCAGTGACTCGTTGATCCCAGCCGCGTGATGCGCGCCAGACAACGCGTGGAAAAGCAAAATCACATTCGATTTGTCAGCATTCGGCTCACCGTACATTTCGTACGCCAAGGTCACCTCTGGCAACACCTTGCCATCAGCAAACTGCACACCCTTCCCCTCCGGTCCGGTGTGGCGGAAAAAGCGGGTCTCCACCACTCCATTGACGGACTCGATTGCCGCCTCTGTGGCTTGGCTCTTGGTCTCCGAATCTGACATAGCGAGCTCCACTATCGGGCATTGAACACGGCAGGCAACCTTGGAGCCGCGCAAATTTCTCTCCGCAAATTCCCTCGTCAATCCTACCAGAATCGCGCCAAACAAACACTTGCCGGGACTCCCCCTCCTATCCCAACATACCACCGCCTCCGAATCCGCGGAGATCAACCTCGTGAACCCATGAAATTGAATATCCTCAAACGCCTCGCCGCACTGACCGCAGGCATCGCCACCGCCTTCGCCATGACCAGCTGCTTCGAGCAGGAAAATAACACCAAGCTCAGCAAGGACGGCAGCGGCACCATCACCGAAACCACCGTCATCGGTGCCCAAATGGCCGGCATGATGAAAGGCCAAATGGGTGAAGGCGAAAACGACCTCACCAACGAAGCCAAGTATAAGGAAAAGGTCGCACGCATGGGCGAAGGCGTCGAATACGTCGGCCTCACCACCGAAGACACCGCGGACGGCGGCATGAAGATCGTTGCCAGCTACAAGTTCGAGGACATCTCGAAACTCAAGGGCGTAATGAGCGATGACGAAAACGCAGACTCCATGAGCTTCGAGTTCGAAAAAGGCGACACCAACAAACTCACCATCAAGCTCCCGAAAGAGCCAGCCGCCGAGAAGGGCGAAAAAGAAGAGACTCCCGAGATGACCGACGAAATGAAGGCCGCTCAGAAGCAGCAGATGCAGATGATGGCCGGCATGGTCCAGGGAATGAAGATCACCATGGCTCTTGAAGTCGATGGCGAAATCGTCAAGACCGACGCAGATCACGTCGACGGCAACAAGATCACCATCATGTCGGTGGACGTGGGCAAGGTCTTCGCCAACGAGGAAGCCCTTGAAATGCTCGACTCGCCGGAAGCCATGGACGACGTCGACACCCTGCGCGAACTCTCGAAGAAGATCGACGGCCTCAAAATCGAAGCCGACGACACCATCACCGTCGAGTTCAAGTAAGCGCCGCTCACTGAATTAAGTCATACCGACCACCCGCCGGCCATCGCCAGCGGGTGGTTTTTTTGTGGCAACGCCCCTGCTGTCCGTCCTATCCCCCCCCATCGCCCAGCTCAGGGAAACCAGAATCCACGCCCATGCTCCCAGCGCCAAAGGCGCGCCCCAACGAAGGGTAGTGTGCCAAAGATTCTGCAAAAAGGGTCATGATGATTGATTAGGTTTTTAACAAAACAAGAACCCCTAATCGTCACACCATGACCCCACGACCAGATAAGACCACAACGCCGCAGTTGAAAAGTATTCTTGCCGAGCAGGAAGATTTTCTGAGGCCCTTGGTTCAGAAATTGATGCAGGAGATGCTCGAAGAAGAAATGAACGAGACACTCCAGGCGGTAAAGTCAGAACGCAGCGACAGACGCCGAGGTTATCGCAGCGGCAGTTATCAACGCAGTCTCCTGACACGGGTAGGAAGGATCGAGCTGCGCGTCCCTCAAGATCGCGACGGACTCTTCAGCACCGAGATCTTCGATCGCTATCAACGCAGCGAGAAGGCTTTGGTAAGCACCCTGATCGAAATGTACGTGCAGGGCGTCTCGACACGTAAAGTCGCGCAGATCACCGAAGAGCTCTGTGGTCACCGAGTTAGCGCCAGTGTGGTAAGCAGGCTGAACAAAACGTTGGACGAAGAGCTTGAGAACTTTGCCCGACGCAAGCTCAACCACGCTTATCCTTACCTCATCCTGGATGCCCGCTACGAAAAGGTTCGAGAGAACGGCGTGGTGCGCAGCCAGGCTGTGTTGATCGCCATTGGCATCAGTTGGGATGGCCGACGGGAGGTCCTTGCGACCGAGCTCGATCAAAGGGAAAGCGGAAGCAGCTGGAAGAACTTCCTACTTCAACTCAAGCAACGCGGACTGACGGGTGTTGAGTTCTGCGTGACTGATAACCATGCCGGCCTGCGACGAGCTATCAGCGAAGTGCTTCCCGAGGCGCTGTGGCAACGCTGCTACGTCCACTTCCTTCGCAACGCTCTTGATCATCTACCTCGCAAGCATGACGACGACTGCTGCACCGAGCTGCGCTGGATCTATGACCGTCGAGACATCAATGAAGCGCGTCAGGATCTGCGGGCATGGTTGGCGAAGTGGGGAGGCAAATACCACAAGCTCTGTGACTGGGTCGAAAGTGAGATCGAAGAAACGCTCACCTTTTATCGACTTCCCAGAGAGCATCACAAGCATCTCAAAAGCACGAATATGCTCGAGCGACTCAATGAGGAGATTAAGCGTCGTACGCACATTATCCGAACCTTCCCCAACCAGGCTGCAGCCCAACGTTTAATCCGGGCTGTCACGCATCAAGTCCATGAGCAGTGGATCGATCAACACCGCTACCTGAACATGGATCACCTCAAAGAAGCCCAAAAGCTCAGCCTTACTTCAAATCAAACGTCCGCAGCCTGATCATCATCCATCAAACCCTTTTTGCAGAACTTGACGTACATAACCCAACGAAGCCCATGGCAACGCCATGGGATGACAAAACCCACAAGATCGAGCCCTGCAAGGGCGGCACAACTGCTCGCCACATTAGACCGCCCCTTCGGGGCTGATCGCATCCCCCCCGTTTTCCCCACGGCGGTGCCGTGGGCTACGATGGAACGCACCTACGGCGCTCAACCGAGGGATCTCCGATAGCGACAAAGAACTCGATGAGGCCCGTGAGCGATGCAGCCCAGCCCCCACGCCCCTCGTAAAACTCTAAAAACCTAACCACCTAAAACCTTAAAAAAACACCTCCCGCCGCGGACGCCAGACGTCTGCAACGGGAGGTGCTGAAAATCAACCGTCGGCACGGGGCGAACAGATCGCCCCGCGCGACTGGATTGAATTACTTGCCTTCCTTCTCCGCAAGCGCTGCCTGAGCGGCGGCGAGCTTGGCGATTGGGATACGGAATGGCGAGCAGGACACGTAGTCGAGACCTGCCTTGTGGCAGAACTTGACCGAGTTCGGGTCACCACCGTGCTCACCGCAGATACCCACTTTGAGGCCTGGGCGGGTCGAGCGGCCCTTCTCCACACCCATTTCCACGAGCTGACCGACACCGGTCTGGTCGAGGCTAGCGAATGGGTTGGTGGTCACGATCTCTTGCTCCTGGTATTCGTTGAGGAATCCACCAGCGTCGTCGCGGCTCATGCCGAGGCAGGTCTGGGTGAGGTCGTTGGTTCCGAACGAGAAGAACTCGGCGGTCTCAGCGATCTCGTTAGCGGTCAGAGCTGCACGTGGCACCTCGATCATGGTTCCGACGGTGTATGCGAGCTGGTCTTCGGTGAGACCGTACTTCTCGCGCACTTCGCCAGCCACGGTGTCGATCACTTCCTTCTGGAGGTCGAGCTCCTTCTTGAAGCCAACGAGTGGCACCATGATCTCAGGCTTGGCGCCGTCGACTTCAGCAGCGGCCTCGAGGATCGCACGTGCCTGCATCTCGGTGATCTCAGGGAAGACGATTCCGAGACGGCAACCACGGTGACCAAGCATTGGGTTGAACTCGTGGAGTTCAGCCACACGGCGCATGATCTCTTCCACCTGGATGCCCATCTTGTTGGCCAGGTCGAGCTGCTGCTCCTTGGTGTGAGGAAGGAACTCGTGAAGTGGTGGATCGAGCAAACGGATGGTACCTGGGCGGCCTTCAAGTGCGGTGAAGATACCGACGAAGTCTTCCTTCTGGTATGGAAGAAGCTTGGCCACTGCCTCGCGGCGTGCGTTCTCGCTGTCGGCAAGGATCATCTCACGCACAGCGTCGATACGGTCGCCTTCGAAGAACATGTGCTCGGTACGGGTAAGACCGATACCTTCAGCACCGAACGCGATTGCGTTCTTCACCTGCTCAGGCGAGTCGGAGTTGGTGCGCACGTTGAGCTTACGCAGTTCGTCCGCCCAGCTGATGAGCTGTGCAAACTTCTTGTAGTCGTCGTGACTCATGGCTTCTGCATCACCTTGGATGAGGCCCTGCACCACGCGGCTTGGAGCGGTCTTGATCTCACCAGCGTAGATGTCACCGGTGGTTCCGTTGATCGAGATGTACTCACCTTCCTTGATGGTCACGCCGCCAGCTTTGACGGTCGCGTTTGCGTAGTCGATCTCCACTTCAGCAGCACCACAGACGCAGATCTTACCCATCTGACGGGCAACGAGTGCGGCGTGCGAGGAAACACCACCACGGCTGGTAAGAATACCCTCAGCAGCAATCATGCCGCGAAGGTCTTCCGGGGAGGTCTCAACACGGGTGAGAACCACTTTCTCGCCACGAGCGGCTGCTGCCACTGCGTCTGGAGCGTGGAAGTAAATGCGGCCACAAGCGGCACCAGGACCTGCAGGCAGACCTTTACCGATCTTGTTGGCTTCGCGCTCAGCCTTGGCGTCGAAGATAGGAGCAAGCATGTGCTCAAGGTCTTCTGCCGGGATACGGCGGATGGCGTCTTCCTTCTGGATGAGGCCTTCGTTCACCATGTCGATGGCGATGTGCACGGCTGCGAGACCGGTACGCTTACCGTTACGGGTCTGAAGGATGTAGAGCTTGCCGTCTTCAACGGTGAACTCAAGGTCCTGCACGTCCTTGAAGTGGTTCTCCAACTTCTGGCGCACTTCGAGGAGCTCCTCGTACGATTTTGGAAGGTCGTTGACCATTTCCGCGACTGGCTTCGGCGTACGCACACCTGCCACCACGTCTTCACCCTGGGCGTCGACGAGGTACTCACCGTAGAACACGTTCTCACCGGAAGCCGGGTCACGGGTGAATGCCACACCGGTACCGGAGGTCTGACCGCTGTTACCGAACACCATTGCCTGGACGTTCACTGCGGTACCCCACTCGGCTGGGATGCCGTACTTACGACGGTAAACCTTCGCACGGTCGTTGTTCCAAGAGGTGAACACAGCCTTCACTGCGCCCCAGAGCTGGGTCATTGGGTCCTGTGGGAAATCGTTGCCGGTGCGCTCTTTGATCAGTGCCTTGAACGCTTCCACGATGCCCTTGAGGTCTTCGCCGGTGAGGCCGGTGTCGACAGCCACGCCACGCTTTTCGCAAGCAGCGTCGATGATGGCTTCGAATGGATCGTGATGCTCGTCTTCGTACTGCTCGACGCCCATCACCACTTCACCGTACATCTGGAGGAAGCGACGGTAGCTGTCGTAAGCGAAACGCTCGTTACCGGTCTTGGCGGCGAGGCCAGCCACGACTTCGTCGTTGATACCCAGGTTGAGGATGGTGTCCATCATGCCTGGCATCGAGTCACGGGCACCCGAGCGCACCGAGAGGAGCAGTGGGTTGTTCACGTCGCCGAACTTTTTGCCCATGGTCTCCTCGATCTTGCCGAGGTTCTCCTTCACCTCGTCGTCGAGAGTCGCTGGGAGCGTGCGTCCGTTATCGTAGTAGTAGGTGCAGACCTCGGTGCTGATGGTGAAACCGGCAGGCACTGGAAGGCCAATGCGGCTCATCTCTGCAAGGTTGGCGCCTTTGCCACCAAGGAGTTCACGGAAGGTGCCGTCGCCGTCAGCCTGTCCTCCGCCAAAGAAATAAACGTTCTTGCCCTCGATCACGCGGGCGGCCTCTGTTGCGGGCGAATTGTTATTCGATTCTGCCATAGTATTGGTAGTTTTTCGTTAGCCGATTTGAGTTACCCAAGCCGTCTTTGGCTGGGGTAACACATCAAATCCGATCGAACACTAATTGCCCAGATTTTTGAGTCAATTCTCCAATGGTTTGAGAATAAACCGCCAGCTGGAAGTTTTCACCAAATCGGAAAATAAGTGCTCAAACCCGCCAATCAGCGGACCTCGCGCGCCCATTTGCCTCATTGACGCCGCACGCCCTTCAGCCTTTATTTTCGGCCATCCCTCACGTACTTTTACCGCGACCAATCGATCAAAAAAGTCACAGCGGCCCGCCCCGGAACCATGCACGACCACCAGACATCTTCCCCTGCTCCCGACACCAGCGCCATCATCACCAAGCTGCGCAAACTTGGCATGCGGAAAACCACCGCTCTGACCCAGGTCCTCGACGCCCTGGCCTCGTCCGACCTCCCTGTCACCATCGCCGAAATCAGCGAACGCATCGCCAGCGACTCCCGCTGCGACCCGGCCACCATCTACCGCATGCTCGAAAAGCTCGAGCGCGCCGGAGTCGTTCGCAAGCTCGGCATGCACGAGCGCGCCATGTACTTCGAACTACTGCGACCCGGCCACCACGGCGACTACCTCCTTTGCACCACCTGCGGGAAAATCACCAAAATCCCCGCAGCCTGTCCTGTCGAGCACTTGGAAAACCACCTCAAGTCGGAGTCCGGCTACCGCAACCTCACCCACGAACTCGTCTTCTACGGCATCTGCCCCGACTGCCCGGAAGAGGATCCAGCCTTAGCCTAACCGGCATGCGCCTCGGCACTACAGGGCCGCAAATCTACCGCGCAGCCCCGCGCCACCGCCGACTAACCGCTTCAACTTAAACTTGGAGCGCGGTCACACTTCGCCTCGGACACCCGTTGACCTCGCCCAATCCCCGCGGATAATGACAGACCAATCATTATCCGTCCCATGAGCACCTCGTCACAGATCCGGCAAAGCTTCCTCGACTTCTTCAAAGAAAAGCAGCACACCATTGTGCCGTCCGCATCCCTGATGCCACAGAGCCCAGGCCTGCTTTTCACCAACGCCGGGATGAACCAGTTCGTGCCGTACTTCCTCGGCACCGACAAACCCGACTTCTCACCGGGACGCGCCACCGACACCCAGAAGTGCATCCGCGCAGGTGGCAAGCACAACGACCTGGACGATGTCGGTTACGACACCTACCACCACACATTCTTCGAGATGCTCGGCAACTGGTCGTTCGGCGACTACTTCAAAGCCGAAGCCATCGCCTGGGCATGGGAATTGATCGTCGAGCGCTGGGGCTTCCCTGCCGAGCGCCTCTACGCCACCGTCTACCGCCCGAACAAAGACGCCAACGATCCGGGCGAGTTCGACCAAGAGGCCTATGACATCTGGGCCAAGCTCTTTGAAAGCAAAGGTCTCGATCCAAAAGTCCATGTCGTCGATGGCAACGTGAAGGACAACTTCTGGATGATGGGGGAAACCGGGCCATGCGGACCGTGCTCGGAGCTCCACTTCGACCTCACCCCGAATGGCGACACCAAAGGCGCACTCGTCAACCAGGACTCGGACCAGTGCATCGAGATCTGGAACCTCGTCTTCATTCAGTTCAACGCCGAAGCCGATGGATCATTCCGCGAACTGCCAGCCCGCCACGTCGACACCGGCATGGGCTTTGAGCGCGTGGTCTCGATGATCCAGCGCACCAAAAACTTCACCGACTTCTCGCAGCGCGTCTCCAACTACGCCACCGACGTCTTCGCCCCGATCTTCGCCAAGCTCGAAGAACTCAGCGGCAACAAATACGAAGACATCTACCCGGCTCCGGGATCGAACCCAGACTCGCACGACGATGCGCTCAAGAAAGCCATCGCCTTCCGCGTGGTGGCCGACCACATCCGTACGCTCTCGTTCTCGATCGCCGATGGGATCCTGCCAGGCAACAACGGGCGCAACTACGTGCTGCGCCGCATCCTGCGCCGCGCCGTCCGCTACGGCCGCACACTCGGATTCACCGGCGACAAGCCATTCCTCTCCGAGCTGGTCCCAGTTCTCGTGGCAGAGATGAAGTCTGTTTTCCCAGAGATCGAAACCCGCAGCAAGGCGGTGATCGAAACCCTCGACCGCGAGGAAACCAGCTTCAACGAAACTCTCGACCGCGGGCTCGCCATGTTCGAAAAAGCCGCCACCGAGACCGATTCCACCTTCCCGGGCGATGTCGCGTTCAAACTCTACGATACGTTCGGCTTCCCGATCGACCTCACCCAGCTGCTCTCCGCCGAGCGCGGCCTCAAGGTCGACATGGACACCTTCAACCAGCTGATGGAACACCAGCGCGACCTCGGCCGCGCCGCCCGCTCCAGCGAACTGGTCCGCGCCGCGGAAATCGCCACCGACGCCGTGACTGAGTTCGTCGGCTTCGACCAGGACACAACCACCGCCACCGTCACCGAGATCCACCAGCAGGACGACCACTGCTTCGTCATCACCGACAAGACGCCGTTCTTCGTCGAGATGGGTGGTCAGCACGGCGACCAGGGAACCCTGACCAAGAACGGCACCGAGATTGCCGTCGACTTCGTCCAGCAGCTCGGTCAGGCCCGCGCCCACGCGGTGGCCGCCGACGCCGACTTGGCCGTGGGAGATGAAGTAACACTCGCCATCGATCCAGCGCGCCGCCGCCCGATCGAAGCCCACCACAGCGCAACCCACTTGCTCCACTGGGCACTCCACAAAGCCGTCTCGTCCGACGCCACACAGCAAGGGTCGTTGGTCACCCGCAACCGCTTGCGTTTCGACTTCAACTCCAGCGCCCTCACGCCTGAGCAGATCACCGAGATCGAAAAGCTGGTCAACGGTGCCATCGAAAGCGGTCACTCGGTTTCGTGGAAAGAAGTACCACACACCGAAGTCCAGAAGCGCGACGACATCATGCAGTTCTTCGGCGACAAGTACGGCGACGTCGTGCGTGTCGTCCAGATCGGAGGCGAAGCCCAAGCACTCAACGGCTACTCGATGGAACTTTGCGGAGGAACCCACGTCACCAATACCAAGGACATCGGACTCTTCAAGATCAAGAGCGAAGGCGCTATCTCCGCTGGTGTGCGCCGTATCGAAGCACTCTGCGGCGATGCCGCCTGGTCGTGGATCCAGGGCCAGTTGGACGAAAACACAAAGGAAGAACGCGTCCTGCGCGACAAGGTGGAAGCCATCAACGAGCAACTCACCGCGCTGGAGCAAGACACCTTCGCTGTGAAAGACTTCCCGCACATCATGGGCGGACTGCTCGTGGAAAGCGGCTTCGACAACATCAACGCAGCATTCAACGCAAGCCTCGAGCACCTCGACAAACTCCGCCACACCGCTATCGAAGCAGAGAAAGCGCTTAAGAAGGCCCAGGTCGGCGCCGCTGCGAAACAAGCAGACGCCACCATCAGCGAACTTGTCGAAAAGGGCGGCAATATCGTGCTCGCCACCGAGGGCACACCGCAACTCCTCCAAGAGCTGCTCAACGGCCTTAAGAAGCGTCAGTTCGGCGGTGCCGGATTCCTCATCGTCGACGACGGAGACAAACTCCATCTCGGCGCATTCTGCGGTGACCAAGCCCTCGCGGCTGGCCACAAAGCCGGTGACCTGATCCGCAACCTGGCCGCCACCGCAGGCGGCAAGGGCGGAGGCAAGCCAGACCAGGCCCGCGGCGCCGCTCCTCAGCGCGAGAAGCTCGACGAGCTCACCGCCGCCGCAAAAGAGGCGCTGGCGTAGTGGAGTTTGAGCAATAGGCCCTATAGGACCAATAAATCCTATAGGGCTGCCAACCTCACAGCTCACCAGCACGCCAACGATTCGAGGTCACTGAAAACTGAACACCAGCAAACTTCTATGACCATCCTCATCACCGGCGCATCCAGCGGCATCGGTCGCGCCCTGGCCCTCGCGCTCGTCGACCGCGGAGAAACCGTCCTTGGTGTCTCGCGCGACACCTCACGCCTGCCCAAGGGCGTCACCGGCATCCGCGCCGACCTCACCCGAGACAACGCTGCCGATAAGATCTTCGCCAAGGCTCCGCCAATCGATGTGCTGGTCAACTGCGCGGGCAAAGCCTGGCTCTCCCCCATCTCCTCCGGGGATCCCAACCAATGGGACGAGATGTGGAAAATCAACGTGCGCTCACTGGCTACCTGTTGTCAGGCATTCCTCAAACAAGAGGGACGCGCATCCGGCACCATCATCAACGTCTCGAGCATGAGCGGCTGGCGCGTGCCGCCAAGTGGTGGGTTTTACTCGCCAACCAAGTTCGCCGTCCGTGCCATCACCGAAGCGCTGCGAGGCGAACTCCGCGCCACCGGATCCCCAGTACGCGTCGGCAGCATCTCACCGGGCTTTGTCGACACCCCGCTGCTCAACGACTACTTCCACGGTCGCGAAGCCCAGCTCGCCGACCAACGGGCCTCCATCAAAATGCTCAGCCCGGAGGACGTCGCCCACGCCATTATCCAAATGATCGATGCCCCAGCCCACGTAGAAATCGGCGACATCCAAATGCGCAGCATCGATCAAAAAGCCTGAGAGAATAGCGCCTGAGGCCTCTCCTCGAGCCTCAGACGAACGGAGTGAAACACAAAAAATCCCGCAGGCACCGGAACACCTGCGGGATACGTTGATGTAAATCGTTGGAGAGGCGCGTTACGCAGCTTCCTTCTCTTCTTCAGCTGGAGCCTCATCGGCTTCTTTGCCTTCCCAAGGATCACTCTCCTGCATCGCATTGAAGAAGCTCTCCATGCCGCCCTGCAGCTTCTGCATCGCAGCTGGATCCTTTTGTGCCAAGCTCATCATGGCAGTCATCATGCGGGTCATGTGACCTTCCATCTGAGTCTGAAGCTTCTTGTTCATCGCCTCTTCGATCTCAGCCGACGGCTTGCCAAGCTTCTTCATTTCCTCGGAAATCTTAGGCACTTCCTCCTTAGCCAACTTCTGAATCGCAGCCACTGCGGTGTCCGCAGTCGCTTCGTCCGTCACCGACTCCACCTGGTCGACCATCTTACCAATCAACGCGACCATCTTGTCCCCCAATTTCTCGTAATCCGCTTGGTCAGCAGCGTGAGCGGAAAGTGGCAGCGCGATCACGCCAGCCACCACGGTAAGGAGGTATGCGAGTTTTTTCATGCCCGCAAAGTAGGAGCCTCCGCATGCTACGGGAAGCAAATTGTGCACCCCGATCCCATTATTTCTCTCCTCTCGAAAAAGAAAAACTCCCACAGGCATCACATCACCTGCAGGAGTTCTGAAAATCTATCGTTGCAGCTGAACTTACGCAGCCTCCTTCGCTTCTTCAGCCGGAGCATCTTCCGCGCCGTCATCCCAGCCACCAAAGGCATTCTCCATCGCATCGCTGAACCCCTGCATCGCTCCGTCCAGCTTCTCCATCAACTCTGGCTTCTGCTGCAACTCCATCATCACTGGCATCATCCGCATGAAGTGGGCCTGCATCTTCCCTTCCATCGCCTTCTCCACCGCCTCGTTGATCTCAGGTGATGGCTTCTTCATCCCCTTGGCCTCTTTGGCAATCGCCGCCACATCGTCTTTGGTGATCTTCTCAATCGCCGCCACCGCAGCATCCGCGGATGCATCATCCTTCACGGTCACCAGCTGATCCACCACCTTGCCAAACACAACCGCCGCCTTCTCGGCAATCGCCACGTACTCCGCCTCACCAGCCGCTTGCGCGGAAACAGGCAGCATCATCATGCTAGCCACAACAGTCAGAAAATATGCGAGCTTTTTCATGCTGGCACGCTACGGGCCAACAAGACCCTCGAAAAGCTAAAAACACGACACCTAACGGTTATAATTTCCATAATATCGACAGCGGACTTCTACGCCCGCCAGCCCTCACGGACTCGATCGGAATCCCAGCGATCCAGTCTTGCCGCGGGCGGCCAAATCGAGTCACCATGGCGGGACTATGAAGTTCACTTATTTCGGTCATTCCTGTTTCCTGGTAGAAATCGACGGTTGCCGGGTTTTGTTCGATCCATTCATTTCTCCAAACCCGCTCGCAGCAGACATCGACGTCGACTCCATTGAAGCCGACTATGTGCTCATCACCCACGGTCATGAGGACCATGTGGCGGACGCCGAGGCCATCCTCAAGCGCACCGGAGCCAAGCTCATCGCCAACTTCGAAATCGTGACTTGGTACGGAGCCAAAGGCATCGAGAACGCCCAACCGCTCAACCACGGAGGCAGTTGCACCA
The DNA here is from genome assembly GCF_010681825.2 of Sulfuriroseicoccus oceanibius. Lineage (NCBI taxonomy): Bacteria > Pseudomonadati > Verrucomicrobiota > Verrucomicrobiia > Verrucomicrobiales > Verrucomicrobiaceae > Sulfuriroseicoccus > Sulfuriroseicoccus oceanibius. The sequence continues at coordinate 639,034 of NZ_CP066776.1, read as the reverse complement.
CCGAGTTCGGCAAGGTTAAGTTCGTCAACGCCATCCACAGCAGCGTACTCCCCGACGGCACCTACGGCGGCAATCCCGGCGGGTTCGTGATCGAAACCAACGACGGCAATTTCTACGTCTCGGGCGACACCGCACTCACGCTCGACATGAAGTTGATCGCCGAATCCACCAAACTCACGTGGGCAGCCCTCTGCATCGGCGACACATTCACCATGGGCGTGGGCGATGCTGTCCGCGCCGCATCGATGGTAGGGGTCGACTATGTGATCGGTACGCATTACGATACCTTCCCACCGATCATGCTCGACCACGAAAATGCGGTGGGCATGTTCCACAACGCTGGCATCAGACTCCGCCTACCGAGTATCGGTGAGACGATCGAGCTCTAACCAGCGCCCCCGAAATCCCTCGTCCCCTTATGTTGCTTCGTGTCATCCGTTTGCTCACAACGGCCACCGTCCTTCTGACGGCGGCCACCGGATGCACCACGGCCGCGTCCGTAAGCCCATCCCCGACAACCACCGAGTCCCACCAGCACCGTCCGATGATGAACTTCGACCAACTCGAATGGACCAGCTTCGACGGTGCGACCTTTCCCTTCCGATATTGGAAGGCTGAGCGCAGCGCTACACGGGCTCTGGTAGTCGCCGTCCACGGACTGAACGGCTCGACACGCGACTTCGACACATTGGCCAAGAAGTTCGCCACACAAGGGGTCACCACACTGGCCTATGAAATGCGCGGCCAAGGCAACGACCCCGAACCAAGAAGGATCGGGGATATCCGCCGCACCAGCGATTGGAAGCGCGATCTCCACACCTTCGTCGCCCTTGCCCGCCAATCACACCCTGACACCCCCGTCTTCCTTTTCGGCGAGAGTCTTGGCGCTCTGATCGCTGTCCATTCGCTCACCTCTCTGCCCGAGCCGGACAAACGCATCGCCGGTCTAATGCTGGCCTCCCCTGTGGTCACCCTCAAAGGAAAGATCAGCCTGCCAAAGCAGCTGGCGCTGCAGATCGGCGCGCTGATGCTGCCCCGCTACCAACTCCCATTCACCGACCTAAGCGGCCAGTCCCCAGAGGAGATGATGGTCACCAGTGACGCCTCGTTACACACCAGCAGCGAACAAACCCCGTGGCTCGTATCGGAGTTTTCCCTCCGTTTCATCGCCACCGTCGGCCGCATGGTCAATGGCATGATCCCACGCGCGCCACGCATCACCTCCCCCACATTGGTTCTCTCAGGCCACAAGGACGTAGTCATGAATCCAGACGACATTCAGCGCTTTGTCGACGCCTTGCCAGACCAGCTCACCACCCACGTCGACTACCCGGAAGGCCACCACCTGCTGCTTTACGACAACGTCAGCCAGAGCGTCATCGACGACACTTGTCATTGGCTCGACGCCCAGCTTGAACTTCTAGAATCATCCAGCCCCGCAGCGAGCCAAAACGATTAGTTAGCTCCCCGCTGACGCACCGCTTCAAACAAACACACACCGGTAGCCACCGACACATTCAAACAGTCGACCTGGCCAACCATCGGAATCACTGCCAGGTAATCGCAGGATTCGGAAACCAAGCGGCGCATGCCCGTGCCTTCCATCCCCATCACAATCCCAGTGCGCCCGCGCATGTCGATCTCGTAAATCGAGGATTCACCACGATCCGAGGTCCCAACAAACCACATCCCGGCATCCTTTAGTTTGTCCATCGTGCGGGACAAATTGGTCACCGCGACCAACGGCGTGTGCTCTGCCGCTCCGCTCGCCACATGACGCGCGACATCTGTCAGCCCTGCCGACTTGTCCTTCGGGATCACCACCGCAATCGCCCCAGCCGCATTCGCCGAGCGCATACACGCGCCCAGATTGTGAGGGTCCTGCACGCAATCCAGCACCAACACCAACGCCGATTCATTCTTCTCCACCGCCCGCACCAACTCCGCCTCGCTCATCTGAGGAAGGTGGGTGGAAAAATCCGCGTGAGTGGATCCACGCTCAAATCGACGTCGTTGCTGTTTGGCCATGCCCGACAATACGCCCACCGCCAGCCCCCCGCAATCGGTGATGCAAGCGCAACCGGCGGCTCGCACTCATTTCCCCTTCCTCCAGCGGTCGACCTTACTCACGTTGACGCCATGTCGTTCCAAGAACGCCCCCACATCAAAGAGTAACCTCTGCTTTTCCTCATTACTTGCACCATGCGCGAGGCTGCATCGATACCCCTCATGTTCCTCAAGTAAGTTCAACGTGTAGACAGACTCCTCGTCATAGCACTCCAAGGTCAGCGCTATCGTCGCACACTTCGGAATCTGATACGGAGCTCCGCTGCCAACCTTCCCAATCTGAACATGAGTCTCCGTAACCGACAACACGATCGGCTTGCGCCCGATACCAAACGCCACGAGCCCGACCAGAAGAATCAGCCCCGTAAAACCGATAAAGATCCACAGAGTCGGATCGCCGTTCGTCATCCACAAGCGCACCCCCGCCCACACAAGGCCAACAAGACCCGCCGTCCAGATAACCATGAAGCCATCATAACCCGAGTCACGCCGATACGCTCTCGGGTCAATCACCAGCCGCTCTAGCACATCGGAGGAACCCATGTCGCCACGATGCTAGGGCCAATCGCCTTTGTGAACTCTGAAATCTCAGCAGCGGTAGAATCTACCCCACTCTCTCGGTCGGGCGTGCTTTAAGGAAATCGAGCAACTCACCTGCAGTCAGTGTAGCCGTTGCCGCCTTCTGCACGATCACGGCGGCCGCTGCGTTCGCCAGTGCGGCGCAATGCATCAAATCCAAGCCAAGCGCCATTCCGATCGCCAGTGACGCCCGCACGGTATCACCACAGCCCACAGCGTCCACCGCCTCCACCTTGTGACCGGCCAACGCAAAGAACTCGCCCTCAGCGTCCACACCACAGATTCCATTCGCCCCCAGCGTCACCACTAGGTTCTTGGCGCCGATCTGATCACGCAGCTTGCGCGCCATTTCGGGCAACTGATCAGTCCCCTTGAACCCAGGCAGCAATGCCTCGGCCTCGACCTCGTTCGGAGCCAGCACATCCGCCTCACTGAAAAGCTCGCGGTTCTTCGGCTTGAAATCAACCACCACCGGTACTCCCGCCTCACGGCAGCGTCCGATGATCTTCGACGCCAGCTCGGGAGTAAACACCCCCTTGGCATAGTCACTCAGGATCACTGCATCGAGTTCACCCAAACGCTCAGCCACCTCACTGCCCAACGTCAACGCGACCTCACGCCCAATCGGATGTGATGCCTCGTGGTCCTTACGCAAAATGTACTCGTCGTCGATATACAGACGCGTCTTGGTCGTCGTCGGTCGCGACGAATCACGGATCAAACAATGGTCGATCGCCAACTCATCCGCCATCGCGCGCAATGTGTGCCAATGACCGTCGTTGCCAGCCAACCCAATCAAGGAAGCGTTCGTTCCCAAGGTCGCAAGGTTGGTCGCCACATTCCCCGCTCCGCCGAATGTCATCACCGATTCGTGCGCAGTGTAGGCCCGCTTGCCCGGCTTCTCGGAATCAATCGGCCGGCTCTCCGCCGAGTTGCAGAAATCAAACACATCCAGCATCACATCGCCCACCACCAAAATGCGCAGGGACGAAAGCTTGGATACGGCATCGACGAGAACGTCGTTGGAAAATACAGGTGACATGGTGAAAATCTACCGCCAGGCGGAATCAAAAAATCTGAGCCCCTCACTCACCTCGATCAGTGAGCGGCTCTCACAAAAAAGATAAGCAGGCTACTTCTTCCACTCGACCTGCTTCAGGCCCGACACATCCTCTGTGAACGTATCCGCCGGGATCGATGCCTTCTTCGCGATCTTGGAAAACTGAGTGATCACTTCCGACTTATCGCGGAAGGCAATCTCATAGCCCGCAAGCATCTGACGCTTTTGGTCAATGTAGAGCACCAAACGATCCACCGCAGACGCCGCCTTGCGATCCTTGAGCTTCAGCACCACACCCGTCAGGGCCGGATTCACAGCAACCTCGGTGAGCCCTTCAACCGAAGCGAACTTCTCGAACTGCTCAAGAGAGGTCGGCAAGCCGGTTTGCAAAAACATCCGCTCGGTTTCACTGCCTTCCTCAGTCGCCACAAGCTGACGCTGCTTGTACTCACCTTTGGAGGGACGGATCACGGTCACCGTTTCGTCAGTATAGATCGCAATGGTCTTTGGCGGATCCCCGATCTGCCAGCGCATATTGCCGGACTTCACCAACCAAAATGTGCCGGTACTGCGCATCGGTTTACGCAATCCACGCAACCGTCGGTCCTGCACAAAGCTTACCTCCACAGCTTCGGTCTCCTGCTGGGCGGCAATCCACTCGGTCATCACCTCACGGGCGTCGGCCTGATTCGCGGCGACCGGACCGCAGAAAAGAGAAAGCACCAACAAAACCAATACCGTGGCTTTCCCCAATGAAACATGATTCGCATGCATAACGCCGCCAACCTAACCCTCACCAGCCAGCAATCAAGGCTACAGCGCGTCCCTTTGCGCACTTCTCCACCCGTGACTTCCCCATAACTCCTATAACCACTATCAGACCTGTTTCTCCACCTCCGTCACACACGGCCCCGCCCAGCGCATTCCTCCGCCCTCACCTCCCGAGTTCAGGGCAAAAAAAATCCCCATCTCCTATTCGGAGATGGGGACCATCAAGTTCTGGCGGCGACCTACTCTCGCATGGCCTATCGCCACACTACCATCGGCGCAACGTCGTTTCACTTCCGGGTTCGGGATGGGACCGGGTGGGACCAACGTGCTATAGCCACCAGATGGCAGCCACGATTCCAATTCAATCGTTTCGTGGCTGGTAATCTGATGACCAGTTGCCTGGTTTCAGAACTTGATGAAAAAAGATCAACGCGAACAACTCAGTCTGAGCTGACGTGTGAGTGAACCTCCTTGGGGTGATTCACTGATATCTGTATGCAGAAGAGGTAATAAGAAACACAATCTTGTGTCTTTCGATTCCCGTCATTCCTGACGCATGTTTAGAGAAATAAAACCAATCTAAACAAGAAGAACAAGTCGAACGGATGATTAGTATTACTAAGCTGAACATGTTGCCATGCTTACACCCGTAACCTATCAACGTGGTGGTCTACCACGATCCTTCAGGGAAAATTAGTCTTAGGAGGGGCTTGGCGCTTAGATGCTTTCAGCGCTTATCCTTTCCGCACTTAGCTGCCCAGCAATGCCCTTGACAGAACAACTGGAGCACCAGAGGTGCGTCAAACTCGGTCCTCTCGTACTAGAGTTTGAACCCTTCAATTTTCCTACGCCCACAGAAGATAGAGGACCGAACTGTCTCGCGACGTTCTGAACCCAGCTCGCGTGCCGCTTTAACCGGCGAACAGCCGGACCCTTGGGACCTTCTCCAGCCCCAGGATGCGACGAGCCGACATCGAGGTGCCAAACTTCGCCGTCGATATGAACTCTTGGGCGAAATCAGCCTGTTATCCCTAGCGTACCTTTTATCCGTTGAGCGATGGCAATTCCACATTCAACCACCGGATCACTTTGACCTACTTTCGTATCTGCTCGACTTGTGGGTCTCACAGTTAGGCTGGCTTATGCCAATGCACTCGAAACGCAATTGCCAACTGCGCTGAGCCAACCTTCGCGCTCCTCCGTTACTCTTTAGGAGGATACCGCCCCAGTAAAACTGACCGGCTGCCATTGTTCCCCTACCTGATTCAAGGTCAGAGGTTAGATTTTCCAATACCAAAGGGTGGTATCTCACTGGCGGCTCCACATATCCCTAAAGATATGTTTCAAAGCCTCCCACTTATGCTGAGCATTGAAACCGAAAAATCAATAACAGCGTACAGTTAAGGTGCATAGGGTCTTTCCGTCTTTCTGCGGGTAGACGGCATCTTCACCGTCATTACAATTTCACTGAGCATCTGGTTGAGACAGCGGCCAACTCGTTGCACGATTCGTGCAGGTCGGAACTTACCCGACAAGGAATTTCGCTACCTTAGGACCGTTATAGTTACGGCCGACATTCACCAGGACTTGGGCTCGGAGCTTCGCTCGAAAGCTAACACCTTACCGTAATCTTTTGGCATTGGTCACGTGTCACATCGTATACGTCGACTTTCGTCTTAGCACAATGCTGTGTTTTTGCTAAACAGTCGGTTGGCCCGGTTCACTGCGGCCCCCAATAAAGGGGCACCCCTTATCCCGAAGTTACGGGGTCAATTTGCCGAGTTCCTTAACCAGATTTCACTCTTACGCCTTAGTATACTCAACTCACCCACCTGTGTCGGTTTACGGTACGGGCTCCTTAGCGTACCCCGCGACTTTTCTAGGCGGTTGGATCATGAAGGTAGGTTCAGCCGAAGCTTCCCCTCTGCCACTTTCAATCGGCATTATCAGTCACCACCCGCGTCCTCGCGGATTAAGGTTCGGAGGTGCTGGAATATTAACCAGCTATCCATCGCCTACGCCTATCGGCCTCGGCTTAGGTCCCGACTAACCCTGGGACGAAAAACGTTGCCCAGGAAACCTTGGGTTTACGGCGGACGGGGATTTCACCCGTCTTATCGTTACTCATGTCTGCATACTCACTTCCCAACACTCCACCGTCAGTCGCCATCGGGCTTCAATGCTGTTGGGAACGCTCCCCTACCACACTTCTAAAAGAAGCATCCAGAGCTTCGGTATACCGCTTGATCGCCAATTATTTTAGGCGCAAGATCTCTCGATGAGTCAGCTGTTACGCACTGTTTAAATGGTGGCTGCTTCTAAGCCAACATCCTCACTGTCAAAGAAATCTCACATCCTTTCCACTGAGCGGTATTTGGGCACCTTAGCTGCTGATCTGGGTTGTTTCCCTTTCGACTATGAAGCTTATCCCCCATAGACTCACTGCTGTGTTTCACCCCACGGTATTCGGAGTTTGATTGAGTTTGGTAACCGGGTATGGCCCCTAGCTCATTCAGTGCTCTACCCCCGTGGGTCAGCACACAACGCTGCACCTAAATGCATTTCGGGGAGAACCAGCTATCACCGGGTTTGATTAGCCTTTCACTCCGACCCACAGCTCATCCGAGCGTTTTTCAACACACATCGGTTCGGTCCTCCACTGCATTTTACTGCAGCTTCAACCTGGCCATGGGTAGGTCACCTCGGCTTCGGGTCCAGCGCCAGCGACTATGTCGCCCTATTCAGACTCGCTTTCGCTACGCCTCCGTCCCGGAAGGACTTAAGCTCGCCACTGGCACTGACTCGCAGACTCATTAAGCAAAAGGCACGCCATCACCCCATAAAGAGGCTCTGACACCTTGTAGGCATGCGGTTTCAGGTTCTATTTCACTCCGCTCGCAGCGGTTCTTTTCACCTTTCCCTCACGGTACTTGTTCACTATCGGTCACCAACTAGTATTTAGCCTTACGCGGTGGTCCGCGCAGATTCACACAACGTTTCACGTGTGTCGTGCTACTCAGGAACATCCTAGGGTTTCTTCAGATTTCGATCACGGGGCTATCACCCTCTATGACGCAACTTTCCAGATGCTTAATCTATCGTCAGAAATCCCACATCGGAGTCCTACAACCCCAGGAGCAAGCTCCTGGTTTGGGCTCTTCCGCTTTCGCTCGCCACTACTTACGGAATCGATTCTCTTTCTTTTCCTCCGGTTACTGAGATGTTTCACTTCACCGGGTATTGCGACCTCTTGCCTATGTATTCAGCAAGAGACGACTGAGTATTATCCCAGTCAGGTTACCCCATTCGGAAATCCACGGATCAAAGCTTATTTGCAGCTCTCCGAGGCTTATCGCAGCTTATCACGTCCTTCATCGCCTGTTGGTACCAAGGCATCCACTGCATGCCCTTATATACTTGTTCTCTTGATTTAGATCAGTAAGTAACTCACCTCCTCAAGGGAGGATCATTACAAAATTTGCCGTTGTTAGTATTTCTACTAGACGTCAGGATAGAAATCATTGTCACACAATGAAATTGTATTTCTATATTACTTTTTATCCTGCATACAGATATCAAAGAACCATCTCTTTTGGATCACCATCGTTCCACTCAAACCAACAACGTCTCAATAAATGGTGGGCCAGACAGGACTTGAACCTGTGACCTCACGCTTATCAAGCGCGCGCTCTAACCAACTGAGCTACAGGCCCTTCATTTGGCGTAGCTAGTAGCTGGCAGCTAGTAGCAAGGTTTCCCTTCCTACTCTCTACTTCCTACTCGCTACTTGAAGACGTTGGTGGAGGCATGGGGATTCGAACCCCAGACATCCAGCTTGCAAAGCTGGCGCTCTACCAACTGAGCTATACCCCCGTTGGAAAACGGTTTTTGTGGAAGGAGAAGTAAAGACTAAAATGTGCACTGCGCGATTCCAAATCGCACTCAAGGTTGTGAGTTGTCAGTTCATTTCTTCCCTGACTGCGCCAGCTTGTTTCCAAACTTATGCTGCAAGCAGCACTTAGGCGTCGACCTATTTGCCGGATGATTCCGTGAGACGGACCGGTCAAATTACTCCTTAGAAAGGAGGTGATCCAGCCGCAGGTTCCCCTACGGCTACCTTGTTACGACTTCATCCCAGTTACCAACTACACCTTAGGACCGAGTTGCGATACTTCGGGTGCGGTCGGCTTCCATGATGTGACGGGCGGTGTGTACAAGACCCGGGAACGTATTCACGGCGCCGTAGCTGATGCGCCGTTACTAGCGATTCCAGCTTCATGTAGGCGAGTTGCAGCCTACAATCCGAACTGAGCCCAGTTTTGTAGATTTCCTCCACCTCGCGGTATCGGTTCTCATTGTACTGAGCATTGTAGTACGTGTGCGGCCCTGGGCATAAGGGCCATACTGACCTGACGTCGTCCCCACCTTCCTCCCAGTTGATCTGGGCAGTCTGACTAGAGTCCCCACCATTACGTGCTGGCAACTAATCACAGGGGTTGCGCTCGTTGCGGGACTTAACCCAACATCTCACGACACGAGCTGACGACGGCCATGCAGCACCTGTGCACGTCCAACCGAATTGACAGTCTGCTTTCACAGACCTACGACGGCATGTCAAGCCCAGGTAAGGTTCTTCGCGTTGCATCGAATTAAGCCACATACTCCACCGCTTGTGCGGGTCCCCGTCAATTTCTTTGAGTTTTAGTCTTGCGACCGTACTCCCCAGGCGGCTCGCTTAACGCGTTAGCTCCGGCACGAAAGGGGTCGAATCCTCTCACACCAAGCGAGCACCGTTTACTGCTAGGACTACCAGGGTATCTAATCCTGTTCGCTCCCCTAGCCTTCGTATCTCAGCGTCAGTAAATGTCCAGAGTCTCGCCTTCGCCACTAGTGTTCCTCACGATATCCACGCATTTCACTGCTACACCGTGAATTCCAGACTCCCCTCCATTACTCTAGCGTGGGAGTATCGGGTGCAGTTCCGAGGTTGAGCCCCGGGCTTTCACACCTGACTTTCCACGCCGCCTACATACGCTTTACGCCCAGTGATTCCGAACAACGCTTGGGACCTTCGTATTACCGCGGCTGCTGGCACGAAGTTAGCCGTCCCTTCCTCTCCAATTACTATCAAATACTACATCTATTAAACATAATACCCATACTCATTGGTGACAGGAGTTTACGACCCTAGGGCCTTCATCCTCCACGCGGCGTTGCAGCATCAGGCTTTCGCCCATTGTGCATGATTCTCGACTGCTGCCACCCGTAGGTGTCTGGACCGTGTCTCAGTTCCAGTGTGGCCGGACATCCTCTCAGACCGGCTACCCGTCGTTGTCTTGGTAGGCCATTACCCCACCAACAAACTGATAGGCCGCGAGCCAATCTCGAAGCGGCAGGCCCGAAGGTCCCTACCTTTAGCAAGAAATGGAATCCCATCTCCGCCACATGCGGTATTAATCCAACTTTCGCTGGGCTATCCCGCTCTTCGAGGCATATTACTCACGTGTTACGCACCCGTTCGCCACTAGGAATGCATTTAGCAAGCTAATCACATTCCCCGTTCGACTTGCATGTCTTATCCACGCCGCCAGCGTTCGTTCTGAGCCAGAATCAAACTCTCCATAAAGAAATTGGTATTGGCGTATTGCCAAAAAGTTTTCAGTCCGATCAAGCAGCTCCACAGCCACTTGCCAGACCCGTGCGATAAACTTGTCACCGCACAGTACACATTTTAGCCTTTTCTTCTCCAATTCATACTGACACTCTCCGGTCAGCACGAATCCAACTTTTCAAAAGATCTCACACGCTCGGACATAAAAAACGATCACCTTCGCTCAACTCTCGTTGAAGCAGCAGGCGATCGACTTCGCGTCGTTCGCGTCCGGCTCGTTCCGGCCGGGCTGGAAGTATACTCATACGAAAACCGTCCGCAACTCATTTTGAGGTGAAATGCGAGGTTCATTCGCATATTCACAGCAAATGATCCACACAACGCACTGAACCACAAGAGCGTACACACGATCAAAGCGCACTGAGAAATTCCCGTTCACGGCAGTAGGACCACGCTTCACTCCCCATGCGTCCGTCATCGGGGCACAACAAAGGCCGCCCCGAGGGCGGCCTTTCGGTCAGAGACAAGGGTGCGACACCCATCCCAATCTGAGTCGTCTGCTCTAGCCTGCTTCACCGGCCGGCTGGCCACCCATTCCCTTGAGTCGTTCACGGTGCATCACGAGCCACCAGGCAGGGAGGAAGTAGACCGCAAAGACCATGATCAAGAGGATCCCGATGGCGCAAACTCGCCCGAGACTAGCAACTCCCATGTTGCCGGCCAACGCGAGCGATCCGAATCCCGATGCCGTGGAGAGCGCACAGAACAGAAGAGCCTTGCGCATCCCGCGGCGCACCGTCGGCATGTGACCATTGGTACGACGAAGCGAGAAAACCATGTGGATGGTAAAGTCGAGCCCCGCACCGAAGAGAAGCGGAATCCCACAGAGGTTGATGAAATTCCAATGCAGGTCGAGCAGCTGCATCACTGCCAACAGAGCGAGCCCACTCCCCAACATCACGGCCAGCGCGAGCGCGATGTCCTTCCAATCGCGGAAGACAATCGCCAACATCACCAACAGCACGACCCCTAGTGGCAAGAAAACCCTGGTGAAGTCCTTGCCCACCACGGTCAAAACCGCCGGCCCGATCGGCTCCCATCCGGCGAGATACTGATTGTCATTCTGGATCCCATCGGCCCACGAGTAGTCGAAAACCCGCACCTGCGACGCATTCATCGCCTCAACCGAGCCCAGCAACGCCACCTTGTCGCCATTGTGCCGGGCAAACACACGATCCAGGCCGCTCCGGTTGAGAACCGCCCCTGCCTCCAAGGCCTCGGGGCGAATATGGATCATGGCATCCCACGCATCGAACACAGCGGAAGCCAATCGGATCGGGGCCTCGTCGAACAAACCAGTCCCACGCAGACTCGCGAGAATGCGCTCACGTTCACCGAGCAATTGCCTGACCGCATCAACTTGGCGCCCCGCAATCCGATAGCTTGCGACCTTTTCTTCGGCCTGGGCCTGCTCGATATCTTCGACCGCATCGCGGCGCACATCCCACAATGCATCAGGAGTATCGGCACTGATCACGTAGCCGACTGTGGGCTTATTATCAGGGCGAAGCTGACGCACCATTTCGTGGTAAGCGTCCAAGGCATCGCTGGACTTGGCGCGCAGCACCATGAAATCACGATCGATCTTCGGCATCCCGCCAAGCAGCAACACCACAGCACACGAGAAGAAAATCAGAGGCGACGCCCACAACCTTTTATGACCACCGGTACGGACGTGCTTCCACGGACTGACCGACGGCAGACGCCCCGGCTTCAACCGCGAACAAATCCAGGCAAAGCCGCCCAACATCACGATCGCTCCCACCGCGATTCCAATGGCGACCAAACTACCCAACTGCGAGATCCCCGGCACACTGCTGAAGTTCAACGCGAAGAACACCGCGCCGGTCGTGGCAGCCGCCCAAATCACACTCGGCCCCACCCCTCGCCACAGATCCTTCACCCCGGCCGTGCGCTTTTCCGTCAGACTCTCGCTAAAGATGACCACCCCGTAGTCCACCGCCAACCCGAGCAGGATCGCGGCAAAGCCAATACTCAGGATACTCATGTTGGGCATCAGCCAGCCCGCCAAACCCAACGTCACCAAAAACACCACCGCCAACGCAGCAAGAAGCCAGAGCAACGCGATGAAGCGCCGATGAAAAAGCGCAAACAACACCATGATCAACACGGTCGTGGAAACCACAGAGCGCCCCAAATCACGGCGCATCCCGAAAAGCGTGTCACGCAAATACGCCGGCTCGCCGGTGATACTAAGGGTTACTTGCGGCAGATCGTTCGCGGCGCGCTGCGACACCCAGGCATCTGTCACCACTTTCACGCGATCGACCCACTCCACCGCTTCATCCGCGGTGATCGTTTGCTTGGTGGCCCGCACCGAGAGCAAGCGGTAGCGCCCGTCGGAGGAAACGTTGACCGTGCCCGACGTCGAACTCGCCGGCTCGAGTTCACGCACATCGAGAAAGCCGAGTGGGTCCGCCTGAATGCGCATGGCATCTTCCACTTCGCCGTACTGCAGTTCTTCTTCGAGCCCCGCAAGATGCTTCGAGAGTGCCTCCGGCTGAAACCGCTGAACCAGCACATCCATGCTTTCGTCGCTACTATTGAGCCACGTATAGGCGAGCAACGCGGCACCCGCCTCTTGCTGTGCCTGTGGTAGGTCGAGCGCATTGCCGCCCTCCAACTCGGTGAGCAATTGCTCCGTATCGTTTACCGCACCGACGAGTCCATCGTGCGCTTTGAGTTCGGCGGTCAGATCAAGAGCGGCCTCTCGGGTGGTCTCCTCGCTCGCACTGTGCAAGGTGAGCAAAATCTCTTCGCGCTTACCGAAAGCGCTGCGCAACAACTTCAGACCTTCCACCTCCGGCAAGCCCCCGGGCAGCACAGTCTGGCCATCACCGTCCAATCGGATCCGCCCAACACCCATGCTGGCGAACACCAACACCACCCCCAACAACAACAAAACCACCGTGGCAATTTTTCGGCAAATAGGAGGAGAACAGGACATAGATGAAAGATGGCCACGCTAACCAACACAATCCGTTGGCGACTGCACGCGAAAATGCACCATAGCGCAAATCCAAGAACGAAAACCACGGAATCTTCGTGAAATCTTCAACGAATCGAGGCTCACCCTGTGGGCAAATTGGCAATACGTTCAGCTAAACCCAGCGCTCCGCCCACTTTCTCCTGCATCTCCCGACATGCTCCATATCCGCGGTTGGCATCGCGGCGGAATCGGTTACGCTGTGCGTCCCTATACTAGAGACACCATGAAACCGGAATCGATACGTAAATACCGTCCCTTCCCTGCGGTGAGCCTGCCAGACCGGCAGTGGCCTGACCGCGCGATCGAAAGCGCCCCAATCTGGTGCTCGGTCGACCTACGGGACGGCAATCAGGCACTGCCAGTGCCAATGAGCATCGCAGAGAAGCTGGAGATGTTCGACCTATTGGTGGGAGTCGGTTTCAAGCAGATTGAGGTAGGGTTCCCGTCCGCATCCGAGACGGAGTTCAATTTCCTGCGTCGATTGATCGAGGAAGACCGCATCCCGGAAGACGTGACCGTGCAGGTTCTCGTCCAGGCTCGCGAGCACCTGATCCGCCGCACCTTCGAAGCACTCGACGGCGCGAAGAGCGCGATCGTGCACCTTTACAACTCGACCTCGCCGCTGCAGCGCCGCATCACCTTCGGCAACGCCAGCAAGGAGTCGATCATCGACATCGCGAAAAAGGGCACCACGCTGGTGACCGAACTCGCCGCCGAAGCGGAAGCCAAAGGCAGCAAGATCACGATGCAGTATTCGCCGGAGTCGTTCTCCGACACCGAGCTCGATTACGCGCTTGAGATCTGCGAATCCGTGATGGAAATCTGGCAGCCAACTCCGGAACGCAAGATCATCCTCAACCTGCCGGCCACCGTGGAATGGTCGACACCAAACGTCCACGCCGACCAGATCGAGTGGTTCGGACGCCAGCTCAAGAACCGTGACAGCGTCATCATCTCGCTCCACACACACAACGACCGCGGCACCGGAGTCGCTGCCACCGAGCTCGGCCTGATGGCGGGCGCCGACCGCGTGGAGGGCACCCTCTTCGGCAACGGCGAGCGCACCGGCAACCTCGACATCGTCACCGTGTCGCTCAACATGAACAGCCACGGCCTCGAAACCGGGCTCGATTTCAGCGACCTGCCAACCGTGCGTGAAGTCTACGAGCGCACCACGCGCATGACCGTGCCGGACCGCTCCCCATACGGCGGCGAGCTCGTGTTCACCGCATTCTCCGGATCGCACCAGGACGCTATTAAGAAAGGCTTCGACCGCCGACTCGAGGACGAACGCGAAGCAGCGGGCGAAATCGTGCCGTGGGGTGTACCTTACCTCACCATCGACCCACGCGACATCGGCCGTTCCTACGAAGCGATCATCCGCATCAACTCGCAGTCGGGCAAAGGCGGCATCGCCTACATTCTCGACCGAGAGCATGGGTTTGACCTGCCAAAGACCATGCACCCGCAGGTCGGCTTGAAGATCTACAACCTGGCCGACGAACTTGGACGCGAACTCACCCCGGACGAGATCCGTGATGCGTTCTTCGAGTACTTCGCCAACGTCAGCGAGCCGATGTCCGTCGTCGACTACGAGCTCGACCACAGCGTCGGCGAGCGTGGCGAGGTCCGCTGCCGCGCCACCATTACCCTCAACGGGGAAAAGCAGAACATCGAAGGCCTCGGCAACGGCCCGATCAACGCCTTCGTCCAAGCGCTCGACAACGCGGGGCTCAAGCAGTTCAACCTCACCGACTACCGCTCGCACGCCGTACGCGGTGGATCGGACGCCGACTCCGCAGCCTACGTCCAACTCCGCCACAACGATGAGACCATCATCTGGGGTGCGGGCGTGGACCCATCGATTGAGATGGCCGGCCTCAAAGCGCTCGTTTGCGCCTGGAACCTACTCGCCGCCAAGGGCGAGTAAGCCTCCCCGGCAATCGTTTCACCCTGAGACGACATCATATTCACGGATAAAGAAAGGCGAGGGCGCAGGCCCTCGCCTTTCGCATGACCGGCCGGAGCGTCCCGAGCCATGACTCACGCGGTGACCACGCTGTCGCTAAGACGCAAAGGAAAGGAACCTGCCCGAAATACTCAGCAGCCCACACGGACCGCCGGATCGCCCCCGGCCATCAACAGGACGGAGCGCTTTACTCGACGGTGGGGACACCGTCACTCCATAATGTGCGGCAACGGTTGATGAATAGGTGATCCAGAGGAAGTGACGGAGTCATGCGATCTACGGCAGGAGTACAAGCGTAACCTTCGTCGATCGGTGAGCCTGTCCCCTACGCCAGAGCCAAACGAACTTCGGGATCTTTGGGTCTTTGCGTGAGCCTCTTCCTTTTCGTGCATTCTCGTGCTTTTTGTGGCCATCTGATCGGCGATAGGCTCTTGAGCCATACACGTGCAATTTCCATTCGCCCGTGAGCCAAATCGTGTTCATCCTAGCCACTCCCATCTAATCCCGCCGCACTGCCACTCGTCCTCCACCCGTGACCGAATTCGCTCCATCCTCCGCCGTCCGTGCCGACACCTTGCTCGCGACGCTCGACGGCATCCCGACCAAGCTGCGCGGCGCGATGGAACTGTGCGGCTGGGAGACAGTGGGTGATGTCTTGGCCCATCTGCCCCGGCGTTACGAGGACCGTCGCTCGTTCAGCCGGTTTCCCGCCGACCCGACCGACGAGCCCGTCACCATCCACGCCGCAGTGGTCGACGTGACCACGCGGCGCTTCGGCGCCAGACAACAGATGTTCGAGGCCACACTGGCACCCGCCGAATCCGCCGGCATGCCGGGCCAACAAATTGTCGCCCGTTGGTTCAACCTCCCGTTCATGAGCAAGATCATTGCGGTGGGGCAGCAGATGGTGGTCTACGGCAAAGTCAAAGTTTCCGGCAAGCGGCTCGTCATCGACCATCCGGAAACCGAGATCACCGCCACAGCGGACCCGCTGGCCGACACCCCGCAGTCGAAGTCCATCCACCTGCGCCGCATCGTGCCGGTGTATCGGTTGAGCAATGGCTTGCAACAGCGGCCGCTGCGCGAGTTCGTCCACCGATTGGTCACGTCGATGGACCACACGGATCCGTCAGCGTTCCCGCAGATTGTTCCGTCCACAGTGACCAACGACCACGAATCCGGTCTCCCCGCACGCAGCCAACTGCTCGCCAACATCCACTTCCCGCCGGATTTGGAGGCTATCGAAACCGCAGGGCGCGGGCTGGCGCTGGATGAGTTGTTCCTCCACCAGCTCCACGTCGTCGACCGCAAGCGCAACCACGACCAACTGCAAGGCGCCCGACGCGCCGGCCGCGGAGAGTTGCTCGCCGACTTCGCAGCGGCGCTGCCGTTTCCATTCACCAATGCCCAGCGCAAGGTGATCCGCGAGATCCGCGCCGACATGAAATCCGGCCACGCCATGAACCGCCTGCTGCAAGGGGACGTGGGCTCGGGTAAAACCGTCGTCGCCATGGCCGCCGCGATGCTCGCGATCGAAGCAGGCTGGCAAGTCGCCGTCATGGCCCCCACCCAGATCCTCGCCGAGCAACACTATCTCAACTTTCAAAAGCTCGCCGCCAAGCTCGACCTCAGCCTCGCGCTGCGCACCGGTGCTGGTGTAGAGCAAACTCACGCGGGCGACCCACAAATCGTCATTGGCACGCATGCGCTGCTTTTCGACAACGACGAACTCCTCAACCGCGAAAAGCTCGGGCTCGTCGTCATCGACGAACAACACAAGTTCGGGGTCGAGCAACGAGCCAAGCTGCAGCAAGGCGCGGGCGGAGGCTCGGTGCCGGACGTGCTCGTGATGACCGCCACCCCGATCCCGCGCACCTTGCAGATGACCGTCTACGGCGACCTCGAAGTGTCGGTGATCGACGAGCTTCCCGCCGGCCGCGGGGCGATCACCACCGGCATCCGCGTGGCGCCGAAGATTCCAGACGTGGTCAAGTTCCTCAAAGGCCAGCTCGACGCCGGCCGTCAGGCTTATCTTGTGTTCCCGCTGGTCGAGGAATCCGAGAAGCTCACAGCCCAGTCGGCGGTGGCGGAGTTTGAAAAGTGGGCGAAGCGGCTGTCGAACTTTGAGGTCGGCCTGCTCACCGGCCGCACCCCGAACGACGAAAAGGAAGCGGTGATGAAACGTTTCCGCGACGGCCACATCGACGTTCTCGTCAGCACGACGGTGATTGAAGTCGGAGTCGACGTGCCGAATGCGTCGGTGATGATCATTCACAATGCCAACCGCTTCGGCCTGGCGCAGCTCCATCAGTTGCGCGGGCGCATCGGCCGCGGCGAGCACCAATCATTCTGTGTGCTGGCCTTGGATAAAAAGGACGCCGACTCCGCCACCAAGCTCGCCATTCTGGAAGAAACCCGCGACGGCTTCCGCATCGCCGAAGAAGACCTGCGCCAACGCGGCCCCGGCGACGCACTCGGCACCGCCCAATCCGGGCTGCCTGATCTCTCACCAGCCGCCCGTGCATTCATTGGCGACACCCGGCTCCTCGTCCACGCCCGCGAGCTGGCGGAACGCGTCCTCACCCGCGACCCGGAGCTCGCCGATCCAGCCCACGCCCACCTCCGCACCCACCTCACCCGCGACGCCGACCCACTCGGCAGCCGCTTCGCCAATGTGGGGTGAGGGTTGCGGGTGCGGCGGCAGTCGGAGTGCCCCCTCCTACTTCCCCAACTGCTTCTTAAGTTTCTTGAGCTCCGCCACGGCTTTGCGGCCTTTGCGATAGCGGTCAAGGAGGCTGTCGTGTTCTTTGGCGGCGGTGGCGGCGTCTTGTGGCACTTCGCGGTTTTCGGCATCGCGCAGGTATTCGAGCATCTGGCGTCCGGCTTTGAAGGCCGTGGTCTTTGGTTCTGCCAACGCAGCGGCAAAGCGCCCGATCGCCACAGGGTCCGGCGTGATCTCAGTCGCCGCCGCCTCGCGGTACAGCGCTTCAAGCTCCGCCACATGACGGTCGAACGAACAAACCTCACGCACGTGAGCCGTCAGCTCCGGAGCCTGAGCCGGATCCCATTCACGGATGCGGCCAGCGATGGCGTCCGGCGTGATCTCATCGCTCATGCAGTCGTAAAAGAAACTTTCGCGACGGAGTGCTTCGAAGTTCTCACGCGTCACGACCGGTCCGAGCCCGGGTTCACAGCAGACGATCACCCCACACCCACACGCCAGCGCTTCGAGCACCGCTTTGGATTTGGCAAAAACGAGATCGTACTCAGGCAGAAAGGCCTCGGGGTCCGGGCGGCAGTTACCCATGCCATTACCGATCACGTCGCACTTCACACCGGCCTTTTTACAGCCCTCCATCACGGCGTCCATGTAGTTCCCCGGCTGGGCGTAGTTGCTGAAGATCAGCGCTCGCTTCGGCTTGCGGCGCGGCTTGCGCACGGTGGCGAAGCGCTGCATGTCCACGGCATTGAGCACGAGTTGCAGCTTGGATTCCTCCACTCCACAGGCGAGGGCCCGTTGCACACATCCTTGATCCACCGCGGCATAGCGCACGACATTCGGAGCAAAACACGGAGCTTCCTGCCAAACCCGGGCGCCACGCACAAACGAGACCACCGGCACATCCGGCCAATGCATTGCCGCCAACGACGTCTCCCACTCGTGGTGGCCGTGGATCACATCCGGCCGGTCCGTCATTGCATCCAACGAACTCACCACCTCGACCCCAAGTGCCCTGAGATCGTCGGCAAAACTTCCGACCATTGGAGAATAGGCGGTGACCCGATGGCCGCGAGCGATCAGGTTGCGGCCGACCTCGCGCACGGCGATCTCGGTTCCTGCCGGGTACATCAGGGCGTTATTGGTGAAAAGGATGTGCAATGGGCTGCTCATGATCGTGCTCCACGGTTCGCGATCGGCCGCAGCTTGTCCAGCATCCGATTGCCGTATCTGCCGGATCTTGGCCCTGGACAAGCCCCGTGACCTTATCCGTTCATCACAGGGCCGACCCTAGGGTTGATTGCTCATGCGATCTCCGCTACGCATATTCGCGCATTCCCCGCTATCCACTATGTCATCCAGTACCCCTCCCGCCCAGCGTCCCCACGGGCTTCTATTCCTCTCCGGTTTTGATGAAATCCAGGAATACTACATGGAGTCGGCGGTGCGCCCATTCCTCGGATGGCTGGACCACTTTTTCGACCTGCACACTGTCTCACCGGTAGGTGACGAGGAGGTCCGCGAGACAGTGGAGACCCACGCACCCGAAATTATTCTAGCAGTCGATTTCAACAACGGGATCAGAATCCGCTGCAACCCGGAAGTGCTACGCGCCACCGCCACCGCCGCCGGCATCCCGATCGCTGTCGTCACGCTTGCCGATGGCCACGAACCAGCCCGTACCGATTTCATCCACACGCTGGAACTTCTGCAGCCAGACATCATCTTCGCCAAGCTCACCAACAAGCGCGAGATGCTCGGCAAGTGGGGCGCGAAGACCGCTATTGTTCCTCCGTTCGCATCGAAGGGTGTGTTCAAAGACTACGGCTTGGAGAAATCCATCCCAATCGCCATCCTGGGAGATGGTTTCGACGACGACGGCCATTCCAACCGCTACCCATGGCGCCGCGCGATCGCACCGGTGATCCGCCGCCATTTCCCCTCATTTTCCGCCCCGCGCCCGAAAGCCCAAAGCTTCCACAAATACGTCGGAGCCGAGTACGCCAAATTGCTAAACCGCTCGCAGTTCGCTCTGAACTGCGGCGCGTCTTTCCACGTGATCACCAAGAAAGCCTTGGAGATCCCCGCATCCGGGTGCTGCATGATCGCCGAGCGCATCCCCGTGATCGAACAAATGGGCTTCGTCGACATGGAAAACTGCGTCATGGCGGATGCATCCAACGCAGTAGAGAAGCTCACCGCTTTGTTTGCCGATCCAGACCGCATTGACCGCATCACCCGCGCTGGGCAAGAGCTGGTACAACAACAGCACAGCATCGAGGCACGCGCCCACATCGCAGATTGGCTGCGGACATGGCAATCGCTCACTGCCGACGAACGTATCCAGATGCGCCTTCACCAGCCATCGATCCTCTCCGCCCCGACCTACGTCCAGGCAGGTGCGGAGGAGCTGCCGCACTACTCGGCAAACTCACCATTCTCCCGCTGCGTGAACCGCTGTTTCCACGCGCTGACTCCAGACGCCTTCGATTTACCCGAGGCCCGCAAGCAGTTCGATCAGGCATGTGTTTATTACAAGGGCACTCCCGACCTACTCATGGCCCACACATTGCTGGATTTGCTCGATCCGAAGTCCACGGGAGAGGCTGCCTATATCGAGGCCAACCGCTTCGTCCAGCAAGCGCTCCACAAAGGAGCCGCACGCCCGGATCCCATCTTGTTGTCGCTCTTGCTCCTCGCCGACGCGAAGGTCAGCGGCCAACAATCTCCAAGCCCTGTCGCCTATGCCTTTCCAGATCTGCGGGGCACATGGCTTGACCACACACGCGCAGCCCTGAATCTACCAGCTGCAGATTCCTCGGCGTACCAAGCCTTTTCCGGCACCCCTCTTGCCAACTGGAGCGAGGACCAGGCGCGACGCACCATCGACTCTATCGTTTCCTCATTCCCAAAACCGCCATCCAGTGAAAAGCCGACGCCACGCACTGAAAAAGCGTCAGCCGCCCCAGCCCCCAAGCCGAGCTTGATCGCCCGCTTGTTGCGTCGTTGAGCCCACTCGATCTCCCCATGAACCGCCCGACTTTTCTCAGCGATCAGCACCCCCAATTCCGCCCGTCTGCCGCAGGCGAGCCTCTCGACATCGGCCTCATCCCTCCAGGCCTGAAGATGCCAAAGGCACTGAAATGGTTCGAGCGTATCCACCCGCCTGCCGACCTGTATTGCTGCCAAATCACCAAACAAAAGGGCGCAGTCCAGCGCAACCAGTCCCACTTTCTGGACAACGCGCCTGCTATCCGCTTCATCTACGGGCCCTCAGCCCGCCGCTGGGAAACCGCAGATACCGCTCGCGATGTACGCTATTGGCTGTGGTTAGGAAACCCAGCGTGGCGAATGGTCAGCTCGTTCCGCAATTTTCAAAAGAATCATCCCGTATCCAGCGAACGCGAGATCGCATGCGATATGACTCTGGGCGAGTTCCTGAACCACCAGATATCGTCCCCTCTCCACAACCGCCAAGCCCACTTCCTCAACTTGGACTCAAGCACGGCGATTGACTCATGGTTCTCTCAGTCAGTCCGCTGGGTCGGGCTTGAAGACCAAGAAGCCGCGTCGCTACAGGCCATGGAGTCTATATTCCAATCGGAACTCAAGGGATGGCGCCTCAACGAAGGCTCACCTCCTCCGTTCAAAGCTCCATCAAACCTGGAACTCACCCACGAGGATCTCGAGGCGCTGCGCCGTCACTGCGACCTGGACATTCACCTCTACCAGTTGGCATGCGCCAAACTAGGTGTCTCCCCGGCGATAAACCTCTAGCACCTGCCAAATCCGCAAACCTTTCCATTTCCTTCCTGAATGAATCTCTTTTCCAAATTGCGCGATGATTGGATGGTCCGCGAAGGCGCCACTCCAACAGACACCACGTACGACATCGCCGTGATTATTCCGGTGTACAACGTGGAGCGCTATCTGGAAAATTGTTTGGACTCTATCCTTTCCCAAACGATTGCCGATCGCATTCAGCTCATTGTCATTAACGACGGATCAACCGACGGCAGCGGCGCGATTGCAGATGAGTTCGCAAGACGCCACTCCAATATCATCTACAAGGAAAAGGAAAACGAAGGACAAGGGGTCGCCAGAAACCTCGGCATGTCATTGACCTCTGCACCTTATGTCATCTTCCTCGATTCCGACGATCGCATGCCGCCAGACGCATGCGAAGCATTGCTGCGCGAGATAATCAACACCAAGGCCGACCTGGTGCTCGGCCGGCCAATGTGGAAACGCGACGACGGCAGCGAGGATCCTTTCGGTTATTTGGACCATTGGTACGCCGGGGAGAACTGCGGACGCAATGTGCGGCGAAAGCCCGAACTCGCACTGACCCACCCCATCCCCGTCGCCAAGATCTACTCATTGGCCTTTTTAAAAGCGAACCAGTTGCTGTTCCCTCCGATTACCGGTGAGGACGCAGCGTTTGCCATGGCGGTCGTCGATCGCGCCAGAGACATCCGCATCATCGACCATATCGTATATTGGCGCACCGAAAGGGACGACCCCGCCAACCTCAGCGTGATGCAAACTTTCACGCTAAAGACCGCAAAGGATCGGATTCGGCTGATCCAGTTGTTTCTAGAATGCTACGATAAGTCGTCACTTCCCGCGGATGTTCTCAAACTGATCTATTCCAAAGTGCGATTGATCCTGTCCATGATCGACAAGATCGCCGACAAGGATGATCAAAAGACCGCCTTCCAGTTACTAGGAGACTGCCTGGCAAAGTGGGCGAAACCAAACGAACGGGAAATGCTAGTGGACCCGCTGCTGAGAGAGAGCGGTCATCCGGGGGGGCTACACGGATTAGCAATAGCCCCGAACAGCAACGAACCAGAGAACGCTGATCTCACCTCATTGAATCAGGTCAGCGTGATCGTATTGTGTAACCCGAAGTCACACACCACAGACGATCTCGCGCACACTCTGCACCAGATCGCAGATCAATCACGACGCCCGGTCGATGTGACGATCGTTGGCGCAGATTCCTCGCTCGCCACGAGGCCACTACCAAAGGGTTTGCCAACCAAGATGGTGACCACAGCCAGCCCGGAAGAGCTACCAACACTCATCAATCAAACCGCTCAGGGCGCCATGGGCGACTGGATCCGCATCGTGCATTGTGGGGATCCGCTGCCAGAACTCCAATTCGAGGAGATGGTATCAGCCGCTCACAAAAACGGATGCAGCGCCGTCTACGCGATGCCCCCGGAATACAAGAAGCAAAAACAGGCTCCGCTCGGAAACTTGTCCCGGGAGATCTTTCTCCAAAGCCCATGCGGAATCTCGTGTGCCAAGACATTAATGGTAACACGCGATGCCTTTCTTGCGATGGGTGGGATCGACAACACATTCGTAGAATTCGGAATCGAAAAGTTTCTAATCGACTTCTTCCACAAATATAGAGCATGCGGCATTCTCGACCCATCGCTGCCCGCACCAACTCCCCCCGCAGCGAAAATTGCTTTGTCTGCGATCGAAGATGAATTGGCAATGCTGACCAACACGTGGCGGACGCCGTTGATGGACTATCCGGAGCGCTTCAGAGCCGCCGTGGACCTGACCTGGCTTTGCCGCGCCACTCACATAGCTTTGACTCAAGGAGACTCTCACTACCTGACCAGGGTTATTCAGTTGCTAGAGCAGGAGACCCCATCCTTGTTGGTGCCCTACATCGGATGGTTGAAATCCACTCATCCCGAAGTCTACAACAGCCTACCGTCAGCATGGGTCCCCATCATCCCTGAGCGCAAAAAGAGCAAAAAGCTCTCAAAGCCGTCTACTCAAGACGAGCCAAAGGCTGCCACGGAATCGACACCACGCGAACGCCCCAACTGGCTCTCCCGACTGTTCGGAAAATAACCGCCAACCATGACCACTATGAGCATTCCCTTACGCACGTTCATCCGAGTTCCAAATTGGGGTGACCGATTGAGTGGCTGGATCGTTTCCCGCATGGGCGGCACGATTCACGAGGTGGCACTTGGCGCCGATCTCTCATCTGCTGCAAATGGGCCACAAAACCTGATGGCTATCGGCAGTGTGTTACAATCGGCGGATGACCACAGTGTGGTTTGGGGCAGCGGAATGATCAGCCCTGATCAACTGGGCAGCACCAAGGCGTCGTTCAGGGCAGTGCGCGGCAAGCTCACTGCTGCAGAGTTGGAAAAACGGGGCATCACACCGCCCACCGCGTTCGGCGATCCTGCCTTGCTGATGTCTCGGTTCTACCAACCCAACGTCCCGAAACACTACCGTCTTGGAGTCATTCCACATTTCGTAGACCGGGATCATCCGGTAGTGCAGCAATTGGCGAGCCTCCCTGATGTCACCGTGTTGAATGTCGCATCGGGGATCACAGACTTCGCCGATCAGGTCGCGGCGTGTGAAGCCATTGTCTCGACCAGTTTGCATGGATTGATTGCGGCTGATGTTTACGGAGTCCCGCGCTGTCAGTTGGTGCTCTCGGATCGCATCATCGGTGGCGACTTCAAATACCGTGACTACGCTTCGGGAGCGGGACTTGAGAATTGGCAAGCCCTTGACCTCTCATCCGCAGAGCACTATCCCGCTCTGGAGGATGTGCTGGAACGATGCGCGTTGATGACTCCGCAATGGGATGCCCAGGCATTGATCGACGCCTTCCCTTCCGACCTCTGGCCATCCCTCAGCCAGCCGTCCCCCGAGCAACTCGTGCGTCAGGACTTGGAGCGTCTTGAGCGCTTCGTGGCAGAAGCTTACGGACCGACCGGCTACGTTTCGACACTCGAAAAGAAGCTCGCCTCGAGCACCGAAAAGCTCACCTCACTCAAAACAAAAGCCTCCGAACAATCAGCAAAGGTTCAGTCGCTCAAGGCGAAATTGGACGACACCAAGGCCAGCGCCAAAAAGCTCCGGCAGTTGAACGCCGATCTCGAAAAGGTGCAGCGTCACCCGCTCCGCTCGCTCTTTCTCCCCAAGTCGTTGAAAAGGGCATCCCGTTAATATTCCACTCTGACCTACCGGTCTTTCATCCTCCCTTCATGGCTCTCTACACCGATCAGTTCTCGTCCAACCACGATACGCCAGGCAACGCGCCGCCAACCAAAACCTTGGTCATCGCATCGACCGGACGAAGCGGCAGCCACATGCTAGGCCATGCATTGCACCGCACCGGTGCCTTCGGCTACCCACTTGAGTATGCCAACCCGACCAACTTCACCGAGTGGGAGCGCAGGTTTGATACTTCCGGTGTGGAGGACACCCTGCACGAGATCCAGAATCGTCGCACGGCACCGAATGGGGTCTTCGGGATCAAACTTCACTATTCCCACGTGCGGCATCACGGTGGTATCCGCAGGATCGAGCGGCTTCTCCCCAACGCTCACTACGTGATCCTCACCCGTAAAGACCTCGTACGTCAGGCGGTCTCCCTCGCGGTGGCCCGTCAGACCGGCGTCTGGATCTCGGGAATGGAAGCCAGGAACTCCAACCCGACCTACGACTTCGACCAGATCAACCACTGCTTGCGTGAGCTGGTTTTGGACAATGCCTCGTGGCGCTACACGTTGGAAGCTGCCGCCCTGCCCTACATCGAAGTGAGCTTCGACGAAGTGAAAAATGACCTCGTCGATGTGGTCGGCCGTATCGCCAAGTTCGCCGGCATTGATGTTGATGCCTCGTCCCTCACCAATGAACACGCCACCAAAAAACAGGGCAACGAGTTGAACGACAGCTGGGTCAACCGTTTCCTCGATGAGTACGAGGAAGACCAACTGATCACCCGCAGTGGCAACGGAGATGTCATGCGTGCCTTGGAAACGGAACTCGAAGCCAAGCAAGGCAAACTCGCGGCAGTGAAGCAACAACTCGCGGAAGCCAAACGACTCAACGCCGAGCTCAAGCCCGCGCGCAAACAGCTGGACAAGATCGAACGCAGCGTGGAAAAAGCACTCCGCCATCCGATCCGCCGTTGGTTCCTGCCCAAATCCCTGCGCCAAACCGGCCCGGCAAATCCAACCAAATAGCGCACGAATCCGCCACATCCTGAAATCCATGCCACGGCGGCATTGACACGGAATGCCTGACAGGCGAAGCAAGCACAGCACACTCTTGGGAGCCCAATGCTCTCCTATTCATTTCTGGCCATGCAACTACTCGAAAAAATCCAATCCAAGGACGCCGTCATCGGCATCGTCGGCCTCGGCTATGTCGGACTGCCTTTGATGTTGGCATTCTCCGCCAAAGGCTACCATTCCGTTGGTTTTGATATCGACCAATCCAAGGTGGATTCCATCAAAGCCGGCGAGAGCTATATCGATCATATCGACTCAGCTCCACTTGGCACCGGGGTTTCGAACGGATTGATCGACGCCACCACCGACTTTTCGCGCATCGCTGAAGTGGACGCCATTATCATGTGCGTGCCTACTCCATTGGACGAACACTTGGAGCCTGACCTCAGCTACGTCACCAACACAATGGACGCCGTAGCCCCATACCTCCGCTCCGGCCAGGTGGTATCGCTCGAGTCCACAACCTACCCGGGTACCACAGAAGAAGAACTCAAACCGCGCATCGAAGCCCAGGGCCTCACGGTTGGAACTGATGTCTTTCTCGTCTACTCGCCGGAACGCGAAGATCCGGGCAACCCGGAATTCTCCAGTAAGAACATTCCAAAAGTCGTCGGTGGAACCACTCCAGCCTGCGCGGAAGTCGGCAAAGCCCTCTACGAGGCGGCCATCGCCTCAGTGGTCCCAGTCAGCTCAACTCAGGTCGCCGAGTTCACCAAACTTCTGGAAAATATCTACCGCGCGGTAAACATCGGTCTCGTCAATGAACTCAAGATCGCTGCCGACAAAATGGGCATCGACATCTGGGAAGTGATCAACGCCGCTGCAACCAAGCCGTTCGGCTTCAAAGCATTCTATCCAGGACCAGGCCTCGGCGGGCACTGCATTCCAATCGATCCATTCTACCTCACGTGGAAGGCGCGCGAGTACGGAGTACACACACGTTTCATCGAGCTCGCTGGCCAGATCAACCGCAGCATGCCGCAGTACGTTGTCCGCGCCACATCCGATGCCCTCAACCGCCGCAAGAAAGCAGTCAACGGTAGCAAGATCTTACTCATGGGCTTGGCATACAAAGAGGACGTCGACGACATGCGCGAGTCGCCAGCCTTCGAGCTGATGGACCTGCTGAAAGAGCAAGGTGCGGAAGTCGATTACTACGACCCCCACCTGCCTGTCATCACCCCGACCCGCGAGCACGCGGAATGGACCGGCACCCAATCGATCGAGTGGAACGAACAAGCCATCCGCGGCTACGACGCGGTTCTGATCTCAACCCACCACAAAGCCTTCGACCTCCAACAGTTGGTCGACTGGGCGGATATCATCGTCGACACCCGTAATGCGTTGGCGAAGTCCGGCATCGAACCGAAGGACGGGCAGCTCACAAAAGCGTAATCTAGTAGCGCTCACTCGCTGCGGCGGGGGAAAACGCAGGCTTGTTTGCAATTGCCGGGCGCTGGATCTCTTGAAAGAGTCCCAGCGTTCAGAAGAACAAACAAGTTATGCAAATCGTTAAAATCATTCTCGCACTATTTCTTCCACCCGTCGCCGCGTTTCTCCAGGTTGGCCTTTCGAAGCACTTCTGGCTCAATATCCTGGGAACTATTTGCGGCGCCCTCCCTGGTGTGGTCCACGCGCTGTGGCTGATCGTCAAAGACAAGCAGGCGTAGAGATTACCGCCGGCGCAGGCTCCCCCGCTCAACGCGGTAGTGATCTGCGATCCCATTGGCCACGGCATCCGCGTACTCGACAAATATGTTGGGGCGCAGTTTGCCGTGGATTTTTCGTTTTCCGGAGTAGGCACCGGCTTGCACGCGTTTGAAGGTTTCCCGCGTGTTCATCACATAGGGCTCCATGTAGACGACCGGGCATTGATAAAGCCGGCTGGCGAGAAGGTTGCGGGCCCACACGTAAGGGTTACTATTCACTCGCCGCGCGTTGCCTTTGTTGTACTCGAAGGCACGCATTGGGTTGGCCGCGACAAAACGTCTGGCCACCGCCGAGGACAGCGCAATTTCTTCGTCAGCACTTCCTTGGATCAACTTATGGAGCATCTCCAGCCGCTGGTCGTCCATTGCCAATTCCTCCGGTGACAGACAGCCGGTAGTGAGGATATGCAAGTGGTTACCATCGTGGAGCGACGGCCGGGCTGGGTTCCCCCACGCCTCCGCATTGAAGTGCAAACAAACCACCAAGTCCGGCTTGATGATGCGGTTGACCAACTCAGCGCGGGCACGAATCTCGGCACTCACGCAGAACCAATGGTTGGCCAACGCACTGACTTTGCTGCGGGGGGGATTACGCACCCCTTGGTTGATGAAGTTTTGCTTCGCGAGCTCGCGCAGATGCACCGGCCTCACACGGGTGACCGGCACATTGCGCGCACGCACCAATGTGACTTCGGCTCCCAGCGCCTCGAGACGATCGCGTAACACATAAGCAACCCTCAGCGCCATTTCCCCTTCCATCACCGGCGGAGCGCTGCCAATCACAAACCAGCGCCCCTCCAACCGGGCATAGGCACCACCGATGTGCCCGGGATCCAGAGCAATATGCACACCGGTTAGCGGACGGTTTGGATAACGGGTGCGGGGTTGCAGCGCGGCGGGCGTCCAGTAGCGCGGCGGTGGATTCACCATGCCGGTCCGAGCCAGGCGCAAGACCTTCTCCGGTGCCTCGGGATCGCCCGCTGAAGTGCGGATCCTGGCAACCGGTTGACCATTCTCTTCACCTATCACGATCCACGGCTCCCACGATTTCCCCTTTTCAACGTAGATGTCCTCCAACTGCTGGCGAAAGCGGTCGGCCGTAATGGTCCCGTGGTAGGCCTCCATCTCCTTCCAATCCGGGGGATGGCCCAACGCCGCCAGGTGGCGCGACTGCTCATCCGGCAAATCGCGCGGCGACCGCTGGGCGTGGCTGATGTCGAGCGCAAGCCACAGCAGTGCGAGGAAAAGCAGTTGGAGATAACGTGGAATCATGGCATGAAGTGACCGAGCCTCAACGCTCGAGCAGTTGGCAAACGGAATGCCTACCATACCGTCACCGACCTCCTCGCGTTGCATACAATTTTCACATCTACTCAATCAATACGATGCGCATTCTCTTCCTCGGCGATGTGGTGGGCGAGCCCGGCCGCAAAGCGGTCAAGAAACGCCTGCCAATCCTCAAAGAGCAGTACCAGGCAGACTTCATCGTCATCAATGGCGAGAACTCCGCCGGCGGTCGCGGCATCACGCCGAAAATCTGCACCGAACTCCTGCGTGCCGGAGCCGCCGTGATCACCACAGGCGACCACGTCTGGGATCAAAAAGAAATCGTCGCACACTTCGCCAGCGAGCCGCGTCTGCTGCGCCCGATCAACTGGCCGGAAGGCACACCGGGAGCCGGAAGCGTCGTGCTCGAGACCGAGTTCGGCAAAGTCGCCGTAATCAACGCTCAAGGCCGCACGTTCGTCCAACCACCGCTGGAGAACCCATTCACCGTTGTCGACAAAGAAGTCACCCGCCTGCGCGACGAGCTCGGAGTGAAAATTATCTTCGTCGACTTCCACGCCGAAACCACGTCGGAAAAAATTGGCTTCGGCCGCTGCTTCGATGGCCGCATCTCCGCCATGGTCGGCACCCACACCCACGTCCAAACCGCAGACGAACGCGTCTTCCCCAACGGCACCGCCTACCTCACTGACTCCGGCATGTGCGGGCCAGACGAATCCATCCTTGGCCGCAAGATCGAACCGATCGTCGAGCGCT
Organism: Sulfuriroseicoccus oceanibius; assembly: GCF_010681825.2. Lineage (NCBI taxonomy): Bacteria > Pseudomonadati > Verrucomicrobiota > Verrucomicrobiia > Verrucomicrobiales > Verrucomicrobiaceae > Sulfuriroseicoccus > Sulfuriroseicoccus oceanibius. Next base: position 609,364 of record NZ_CP066776.1, on the reverse strand, counting down.
TTAAAACACAGATGCCCGTGCGCTTCCCCGTCGCCAGCGGCCGCGTCCGCCTCTGCGGTGCCGTCATCGACATCAACCCGGAAACCGGACTCGCCAACTCAATCGAGCGCATCCAGGATATCGTCGAGCCCTAACAGACGCGATTTGGTCTGGTAAATCTGTGCATACTCTGCAAAGACCTCTGTCCAATGCGCCGTATCAGCGCATACTGATCACGTCACCGCATTCCTCCACCATTCATGAGCGCTCCCATCCGCCCGATCGACCAACCTGCCGACTCCCTCTGCGGAGTGGACTTTTCGTCGATTCAGCGTGTCCTGGTAGTCAAGCCCAGCTCGATGGGCGACGTGGTCCACACCCTCCCTGCGGTCAACGCACTCAAGCAGGCATTCCCGCATTTGGAGATCACCTGGGTGGTCAACCCGGAATGGGCATCGCTGCTGGCGGACAACCCGGATCTCGCGGGCGTCGTCGAGTTCCCGCGCCGTCATCTCGGCGGACCGATGGCTCCGGTACGCTTTGCCCGCTGGGCTCAACTACTGCACCGCCCGAACCCACCAGAGGTCGCCCTGGACTTCCAAGGCTTGCTGCGCAGCGCCCTGATTTCGCGCTTCAGCCACGCTCGCCATATCATCGGCCTGCGCGACGCCCGCGAGGGCTCGGGATGGTTCTACGATTTCAAAGTGGACACCCGCGAGTGCATCCACGCCGTCGACCGCTACCTCGAGCTGGTCGCTAGCTGTGGTGTTCAGATCAACCGCAACCACATCGTGACCCCGCTCCCCGAGGGTGATCCCGTCAAACTCCCCGATGGAGTCACGTTGCCGGATTCTCCAATCATGCTTCACCCCTACTCGCGGGGCGAAGGCAAGAGCATGACCACCGCGCAGCTCGAACGATTGATCGAGCGGCTGTCACCTGCTCCCGTCGTTCTCATCGGCAAATGTGACGACGCCGAGGCCTGCGCCATCTCGAGCAGCGATCGCGTGATCAATTTGCTCAACCGCACCACCATACCCCAGCTGATTCACCTGCTGCGTCGGGCGGGGATGGTCATCAGTGTCGACTCCGGTCCCATGCACTTGGCGGCCGCTCTCGGTGGCCCGTTGCTCAGCATCCACACCTGGTCGGACCCACGCAAAGTCGGCCCGTACCGCCCGGACGCATCGGTCTGGAAAGCGGGCAAGATCATGCGCATGGACGAACTCGACCCGCGAGCCTGCGAACAAAACATGGCACTCGATGACGATGCCATCGACGCAATCGCCGCATGGGCTACCCCGGAGTACCCGCTTTGGGTCGGGTAGCCAACCTGCTCACTTCAAAAAATGAAACACAAGACCCTCATTGCGATTCTGCTTGGGGGCATTGTTATTGTTGGCTGGGTGTTCGTTTCACTGCACTTCGACACCAAGAAGCAGATGCAAACGGCCCAGCAGATTCTCAATTCGGGCGGCTCAGTTGAGGACCTGGAAGAAGCTATCGGAACATCGACTCACGAATATCCAGCTAGCGAAGTTCCGGAGTTCGTGAATAGCATTGATGGGTTTAAGATTCGTGAGGGAACGGAGGTTCGGCAGTACAGTATGGAAGGCCTGCCTTACTGGTGGGTTTTAGTACAGGTTACGAAGGAGGACTCTGAGATCCTATGGTTTAGGGTTGCTCAATACGGCCATTGAATCATAGAGCCAGCGAACAAGACATCGCATCCGGCCGCACTGTAGCGGACTGGTTGCTTGAGTCAGCGGCGGATAGACTTGAACGTTCACCCTCCCCCCCTCCGCCTCAGACCCAACTCGGCCACAAAAAAATCCGCCCGTCGCCAGGGGTGGCGAGCGGGCGGACATGAAAACAACGATTCTGAGAACGGCTTAGCGTTCGTTGATAGGAGGAACCGGAGTTCCCAAGCTGCGGCCGATGTACTCGGAAAGCGGGCGGAACAAACGGTTGTCCGCATTCTGCTCAAGCACGTGCGCGGTCCAGCCACTCATGCGAGAAATCGCGAAGATCGGCGTGAAGAGATCGGTCGGAATACCAAGTGAGTGGTACACGGTTGCCGAGTAGAAGTCGACGTTGGCGTTGAGGCCCTTGCGCTCGCTCATCATCTCGGCGATACGCTCGGACATCATGATCCACTTGGCTTCACCGAGTTCGTCGGAAAGCTTCACCGCCATCTTCTTGAGGTGCGGCGCACGTGGGTCGAGCACTTTGTAAACGCGGTGACCGATGCCCATGATCTTGCGCTTGTTGGCAAGTGCGTCTTCGACCCAGCGGTCCACCTGGTCGAGGCTACCGATCTCCTCCAACATGTGGATCACGCCTTCGTTGGCACCACCGTGAAGTGGCCCCTTGAGCGCACCGATGGCGGCGCTGATGGCGGAGTACATGTCACTGAGAGTCGACGACACGACGCGGGCAGTGAAGGTCGATGCGTTGAATCCGTGTTCAGCGTGGAGGATGTAAGCCACGTCGAGAGTCTTCTCGGCGTCTGGCGTTGGCTCCTCGCCGGTGAGCAAGTAGAGGAAGTGAGCGGCCTCGCCCAAGTCCTTACGCACAGGTGGCAGCTCCAATCCGCGGCGGGCGCGGTGGAAATACGCTGCGATCACACCGATCTGCGAAGTCAGCTTGATCGCGATCTGCTCGTTCTCAGTCATGCTGAGGAGGTCGCCGCGCACGGTGTCGTAGCAACCCAGCATCGAGACCGCGGTACGCATCACGTCGATCGGGCGTGCGTTGCGTGGGGCGCTCTTGATGAAATCAATCACGCCGGCTGGCAGTTCACGTTCGGCACGCAGGCCGGTCTTGAGTTCCTTCAGCTCCGAAAGCTTCGGCAGACGGTTGTGCCACAGAAGGTAAACCACCTCCTCGTAGCAGCAGTGCTCCACCAGTTCATCGATGCTGTACCCGCAGTAATGCAGGCTTCCTTCTGCGCCGTTCACGTTCCCGAGACGGGATTCCGCGGCGACAATTCCTTCCAATCCTCGTGAAATTACTGGCATACAAATAAGTTGGTTTGAGGGTGTTTTTGCAAATTGAGGCGGTCCTGTATATCAGGCTTTGCCCCAGTGTTTCAATAGTGTGTCAGCGAGCTCCGATGGAGTCTCGGCCACTGCGATGCCACACTCGCGCAAAATGCGCTTCTTAGCCTCTGCGGTATCATCCGCTCCGCCCACGATGGCACCAGCGTGGCCCATACGACGTCCCGGAGGCGCTGTGGCTCCGGCGATGAAGCCAGCGATTGGCTTCTTGCAGTGGTCTTTTGCCCAACGGGCAGCTTCGGCTTCAGCGTTGCCGCCGATCTCACCGATCATAATGATGGCCTCGGTCTCCGGGTCATCGTTGAACATTTTGAGCACGTCGAGGTGCGAGGTGCCGTTGATTGGGTCACCACCGATGCCGACGCAGGTCGACTGACCGTATCCGCGCTCGGTAAGCTGCCAGACGGCCTCGTAGGTCAGGGTTCCAGAACGCGAAACCACGCCCACGTTGCCGCGCTTGTGGATGTATCCCGGTGCGATGCCAATGCGGCACCCACCCTGGGACTTCTCGCCGTGACCCGGGGTCACGATACCTGGGCAGTTTGGCCCGATGAGACGGGTCTTGCTGCCTTCCATGGCGGCTTTCACGCGCATCATGTCCATCACTGGGATGCCTTCGGTGATGCAAACCACGAGGTCGACACCAGCGTCGACAGCTTCGAGGATGGCGTCCGCGGCAAACGGAGGAGGAACAAAAATGCAGGAAACGGTAGCGCCGGTGGCTTCAACCGCTTCGCTCACGGTATCAAAGATCGGGACGTTGTTTTCGAAAGTCTGGCCGCCTTTGCCCGGGGTCACACCAGCAACGAGCTGGGTGCCGTATTCGAGGCTGAGCTTGGCGTGGCGTGCGCCGAATGCGCCGGTGATGCCCTGGACCAGGATCTTGGTGTTTTCGTCAACGAGAATGGACATGATGAAAAGAAAGTTTGGGATTCTTCGGCAGGGGCGGTCGCGTTGCGATACCGCTCGTTTGCCTGAATGGATGGGTTATTTGAGAGCGGCGACGATCTTCTCCGCGCCGTCGGCCAATGTGGATGCGGCCACGATGTCGAGTCCGCTCGCTGCGAGGGTTGCTTTGCCAGCTTCGACGTTGTTGCCTTCGAGACGCACGACCAGAGGAAGCTCGAGTCCGGTTTCGCGGGCCGCTGCGACCACGCCTTCAGCGATCACGTTGCAGTCCATGATACCGCCGAAGATGTTGATCAGGATGCCCTTCACGTTTGGATCACTGAGGATGATCTTGAACGCAGCGGCGACCTGCTCTTTCGAAGCACCACCTCCCACGTCGAGGAAGTTGGCAGGATCACCACCGAAGTGCTTGATGATGTCCATGGTGGCCATGGCGAGACCTGCGCCGTTCACCAGGCAGGCGATATTTCCGTCGAGGCCGATGTAGTTGAGATCGTACTCAGAAGCTTCCACTTCACGTGGATCTTCTTCTTCGGTGTCGCGCATCGCCTTCACCTCAGGGTGACGGTAGAGCGCGTTGTCGTCGAAGTTGAACTTGGCGTCGAGTGCGAGCACGCGACCGTCCGGAGTCACAACGAGTGGGTTGATCTCGACCATCGAGCAGTCGAGCGAGATGAAAAGCTTGTAAAGCGAGCTAAGGAGCTTGGCGAATGCCTTGGCCTGGTCACCGGCAAAGCCGAGCTTCGAGGCCAGCTTGCGGATCTGGTAGGCCTGAAGTCCTGCAAGCGGGTGCACGCCTTCACGCAAAATCTTCTCAGGAGTCGACTCGGCGACCTCCTCGATGTCCATACCGCCTTCGGTCGATGCCACGATGACCGGCGCACCGGACTCACGGTCCATCAAAATCGCGAGGTAGTACTCTTTATCGATGTCCACCGACTCGGCGACCATCACCTTGCGCACGAGACGACCCGCTTCACCGGTCTGGTGCGTGACCAAAACCTCACCGAGCATTTTGCCCGCGATTTCCTGCACCTGCTCCGGCGAACTGCAAAGATGAACCCCACCTTGGAAGCCATTCTTGAAGTGACCTTTGCCACGCCCACCGGCGTGAACCTGTGCTTTGATAACCAGATTGTCTGGACCAATTTCCTGGGCGGCGGCGAGTGCCTCGTCGGCGGTCGATGCGACCTTGCCGTTAGGGCTTGGGACGCCGAAGCGCTCGAAGAGTTCTTTGGCCTGGTATTCGTGAATGTTCATAGAGGGTAAGAATTTTCTGGAAAATTTGCCCATTCCGCCTGCCGCAAGGTGACTTTTTGCGGTTCTTGAACGAGGTTTGGGAGCGCACGTTAGGAACGGGGGCGCGAACCGTCAAGGAGTAAACCCGGCAGATTCAGGCGAATCTTACGCACCTTCATGCCCCGGTCTAAAAGCGGCTCCATGCATCCGCAACCAGTCACACAAATCGGTTGCCAACGGCGCGGTCCAGGAGTGGTTTCCATCATCACACGACAGCGACGCACTGTGCAGCGCATGCCTGTCTAACACCAAGGACCGCTGAAGCTGCGGAGTCCACCCGGTCTCGATAAACTCGAGGTACAGCTGTTCGCTGGGACCGTAGATTTTGTCGCCGATAATCGGATACCCGACGTGGGCCAGATGGACGCGGATCTGGTGCATCCGTCCGGTGTGTGGCTTGCAGGCGAGCAATGCGAACCGGTCCGTGCGAAAGTCCCCCACCCCCATCGGCTCCGGTGAGGTGAAGCGCTCAATCACCTCAAACTCAGTCGAGCAGGGCTTGCCGTCGTCGTGCACGCATTGCTTCACATAGACAGGGCAGTCCCTCACATCCCCCTCCCGCAAAATCGGACCATCGACCGTGAAGCGATCCTGCTCCGGCCAGCCAAAGACGATCGCTTGATAGCCCTTGCTCATCTCACGCCGCATCATGGCCTTGGCAAAACGGCGAGCCTCCTTTGAGGTTTTCGCCACCAGCACCAACCCGCTGGTCTCGCGGTCGAGCCGGTTGATGATCGAGATCTGACCACCATTCGCCAGCTCGAACCCAAGCAGCGTCTGCAGTCCATGAAAAAGCGTCGTATGCCCTCCCGGCCGCGTGGGGTGGATCAACAAATGCGCCGGTTTGGAGACCACGATGAACTCGGGAGTCTCTTCAATCACATCAAAGTGCGCGTATTTGCCGGGTGGATGCATTTGGGAAAATCGAAACGGGAAACGGGAATGCCAATCCCCACACGGCGCACTAGTACCCCACGATTCACCAGAAGTACACGCCCGCGACTGATCCGCCCACCCTGTCAGGGTAGCACCGTCACAGGGCAACTCATGCCCCAAGGCCAAAGCCATTGGGCTTTGATCCCGGTTCCTTTCAGGACCCCCCATCCCGCTGCAACCACCCCTTATCCTTATCCTTATCCTTATCCTTATCCCGATACCGATACCACCGCTCACCTCATCACCCATCGCCTCCAGCAAGGAGGCTGTACCAAAGCACAGGGCTTCAGCCCTGTGATCGCGGGACCTCTCATCGGCGCATCCTGGAAGGATGCTGGCACTGCCCGGACCCCCACCAAATTCCACATCCCAATCCCTGCCCGACAACCTCCCCGGACGCCCCACTCCCGCCCGAGATGGGGACTTGCGAAGCGGGGGGTTCGCACTAAGTTAAGCGATCACATCCGGCGCCCCTTGATCTTTAAGGGCTGGCGGGCCAATCGCACGTGCCTCCCGACCTCACGCCGGACCCACTTACCTAACTCGAACCTATGTCTTTGGAATACCAACACACCCTGGCCGGCACGGCGTCGGTCACCGGCACCTCCCTTCACACTGGAGAGAAAGTCACGCTTACCCTGCGTCCTGCGCCGGTGAACCACGGCATCAAATTCCGCCGTGTCGACTTGGACGACCAGCCATTCATCGCTGCCGACGTCGCCAAAGTGCAGAAGGTCGAGCGCGCCACCACATTGGCCGAAGGCTCGGTGAAGGTGCACACCGTCGAGCACGTGATCTCAGCTCTCACCGGCATGGGTGTGGACAACGCACTGATTGAGATGGACGCCAACGAGCCACCAATCGGTGACGGATCGGCCCAGCCATACGTGGATTGTATCAAGCAAGCGGGCATCGAACAGCAGAGCGAGTTGCGCTCGGTTTACGAGATCCGCGAGCCAATCCACATGGAAACCAAGGACGGTAGCATGTTGACCATCGTGCCGGACCGTAAGTTCCGCATTTCCTGCACACAGGCAGGCCCGGACGGCCGCATGTGCCAGTATTTCTCCACCGAGATCACCCCGGAGACCTACGAGAAGGAGATCGCTCCGGCCCGTACGTTCGTCTTCTACGAGGACGTCAAACCGCTCCTCGACAAGGGCCTGATCAAAGGCGGATCCCTCGAGAACGCCGTGGTCATCCGTGACGACTCCGTCATGAGCAAGGAGCCAATGCGCTTCGAAGACGAGTTCGTCCGCCACAAGATTCTCGACATCATTGGTGACCTGATGCTCAGCGGGAAGCGCATCCTCGGCCACGTCATCGCTGTGAAGCCGGGCCACGGCCCGAACACACAGATGGCAAAAACCATCGCCAAGGAATACGCCCGCATGCGCTCGATGCTGCCACCGGTGAACCTCCCAACCGGCGAGGCCGTGCTCGACATCAACGACGTGATGAAGATGCTTCCGCACCGTTATCCGTTCCTGTTGGTCGACCGCATCATCAAGTTCGAAGGCGACCAGAAGTGCGTCGGCGTGAAGAACGTGACCATCAACGAGCCATTCTTCCCGGGCCACTTCCCTGGCCACCCGATCATGCCAGGCGTGCTTCAAGTGGAAGCCATGGCGCAGGTCGGCAGCATCCTGATGCTGCGCAAGCCTGAGAACCAAGGCAAGATCGGCTACTTCATGAGCGCGGACAAAGTGAAGTTCCGCAAGCCGGTGCTTCCTGGAGACACACTGATCATCGAAGCCGAAGTACTCAAGATCCGCGGCAGCATCGGCCAGTCGTACTGCCGCTGTCTGGTCAACGGCACCGTCGTTTCCGAGGGCGAGCTCAAGTTCAGCCTCGTCAACGCCTAACCCAATATCCAATGCGGCGCTCCGCCTGATCCGGGGCGCCGCATTGCCCTTTCCCGCATCCCCATCCCCGTCCGGCCCCATGGCAACCCAGATCCACCCCACGGCAATCGTCGACTCCTCCGCGCAAATCGGTACCGACGTCGAGATTGGCCCGTATTGCGTGATCGAAGCACACGCCATCATCGGCGATCGTTGCACCCTCAAGCAGCACGTCACCATCGGCGAGCGCACGGAAGTCGGGACGGACAACACATTCTACCCGTACGCCTGCATCGGTCAGCGCAGCCAGGATCTGAAGTACAAGGAAGAACCCACCGGCCTGCGCATCGGAAGCCACAATACCTTCCGAGAGTTCTCGACCGTTCACCGCGCCACGGATCCCGGTGACTTCACCATCGTAGGCAGCCACGGCAACTTCCTCGCCTACACCCACATCGCCCACGACTGCATCGTCGGCGACCACGTCATTTTCTCCAACAACGGCACCCTTGCCGGTCACGTGGAAGTTGGCGACCACGCCATCCTCGGCGGATTCTCGGCGGTTCATCAGTTCTGCCGCATCGGCAAACACGCCATCACCGGTGGCTGCACCAAAATCGTCCAGGACGTGCCTCCATTCACCATCGCCGACGGCAATCCCGTCGCGGTACGCGGCATCAACACCGTAGGCCTCCAACGCCGCGGATTCGAAGAAGCCGACACCAAGGCCCTGCGCAGCGCCTACAAGGCCATCTACATGCGCAAACTCAACGTCAACCAGGCACTCGACTCGATCGAAGCCGATGCCGGTCTGATCTCCAACGAGCACGTCGCGTTCCTCGTCGGGTTCGCCCGCTCGAGCCAGCGTGGCATCATCCGCTAAGCGGCTGGGACGTTCTCCAGGGCAGACACGCGGCTCGTGAGCCAAAGCGCCGGGGACTTCCGCGGCGAGTAAAGCCATGCCCACCCGCAACGACGGGCGGCAGCATTATCCCCCCCCTCCGCGTGAAATTTCTCTCAAACGGGGTTTGTAATCGCAGCCAACCTCTGTGTAGGGTTCGCGCCACTCCGCTAGCCAGCGGTAGAAAATCTGCAAAAATCCCAGACCCTATGAGCGATTACCAATCCCCATGCAGCCCTCGTGAAGAAATCGGCGGACTAGTCTACTTCCCCCGCCTCTGCGATAAGATCCGCCTCCACGCGGCGGGCAAGCTGCACCCCGACTACCATGCCAACCTTGGCCGTGCGATGGACCTCTGGACCTGCCAATTGCTGCGCGTCGAGTACAACGACCTGGTCAAGTTGATCGAAACCGGCCTCGACGACGAAGGCATGCTCAACTGGTGCACCACCCACGGCTATAAGCCGTCGGATGAAGAAATCAGCTGGTGGAACTCCTACATGCGCAACCGCGGGTTCCGCGACGACTTCGCCGAGAAGCTCGCGTTCCGCAAAGATGAGGCAGGCATCACCGACCGCTCCGACATCCAAACATTCTTCGACTTCATCGACGCCGACGAAGGCCGGCTCTCGCCCCCGATGGAACGCTCCATCGCAACGCGATGACTTACTGGTTAGCCAGCGGATTCATCCGCTGGTGCGGCCAATCCAATCAGCTCGCGCCGGAGGTGCGGTTTACCCCGGTGATCCCACCCGCCAGTAAACCGTCCCTACGGGACGCCTCGCACTGGCACTCATGTCCGGAGGTTGAAACCTCCGGCTAACCGGTAACCCGTCGCTTCGCGACGACCCCAATCACGATCACCAGGAATTGCATCCTGGCGACCCACCCCGTCACGGAACAGTCCGCGGCGGGGTCATTTTTTGTTTCGCATCGAGAGACCTCTCCAGCGCTCGCTCGGGAAAGTCCTCTCTACCTTCTACCGAACGACGATCACTTCACCGACACTACGGCGGTGAGCAAGGTGTTCCAATCGCCGGCCGGATCGTCTTCGTAGTCGCCAATGATGCGGTCGAGCTTCAGGCCCGCATTCTCCAGCCGCAGCTTGAGCTCGATCGGCAGGAACCAGCGCTGGGCTTGAATGTTCTCCTCGCTCTGAACCACCTTCTTTTTCTTCATCAACGAGAAGCGCTGGTTACGGGTCACGACTTGGCGCAAGCGATCGATGCGCGTGCGCACTTCGTAACGGGCACCGGTTGCTTCCGCTCCGAGCTCACCGTTCTCCAGCGTAATGTCCTTCGCCGCCACCCAGGGCGACCAATCATCTTCGTCGTTGGTCAGCGAGACGTCGGCAATCTCATCCCACGGGATGAACCAATCGAAAATCAACTTTCCGCCCGGCTTCAGCAGACGCTTGGCTTCGAGCAAAAAGCGCTCAAACACCTCATCGCTCACCAACATCATGGTGAAGCCGGGGGCGACCACCGCGTCGAACGAGGCCGCATCAAATTGCGTGTCCGTGATATCGCGCGCAAAACAGCGCTCCGCGCCCACCAACCGGCGGGCAGCAGCGACCATCGGCTCGGAGAGGTCCACCCCGATCGCATCGACGCCCTGGTCGATCAGTTGCGCGAGAATTCGTCCCGAACCACACCCCGCCTCGAGCACACGCAGGTCACTGCCACCCAGTTGGTCGACAATGAACGCGGCGGTCGCGCTGGTGACTTCGGCGTCATCGTCCGCATGCGCCCAGAACAAATCGTAGAGCGATGCTTCGAGTCCGCGGTAAATGCCGTCGGCTTGGATCGGGATGCTGGCCATGCCCCTACCCTAGCAGCATTGGCCCAAGCGGCATGCGGAAAGTTGCTCCGGCGTGGATTCGATCAGCGACGGCGGCCAAACGGCCAATCACTCCTTCGCCTGGCTGTCGATGGTAATGGTCACCGGTCCGTCATTCACCAGTGAGACGGCCATCTCGGCGCCAAACTCACCGGACTGCACCTCGGTCTCCAGTTCCTTCTGCGCGGTGGCAATGAACGATTCGTACAATGGGATCGCGTGATCGGGGCGGGCGGCTTTGATAAACGACGGGCGGTTCCCCTTCTTGGTGCTGGCGTGGAGAGTGAACTGACTGACCACGAGCAAGCCACCGCCGATATCCTGTAGCGAGCGGTTCATCTTCCCCTCGTCGTCACTGAAGATGCGCATCTTGACCAGCTTTCCGACCAACCAATCGACATCGGCCTGAGTGTCGGCGTCTTCAATTCCCAACAACACCAACAATCCGGCACCAATGGCTCCGGACACATCACCGTCGATCTTCACCGACGCCTCACTTACTCGTTGAACAACTACCCGCATAATATGGATTAGAAGATTGGGATGATGGAATTGCTGGATGTATCGAAGCGCTATGAACGGCTATCGAGATTGCTTTTCGCTTTGTTGGAGCCGCACGCTCAGCCGACATCTGGGCATCTGTACCCAGGGTGGCGCTCGCCGGAGGCTCGCTGACCCTGGGCTGTTATGAAAATCCCCTTCAGGGAAACCACACTCTGGAAAGCCACTCGATCGACGGGGAAGAACATCATGTGAATCCTGTCTAAGAACCTCTCAGGATTTCTTCAGCTGCTTGCGGATGCGCGTCACCATCTCTGGTGATGCGGAGAGCTCGCTGACCAGTGCGTCGAAAACCCCGAGGGTCGCGCCACTGATATGGTGTTCCATTCCCTCGACGTCGGAATAGATCGTGTCGTCGTCCAGCCCGAAAAGCTCAAGGAAATCGGTCAGCACCTGGTGGCGGCGGCGGATGTAGGCGGCCACTTCCTCACCACGCACGGTCAAAGTCATGCCGCGATAGCGCTCACGGTTGACCAGCCCTTCAGCATCCAGGCGCTTCACCATGTTGGTGACGCTGGCTTGGGAGACTTCCAGATTCGCTGCGATATCGACCACGCGAGCATAGCCCTTTTCCTCAATCAGTCCGGCGATCTGCTCAAGATAATCCTCCATCGCCGTCGAGCCGACGCGGGCAGGTTCATTGGATGGCGAGGACTGAGGCATGAATCGGAATGGCAGGAAATGGGATCAACGTTCGGTGCCCCGTACCGGATGCGGGTCGGCAGCAGGCTGGGGCGGGCGCGTAAACACGGTGGGATCGTCGGACGTATCGTGATGGTGGCGGCTGCGGGCCCTCTGAATGGAGCGCATTGCCACGACCCCGATCCATGCCAAAACGAACAATCCGGTCGCGAAGACTACCATTGCGGCTCCAGTCGAACAGTTCAACCACCGAGCGAGGTGAAATCCGCCGACACTGCTGAGCAGCCCATGCACCAGCGTCAGTCCCAGCATCGTAGGCAAACGCGTGCTCAGCAGATAAGCCGTGGCTCCCGGAATGATCAACATCGCCACCACCAGGATCGCGCCCACTGCCTTGAACGCCGCCACCACCACCACCGCAAGCATTGCCATCAGCCCGTAGTGATACAAGCCGGTGCGGATCCCCAACGAACGCGCCAACCCTGGATCAAAAGTGGTCACCAGCAGGCGCCGGTAGAAAACCGCCAGCAACACAAACACCAACGCGGTCACAATTCCCATGTAGAACACCGGCTCAGGAATCCCCGCCACTGGCACGGCAAACGCAGTGAATCCAATCTCCCCGTAAAGCACACAATCCGCGTCGAGATCAATCTTGGACGCATAACGCGTGACCAACAGCACCCCGACAGCGAACAACGACGAGAAGCAGATCCCAATCGCCGCGTCCTGCTTGATCAAGCTGCGGCCGTGAACCATCTCGATCAGCCAAATCGTGATCAACCCGGCGACAATCGCCCCGGCAAACATCACCCAGCCTCCTCGTGTTCCAGCAATCAGGAACGCCACCACCAGCCCGGGCAGCACCGTGTGCGAGATCGCATCGCCCACCATCGCCATCCGGCGCAGAATCAGAAAACAACCGACCAGCCCGCACGCCCACGCCACCAGTGTGCCCATGCCGGTGACCCAGAGAGTGTCTTCGAGCGCGCTGCCGGTCCACGCCTCAGTGACGACATGATACCAGTCGAATGGCGGGACGAGATGTTTGAAGTTTTGCCACATAGGGAATGAGAGATGGGGCTCACGCAGGTTTGCTGGCAACGGCTGGGATCGGCTTGCCGTGCGGGTCGAGTTGTGGGAAATCGAGACGTTTTTCGAGTTCGCGCACAATGGGTTCACCGAGCACGTGTTCGATCCGCTCGGCGTCGTCGTGAACGTGGTCAGGAGCGTAGTCCGCGGCATTGGTGAGGTAGAGCTCCCACAGTCGGTGGTTGCGCACGAGCTGGGCGGCACGCGCCATGCCGGCATCGGTCAGAAAGAGCATCCCCCCGTCGGGGCTCCGGGTGGCGAGCTCGCGCTGCTCGAGCTTTTTCACCAGTTGCTGGACTTCATCAATCGTCTGGCGGCGCACGGCTGCCAACTCCAGCAGAGTCACCCCTTCGAGCGAGAAGTTCTCGCGCTCGTGAATGTGATAGACCGCTTTGAGTAGGTTCTCCCGATGAACCCGCGCACTGCGATGACGGGCACGTCGCCACTTCACCACCACCCCTTCACGCGGACTGAACAGAAACGCACCCGCAAAAATGGCACTCGCCGCAAGCACCATCAGCGGACCCGTTGGCAAGTCGGTATCGAGGAATGAAAGCAATGCCCCCAGCGCCCCGGACACCATTCCGAACAACGCCGCCCAAACCAACATCCGGTGGAACCGCTGCGTGATCAGATACGCCGCCGCCGCCGGTGTGATCAACATGGCCGAAACCAACACCACCCCGACCGCTTGCATCGCCACCACCACCGAAAACGTCAGCAGCAACATCAGCAAGTGATGCAGCAACCGCACCGGCAACCCCAGCGACTGCGCAAACGCCGTGTCGAAGCTCAAGACGAGGAACTTCGGGTACAGCACTACAATCAAGACCACGCTGATGCCCGTCGACCAAGCCATCGCCCGCAGGTCCGCCGGCCCAAGCGCCGCAGCCTGCCCGAAGAGAATGTGGTCGAGCCCCGCCATGTCCGCGTGCGGGATCCCCTGCACCATCGTGAGCAAACAAATACCGATGGCAAAAAATCCGGAAAGCACAATCCCCAGCACCGCGTCCTGCTTGAGCTTGGTTGTGTTGCGCAACGCGGTCACCGCGCCCATCGAAATCATCCCCGCCACCACCGCGCCGATGAATAGGTTCAGCGGGTCCTTGGTCAGCGTGAACAAAAAGCCAAGCACCACCCCGGGCAGCACGCTGTGCGCCAACGCATCGCCCGCCAGCGCCAGCTTGCGCACGACCATGAAACTACCCAGCACCCCGCAGCCCAGCCCCAAAAGCAGGCTTCCCCCCAACAAATAGCGCACCCCCTCGTCGCGCAGTGACACGAAACGCAGCAGTTGATCCCACGCATTGACCTCGACCATGTCGGACGGCCGCGCGGCATGCGCCACCGAAGGCAGACACATCAGTAACAACACCGGCAACAGGCACCACGTGGTTCGCATGAGCCTTTGCTGATATTTGGACAGGATTGACATGACAGTCAGGATTGGGGCGCCGCCGCGAGTACGGCGGCAGCTTCTTTCGAAAATACCTTATGATTCCTTGGCCACCGCGTCCGCCACCTCACTGAGGATCGTCAGCCGCCCGCCATAGGTTTTCTGCAACAGCTCCTGGTTGAAGACGTCCTCGGTCTTGCCAAACGCCACCAGACGCATGTTGAGCAACAGCAGCATGTCGAAATACGTCTGCGCGGTCGGCAAGTCGTGGTGCACCACTAGAATCGTTTTGCCCGCGTCGCGCATCTCATGCAGCAGCTTCATGATCGCCCGCTCGGTGGCCGCATCCACGCCGGCAAATGGCTCGTCCATCAGGTAGAGGTCGGCTTGCTGAGCCAACGCCCGGGCAAGGAAGACACGCTGCTGCTGCCCACCGCTGAGGTTGGAAATCTGGCGGTCGGCAAACGGCAACATCGCCACCTTGTCGAGACATTCGCGCGCCAGTTCGCGGTCTGCCTTTGTCGGCCAGCCAAACCACTTGTGATGGCCGTAGCGCCCCATCAAAACCACATCCATCACCGACACCGGGAAATCCCAGTCGACCGACTCGCGCTGCGGCACGTAGCCCACGCGGCATCGGTTCTTCTTTGCCTCCTTGCCGAAAATCTTCACCCACCCGGCGGTCGGCGTCAGCGCGCCCATCACCGACTTGAGCAAAGTCGACTTTCCCGCCCCATTGGGACCAACGATTCCCACCAACTGACCGGGTGGCACTTCGACATCGATGCCGTAGATCACCGGCTTGCTGTGGTAAGCCACGGTGAGATCGTGAATCTCCAGCGGGATCTCCTCGTTTGTGGATGTGCTTGTCATGGCGCGGTCAGAAGAAGAAAAGCGCGCCGCCCGACCAGCGGAGCGACGCGCTTTAAGATTAGAATCGGTAAGTCAGCCCGGTGAACACTCTAGCATCCTCCGCTGCGTCGTTCAGCCCGATCTGGGTTCCCAAGTCGAGACGAAAGTGCAGGTTCACATCATAAGTAAGCCCGCCGGAAATTGCAGCCAGGTAATCGCTTTCCGCAGCCACACCTACGTATTCGACATATCCACCGAACGCGCCACCCAGGTCAGCGGCAAGCGCCACCGTGTGACCGACCGCGAACTCATGCCCGGCCGTGTCTTCGTTGAAAACATATGCCGGCTCGACTTGCAGCCCGAGGCCGACGCGCTCGCAAAGCGGCACACCCACAGGGACCACAAAGCCACCCTCCCACTCGTCGTTGGAGAGGTCGGTACCGGTCGGCACTTTGACATAAGGCATCACTGCCAATGCCAGATCGGATCCGTCGTCGATGCCCAGCACATTGTGCTTCCAGCGCACGACGATATCACCGAAGCCATCAGTCTTGGTGCCGCCGCTCTTTTCCGTCGAGTAGCTGTCGAAGCCAAGCTGAAGGTCGTCGCGCTGACTGATACCGTACTTGAGGTTGGCGAGACCGAAGCCCCAGCCGCGGGTGGTCACGCCGTCCGCTTTGTCCTGGGTCCACTCGGCGGTGGTCATTTCCAGCTGCCAGAACCCTTTGTCGACGGTGATCGGACTCTCGGTGACATCCGGGCGGTCCGCTTCCAATGGGCGGACTTCACGCACGTCGGCTTGTGCTACGGCAATTACAGGAGCCTCGCCAGCGATCGCAGCCGCTGATGTCAGTCCCAATGCAAGGAGGATGGATGGTTTTGTCATAGTGTGTTGAGGAAATTCAGAAGGTTGGAAAGTGGCTCTGAGGCTTACTTCAGGTTGTCGACGATCGTGTTCACGTTGTGCTTGATCATGCCGATGTAGGTCGAAACGTCGTAGCTTTCGCCATGAGCGGTTTCGACCACTCCTGCGGCACCTGTGGAATCGGAGAAAAGCTCACCACCCACAATCACGCCGGCGTCGCGCTTCACGCTCTCGATCAAGCCCGGAGCCACGCTGTTCTCGGTGAAGATGGCCTTGATGCCGCGTGACTTCACGAGGTCGACTGTGTTGGCAACGTCCGCCATCCCGGCCTGGGTCGCGGTGCTGATGCCTTGGATGCCCACCACCTCGAAGCCATAAGCGCGGCCGAAGTAAGCGAATGCATCGTGGCTGGTCACGAGCAGGCGGTGTTCTTCCGGCACCTCGGCCATGCGGGCGGCGGCCCAGGCGTCGAGTTGCTCCAACTCGTTGTCATAGGCGGCACCGCGCTCGCGGATCGCATCCGCTTGCTCCGGCAACGCACGGACCAACTCGTCGATCACCAATGCAAGCGACTGACGCCACAAAGCCACATCGCCCCACACGTGGGGGTCCGGATGGTTCTCCGCTTCCGGATCCGCCATCAGTTCCTTTTGATCGACGACCTCGGCCACCGCCACCACTGCCTTGCCCCGCTGGCTGGCTTTGTTGAACAAGTCCGCCAACTGCCCCTCGAGCATCAGACCATTGTAGAAAATCAAATCCGCGCTGGTAATCGCCGCCGCATCCGACGGACGCGCCTTGTAAAGGTGCGGGTCCACCCCTGGCCCCATCAACACAGTCAAATCCACCGCATCACCGCCCACCACACGCACCATGTCGCCAACCATCGTCGTCGTCGCGACCACCTGCAGCTTGCCGGACGTCTCATCCGACGCGCCCGAGCCACCGCCACAACTGGAGAAAAACGCCACCGCAGCCACTCCTGCGACCAGCACCATCAAAGAACGAAAAATAGAAACCATAGGGTATTCATCGGGCAACTTTTGTTCACCGCAACCAGAAAAGTTAACCGAAGCTAATTTGAACCCTGTTTGGCATCACGAAGCACTGCCATCAGCAAGGCAGGTGCGCCTCCCCGAAACAATACCAAGCCGCCGCTTCGATCGAATCAACAGTCGATCGAACGCACCCCTTCAACTCTCCGCATTCCTGCCGAGCACTCTAGCCCAACGCTTTGTGGGATCCGTCGCAGAACGGCGCATTCCCTGTCCGCTTGCACTGGCAAAGGAACTGCTTGCCGCTCTTCTCGGCGACAAACTTCATCGGCGCGAACCCGGTCCCCTTGTGGGAACCATCACAGAAAGGCTGTGACGACGAATGGCCGCAACTACAGAAGAAGTACGCCTTTCCCTCTTCGAGCTCTACTCCGACCGGCTTGGTATCAGCAATTTTTGGATCATCCATAACAACGCAAACTACGGCCATCAGCTAGCCAGGGATGCCTACCAACCCACAGCGGCCACATTTCCCCCCCCACAAAACAAAAAACGGGCGCCCTCCCAGCAGCCATGACTGACTGGGGAAGACGCCCGTAATTTGTAAAACGACCAATTAAACAATCATGCCTGCAGCCACGGTCTCGTTGGTTCCTTCATCGATGAGGATGAACGAGCCGGTGTTGCGGTTGCGGCGGTATGAATCGTAGAACAACGGCGACGAGGTACGCAGCGAGATACGACCGATCTCGTTGAGCGTGAATTGCGGATCTCCTTCGATCTTGTGCAGCGTGTTGATGTCCACCTTGTAGCGGATCTCGCTCACCACGGCTTTCGCCTCTTTGGTGGTGTGACGGATCACGTAACGACCACGTGGGTTGAGCGTCTTGGTGCTGGAGAACCAGCAGATCATCGCCTCGATGTCCTGACCGGACTTCGGCGGGTTGTTGCCTTTGACGATCATGTCACCACGCGAGATGTCGATCTCATCCTCGAGTGTGATGGTGGTCGAAATCGGAGCGAACGCCTCTTTGAGCTCACCGTCCGGCGAGTGAATCGACTTGATCTTCGATTTGAACCCGGATGGGAACACCGTGACTTCGTCGCCCGGCTTGAACACACCACCCGCAACACGACCAGCATAGCCGCGGAAATCATGCCACTTGTCGCTCTGCGGGCGGATCACCCACTGCACTGGGAAGCGCGCGTCGACGTGGTTTTCCTGCGCACCAACATAGACGGTCTCCAAATGGTAGAGAAGGGTCGGCCCCTGGTACCACGGCATGTTCTCCGACTTATCGACGACGTTGTCGCCTTTGAGAGCCGAGAGTGGGATGAAGCTGACGTCGATCAGGTTGTCGAGACGCGATGCGAACTTCTGGAACTCCGCACGGATGTTGTTGAAGACATCTTCGCTGTAGTCCACCAGATCCATCTTGTTCACCGCGATCACCACGTGCTGAATGCGCAGCAGGTTGGCGATGAACGCATGGCGCATGGTCTGCTCGATCACCCCTTTACGGGCATCGACGAGCACGATCGCCAGGTTGGCGGTCGAGGCACCGGTGACCATGTTGCGGGTGTACTGGATGTGACCCGGAGTGTCAGCGATGATGAATTTACGCTTTGGCGTGGCGAAGTAGCGGTAAGCGACATCGATGGTGATGCCTTGTTCACGCTCCGAGCGGAGACCGTCGGTGAGCAGTGCCAGGTTCACGTTTTCATCGCCGCGCTTGCGTGATGATGCTTCGACCGCTTCGAGCTGGTCTTCGAAAATGTTTTTTGAATCGTAAAGGAGACGGCCGATCAGAGTCGATTTTCCGTCGTCAACGCTTCCCGCAGTGGTGAAGCGGAGGAGATCCATATCGAGATAGGACATAGTTATAAAATCTAAAGTTTGGAGAGGTTGGGAGGGGAAGGAATTGGCGGAGAAAGGTTGCTAGTTTTCAGGGTTCAGTTTTCAGAACCCGAAGTCTTGCCTCTCTCCTTCTTGCATCTTGGCTCTTAGAAATATCCTTCCTTCTTGCGGTCCTCCATGGCGGTTTCGGAGCGCTTGTCATCGGCGCGGGTGCCGCGCTCGGTCTGGCGGGCTGCGGCGACTTCAGCGATGATGTCGTCGAGAGTGGCGGCGGAGCTTTCCACTGCGCCGGTGCAGGTGATGTCACCAATGGTGCGGAAGCGGACGAGCTTCTTCTCCACCTTTTCTTCCGGCTGCACGTTGATGAACTCGTGCGCCGCGAGCCAGCTGCCGTTGCGGTTCACCACTTCCCGCTCGTGAGCGAAGTAGAGCGATGGCAGCTCGATGTTCTCCAGCTTGATGTACTGCCAGATGTCCATCTCGGTCCAGTTGGAGAGAGGGAACACACGGAAGTGCTCACCGTTGTGCTTGCGGCCGTTAAAAATGTTCCACAACTCCGGACGCTGGTTCTTCGGGTCCCACTGACCAAAGTCGTCGCGGTGCGAGAAGAAGCGCTCTTTGGCGCGGGCCTTTTCCTCGTCACGACGACCACCACCCAGGCAGGCGTCGAACTGATGCTCGGCAATCGTGTCAAGCAAGGTCACGGTCTGAAGCGAGTTGCGTGAGGCGTTGATCCCCTTCTCTTCAACCACTTTCCCTTCGTCGATCGACTGCTGGACCGATCCCACAATCAGGCGGGCGTTGATGTCCGCCACGAACTTGTCGCGGTACGCCATCGTTTCATCAAAGTTGTGGCCGGTGTCGACGTGGACAAGCGGGAATGGCAGACGCGACGGGTGGAACGCCTTGTAGGCCAGGTAGGCCATCACGATCGAGTCTTTGCCGCCGGAGAAAAGGAGGCCCGGATTCTGGAACTGAGCCGCGGTTTCGCGAAGCACATAAATGGCCTCGGACTCGAGCTGTTTAAGGTGGGTCAGGCTATAGTCTGGCATGGGATGTCAGTGGTAATTCTTGGGCGCGCCCAGCGGAGATTATCCGGTCCGGCGCTCGGAAAACACCGCACCATTGACGCGCTTTCCCCTCATCATCAAGAGGAAATCTCAAAAACCTTACAAACTTGAGTAGTTTTGTGAGGATTTATACTTTCCACTGCCCCACCAAAGCCGGACATTGTCCCATGCACTGGAGCTGAAGTGCTTACCCACTTCCGGATCGGCCGCGCTCACTGCGCGTCCACACGCGGCAGCACGTATCCTGAGAGCTCCGCCAAGGAATCAGCAAAGCTCTGCCCTTCGGTATCCACTACCAAACTCGCAACGCCTGCATCCGGTTCTTCGAAGCCCGAATCCTTGCCGGTGAAGTGCTTCACCCCACCCGCTGCGGCTTTGGCATAAAGCCCTTTCACGTCGCGCTTGGCGCACTCTTCGAAGCTGGCTTTGACGTAGATCTCGTGGAAATCCTGCTCGCCGATGATCTCACGGGCCGACTCCCGCAGCTCGCGCTTCGGCGTGATGAACGACACCAAGGTGATGATCCCCGCATTGGCGAAGAGCTTGGCCACTTCTGCGATGCGGCGGATATTCTCGCGGCGGTCGTCATCGGTGAATCCAAGGTCTTTGTTGAGCCCGGTGCGAATAGTGTCCCCATCGAGCACCTGGACGGTTTTGCCAGCCTGGTGAAGCTGGTGCTGCAGCGCGATGGCGAGGGTCGACTTGCCGGATCCGGACAATCCGTAGAACCAAAACACGCCGCCCTTCTGGCCGAGAGCGGATTCACGCTCACCACGGGTGACCATGCGGTGGCTTTCTGAGAAAATATTTTCCTGGGTCGGGTCGTTGCTGCTCATGGAGCTGCTACCATCGCGCCCGCTCCGTGATTGTCGAGCCGATTTCCCGTTCGCAGTCGTGGCGGCGCAGGCCACCAGTCACCGGTGGATCGCCCTCGGGCTATTCCAAGCGGATGACCATCGAGGCGCCGAGCGTGAAGTCGTTGTTGCGGCGCTCTGCCGACGGCTGGGCGTCATAGCGGTTGCGGCCGGTGAAGCGCAGACTCAGGTTTCGGGTGATGTCGGTTTCTATCCCCGCCTCACTGTGCAGCCGCCAATAGCTGCCATTGTTGATCGATGTCAGAACCTCCGCATTCTGGAAGAACTTCAGATGGTCGTGAATGCGAATCTCAAACTCCTGGCCCAAACGAGCGCTCGGCCTATGAGAGTCATCAAACCCAGCTCGCTGCTCGAACACATACGCCGGCCCCACATCCAGTGCCCACTCCACCCGCTCGCTCTTGAAGAAGTAATACCCGATACCGATCGATCCACGCACGTGGTGGTCCAGGCCCGCCAATGGGTTGCGCTGATAGCCTCCACCAAATGTCGTGAACCAATACGGCGTAAAGTCACTGCGATGATCCGCCGACGAGAACATCCGCTCGGATGTCTGCCGCCCCTCGCTCTGACCGACGTCACCATTGAGCACCAGCGACGTCCGGTGCTTCTCTGACTGGCGCGTACTACGGAGGTCTCCATTCACCCGATAGCTGTCGACATTGCCACCGGTCAAGTTACCGCCAACCGCCACACGGGTCGACCACCGAGCCTTGGGCTTCTTCGGCTCGATCAATTCCTCCGCCTCCACTACCGCCTCATCACCCAGCTCCTCCGTCTTCCTCGCCTCTGGGCGCGGGTTCGCGGTGGAATGATCCGCAGAGGCATGATCGACGATCCGCTCCTCGGTGAACGCCTCGAGTTGCTCTTCCACATCGTCCGGATCAGGGACCTCCTGTGTTTCGTCGCGAGGATCCGGCTTTTCTTGCGCATGCTCGACCACCCGCTTGCTCAAGTGACGGCGGTTCAGCTCCAGCCGCAGACGGAATACCTCCTCCCGCAGACGCGCATTCTCACGCAAAAGCGCCTCCACTTCCGGGTTGGGCATGAACTGCGCACTCGCACGCCCACCGCAGACCACCGCGGCGAGCAGAACAACTGCCATCAATAAGTAAGAAGAGTGCGGACGGTCCATAGCGAGGCGGCACAATGCAGAGAATCACCCATAGGGCAATCAAGCGTCTTCAGTTGAGACAAGGGTTCCCTCTGCTATGTTCGGGCAATAGACGCCTGAATCAGCCCAATCTTTCCATGAACCTCGGACATCGCCCACGCAGGAACCGTAAATCACCAGCCATCCGCTCGCTGGTGCGTGAAAATTCACTTAGCCCGGCTGACTTCGTGCTGCCGCTCTTCCTCCACGAAGATGCCGAAAACACGCCAATCGACTCAATGCCGGGCGTCACCCGCTGGTCTCTCGACGGCTTGGTCGAAGAAGCCAAACAGGCATTCGAGCTCGGCATCCCGGCAGTCGTGCTTTTCCCGAAAATCCCGGACGAGCAGAAATCACCAAAAGGTGACGAGTGCTACAACGACGACGGCTTGGTGCCACGGGCGGTTCGCGCTCTAAAGGCCGCAGTGCCAGCGCTCACCGTGATCACCGACATCGCGCTCGACCCCTACAACTCCGACGGCCACGACGGCATCGTCACCACCGACGAGCACGGCAACCAACACATCCTCAACGACGAAACCGTCGACATCCTGTGCGAGCAGGCGCTCTGCCACGCCCGCGCCGGGGCCGACATCGTTTCGCCAAGTGATATGATGGACGGCCGTATCGGCGAAATCCGTGCGGTGCTCGACGAAGAAGGCTTCGAAAACGTATCCGTCCTCTCGTACTCGGTGAAGTACGCGTCTGCATTCTACGGACCATTCCGCGGCGCACTCGATTCCGCACCAAAAGAAGGCGACAAAAAGACCTACCAGATGGATCCGGCCAACCGCCGCGAAGCCCTGCGCGAAGTCGTCCTCGACGAAGAAGAGGGCGCCGACATGGTGATGGTCAAACCCGCCGGAGCCTACCTCGACGTCATCTCCGCCGTGCGCGAGGCAACGGTTTTGCCACTCGCCGCCTACCAAGTCAGCGGCGAGTACTTGATGCTCAAATCCGCCGCCGATGCCGGCTGGATCGACGAACAGGCCGCCGTGCTCGAATCGCTCACCGCCATCAAACGCGCCGGTGCCGATTTCATCCTCACTTACTTTGCCAAGCAGGCCGCCGGTTGGCTGCGTAATGACTAATACCATTTGAGCGGTCAAATTGGCGGAATGGCGGAGAGCTTTTTCGAGTGAGGCAAGGCGCGAACCCCGATGCTAGCGAGCTACCTGAGCTGTGAGCAACACCGCATCACTCAAAAAGATCCCGCCAAGATCACTTTCTTCACACTATCTCCCACCATTCCAATTCCCATCGGTTCCGACAAGGTGACCGTTTAAATGGTATAAGCGCACACGCACATTCCTCCCATTCCCACTTTCACAGACCCATGACTGACAGCCTAGATACAGCCAAATTGACCAGCTTCTCGATGATCGACATCGAGCTCGACTTCCTCATCGACTGCTTCCGCGACGTACTGGATCGCATCGACGCAGGTGATGTCGCCAATTTCCTGCCCTGGAAATCCGACAACCAATCCGAGTCGACCACCAAACAGGATCCAGCCTCGGTAGGCCAGTCCTACTCGATCGCCTTCCAGCTCCTCAACATCGTCGAGGACCGCGTCGGATCGCGCGTGCGCCGCCAACAGGTCATCGACCACGGCGCCTCCGCCGCCCGCGGGTCATGGTCGGAAGCCCTCAAGAAAATGCTCGAGGAAGGCCGCAGCCAGGACGAAATCATCGCCGCTCTGAAGCGCGTCCGCATCGAGCCCGTCCTCACCGCCCACCCAACCGAGGCCAAGCGCTCGACCGTGCGCGAACGCCACCGCCAGATCTACCACCTCGTGCGCAAGCGCGAACGCCACGGTCTCACCGATCGCGAAAACACACGCCTGCGCGACCAGATCGTCAACGAACTCGAAATCCTCTGGCGCACCGGTGAGATCCACGTTCACCGTCCGCAGATTTCCCAGGAGTTCCGCAACGCGCTCTTCTACCTGCGTCATGTATTCCCGATCGCCGTTGAGCGCGGCAACCAGAACCTGCGCAGCGCTTGGCTCGACGCCGGTCTCGACATGGAGCTCTTCGACCGCGAGCGCCCATACCCGCAGTTCCACTTTGGAACGTGGATCGGTGGTGACCGCGACGGCCACCCATTTGTCACCAGCGATGTCACCGCCGAGGTACTCGTCGAACTCCGCCGCAACGCAGTGGAAATGCACGCCGACGCCATGGCCGAGGTCGCATTCAACCTGCCACTGAGCAAGTACTTCCAAAAAGTGCCGGACTCGCTGGCCGACGGGCTCACCCGTTTCGCGCGGACCCTCGACAGCGAATCACGCGTCTCCGAGATCAAAGAGATCTTCACCAAAAACGCGGACGATCCATGGCGTGCGTTCGCCCTGCTCGTCGAAGAAAAACTCCGCATCACAGCCAACTCGCCAACCGACGCCGCTGCCTACACCGACGTCGAGCAACTGCTCGCCGACGTGGAACTGCTGCGTGATTCGCTGATCGAAGTCGGAGCCGGTCCTCTCGCCGAAGAAGTCCTCGCCCCAACCCTGCGCGCGATCGACACCTTCGGCTTCCACCTGGCAAAAATCGACATCCGCCAGAACTCCGCCTTCCACGACACCGCCATGAGCCAACTGCTCACGCTCGCCGGTGTAGAAGACGGTGCCAACTTCGCAAGCTGGCCGGAACAACAGCGCATCGACTTCCTCAACCAGGAACTCCAGTCGCCTCGCCCTTTCCTCACCGCAGGAACGTCCGCCGGCCCGGAAGCCGACGCCGTGCTCGACTGCTACCGCGTGGTGGCAAAACACGTCAAACACTTCGGCCGCGACGGGCTCGGCGCGCTCATCGTCTCGATGACCCGCCAAGTGTCCGACCTCCTCGTCGTCTACACACTCTGCCGCGAAGCCGGTCTCTGTGAGGTCACCGAAGACGGCCTCACCATGGGCCAGCAAATCGTGCCGTTGTTCGAAACCATCGACGACCTCACCAACGCACCAGGCATCGTCGACGAGTTCCTCTCGCACCCGATGACCCAGCGCAGCCTCAGCGCCATCAGCGCCCACCGCGTGCGCCGCGCCGCGATGCAGATCATGCTCGGCTACTCGGACTCCAACAAGGACTGCGGCATCCTCTCAAGCCAGTGGGCACTGCACAAAGCCCAGCGCGAACTCACCAATATCGGTGAGAACCACGGCGTTGACATCACGTTCTTCCACGGCCGTGGCGGAACCGTCGGACGCGGCGCGGGCCCAATCAACTGGTTCCTCGGCGCCCTGCCCGTCGGTGCGCTCAGCGGCAGCTTCCGTGTCACGGAGCAAGGCGAGACCATCGCCCAGAAGTACGCCCACCTCGGACCGGCCTCCCACAACCTCGAGGTGCTCGCCTCGTCGCTCACCCACACCACCGCCAACCACCGCGCCGCCTCGGCCGAGGCCAAGTCGGAGTTCACGGTGGATGCCGACTTGATGGAGCAACTCACCAACTTCAGCCGCGAGGCCTACAAAGCGTTCCTCCACGAACCCGGCTTCATGACCTTCTACCGCGAAGCCACGCCGATCGACGCCCTCGAGCACTCGCGTATCGGCAGCCGTCCGGCACGTCGTACCGGTCAGGCATCGCTGGAAGACTTGCGCGCCATCCCATGGGTGTTCTCCTGGACCCAGGCCCGCTTCTTCCTGCCGGGCTGGTACGGAATCGGCTCCGCTCTTGAGCGCTTGTCGAAGGAAAACCCGGAAGGCTACGCCAAGTTCGCCGAGCAGGCTCGCCAGTCGGTCTTCGCCCGCTACGTGCTGACCAACGTCGAAGGCTCGCTGGCATCAGCCAACGAAGAACTCATGACCGGCTACGCGTCACTCGTCGGCGACGAAGCCGTGCGTAACAAGTTCCTCGGCATGATCCTGGACGAGCACCGACTCGCCACCCAGCACCTGACCGACATCTTCCAGAGCGACATGCAAAGCCGTCGCCCACGCTTGATGAAAACCCTCGAAATCCGTGAGGCTCCACTGCGCGTGCTCCACCTCCAGCAGATCGAACTGCTGCGCGAATGGCGCTCGCTCAAAGCGGACAACTCACCTGAGGCCACCAAGCGCGCCGAACAAGTGCTCTCGCAGCTGCAGATCTCCATCAACGCGATCTCCTCCGGCCTGCGCACCACCGGTTGATCAGCAACACAAATCAAATCCAGCCGCCTGCCAGCCGATCCTCATCGGCCGGCAGGCGGCTTTTTTGTGGCTCTTATCTCTCCCGCTCAACGAGCAATACACGCTGCACGCCCCCTGGTCGCAACCGTTGGAGATTGGGAACCCGTAACGACGACTTTGGTCGCCAGAGGACAACTCCGAGTAATCGAGGCCGTCGCGTAGCGACAGATGACCGGTTAGCCGGAGGTTTCAACCTCCGGATATGAATGCAAGCATGAGGCGTCCCGTTTGGACGGTTTACAGGGGGGCGGGATCACCGAGGTAAACCGCACCTCCGGCGCGAGTAGCTTGGAGTGGCCGCACCAGCGGATGAATCCGCTGGCTAACCAGTAAGTCATCGCGCTGCGATGGGGCGTTGTCGCTCACCGCTCAGGTAACCCGGTAGTATCGCGGTTCGTGCCTTGCCTCACTCGAAGAATCTCTCCGCAATTCCGCCAATTTGACCGTTCAAATGGTATTCAACGGGTGCCATTTCTCGCTTTTGTTTTCAGCGATGGGGATTGGGCTCCCGCAACGGCTTTGGTTGCCAGGATGCAACGTGATTGAGGTCGTCGCGAAGCGACAGGTTACCGGTTAGCCGGAGGTTTCAACCTCCGGATATGAGTGCAAGCATGAGGCGTCCCGTTTGGACGGTTTACAGGGGGGGGCGGGATCACCGAGGTAAACCGCACCTCCGGCGCGAGTAGCTTGGAGTGGCCGCACCAGCGGATGAATCCGCTGGCTAACCAGTAAGTCATCGCGCTGCGATGGGGCGTTGTCGCTCACCGCTCAGGTAGCCCGGTAGTATCGCGGTTCGTGCTTTGCCTCACTCGAAAAAGCTCTCCGCAATTCCGCCAATTTAACCGTTCCAATGGTATTCAACGGGTGCCATTTCTCGCTTTTGTTTTCAGCGATGGGGATTGGGCTCCCGCAACGGCTTTGGTTGCTAGGATGCAACGTGATTGAGGTCGTCGCGAAGCGACAGGTTACCGGTTAGCCGGAGGTTTCAACCTCCGGATATGAGTGCAAGCATGAGACGTCCCGTAGGGACGGTTTACAGCAGGGATGGGATCCCCCTGGGCAATTCTCCGCTACTTTGCGAAGCCCGAAATCCGATAGATCAGGTTCTCTCTAACTTCTGACTTCTCGCGGGCTTGCGCGACCAGAAGGTAGAGATACCCGTCGGACGGGTTGTAGGAGGCATCGATGATCCACGGATAGGAGAGACCGAGGAAGGGTTTGACGTCGACAACTGCGGTAACCGAACCATCCAAGGAGACGACTTTCAGATCGCGCATATTAGAATCCAAAACCACCGCGCCCCGCGGCGTCTCTTCGATCGCTGTGAAATTTCCAAATCCGTCGGAAGCAAAGGCGTTCTTGTTGCCGAGTCTGAACTGGACCTTCCGATCGCGATCCAGACATACGATTTCTTGCACACCTTCCTCGTTTAGTCCGGCAATCCAGATGTCCCCCCCGATCACAGCGGCACAGGACGCATTCTTCATCGTGTACCCTGCGGGAACTGCGCTTGGATCTTTTGAGGTGATCCAGTGGGTCTTTTCCAATTCACCACTGTTGAAACTTAGCATGCTAACGCGGCTGAATCCCTTCGCACTACTCGATCCGGTCTCCACTGAAACGCCCCATGTGCCGCTTCGATCGAGTGAGGTAGATTCGTTTGGAGTTGCTATATCTGATTTGATCTGTCCGCTCTCGATCAAAAGGCCCTTGCCAGAGCGAAGTCTGGCAGCAACCTGGTTGTCGGTAATACGGAGCAAACGCTCCACTTCAGAGCCGGTTTCGATCACACCCGAGTCTCCAAATGCTCGATTGACTTGGAGGCTGGCTCCTTCGTTTGTCTTGAATCCAGTGATGGTACCGTCCTTTCCTCCGACCACGACTTGATCTTTCACGGCGAGGATCTGTGTGAGTTCTCCAAAGGCGTCGTCACTGGTGATTGGCGGCCCCGCATCAAGGAGCTCAGCCTTCAGTTTCAATCCGCCGACATTGACTGGTTTTGGGGACGGCTTCAATCGATTGCCCCTGTCGGAAGCCGCCTGATGCTCAACTTTGTCTTCTTTGGCGGATGCTTCATCGATGTAGGTCTGATCCGCTTTGGTAAAACGCTCTATCGCAACGGTGAACCTTTTGCCGTTTAGGTTTCTAAGCACGACAGAGTCTCCATTTCTCTCCACCAATGTGGCAGTGATTGTTCGTCCCGTGCTCTCCTCTGTCCAAGTCCGGGTTTGACCGTGAATGTTCGTGCAGAGGAGGACGAAAACCGAGATTTGGAGAAGAAGTCGTTTTAGCATGGGGGCATCATCTGGAAATTGGAGCTGTAAGTTAGACACCCGCCTCGTGAGGTCAACGTGCATGATTCCCGTTATTAGGGGAGCGGTGTGCTCACAAATTTGAAGCTATGAATCTCCCATGGTAGTCGGCACCGGCGCTGACGTGGTAGGGCCTTAGCGTCTTGGCGTCTCTGCGTGAAACCTTAGATCTCGCGACAGCGGTGCCCGCCTCAGAAACAAATTTGCTCCGGCGGTAATACAACCGCCGGAGCAAAAAAAGCCGCCTGCCGCAACAACCCCTGCCCAGCAGACGGCCCTGGACGGGCATCGGTAAAGATGCCCGGTCCATCGTCTCTAATGTCGCTATCATAAGTTGATTCGTTCTGTGTGAATCCCCCCGGATTCCGAATCACGTTTGAAGAAAAAGCTCTCCTAACGCACGCTTACAATGTAGACAGATCAATGTTGTTATAGAGCCCGTGATAATCAGGCAATGCTTTTTTATTAAAAAAGTAGGGAGTAATTCACAAGCACCGAAAATGACACATTTGTTTGTCGGGTAATGCGACCAGTACCACGCCCGATTTTCGCATCGATTCCCACCACACTCCGGCTACGCTGCCTCCATGCTTGCCCCGGAACTTAAAGCCAGCGTGGAATCCCTTTGGGCCTACCACCAGCTGAACCACACAGTCTCCCCCGCCGACGCGGTACTCGTCTTTGGTAGCAACGACCTGCGGGTGGCGGAACATGCCGCCCGCCTCGTCATGGACGGACTCGCCCCCTGGTTGCTTTTCTCCGGTGCCCGCGGCCGCATGACCGGCCATTGGGACCAGACCGAAGCCGAGGCCATGGCTGCGGTAGCTCTTGCCGCCGGAGTTCCAGAATCCGCCATCCTGATCGAGAACCGCGCGACTAACACGGGAGAAAACATCCGCTTCAGCCGCGAGCTACTCGCGGACCGGAACCTCACAGTCGACAACGCCATCGTCGTTCAAAAGCCCTACATGGAGCGCCGTACCATAGCCGCGCTCGACGTCCAATGGCCTGAGCTCAATGCCATCGCGTCGTCCCCACCCCTGCCGTTCGACGCCTACTGCACCGATGACCTACCACAGGATGTCGTCATCGCCGCCATGGTCGGCGACTTCCAACGCATCGTCGAATACCCCGCCAAAGGATTCGCCAGCGAACAACCCATACCCCCCGATTCCCGGGCCGCCTACCAAAATCTCGTCGCCGCCGGCTACAGCGCGCATTTGATCTGATTCGTCCAGCACCCCTTCAGGGTGCGATGCATGTGATGCCTGGTTTCCCAGGGTGGCGTCGCCGGAGGCTCCGTTCACCCCGGGCTGGTTTGCGGCTCCCATGCAGGGAGCGGGATCGGCGGAGTTGGTTGGTGCCGCGGTGCGTTGATCACTTATTGCGAACCGGGTTATCCCCAATGACCGATCGAATGAACAGGGAGCTCATTTCTGCTTGAGAGACTCCGGCCTACCTGAAGGCCTCCGCTTCGCCTAAAGCATCCCACTCCTTATCTTTATCCTCTTCGTTATCCTTAACCATCGATTGGGATACCGATACCGATCAGGATCCCCCGACAAACCAATTCATCTGTGAGGATCTGTGCCCATCTGTGGCCGCCGCCCATTGCCCATGGACGGCGGCGTGATGTGCAATCTCCAGCCTACCTCGCCGGTGGCGCCACTTCGCGGATCGTAGTGCCTAGTTCATCGTCGGCGATCAGCAAGGCAAACCGCTCAACCCCGGGAAGCTTGTCCTCATTGAGACTGCTGTAGTCGAACTTACCGCGCAGATCGGTGTAACCGTCTTTGTAGAACTCCACCTGACCGTTCTTCATCCGGGCGTAGACTTTGACATAAGCCGCAGGCACCGGCTTGCCGTTCTGCTGTCCGCGAACCGTTACCAATCCATAGTTTTCGGCGACGGCGACATTCATCCGGTGGTCGGAAACCATGGCGTGCACCGACTTCCCGCCGGCCCGCACTTCTACCAGGAGGTTGCGCCCTTTCAGCGCATCCGGGATCGCAAGAGTCGACTCGCCAGATGCCTGGTTCAGTTTCACATCCATCGTCTGCGTTGGCTGGACGATGCGGAAACGATCGCTGTCCGCGTTCAGGAACGGCGTACGACTGAACAACAACTCCAGATCCACCTCATAGAATGCCAGCTCCACCGTGTCCGCATTCGCGTGGCGCAACTCCAGCGCCCCCGGTCCGGCCTGGCGCAAAGCCAGCGTCACTTCGGCGCTCGCTTCGCGTTCGTGGGTTGCTTCGCGCGAATCCCCAGCCCCCTCGGCCGTCACGCCGGAAGCAATTTCATCGGCCTGAGCCACCACCTGGGCGAACTTATCCCGCCAGTGGTCGCCTGCAGTCCCGGCGTAGTGCGATGCAATCGCCTTCGCCTGCTCCGGCTCGCTGCGGAAGAACGCCGCATAACATGCCAGGTAATCGTACTGCATCTTCGCATCCACCGCGTCGCGGTCGATCGAGTCAAACCACGTGAGCCCTTCGTCGATGCGGTCCTGCATCAGCAAATAGTAGCTCACCCTCAGGCGGTCACCCGCATCGAACTCCGCTTTGCGCGCCAGGATCTCCAACATTCTGGTGTACTGGCCATGCATCTTGTCGTTACCGATCCACGCCTTGCCACCGAGTTGGTGCGCCCGTGCATTCACAAACGGCCGGAAGTCCAGATGCTCGAACTGCCCGCGTTCAATAGGGTCGTAGTCCACCACATCCGAATCCAGGAACGGATAGAACATTTGGCTCGCCCGCTGGTTCATCGACAACAACTCACCGGTCGTCACCACGTCACCATGCTTCACGCCGTACGCCCACAGCTGCGCGTCAAACATGCGGCGGCTACGCAACAAATCCGTCACTTGTTTGAAGAACGCTTTGTCTTTCATCCGCCAAGCCACCGCCGGCAATCCTACCACGTGTAAGTTCTCGTTCTTGAGGAACTCCAGCACCTCCGCATTCGAGCCGTACGCCGCGATCCACGGCCAGCTCGTCTTGTCGACCTGGTCGATCTTTTCCACCACCTCGAATGTGCGCGGCGCACTCGACACCAACAACACCCCGTCACTGGTGACCTGCGCAGCCGGCATCGTGAACGTTCCCGCCTCCGGGAAGTAGAACTGCACCTCCCTCGTGGTCGATTCAAAATGCCCGAGGAACAGACTGCCTCCGATCATCGCCTGGCCATTCTGCAATGGAACCGCACCACTCGGGATCACCGAATGCAGGTCCACCACCAGATCGCGGCCGCTCATGTTCATCGGCGAAACCGTCATGCCATACGCAATCCCGGTCTCCAGGGTATCCCCCACCGCCTTTGGCTCGCGCTGGCCGTTCACAATCACGAACCGGTCGTCAGCACGAAAGACCTGATGGTCCATCCAGATCATCTGACCCGCCTGGGCGTCCTGCTTTTTCGCCGGAACAGTCTGGCGCGACACCACAATCAGCGGCGACTTCGCGGTCAGCTTGCTCGCCGTATCGGAGGACTCCACTTCGGCTTCCTCCGCCTCAAGCGGCAGCCCGGAGAATGCCAGCATGGCCAGCGCTTCGGACACATTCACCGGCTGGCGCACGATCTCCGAGCTCGCGAATGCCGCGTCGCCGTCCCACGCACCCAGCGCCGCCCAGAATGGATTGACCGGGATCAATCCGGGGCCCTGCGCCGCCCTGCGGACACGGTAGTAATTGGACTCGGCGTAGATCTTGGTCAGCCCAAGCTCGCGATAGAGCTGGCGCTGTTTTTCCTTCATGATGTCCATCCCCTCGGGTTGCGGCTCCAACGCGGCCGACGGTGCGGCGGGTGCGTCCCGATTGTCGGCGAACGAATCCTCATCCATCATGGAAAACCCGAGCACCCCTTCCCTCCTACCAAAGCTACCTCCTCCGGCGGCCACCTCGGGCTCCTCGCTCTTGTCCGAGGCGAAAGGATCCCCTTCCGCGCCGCCCATCGACGTCCCCAATGCGGTGAGCACCCATTCGGTGCGCTCCACTGGGTTCGGTGGCAACATCGACGCCCGCGTCGCCAGATCCGCGGCCACGCTGTCGCGATCCGCGCCCTGCGGCAACCCGCGCGCCAACAACGCCAACTCAAGCGCGTTGAGAGTTTGGTAAACCTGCGGTGCCAAATACCCCGTCAGATCACGCCCCAGCAGGAACTCGTCCACCAACGACTTCTCCAGCTTGCTTTCCAAGCCCGGCTTCACCACAGCGTTGAAGAACTCAGGATCGTACTTCGCCAGGAAGAGATGCAATCCATGGCAGGCGAAGTCATCGTAGCGCTCGCGTTTATCGTCATCGCCCAGCTTCTGCCAATTGCGGACAAAGCTGAACTTCCGCCAGTCCGGCAGATCGCCGACCGAGTCAAAGAACCCAGCCAAGTCGTCCACCGTGGCAATCCTCGCCACCCGTGTGCCCTCTTGTTTTTGCAACTCGAGCGTCCCACCCGCGGGCACCGCCGTCACCGAGTCCTCCAACGCCAGAGCCAGACTGGCGTCCTTCACCGGCTGGGTCCTGCGGTCGCACAGCGCGGGCTCGGCGGCATCGCCGGTCACCAGGTTGCGGTCGATCACCACGCCATCGTCCACCACGACGATCCGCAGGGCATCGCGCCCCTCCGGCAGGTTCTTCAAATTGATCGACGCCCCGCCATTCTCGTCCAACGGCACGCTGATGAGGAAGCCCGGCTGGTCGGCGAGGAAATCGTACACCGGGTGCGCGATCACCGAAGCCTCGCTGGAAAAGGCATCATAGCTGACTCGGCCCCTATCTAATTTGTTTCGTCGACGGGACATCAGAGGTTTCGCCGCCCCCTTCTTCAGATCATCCCCCGGCTTGAAGTTACGGTCCTTCGCCGATGCCTGGTCCACGTCCCATGGATTGAGGATCAATTCAGGGCGTCCCAACAGGTTGCCCGGGAAGTGCTTCGCCAACCGCCGCTCGAGCACGTAGCGGTATTCGTCACTGATGCGGCGCCCACCCAGCAGATCCGTCGTCGGCGCACCGCGGAACGACGTCACCAATTGGTCGAAATTCATCGGGAAAATCCCCATGCCTGGCCGCCGCAGCTGGTCGGATCGGTAGCGCGACGCCACCACATAAAGCCGGGTGCGGTCCGAAGCATCGGCCACTTGCACCTTCACCGCATCGCCGGCCACCTCCGCCTGGGTCAGGCGCGGCAGGGTCTGGTGCGGGTCACGCACCGCGATGCGTTCGCCCAACAACCACAGCCCGTGCCAGTCGCCGTCCACCACTTCCACGGCGAACTGATCGCTCTCAGTGCGGAGCTCGTACGATCCCGCCGCAAGCCCGCTGCCAATCACCAAGCCGCCATCAGTCAGCGTCAATTGGTCGGTCACATCACGCACCACCGCACCGCGCCGGATTTCCACCAGACTCACCCGCCGCTGCTCGAGATCCGCAGCGGTCACTGTCATCGGCACCGCCCGCGCCTCACCCGCCTTGAGCGTCACCCCGTCCACGCCGAGCATCACTCGGTCGTCGTTGGATTGGACAAACCGCTGGACCGCTCGCGAGGAAACCATGTCCTTACCGCGCCCCGCCCCGCTGATTTCCACCACCGCCCACCGCGGGACACCGCCGAGCATCACCCGCCCGCGTTCGTCGCTGCGCATCAGTTGATTGCCCACCGCCTGGAACTGCTCATCGCGCACGCTCACCCGCACATCGTGTCCGGCGAGCAGTTCGCCATTGCGTCCGCGCAGCTCGGCCACCAGCCCTTTCTCAGTTGGCAACCAATAAACAAAGCCCTCGGCATCGGTGGCGGCTCCGTCGTTCACTTCCTGATGGCTCCGGGCCTCCAACGTCACCATCTCCCCGGTGCGCACCTGCTCCACCTCCGCGCTCAACACGACCTCCAACGAAACCAAGCGCTCCGGCACGACAAAGTCGATCGTCAGGTCGCGGTAGAACTGCAACGACTCCACCGGCACCCGCTTCACCGACGCCACACCATCGGCATCGACCAAGCGCAAGCTGAGCTTCGGCCGCACCAGTTGCTCCGGGTTCACCGGCTGACCATTGAGCAACGCCGTCCACCGCACAGCCAGCGTCGTTTCCTTGCCCGCAATCAGCGATTCCCTCGGCACCACGTGACTGACGTCCAACACATACTCTTCCCGCACGGCATCCACCTTCGCCGGACGCGCCAGCCCGCTCATCGGGTCGTGCAGGACGACATCCAGCGCCTCCTCGTTCTCGGAAAACGGCAACACACAAAGCCCGTTCTCATCGGCCGGGAAGACATGCCCGCCGAGCCGCACCTCCGCGCCGGCAAAAGGTTTTCCGGACTCGTCTAAAACCAATGCCTGCTGGCCCAGCGGATGCGGCTGGGTGACCACCCGTAAGTCGCCACGGCGCACGATCGCACGGTTGCTGCGGCCATTGCCGATCATCTCAACCACCCACACCCCGCGCCCGTCGATCTCGGGCAGCTCGACCCGCAGCGGCTTGCGCACAAACGGATTGTCACCGGTTTCGATCACGCGGCTGTGGTTTGCCACCAGGCCATCGAGGTCCAGCGTACCATCGATCTCACCCGCATTCTGCTCGTGGAATGCCAGCGTGTTGATCTGGTAAATCTTCACCTCCATCGCGCCGGCATTTTTCGTCATCACTTCCAGCGACACCGGCTCGTCCACTGCAAACCTCGCCGGGTTGGTCGGAGCAAAGTCGATGTCGACTCGATCTCGCAGCGCGGTGAACTGATCCGGCCCGAGCACCCGCGACCAGCGGTCCCGCTCGCCCTTGCCCGCCACGATCATCGCCTCGGCCAGCCACTGCTGGAGTGTCTTTTCCAGGATCAATCCACGGAATGCGGCGTCATTGCCATCCGCCACCAGTTGGTCCATGACCAGCTCGCGCACGAGTTCCTCCTCGACCGGAGGCAGGATCTGGCGCACGCCGGAAATCTGAGTGAACTCATTGCCAAAGGTCATCGGCTGGCGGTTACGACGCAGTTCACGGGTCTGGTAAGCCACTGGCCGCGGCAGCTTCAGGTACTCCTGCAAGTGCTCACGGTTCACACGCCCGGTCATCCGCTCCCACTCGAGCAAGCGGTAGAGCACCTGCCCGCGCAACGCATTCTGGTTCTCCGGCAGGGTGGAAACGTACGCCCACACCCGCTCAAGGTACGCCATCGTCTCGTCCCGATCCACCCACAGCTCGACGTCGTCGCCCGGCATCAATTTGGACAGATAGGCCGCAGTGAAGCGCGAATCGTCACGCAGCCGCGTCACCCGCTTCCGCACTTTATCCATCTGCTCCAGCGTCAGGAACTGGTGAATCTCAAACTCACCCCACGACGCCGTCCGCTTGTCAGTGAAATGCGCGACCACCAGGTCCACCACGCCCGGAGACTGCGCATTCTGGTAGCGACGCAAAAACTGCTCACGCTGCTCGGCCGTAAGCTGGATCCGCTCGCTCAGCAGATACGGCAATTGATGGTCGCTGACATTGCGGAGCGAGTTACCCGATGCCTTCAACGCACTGCGCAACCACTGGCGGCGCTCGAAAACCCCACCATGCAACGCACTCGGCAGCGATTGCTCGTTCTCCCGCAGCGGCTGGGAATGGCTCAAGCTCAGCCCGAGGATGCGCGCGATCGACGCCCCCGACGCCGCGGTATCGTCCTGGAACCGCATCACCGCCCGGCGCAGCTCAAACGTTTGCAGTTCGCTTTCGCCGATCCCGCTCAGCGCGCCCCGCTTCATCTGCGCCCGCATGTCGGCGATCATTGCCTCCTGCTTTCCCCACTGCCCGGTGTTCTCAAAATGGATCAAATGCAGCCGGTAGTAATCGACCGTCCCCGGCACCAGCTTGGCCAACTCCGCCTCGCGGTCGGTCGCCAGCACGTAGGATTCCACTGCGGGAACTTCATTCGCCAACAACGGCGGCGCAGCGGATAGAAGCGCGGAAAGAGCAAGACAGGACGAGGCAACGGATCGGACGGATTTCATAGCTTTGGGAGTTGGTGAATCGGAA
Organism: Sulfuriroseicoccus oceanibius; assembly: GCF_010681825.2. Lineage (NCBI taxonomy): Bacteria > Pseudomonadati > Verrucomicrobiota > Verrucomicrobiia > Verrucomicrobiales > Verrucomicrobiaceae > Sulfuriroseicoccus > Sulfuriroseicoccus oceanibius. The sequence goes on along the minus strand of NZ_CP066776.1, from coordinate 572,750 downwards.
AATCACAGCAGCGGCAACGCATCCACGCGCCGCCGGCAATGGGTGTGACACACCACCTCCAGAATCCTTGGAAGTTTTTCTCCCCGCAGCACGAGCCCGATGATCGTGCCCCCAGCCGCACCCACATGACAAGAACCGAAGCACTTTCGGTTGTTATTCCTCACTCGTTTGATCGCACTGCTCCGCAATTCGAGGAAAGCTCACGCAGAGACGCAAAGCGGGGAAAGCTCCGGCGGCGGGGATGGGGCAAGTCGGTCACCTATGGTCGCGGTTTTCTTCCGCAGATGACAGGATGGGTCGGATTTTGGAGTGGGGTGATGCAAATCACTCAGAATGGCGAGAACCACTCCCAACCACAGGAGTGTGGTTGCTCCATTGCCCCCCGCAAAACCACCATTCCCCGATGGACCAACGACACTCCTGTCGTTGCTCGAAGAGCTCCGTCACGATCTCAGCGTGCAAGCCACGCACGCGCAGCGCTGGGGGGACGACATTCCTGCCGTCGAGCGCCCTTCGTGCGCTTCGTGGTTGAAAACCCACCGGCTCCGCCTGCAATCAAAAGCAGTGATTCTCACTGCACTCCCCAAAAAGCCGCTACCCGACCGATCGCATATTTCCCTGTCAGCTCCCCACCTTCGGTGGCACCACCATTTGCGACTTCCTCCGCGCGTGCGCCAGCTTGATGTCCGGCACGATCATCAAGGTCGCGATGGTCATCATCCCGGCACTAATTGCACCCACCGTAGCCAGCGAAAACTGACCCGCCACCGCCAGCGCGACAAAGGGAGCCAGCGTCCCGCGGATCCCTGTCGCAAAGGTATGCACCGCCATGTAGTCCACCACCCGGTCCGGCTCGGCAAACTTCGTCGTCCACAACGACCACGCCACATTCCCCCCCGATCGCGCAATCCCGTGCAACGCAATGCCGATGCACAGCCCCCACCAGCCACCGACGCAGTAATAAACGATCACCCCCGCGATAAACACCACGTTGATCCCCGCCCGCAGGACGTAGAAATTCCAGCGGTCAAACAAGCGCCCCCAACTGTAAACAAAGAGAATGAACGCGACCTGCGGAATCACCGTCGTCAACGACGTCACCTTGTCCGCATCGTAAGCGTAGCCGTACTTCGGGTTGGCCACGGCTTCGACAAACATCGCCATCGCCATCAGGTTGCCGAACCCGAGGATCATCCACGACGTCAGCAATTTGAGAAACGGCTTGTCGTCCTTCACGTGACGGAAGGCATCCAACAACTTGGCGCGCTTGGCCTGCTGGATTTCCACTTTCCCCATCCCCAGCACACAGGCAGCTACCATCAGCGACGCCACGGCAAAACACACCAATGCCACCGGATACGCGTTCATATCCCCGGCCAAGAACTTCCCCACCACCGTGGCCCCGGCAATCGACGCTCCGGCCCGCACCATCGCAGCGAGCGAAAACAACCGCCCGCGTTTCTCATCCGGATACTGGCTCCGATAGATCTGCGCCACCAACGGCAAACTCACCGACATACAAAACATCGCCACACTCAAACCGAGCACGAACATCCAAAGAACCGGTGGTCCATCGCCCCATCCGCTCGCTGCCGCCAACAAAAAGCCGCCACATTCCACCGCGTTGATCACCGCCCCTCCTTGGTTCACCGTCAGCCCGGAGCGCCTCACAAACGTGACCGCACTCACCCCCAGCAACATCCCCAACGGCGAGGCCGCCAGCAGCACGCCCTTTGCCCAATCCGGCGCGGCAAACGCCTGGTTGGCAATCAGGATTGCAAAGGTGGTCACCACCGTCAGCAACACACCGGCAGGCACCGCCCGCAACAAATCGAGCGTGAACGTGCGCTGCGTACGCATCTGAGATGGAGCCGATGTCATAGCCCCACCATAGCCGTGCCACCCCTCCGCGTCATGTGGACGAGGGGAAATCATTCCTCAACATCGCCAACAGATCTCCGCACAATGCCGGCGCGGCGCCGATGGGAAAGCTCACGCAGAGACGCGAAGACGCAAAGCGGGTGCAGCTCCGGCGGCGGGGATGGGGCACGTCGGTCACCGATGGTCGCGATGTTCTTTTCCACAGATGACAGGATGGGGAGGGATTGATGATAGGTTGTGGTGAATCGCTAGGAATGACGAGAACCGCTCCCAACCACAGGAGTGTGGTTGCTCCATCGCAACACGCGAGACCACCATTCCCCGATGGACCAACGACACTCCTGTCGTTGCCCGAAGAGCTCCGTCCCCCTCTGCGTGAGACAAAACCAGAGTACGGCTAAAACGAAAGTTCTTGGCAGCATCCTTGCCCCCCGTGCCCAACTCAAAAAAAGACCCCGCACGACACGCCGGAGCGCATCGTGCGGGGTGAAAATAACTTCTAGCGGACGAGCAGATTAGGAATCGAACGACTCGAAACCTTCCTCGTCAAACACACCGGCGCCTTCGCGTATAGCGGCGAGCGTGCGCTCGTTACCACGGCGGTTTGCAGGATGGTTGATCTTGTTCGCTACCATGCTCACCACCATTGGCAGGGCGGACAGTGCGCCAACTGCCAACAATCCGGCGGCCGTGTTGCGACGTGCCTTTTTGTCCAGCGCCTCAGCGACTAACAATCCCACAGCGGCACCAACCGCAGCTGGGCCGACAGAAACCGCCACGTTGGTGGCAACCGGATTGGTTGAGGTATTGATAGGTTCTTCCATAGCTGGATCACTATACGCAGCTGCAATGCGCAGGTGAAATGGAAAACACGGAATTCTTGCGCCGGCCCGCGCGACTCAAACGTCGCTCATTTTCACCGTAGCTTCCCTTGCCACGCCGAAATCCCTCCGCAAGTTACGCGCCATGAATACTCCCAACGTCTACGCAGTGATCCTCGCGGGTGGAAGCGGCCAGCGCTTTTGGCCATTGAGCCGTAACAACCGTCCGAAGCAGCTCCTCAACCTCTTCGGCGACACCACACTACTCGAAGACACCATCCGCCGACTCGACGGCATCGTGCCACCTGAGCGCGTGCTCATCGTGACCAACGCAGTGCAACAGCCGGCCGCCATCGAGATCGCCTCGGCCTGCGGAGTGCCTGCCGAAAACGTCGTCGCCGAACCCGAGCGCCGCGACACCGCACCGGCCATCGCATTTGCCACCGGCTGGGTTGCCGCCAAAGATCCGAACGCAGTGATGGCCGTGTTGCCATCGGACCAACGCATCGCCGACCGTGCCGCATTCCAATCGGTTCTGGGCACCGCCGTGGCAACCGCCGCCGCTGAACCGGCGATCCTCACCATCGGCATCAAGCCAACCTGGGCCTGCCCGGGCTACGGCTACATCGAAGTGGGAGAAACCGTCGCCAACACCGAAGGCGATGCCATCGTGCGCGACGTCGTCCGATTCCGCGAAAAACCAACCACCGAAGTTGCCGAGCAGTTCCTCGCCGACGGCGGCTTTGTCTGGAATGCCGGCATGTTCATCTGGTCGGTCGCAACCGCCCGCAACGAACTCTCCGAGCATTGCCCGGAACTCGCCGCATTCATCGACGAAACCGCCCAGGCCACCAACCCACTCGACACCCTGGAATCGAGTTTCCGCACGCTGCCGAAGATCTCGATCGACTTCGCATTGATGGAAAAAGCAAGCCGCGTCATGAACGTCGAAGCCACCTTCGACTGGGACGATGTCGGCAGCTGGATCTCGGTCGCGGCCTACCTCGAAGCCGATGCCAACGGCAACCGCAGCAATATCGAAATTACCAGCGTCGATAGCCGCAATAATATCGTATTTTCAGAAAATGCCGACCCGACCAACATCTCACTTGTCGGCGTCCAAGATCTCATCATAGTGCGCACCCGCACGGCAACTTTGGTGGCCAACCGGCACTCCGCCGATGACATCAAAAAGCTCATTGAATTGCTGCCAAGCGCTCTACATTAAGGACACGACTGATCCCACCACACCACCTGTATGAAGGACACGATCAAAGCTCTCGGAATCGACTATGGCGACGCCCGCATCGGCGTAGCGGTCTCGGATGACCTCGGCATGATGGCCCACCCTGTGGAAACCATTGCCAACGACGATCCGAAAAACCGCCCGGAAGACCGCATCGCCGACCTTGTCGCCGAGCGCAAAGTCGACATGGTGGTGATCGGGATGCCCTTCCGCATGGATGGCAGCGAAGGCGACGCGACCGCCAAAGTGCGTAATTTCATCGAGAAGTTGCAAGCCGTGCTACCAGATGGTGTGGAGATCGAGGAGATCGACGAACGTCTCTCGACTGTCGAAGCCCAAAGCCAGCTCAAGGCCTCGGGCCGCAAAGCCAAGGACAGCAAGCAGGTCATCGACCAAGTCGCCGCGACCGTCATCCTTCAGGATTGGCTCGACAACCGCGAGGACAGCAGCGACAACGACGATGACTTCCGCGCCGGCATGCTCGACGACGACGACGACGACTGGCTCGGCTTCGGTGGAGACGACGACGACGACGATAATTTCTTTTGATCGATCACGACCAGACACCGCGCAGAATCCGCCTGACCATCGCCTACGAGGGCAGCGGGTTCTCCGGATGGCAATCCCAGCCTGCCGGTGACGCGGTGCAGGACCACGTCCAGCGCGCCATTGCCGCCATCCTCGGCAAACCCAGCGCGCTCCACGGCTCGGGACGCACCGATGCCGGAGTCCACGCTCTCGGCCAGGTAGCTCATTTCGACCTCCCGCCCACGCACCGCATGGACGGCGGTGCCTGGCTGCGGGCGCTGAACACAAAACTGCCGCGGCAAATCCGCATCGTCGATGCCGCGGTGGTCGACACGGATTTCCACGCCCGCTTTTCCGCCACTGGAAAGCACTACCGCTACGAGATCGTCGTCGCCGATGTGCTCCCCCCCTTTGACCACCTGCGGGCCTGGCACCAGCGCGGGCCACTCGACCTGGCCGCGATGCACGAGGCTTGCCGCATCCTCACCGGCGAACACGATTTCTCCGCATTCTGCGCCAACCGCAACGACGGCACCGACCGCGTCCCCGGCAGCGGCGACAACGTGCGCCACGTCACCTCCATCACACCGCTCGAGTCCGCGCTCGACCATCTGCCCGGCACACGCATCACGCTCGACTTCCGCGGCAATGGCTTCCTCTACAAAATGGTGCGGCTGATGACCGGCGCCATCGTCCGCTGCGGCCAACACAAGCTCACCACCACCGAGCTCACAGCCATGCTCGACCGCGAGCGCCTCGCCGCCCAACACGCCGCCGGCGGAGTTGAAAAATCCCCACTCTGCGCACCAGCCGATGGCCTGACCCTGGTTTCGGTCGATTATTCCTAACCAAATCGCCCGTGCATCGTCGCAGATAGCGCATCCTCCAGAACTCGATGCCCTCCTTGGTTGGTCAATTTGAGCTATTCCTAGCTCCATCGGTTTCATACGAAACCGGAGGTTGATCAAGGTGGGGGTGGCCACCCCCACCTCGATCGCTGAAACAGTCACTCCGTTCCTCCTCGAGTCCTTGAACTCGTCTTTCAGCAAGGAGGCCTGTTTCCCTCAAATCCATCTGCAGTTCGTAGAGTTGCAAGAGCCCGAGAGCTCGTAGATCCAAGGTTGAAATACAGATGAACACTCAGAACAAACACTATATCGGCGTCGATGTCAGCAAAGATAAACTCGACTTTTATCACCCCAAAACAAAGCGCTCCTGGACCGTTCCCAACACTCCATCAAAGGTAAAATCGGAGCTCCTCAAGCTATCCAAACAACAGGACGAAATCCACATCATCTGTGAGCCTACCGGTGGCTATGAAAAGTGCCTCCTCGCTCAAGCATTGGAGCTAAACATTCCCATCAGCCTGGTTAATCCAAAGCGAGCACGAGCATTTGCCGAGGCCATGGGAATCTCAGCGAAAACTGACGCGATGGATGCCACGGTCTTGTCTCGCTTCGGAGAGTCGATCACCCCGGCATCCCGCGTAAAACCTACAGCTCTGCAGGAGAAGATGTCAGCGATCGCCAGGATTAAGGATCGTTTCACCCGCCAAGCTGCAGCTCAGAAAACGGCCCTTCAAAAGGTCACCGACAGCTTTGTGAAGAAGGAGCTCAAGACCCAAATCCAAAGCCTTGAGCGAGCGATTGCTCGTTGCCAAAAGCAACTCGACACACTCATTGCGAAAGACGCCGTGCTGCGTGAGAAGAAGCGCAAAATCGAGTCGATCAAAGGACTTGGTCTGGCTGCATCCACGGTCTTCTTGTCTGAAATGCCAGAACTGGGCGCAATCACCGACAACCAGGCTTCGGCTTTAGTTGGAGTTGCGCCATTCAACAAAGACACCGGCACTCATAGCGGCAAGAGGCACGTCCGCGGAGGAAGGCATTTACTCCGGCGCAGCCTCTACATGCCTGCTCTATGCGCCACGAACCACAACCCGATTTTGAAGGAATTTTATGGCCGTCTGATCGCCAAAGGAAAACCTCATCATGTCGCCATCACCGCCGTGATCCGAAAGCTTGTCAGACTCGTAAACCGCCTTCTTTCCGACCCCAATTTCGAGCCGATAAAACAAAATTAGAAACAGAGTTGCTGAAAGGAGGCTGGATCGAAGCACAGGGCTTCAGCCCTGTGAACGTACGGTCAGGCCCTGCACGCACCCTGTCGGGGTGCAGGAAAGGGCACTTGTCGCGCAGCGCGAAAATCGACATGACATCCGCCTCCTGTCAGATTGAATTTTCACTGTAGAATCCAAACTCAGATCCAAAGACTCTGCGCTTTGTTGTCTGTTGTTTCAGGCCTCATGCCCAGGTGCCCCCCTTTCCTCAACCAGATGTATCGCTCATTTCTCATCGCGCTCGTTAGCTTCGTCATTACGCTCATCACCTCCAGCGCCCACGTCGTTCAGCAGTTGTACGTGGAAAAGGTCGAGACCGACAAAGGTTGGGCGCTGCAATCGTTCTTCGATGCCGGCTACGCAATCCCAGAAACCCGCAACGATCCCGACATCCCCCAGCCCACCCGCGATTGGTTGGTCGCCCTCAGTCCGGACGAACACGCCTCCCTCAAGGCCGAAGCCAAACGCTACCTCACCGAGCTGCTGACACTGGAGGCCGGCGGCAAGCTCATTCCGGTCGAGGTCAGCTTCCCCGACTTCGACCACGATCCGCCCGCATTTCCCGTCCATCTCAACGACGGCGCGTATTTCCACGTCCTGCTCACCCCTCAGCTCAAGGGCATCCGGGAAGAAGTCACGATCCACTGCCAAGCCGGTCCGCATCCCGACTTCGTCATCCGTCTCCCCGCCCACGACGCCCACCTGGCCGAGGCCGCTGACTCTGATGCCACCTCGCGCTACGCCGTACTCAAACCCGGAGGCCAAATCACAGTCGCCGGTGCCAATGCGGATCCCGTCGGCCGCTCGCTCGCCTGGCATGCCTTCGTCCAAGGCGTGATCCACGTCGTCCCCGCGGGGCTCGACCACATTCTCTTCATCCTCGGCATCTTCCTGCTGCAGCGACGTTGGAAGCCACTTGCGCTCCAGTCCATTGCCTTCACCATCTCGCACACCATCACCCTCGGCCTCGCCGCCGCCGGAGTCGTGAAGGTTTCCGGCAACTGGGTGGAACCGCTGATCGCCCTGAGCATCGCCGCAGTCGCGATCGAAAACTTCTTCCTCAAAGAAGCCACCACCCGGAGGATGTTGATCATCTTCGGCTTCGGGCTCATCCACGGACTCGGCTTTGCATCTGCCCTCTCCGCCTACCTGCAGCCCGGCGATGGCTTCCTCACCGCCCTCATCTCGATCAACCTCGGTGTCGAAACCGCCCAAATCGCCATCCTCGCCGCCGCATGGGTCCTCACCATCCGCTGGCACGACACCAATGCCTTCACCCACACCCGCACCGTCGCCAACGGCCTCCTCGCCCTCGTCGCCCTCTGGTGGTTCTTCGAGCGAATCCTCTAAGCCCCCGTCCCGCAGGAACGAATGACCCGGCCTCCCTCTGGAACGCCAAGCCTCGCCTTGGCAATCCGTCACCCACCGGCGTAGCCGCAAGACCCCCATCTGTGGCACCAAGCAACTTCCACCCCGCCCACAAAAAACGCCCGGCTCCGCATCACCTGCAGAACCGGGCATTCGCACAAATCATTGGCTGAATACTAGGCCAACCCTTCGAGCGCGCTCTTCACGTCGTCGAAGTTAGGCACGTCGCCTGGCGACTCGAGCACCTCGGCGTGAGCGACCACACCGTCTTCGCCGATGACGAACGCGGAGCGCTTCGCCACACCGGAGAGCGGCAGGTTCTTCTCAGGCAGGAAGCTGTCGTAGGCGATGCCGTAAGCACGTGCGACCGCGTGATCGTAGTCGCTGAGCAATGGCAGCTTGATGCCTTCTTTCTCCGCCCACGCCGCTTGCGCGAATGGGCTGTCGCCGCTGATGCCGAACACAGTGGCCCCGAGCGACTCATAAGCCGCGTAGTCCGCCGAAATCTCGCAAAGCTCGGTCGTGCAAACGCCGGTGAACGCCGCCGGCACAAACAACAAAACCACCGGCCCATTGGCCAGGGTGGCGGAAAGCGAGACCAACTCAGGGCCGTTCGCCCCCATGGTCACCAATTCAAAGTCCGGGGCGATCGCTCCTGCGGTAATCACACTCATAGTTCTGGTAAGTTTTCAGGTTGGTTCCGGGCAGTCATTTGCCCATTGCGGCTACTTTGTGCGGATTTCGGATTCAAAATCGAGCAAAACCCACAACTTCCGCATCTGTCCCGAGTCCCTGCGGCGACACCTTGTTCCAAAAACTTCCAACGCAGCTGCGGATGACGGGGCGCTAACCATCCGGGATCCCTCGTCTCACGCTCCATCCCCGGGAAATCACAGCGACCTCTTCATCTCCGACCAATGCCAATTCTTCGCTTTTCATTGTCCGAAATTGGTCTGATGTTGGCCGCCTATGAATATCGAGAAGTCAGCATTGGGCAGCCGTTTGTCATCGACCAGTGGGATCGAGATCCTCATGGACGACCTAGGCAAGGCAATGGCCGAAGGCGGTGAGAACGTGAAGATGCTCGGTGGCGGCAACCCCGCCCACATCCCAGCGGTCGATGCACTATGGCGCCAGCGCATGCAGGAAATTCTCGAAAATGGCGACCAGTTCGACCGCATGGTCGGCAACTACGACCCACCGGGCGGCAACGATAAGTTCCTCGAAGCCCTCGCCGCCATGCTCGGACGCGAATACGGCTGGGATATCAGCGCCGACAACATCGCCGTCACCGCCGGTGGCCAGACCGCGTTCTTCTTCCTCTTCAACATGCTCGCCGGCGACATGCCGGACGGAACCCGCAAGCGCATACTGCTCCCAGTCGTGCCCGAGTACATCGGCTACGCCAACCAGGGCGCCAATGGCGATATCTTCGAAGCACGGCACCCGAAAATCACCCACCCGGCTCCTCACCGCTTCAAGTACGGCATCGATTTCGACAACCTCAACCTCGACCCACAACGCCACGCCGCGGTCTGCCTCTCACGCCCGACCAACCCAACCGGAAACGTCGTCACCGACGAGGAGATCGCGCACCTGTCAGCCCTGTGTAAAGAGGCAGGCATTCCGCTGATCATCGACGGCGCCTACGGCACACCATTCCCGAACATCATGTTCAACGAGGCGAACCCAGTGTGGGACGACCACATCATCCTCACCCTCAGCCTTTCCAAAATCGGCCTTCCGGGCACCCGTACGGCCTTCGTCATCGCCAACCAGAAGATCGCTTCCTCGGTCCGCTCGGAAACCGCCATCATCGGACTCAGCAACGGCAACGTCGGCCAAGCCATCATGCGCCCGTTGATCGAAACCGGCGACGTGCTCAAGCTCAGCAACGATGTGATCCGACCGCACTACAAGAAGCAGTCGGACTTCGCCCTGGCCTGCGCCGATGAGTTCTTCGCCGATGACCTGCCGTACCACATCCACGTCAGCGAGGGGGCGTTGTTCCTCTGGTTCTGGTTCGAGGGCCTGCCAATCAGCTCGCAGGAGTTGTACCAGCGGTTGAAAAAGCGCGACGTGCTGGTTGTTCCGGGCGAGCCGTTCTTCTTCGGCCTGCCGGTGGAAGCCGACGATCCATGGCGCCACCGCCACGAGTGCATCCGCGTCTCGTTCGCCATGCCGGAAGCCACCGTGCGCGAAGGTCTTCGCATCATCGCGGAGGAAGTCGCCGCCGCCTACGCGCCAGTCACCAAGTAATTGACCCAAACAAAGCGCCGCTCCGTGCGGCGCTTTGTCGTCCACTATGACGATCCCACCTGAAGTACTCGACATCGCCGGCGACATTGGCGTCTGGACATTGACCGGACTGTTGTTGGTGATCGGTCTGGTGGGCTCGGTGCTTCCGATCCTTCCGGGCACGCTGATCCTGATGGTCACCGCGGTGATTCATTACTTCATCGCAGACGCAGACCAACGTCCGGGCGTCACCGGATTCGTCATTCTTGGCATCCTGCTGGCGCTTTCCTACATCTTGGAAAGCATGGCGTCGGCCGCAGGGGCTAAGCAGTTCGGGAGCACGAAATGGGGCATCATCGGCGCGCTCATCGGTGGCGTGGTCGGCATGTTCTTCAACATTCCGGGGCTTTTGCTCGGACCATTCATCGGTGCCTTCGTCGCCGAGCTCCTGATTGCGAAACAGTCACTAAAAGACTCCGCCCGCTCATCCCACGGTGCCTTCTGGGGCACCATCGGCGGCATGGTCGCCAAGGCCATCTGCGCCCTGCTTATGGTCGTCGTCTTCCTCGTCGACTGCCTCTGGCTGTGAGGGCTGATGGCACGGGGCAAGAGGTCTGATGAGGATGAGACTAACTCAAGGTGTCCTGTCGTTTTAGGGGCGGCCATCGGGAGGGAGCGGCGCCTTGGCGGCATCGTACGCGCGGCCGACCATTGGTAGACGGATTTACCTGGGGTGGCGCTCGCCGAAGGCTCACTGATCCCAGGCAGGTATGAGAGGCACTTTCAGCGCGGAATTGACGCCGAAGCTTAACTTAGTGCCACTGCCTACCGATTCCGATTCCGATGCTGATGCAGACGGTGAATCTGACGCCCTGCACTAACCCGTCGCAACGCGACGACTTACCGGCTAGCCTGCGGTTTCAACCGCAGGATCCGCCCCCAAGATGGCTCTCGTCCCGTAGGGACGGTTTACCCTCCCCACACACAACGCCGCCTCCGCGGATTTCCGATATCAAATCCACCACCCCTCTCCCTGCCAACAAACGCGGCGGGTAAATCGGTCCATCGCGTACGGACCGACGGCGGTCGAGCGTCCATCGGAGGTCGCCGGATAGGGCCCGCCGTGCACCATACTCGCGCACACTTCGACACCGGTCGGAAACCCATTCCACACCAAGCGCCCCGCCTTGGTCTCGAGCACCGCCACCAACCGACGAGAAAAATCCGTCGCCTCGCCATGAATGCTCGCGGTGAGTTGTCCCTCCAATCCCCGCGCCACCGCCAGCATCGCGTCCTCGTCCCGGCACACCACGATCAAAGTCGACGGCCCGAACACCTCCTCGTGCAGAGCCTTGTCTGCTAGAAACGTCTCAGCATCACAAGCAAACACCTGCTGACACCCGCGCCCGTCCGACAACGGATGCCGAACCACGTCACGCGCCAGCTTCTCCATCCGCGCCACGCCCTCCGCATAATTTTCCCAGATCCCCCGGTGCAACATCACCCCGGGTTCGGCATCTTTCAGCCGCGCCCTCAGCCCGTCGGTCAACGCCTCCTCATCCCGCCCGGCGAGACATACCAGCAGCCCCGGGTTGGTGCAAAACTGCCCGATTCCGCCAGTCAGCGACGCCACCAATCCATCGAGCATTGCGTCATCCCCCGTCGCTCCCCGTTGGAAAAAGATCGGGTTGATCGCGCTCATCTCGGCATACACCGGAATCGGCTCCGCACGTGCGGCGGCGATATCCATCAACGCCCGTCCGCCTCGACGCGATCCGGTGAACCCGACCGCGCGGATTGCCGGATGCGCGACCAATTGCCCACCCAACTCATTGCCGCGTCCATACAGCATCGAAAACACACCTTCGGGCATTCCGCATTCGTCCACCGCAGCACGCACCGCCTGCGCCACGATCCCCGCCGTGCCGGGATGCGCCCAATGCGCCATCACCACCACCGGACACCCAACCGCCAAAGCCGACGCCGTGTCCCCACCGATCACCGAATACGCCAGCGGAAAGTTGGACGCACAAAAGACCGCCACCGGGCCAAGCGGACGCCGCTCGGAAACCAACCTCGGCTTGGGCTGCGGCTGACGCCCGGGCTCGGCCGCATCCTCGGACCGCTGGCGCCAGCTGCCATCCTCAATCGCCGACGCAAAAAGCTCGAGCTGATGGCAGGTACGCGCCATCTCACCCCGCACTCGATCGGGTGGCAAAGCCGTCTCCAACCCAACCCGCTCGACCAGAGCCACCTCCGCCGCCCGCAAATGCGTGGCAATCGTACGCAAGAACACAGCACGCGACGCATCCGACACCGCCGAATACTCAGAGAAAGCCGCGTCGGCGCAGGCCACGGCCGCATCCACGGATTGTTCGCTGTGAAAGATCGGCTCCAAACAATCTCCTGTGGCTGGGTTCCGCGCCTGCCAGGATTCCCCACCACCCGCGCCACGGCGCCCACCAATCCATGAATATCCAGTGATCATCTCGAGGCGATGGAACCATAGCCAATGCCCGGAGCACAGCGGAAATTTCCTTGGAATCAAGTGAAGCCATTGCCTACGCTCTGACGTAACGCCCACCAGTGATGAAGGAGTTGTTCCGCGAAGCCGACCTGACACGTGTCAGTTATTTTGAGACCATCCTCAAAGGGGAAGGCATCCCGACCATGATCCGGAACAAATATTTGACCATGTCCGGACTGTCGGAAATCCCGATCCCCGAGTTCTTCCCCGCACTCTGCGTGATCAACGACGATGATTATCCACGCGCCGTGGAAATCATCCAACAACACCTCGCAGCCGAACCCGTGAACTCGGACCACGAAATCCATTGCCCCCATTGCCACGAACCCAACCCCGCCAACTTCCAGTCCTGCTGGAGCTGCGGCAAGCTGATCGACGACGTGGTGGGCGGGAATTAGATGGATCTGGCCCCAGCGGCGTTCATTCCGCGCTGAAAGCGCGATGCATACCAATTGAACGGTCAAATTGGCGGAGAGCTTTTTCGCCCGCGATGCTAGCGCGCTACCTAATCGGTGGGCAACGATGCACCACACGAAATGATCACCCAGGGATGACCTGCCGGAATTGATCCCCCTGTTGCTCGATCCTCATAGTTTACGCTTGGGTGACCGTTCGTTTAGTACCCATTGCCGGACGCTGACAAACCAGCTCACTCTCCATCGCGAAGCGATGACTTACCGGTTAGCCAGCGGATTCATCCGCTGGTCTGGTCGCTCTAATCAATTCGCGCCGGAGGTGCGGTTTACCTCGCTGCTCCCCCTGACTCCTGTAAACCGTCCCTACGGGACGCTGCATCCGAGCACTGATATCCGGAGGTTGAAACCTCCGGCTAACCGGTAATCTGTCGCTTCACGACGACTTCGACTACCAATACCAACTGAACGTTCCAATCGGCGGAATGGCGGAGAGCTTTCTCGGGTGAGGCAAGGCGCAAACCGCAATGCTAGCGGGCTACCTGAGCGGTGGGCACCCCTGCATCACTCAAAGAGATCCCGCCAAGATCACTTTCTTCATCTCTGATCCTTCTCAGTCAATCCCATCGGACACGCCAAGGTGACCGTTCATTTGGTTTTAAGCCGCATCAATTCCTCGCTGAAAGCGAGACGCAAACCAGCCCAGGGTGACGGGAGCCTCAGGCGACCACACCCTGGGATATTCCGCGCCGACGCAGTCTAGGCCAAGCCTACGACACCGCCGAAGCGCACCACCCACCCGATGGCCGATCCCGACACGCCAAGACGCTTTTAGTCAGTGCGGTTCTATCTAATCACCGTCCCGCACGAAGCCATCGTCTTCGTCATCCTGCGTGCGGTTGCGCAGGCGCCCCATCATCCGGCCCAGGTCGCCGAAGCCACCAATAGCCAGCCACACCGTGAGCATGGCCGCCACCACAATTCGGATCCAGAACACGACGTGCCAATACTCGATCCAGAACGAGCCGAAGTCGAACCACGCCCCCGTAACCAGACGGTGGATCACGACAAACCCGGTGACGCCCACGAAAACCAAAACCCACAATGCGTTCCAAACATAGGTGATCAACGCGATCGCGATGTCACCGCGCGAGAACTTCTCGGAGATTCCCAACCAGCGCCAGATCCGCGAGCGCTCGGCCCGCCGCTCAAGCGTCGATTCGTCCAGCACCTCACCCGCACGCTCGGCCCGCCCCAACAAGTACGGCAGATCGAACTCATTCGGCACCACCAGCGAGACAACGACATAGGTGACCGAGCAAATTGCCATACTCAGGCCCCACACCCACTGACCGTTCGGCAAATGGGCGGCAATCCATTCCCCGTGCGGTAGGTTCTCGGCCAGCCAGATCCCCCAGCTCGAAACGCCTTCGGTCTTGCCCGACATCGCATCCCGCAACTGGGTCAAAACAAACATCGCCAGCGTCCAAACCACGCCAACAATCCCGGAGGTCCACGCCGCCAGCGTCGTGCCTCGTTTCCAATACAGACCACCGATCAGCACCGCACCGCTCCAACCGGCGAAAATCGCCCCGGTCAGCGCCATGTAGAGCATGATCTCCTGCACCTGCACGAACAACAAACTGAAGGCGTAGATGAACAACGCCACCCCCACAATCGCCCCGCGCAAAAGCCAAATGTGCGCCTTGGGCGACAGCGGCCTCCCGCGCAATGGAATCACCACATCCTGCACCAGAATACTCGCCCACGAATGCAGATAGGTATTATGCGTGCTGATGAACGCGGCCAGCATCATCGCCGCAAACGCGCCGAGCAGGCCAGCCGGCAACAAGCGCGACAAGGTCATCGGCACGGTCATTTGGTTGCGGACCGCCGGGTTTTCAATCCCAGCCAACCCGGCTTGAACGTCCGCCTGCACGTCGCTGTGCGCGCTGTGGTTGAGCACCACAAAGACCAGAATCGGAACGAGAAACACGAGCAACATCTTGGGCAACTCCCGCCACAGTCCAAGGATCTGCGCCATCTTGGTCTCGTGCGCTGATTCCGCCGACGCGTTGTACGCCTGCTCGCCCTGCCAGCTCATTGCATTGTAAACCAGCCCGAAGAGCCCGATCAGCATGAACCAGAAGTTGAAGGTCTTCACTTCGCCGGTGTCGAACGGGTTGGTCTTCGAATGCCCGGCCGGCACTTGGGTCAGTACATCCGCCACCTCAGTCCATGGGATCGTTACCAACAAAAAGCCCGCCGTCGCCACGAACACCACATTGGCAAACACCCCCTGCAGGAAGTCCGTGATCAGCACACTGACCTGCCCGCCCTGCAACACAAGAAACAAGGCCGCGCCAATCAACCCCGCCATCAGCACGGCATAGGTCGGCCATTCAATTCCCAACCACTGATAGCTCGGAGGGATCCCCAGAAAGTGGATGAAGAACCGCGTCCCAACCGCCGGGAAGATCCCGAAGTTCAACAAGCCCGCGCCAAACCCAACCGCACCAGTAAAGATGCGGAACCCACGCGAGTACCGACGTTCCAAAAACTCCGCCAAGGTCAGACAGCGCGTCTGCCGGAAGCGGTAACGCACCCAGCCACTCGCAGCGATGAGCAAAATCACCACCCCGCTGAGCACATCCCACCACGCCAGCGCAAAGCCGGCCTCCAGGTTCATCTCAAACTGCGAGACAATGCTGATCGCTCCGATCGCAGCCATCGCCCCGGACACCGCCATCATGTAGCGCCCCGCCGTCCGCCCGGCGACGAGGAAGTCCGCCACCGAGTTCATGAAGTGCTTGGCGCCGACCCCGACACCTAAAACCAAAACCACAATCCCCGCCAAAAATGCCCAGTCGATCCAATGCATTATTTCTTAGGGCTTTGAGGTCCACGCGAGATGCGCCCTTGGTGATCGACAGCGATGATCTGGCCGTCCTTCTCCGCGGCAATGACAAAGCCAAAACCAAAGCGCTTCATTGGCCGCAACGTCCAGCCTTGAGGCAGCTCCAGATCGAGTGGCTTCGGCTTCACTCCCGGCACCTGCGCCGCGCGCGCCTGGTAATAATGGGCCATCAACACATCGACCACCCGCTCATCCTCGGTGATCTGAACCAATTCATCAGCAGAACCATCGGCGAACTCCACCACTCCCCAGCGTTCCGGGTAGTGCATGTTCACAATCCCCTGCGGCGACCACACCCAGTTGTGCTCCGACTTGGGCTTGCCGGTCTTGGCATCGGTTTGTTTGCGGTAGCCGTGCGGATTAGTGGCATCCGGCTCGAGGCTCCATTGCACCCGCGAGAAGTTTACTTTCCAGCGATCGCCCGGCAGCGGTGGGAAGTTCCCCTTGGCCAGCTCCTTGAGCGCATGATGCGGAATAGCGATCTCCACCGACCAGCCCCTATCTTCGTCCGATGGATCATTCAACGTACCATCGAGGGCCACTGCGGTTTTCAACCCGGCAATGTCCCAGCCGTGCACTGCGGGACCACCGTCTCGATACGGTTTCACCAGAGCCAAATCCCACACTGTATTCAACGCATTCACCTCGAGCTCTGCGTACTGGTGGTTGTCGCGGTCGGGGTCGATGAAGACCTCAAAGTCGTTATCGTAGAAAATGATCGAGTCGCGCTTGGTCAACGTCGCCCACAAGTGCGGCTCATCCATCTCTGCAAAGACGTAAAAGTAACGATCGTCCCACGCCATTTTGCAGCGCGTGCGGTGCCAGGGCTTGGGTTTGCTCTCACCTTCGATGTCGATGTAGTCCGCCGTCCACTCCGCGGTTTGCCACACGCCATCGTCCGCCTTGCCATCCACAACCACCGGCTGCGCCGACTTCTGCGCCCGGTAAACCTGCGGCGCCAACTCACCAGCCGGCACTGGCACGTCCAACCGATAATCAGGCATCGGCACATCCGCACGCGCCAAGCCCATCGCCATCAACGCCATCCCTGTGGGTCGCAAAATATTCATCGGTGCAGAGCCTGCGCTAGAATTGGCTCGGCAATCAATCCTTTATCCACCCCACCCCGTCCTCCATGCCGATCTTTCAGTTCCACTGCCCCGCCTGAATTAACTTCCCACCACCTCACATTGGTGCGACGCTGGATCTTCGGCTACCCATCAGCCGCCAATCCCATTCAGGCCATGCAAGAGATCACCGTTTTCGTCAACAACCAGCCCGGCGCCGTCGCCGATGTCACCGCCACGCTCGCCGCCGCCGATATCAACATTGAAGAAATTGACGCCGAGGGTGTAGTCGAAAGCGGGGTCATCACCCTCTGTGTCGACCAGCACAACGAAGGGCTCGCCGCACTCAAGGCCGCCGGCTTCGACGCCCACTCGGAGGACGCCCTGATCATCAAACTTGAGGACAAACCGGGCGCCCTCGCTCAGATCGCCGCACGCCTCAAGGAGTCCAACATCAACCTGCGCAGCCTCCGCATCATCGACCACGTCGGCTCCCAATGCCTCGCGTCCATCGTTGCCGACAACCAACCCGCCGCACGCAAGGCTCTCAAGGACGTGATCCTCTCGCTCTGACGCCCCCAGCTGCGTCACCCCATCCAGCACCCATTCTGGGTGCTTCGTGAATCCGGCGCCCCGCCCCCAAGGTGAAGTCGCCGGAGGCTCCTCTCACTATGAGCTGGGTTGCCCATGCCTTTCAGGCAAAATCCCAAATGCTCGATTGCCATCGCTCCTAGCCCGCAGGAAAAGGAGCAAATGATGTTCGCGACATCCGTGCACCGGAGGTGCCCCCCAACGTAGCCCATGCCGAAGGCGTGGGTTACGACGCCCAATGGTAATGAGCCCCAAAAGGGGCGGCCCAAACCACCGCCGCATCATTACCGATCCCCTAATACCAATTGAATGGTCAAATTGGCGGAATGGCGGAGAGCTTTTTCGAGTGAGGCAAGGCGCGAACTGCGATGCTAGCGGGCTACCTGAGCGGTGAGCAACACAGCATCAATCAAAAAGATCCCGCCAAGATCACTCTCCTCACACCATCTCCCACCAATCCAATTCCCATCGGTTCCGCCAAGGTGGCCGTTCATTTGGTATAAGCATCGCGTCATCAACCGCCCCACCAGGCGTAATGGGATGATGCGATGAATCTCTTTCCCACCTGCGCCCTGCTGATGGTCACCGCGTTCACCTTGAACGCCCAGGAACCCGTATCCAGCGACCCGCCAACCGAACCCGAGGCACCCACCACACCGGCCGATCCCACACCGGCCGATCCCACACCGGCCGATCCCGCGCCGGCATCCGAGTCCCCCGCTCCGACGGAGGAACTCGAACTGCCCGAGCACCCCGGCTTCTCATGGTGGCGCATCCCGGAGCTCAAGGGCGCCATACTCGTGCCCGAGGGCTGGCACACCAAAGCCCACCCCAGCGACGAGTCGCTCGCCTATTTCATCACCAAAAGCGAAATCGACGACGACAACCCGTCGTTCGACACCGGCCTCTCATTGAATGTCTTCCTCAAGGCCAAGGAAACCTTGGGTAAAGACGCGCTCAAGTGGGCGACCGACTACCGCCGCACCGCCGCCTCCAAAGGCAAAGTCCTCGAATCGTGGGAAAAGGCCCGCGGACCGTTCAAATCGCTCGGCCTCCGCCTGCGCGTATCCGACGCCGAGGGCGGCATCGTCATGCACCACCTCTTCGTCATCAACCCGAAGACCGACACGCTCTACTTCTACTTCTTCGAGGCCCCAGAGAAGCAATGGCCCGCCGCATGGAAGAAAGGCGAACTCATGATGAAGACACTGCTGATCGATGATGAGGTGTGAGGGGGACACCTTCCGCAATCACTCGCTCTCGAAATTATTGTCCCCGTCGAGATTGTACCAGAGCTCAACATCCACTTCGTGTTTTCGACCGGTCCTCACTACAATCTCTGCTTTGGCATAGGTGCCGTCGTTAAACTTCACCCAAAAGTCTCTGGTTCCTCTAGGACTACTGCGCAGCCAGTTCGCCTCCGTATCCTTAGGCAACTCGATGCAGAAAACAGGTAGGTAGCCTTCTGTGGGAGAGGTTATCGGTTCGTCTTCTGTGATCGGTTGAAGTTTCCCTTCCACCACCCGGATCTCCGCCCTCCAGTCGTACTTATCGTGAGAGAAGGGAACTGGGGCTGCCGACCAACACCGAACGTCGATCCCCAACCTTTTACCTTCCACATCAAGGGCGATCTCTTTGGCCTCTCCTGATCTCTTGATGCGCACTCGGCTGGACTCGGCGTAACCGAGGTTTGCTCCCGGGCTTCTCTTACGCAAAACAAACACCTGAGGATGGTCCTTGGTTGGTGGGGCGTAAGCAGGCGCCGGTTTTGATTCCGGCGCATAATAGATGGTCCGAGCCGATACGTTGGTCCCAATCCTGTCATCTGTCGTAGGAGCGTAGCCTGACAGAGAAACTTTCACGCGAACTCTGGCACCCTTTTTTCCCAACAACTCAAACCTTCCGTCTTGATCCGAAAGGGTCACATACTCCTTACGCCCCGCGTACTCATCCACTACCATCCTGGCCTCCACTCCTTGGTTGGTCAATTTGAGCTATTCCTAGCTCCATCGGTTTCATACGAAACCGGAGGTTGATCAAGGTGGGGGTGGCCACCCCCACCTCGATCGCTGAAACAGTCACTCCGTTCCTCCTCGAGTCCTTGAACTCGTCTTTCAGCAAGGAGGCCTGTTTCCCTCAAATCCATCTGCAGTTCGTAGAGTTGCAAGAGCCCGAGAGCTCGTAGATCCAAGGTTGAAATACAGATGAACACTCAGAACAAACACTATATCGGCGTCGATGTCAGCAAAGATAAACTCGACTTTTATCACCCCAAAACAAAGCGCTCCTGGACCGTTCCCAACACTCCATCAAAGGTAAAATCGGAGCTCCTCAAGCTATCCAAACAACAGGACGAAATCCACATCATCTGTGAGCCTACCGGTGGCTATGAAAAGTGCCTCCTCGCTCAAGCATTGGAGCTAAACATTCCCATCAGCCTGGTTAATCCAAAGCGAGCACGAGCATTTGCCGAGGCCATGGGAATCTCAGCGAAAACTGACGCGATGGATGCCACGGTCTTGTCTCGCTTCGGAGAGTCGATCACCCCGGCATCCCGCGTAAAACCTACAGCTCTGCAGGAGAAGATGTCAGCGATCGCCAGGATTAAGGATCGTTTCACCCGCCAAGCTGCAGCTCAGAAAACGGCCCTTCAAAAGGTCACCGACAGCTTTGTGAAGAAGGAGCTCAAGACCCAAATCCAAAGCCTTGAGCGAGCGATTGCTCGTTGCCAAAAGCAACTCGACACACTCATTGCGAAAGACGCCGTGCTGCGTGAGAAGAAGCGCAAAATCGAGTCGATCAAAGGACTTGGTCTGGCTGCATCCACGGTCTTCTTGTCTGAAATGCCAGAACTGGGCGCAATCACCGACAACCAGGCTTCGGCTTTAGTTGGAGTTGCGCCATTCAACAAAGACACCGGCACTCATAGCGGCAAGAGGCACGTCCGCGGAGGAAGGCATTTACTCCGGCGCAGCCTCTACATGCCTGCTCTATGCGCCACGAACCACAACCCGATTTTGAAGGAATTTTATGGCCGTCTGATCGCCAAAGGAAAACCTCATCATGTCGCCATCACCGCCGTGATCCGAAAGCTTGTCAGACTCGTAAACCGCCTTCTTTCCGACCCCAATTTCGAGCCGATAAAACAAAATTAGAAACAGAGTTGCTGAAAGCGGAGCACCCTCTCGGTCGACAACCTTGCCCCAGAAATCAATCGGTGTGTTGTAGTCCTTTTTGAGCTGCTCCCGTGCGTCTTCAAATCTGCGACGACTATCCCCCCCCTCCTCCTTCTCGATTCTCTCCGCCATGACTAACTCATCGCCATTCTGATCCGCTTGAGATAACAGCGATCCAGCGGTGATGGCGAGCCCCACAAGAAACGATATAAACTTGTATGTCATACGCTTTACTAATCGAATTGAGCCACAGCTCAATCTAACGAGCTACAAAATACAGACAACGTTATTCCCAGCATTCACGCCCTCCCTCCCCTTCAGGGTGGGACTTTGGATGACGTGCCTAGCCCCCCAAGGCTAAAGCCATTGGGATTTGATCCGGGTTCATTTCATGAACACAACTACCACTCCTCGCCTCCCTTGAGAGATCCTTCTCAAGTAAGCCATTCAGCGGGCAGCCAAGGAACTGACAAACTGAACGCCGAACCCTAGCAAACTCCTCCAAATATCGCGTCGCGCTCGGCATCGGTCACCGGACGCCAATCGCCTTCGGCAAGATCCTCGGGCAAGGTGAATCCTCCAATTGCCACGCGCTTCAGGTCTGTGACGTGGTTGCCCACGGCGGCGAACATGCGGCGCACCTGGTGGTAGCGCCCCTCATGAAGGGTGATGCGCACTTCCTTCTCTCCCAGCACCTCGAGCTCCGCCGGCAACAACGGCTTGTTTTCAGACTCCAACATCAAAGTGCCAGCCCTGAAGGTGGCCCTCTCCGTCCCCTTCAACGGACGATCAAGGAGGGCGTGATAGGTCTTCCCACAAGCGTTTTTAGGGTGACTGATCTTGTGCAGCAGTTTGCCGTCGTCAGTCATCAGGAGCATTCCGCTGGTA
The DNA here is from genome assembly GCF_010681825.2 of Sulfuriroseicoccus oceanibius. Classification (NCBI taxonomy): domain Bacteria; kingdom Pseudomonadati; phylum Verrucomicrobiota; class Verrucomicrobiia; order Verrucomicrobiales; family Verrucomicrobiaceae; genus Sulfuriroseicoccus; species Sulfuriroseicoccus oceanibius. Next base: position 550,970 of record NZ_CP066776.1, on the reverse strand, counting down.
TCTTTGTCGAGACGCCCGACCGAACTGAGGATCGGGTTGCGGAACTCATAGCGCGGAGGCAAAAGGTCGTAGACCGTTTCACCGAGGTCGTCCGTGCTGCAGGTGTAGCCCACCGGTTTGTTAAGGACAATGAACAACGGAGCCGGTGGATCGAGCGGCTCGCCGGCCACGCGCACCTCGTCGGGTACAGGCGACTTCACGGCTAGCGTGGTGCCATCACCATCGGTGACCAGTCCGTCGCGGATCATTCGTTGGACTTCCTTGCGCGATCCGTAGCCGAGGTTGGCGAGTAGTTTGACGAGCTTCATCGCTTACTTTCCCACAGATTTCAGGATTGGCAGGATGGTATTTTCGGAGGCGGATAAAGAATCGCGATCCGGCTCGCCGACCTACTTGTTCTCCATGAGCAAAATCTTGTAGGTCGGGTTCTCGGCGACGATAGACCACGGCAGGCGTGTCTCGTTGAGCGCTGCTTCATATGGCAGCTGGCGGTTGGCCACAATGAACAACTTGCCCCGCTTGACCAAGGAATCGGCAGCCACCTTGAGGAACGCGAGCCCGAGGCTGAGGTCCTTGGTTTGGCCTGTATGAAATGGCGGGTTCATCACGATCGTGTCGTAACGTCCTTTGATTCCGAGCGTCACGTCCTGCCACAGGAAACGCACGTCGCGCCCATCTGCGACGGGTGCCACATTCGCCCTGGCACAGTCGAGTGCCCGTGAATCGACTTCGAACAAATCGACGCGGTTCACATCGGGGAAGCGCTTGAGTACCTCAGCCGAGAGATAACCCCATCCCGCTCCCAGATCCGCCACCTTGCCGCGGATCGTGTGAGGCAAATGCTCCATCAAAAACGCGGAGCCTGGATCCACTCCCTTGGCGCTGAAAACCCCTGGATCCACGACATAGTCGGTGCCGGGAAGCGTGCGTCGCAGGCCGTCAGCACGCCATTGATCGATAACCGACTCGTCCCACGAGCCATCATCCGTGGCGATGAACGTGCGGCATTTGTTTTTCGTAATGGCACGCGTTTCGCGAGTCGCCTGGCGCAGCGTCTTTTCAAACCGTCCGGCTCCAGCTGTGTTGGGCATGGCGACGACGAGCGTCCCGCCAGGTGCCAAATGGTCGCGAGCCAGGGCAAACCACGCGAGGGTTTCATCCTTCGATTTACCCGGCAATACCACTACCAGCGGCCAGCGTTCGTCGCCCAGGTCTTCGATCAACTCGAACCCAGCACGCTTCCACGCCTCGGCTTTTGTCTTCAACGGCTGCCAGCCGACCACATCAGGCCAAGTGATCATCCGGCCAACAGGCTCGGCTCCAATCACCAAGGCACGCTCGGGAACCGCCAGCCCGCCCTCGGCGGAAAAGGCCAGCATCAGGGTATCTGCTACAGGGTTGCTCACGAACCACCCATAGCCCCACCAGCACGCACGCTCCACAAAAAATGACCGCCTGCCCGGATGCTCTCCGGTCAAGCGGTCGCTGTGTTGAGGGAAATGTAATAGAGGCTTACGGCGCGGTCACCGCATCCACGCGGTAAAACCTACGCTGGTCCGTCGCCACCGGCAGCTCGATCACGATCCATTCGTTGGATCCGTCATCGATCACCGAGGCCACTGCCGTGTTGTCATCAACCCAATCCCCACCCAGCAAGCTGGTTGACGACTGCACTTGGTACGTCACACCCAGATCGCTGTGGTTCTTCGGTCGGCGGAACTTGAACTCAAACACAGACGTACCCGCAGAGTCGACGATGCGTCCCTGCACCGGCGGCGCATCCGGTGCGTTCGGGTTGCCCCCGAAGACCATCTCGGAATACGTATTCTGGCCATCGCCATCGTGGTCATCTGTCCCCACCACGACCCCTGTGTTGCCGAAGTGAACGACCTCCCACGCATCATTGAGTGTGTCGGCATCCGCATCCGGGTTCTCACCGGTGATGGTGACGTTGAGCGATCCGACTGCGACCTGCCCGGCACCGTCGGTGATGGCGTAGCGCACGGTTTCGACCAACTCTTCACCGAGCGGCAGCGAATCGTAGCCGCCATTCGGGTCGAAGTTCACCTCACCCGAGTTGTAGCTAACGACCGCTCCACTTCCCAATGTGATCGGCATGTCGAAATAGCTCCACTTCACCGTGTGGAACGCAGCGCTGCCCTGGCCGCCGGACGACTCGTTGCCCCACTCCACGCCCTTGGCACCACTACCCTGACCGCTCCACGAGCCACCGTCGAAGCGCACACCGTCGACCACAAACGATGCGGTCTGGGTTGCCGGATCATAGAGCACCACAATGTCGTGGAAGTTCTGGGTACCGGTTCCTCCACTGGTCAGCGTGTAGGTTCCTCCCCCCGTGCCAAACAACTTCGCGGTCAGGTCGTCGTTGTCATCGAGGTCGTAGAAAACCAGGAAGCGCTTCGAGCCATTGCCATACTCGACCTGGGTCGAGCCTTCGGCATTGAAGTCATCGACAAAGCGCAGCTTGGTTTCCAACATCCAGCCATTCGTGTTGCCCAAGGCAATCTCGGCATCGGATGGCGCCTTGCGGTACTGGGCCCACTGGCTGCCGGCTGTTGTGTTGTCGGTGACCAACCAGGCATCCAATCCGCTGCCATTGTCATCGGCGGATGCCACCGCAGTGACGGATCCAGTCGCAGGGTTTCCATCCTCGGTCTCAATCTGCGTCCATCCGCCGCCAGCGGCACTGGCTGGGCTTGGCGGTGTTCCGGTGGTCCCCGCATCGTAAGCCACAGGCGTGGTCACGAAGCCGAGCATTTCCAGCGATTGAGCACCGTCCACCGCATCGTTGTCGATGATGTTCACCGCCCCTCCATTGCTTCCGGCCTGAAGAGCCAGCGCATCGTTGGCAGCAGTTGGCGATTCATAGGCATTGGTCACATTGACCGTCACCGCGGCGGTAGTCACATTCTCATCCGCATCCGTCACACTGACGGTCAACGCATACGATGGAGTGGTCTCATGATCCAAGGCCGACGCCACGGTCAGCACGCCGGAGGAGGCGTCCAGAGCAAATGCACCGCCCGCATTGCCCGCGGTGATCGCATAGGTCAGCGTATCTCCGATGTCGCTGTCAGATCCGCTCACGGTTCCCACTTCCGCACCGATCGCCGCATCCTCCGCCACGGAGAACGTAACATCGGCGAGAGTCGGCGGGGTGCTCCAATCCGGAGCAACCGTCACGGTCACGTCATCGAACGTGGTGGTCACGCCATCGGTCGCCAAGAGGCGCAACTCATAGGTACCCGGCATGCTGAACGATGCCGTGGTGCCAACGACCGCCGCATCCCCGAAGGTCACATCACCAGGACCAGAGAACTGCGTCCAAGTCGTGGTCACGGTGCCCGGCGTGAGCGGTTGCCCATCGTCGGTAGCCGTTCCCGCCAGCGTTGCCAAATCTCCAGCACCCAACGATAGCGCGTCGCCCGCCTCCACTTCAGGGCCAAAATCCCTTGCCAACTGGAAGCCACTGATGTTGTCGAAAACCGCTTCGTTCAGCGAGGATCCATTGGACGACACCGCAAACCCTACCATCAAGGTCTCGGGCATTGGATTCGTGTATGTCACTGAATATGCCTGACTCCACGTAGCTCCACTGTCGGTAGAATAATACCCGGTGAAGGTCTGGCCCGCTGTACCGGTTGTTGGATCGCCCCCACTGCGCACCAGACGCAACCAAACCGGAGGCAAGGAAGCCGGAGTCGATTTCCACGTAGTATTACCACTGAGCTCGGTCCGGTATTGGAACGCGACCTTGGTGTCGCGCTCATGGCTCAACGATGCATGGCGTGCGCCCGATGCGGCGGATTCCCGCGCCATCAGCGCCGCGTGCTGACCGAATCTAGTGGTCAAGGACTTGCTTGCCAATCGAGCGCGCACGTCGAAGTCGCCGGTCAGGTTCTGGGAGAACAAATGACACTCGTCCTCGCGGAAGTAGATATCATTGCCGCTGCCGACAACCGTGATGGACCCGTCCGCATTGACGGTGCCACTACCAGCTGTAGGCTCGGCCACACTGACACTCTGCCAAGTTTGCACCGGCTCGGAACTCACCACCACGGAAACCTCCTGGCTCACGGGGATGCCGCCGTTGTCGACGGTACAACGCACCACATAGGTCCCCTCAGCAGAGAACGTGGCACCCGTTGCCAACTCACCCGGCGCATCAAATGTCACGGTGCCAGGACCTGCTTCCTGCGTCCACGCGACGGTCGCCGAGTTGCGCAACACGGAGTTCACCGAGCACTCAAGCGCCAGACCGACACCCGGGCGGATCCGCACGGTCTCTGCCTGTGGCAGTACGCGGTTGAGCTGGAGCTCGACCACAGCCTCATGTACACCGCCGGTGAGGTACTCAAGATACTGACCGGGAATAGAACCCACGCCATTGGTCGGGGCAGGATCCCCCGGCTTCCGCCATGTCACCGCGCAGTGGTCGGCGCCTCCGCCCTCTTTGTGGCGCACTTCGATGTAGTAGCGGTTACCCGCCACCAGAGGAATTGCAGCGGACACCCCGCCACCACTCCAGTTCTTCTCCGAAGTATAGCCGTACTTGTATGCGATCTTTTCTTTGTTCTCTGCACTCTCGTCTGTGGAAAGCCACAGCTCCGATGAGTCATCCGAGGCAATGTAGAAGGTATAATCACCCGTCACATCCGGCTTCACCCAACCAGTCCAACGCTGGCCGTAGTTACCGCCCACTTCACTTGGTGCGGCAGCTTCCGTGATCACACCCCCGGAGCTCGGGAACTTAGGGAATGCCTGGTTCGTCGTCAGGTCGGTGATGCTCCCCCCCCCGATGCCTTCGTAAACCTCACGCCACAAGCCCCCCTGAGTCAGCGTTCCCACACCGGTCACCGTCAAGGTCGCGGCATCACTCACCACCGTACCTTCCGGGTTCAATACGCGGCAGCGATAGACCCCGGCGGATCCCGCACCAATGTTGGTCAATGTCAGTGAAGAGTCGCTGCTCACCGGCCAGTAGGAGGTGCCATTCAAGGTCCACTCGTAAAGGAATGGACCAGCACCCTCGGCCACCACATTGAAGGTCACATCGCCACCAGCAGCGGCCGATTGATCCTCCGGCTGGGAAATAATCGTCAGTCCGGTACTCTCAGGAACCGCCAGATTGCGCCCCGGAATCACCTCGGGGGTCGAGGCACCCGGCTGGGTCCAAGCCACCGCCACGTGGTCGCCGCCACCACCCTCTTTGTGCAAGACCTCGAAGAAGTACGGCACGCCCGCGGTCAGAGACTGGGTTGCGGATGTTTGCGAGCCGTATTTATTCCACTGGTATCGGTCGGTCCAATCACTCGACGAGCAGATGACCGTCGCAGTGGCCTCAGAGCTACCAAACTTGAACTGGCTCGCATCATCCCCCGCAATGTGGAAAGTGTAATCCCCTGTCACCGGCGGCACGATGTACCCTTGGATCCGCGACCCATAGTTATCGCCCCCATGCGTCCCCTCAAGCGAGGTCACGGTAGTCGCAATATCCGGCGAATCCGGATACTTTGCATTGCTCGTCAGATCGCTCAGTGCCAGCCCTCCGATATTCGTGTACACGCGGTAGTTCGCGCTGCCCATGACGTAGCCATCCGGCGGAGTCAGCGTCGAAACTTCGAGGTCGATTGGTTCGGTCAATGTGTACCCATTCGCTTCGACCTGAAGCTGAATGCGGTATGTCCCGGATGTCGGGAAGTTCACCGTTGTCGATGCCATGGCGGCATCGGAAAATGTGGCCGTAGCCGGGCCGGAAACATGGGTCCACGTCGCCGTGTAATCCTCGGCATTCAGCACCGATCCCACATAGTCGGTAATGTCCACGTTGAACGTCGCCGAGTTACCATTCACCGCACCGGCCCGCGCATCGACAGTCGGCCAAGTCAGCGTCGGCGCCTTGAAATCGGCGTGCAGACGGTTTGTGTTCGGCTTGGGGAAGCTCTCCAAGTTGCCGCTTTGCACCGCGTAAGCCATGGCGTAGTTGATAATCGCCACGCTGTTGAGGTTGAGATATCCATCGCCGCCATTGTTCTCACGCCCGCCGAAGTAATCCAACGTACCCGATGCATTGCGGTGCAGCTGGTAGAAGTACTTCATGTTCTCCATCAGGAAACGCTGCTCGCGGTCACTCATGTACGGCATCGCGAACTGATACAAAACCACACCGCCCACGGTGTAAGCATGGCAGTGCTGGAAGCGCTGCCACTGACGCAACAGATAGTCCTCCTGACGATCCACAAAGGTCTGGTCGTCGGCACTGATACCACCGTAGTTTTTCATCCCGAAAACCGCCCCAGCCGTACGTCCGGTCGAGTCGTATCCCCCTTGCCTCCAGGCATAACCGACGTTTCCATCGTCCGCACCGCCGCTCACGTTGGTGCACTCTTTCATCCGCTGCCAGCAGTTCATGAACTGCGAATGATCCACGTTCGCTCCAGCCCCCTTGAGCATCGCCAGCGCGGACAATGCGTGAGCGTTCACAATATTAATTCCCGCATAACTCACGTGAGGGTAGTCGCCAGTGACTCCACCGTGCCCCATCAGGCCGACCTTGGTAACTCCGACCTGTGCGTCATAGGGCGGCTGCTCATATTCCTGCACGCGGTTGGCCAGCGCATCCGCCGCACGCTGCAAGGTCGCATCCACCGCCGTGTCACCGGTCTTCAAGCGATACTCGGCCAGGAACATCGCGGCCGTCGAAATCTGCCAGTTCTCCAGCCCGACTCCAACGTGGTTCTGGTCATTCGGATCGCTGTCCTCCGCCGACCCGTCATTTGGCGTGCCGTCGAGGTTGGTCGACTCCACAGGGTCTACAATAATCTCATTCAGGTAGGTCACCGCCGCATCCTTCAAGCGGTCGATCGACGTGCGGTACGGCTTGTCACCCGTCGTGTCGTTCCAGTTCGGATGGGAAAGCAGGATCAATCCATTAAGTCCTGTGTTGTAGTTCACCCCAACGTTCGCCGCCGCAGTCACCTGCGCATGCAACTGCTCACACGCCCACTGATACCCCACATCGTACTTCGGACTCCCAAGCGGATAAGCAGGACCAAATGCCCCCGCGGCATTCAACTGAATGGTCAAATCCACCTTGCCCACTCCCGGACGCAGCACCGTCACCGGCAACGTACCATTCCCTGATTCCGCCCGTTCGATTGCCTCGGAAAAATCAATCACCGAGCCCTTCCAGCCGTCCACCGAGTTGGGCGACAACACCCCAAGATCCTCGCCATTCACCGCATAGATGAAATCGCCCACCTGCAGTCCGGCCAAATCACCAGGTCCACCGGAGGTCACTCGCTCCACCTTCAAATAATTCGTTCCATCCTGATGCTGGAACTTCCCGCCAATCGGGCCAAGTGAGGACTGATCTGCCTGAACCAAGCCACTACAGGCTAAACAAAATGCAGAAACTACAGAGACAAAGGTGCGGAGGGATTTCATCGAATGCTGCGTTGTACACTGAGGGGCGGGAAACCATTCAGCAACGCATGTTTCATCCGAAACATTAGATGAGAACAATCATATTTTAGAGAAATGTTAACCTGTATTACCAATCACAGGGAGCTAAGCGACAATCTCTTACAAAAATCCAAATGAAGGCAAATCATGCCTTCGCCTGCTTCTCTTCCCACCGGTCCGCTGCCTGCATTGCCGCACCAATCATGCCCGCGTCATTGCCAAACTTCGCCGGCACAATCCGCATCGACCGATAATGCGTATCGGAGAGCTGCTCTTTCATGTGAGCCCGCAGCGGACTGAACAACAACTCCCCGGCACCAGCCACTCCGCCGCCAATCACAATCCGGCTCGGGTTCACCAGCCAACAGACATTGCACAATGTCGTGGCCAGCATCTCCGCCACCTCTTCCCAAATCTCAATCGCCACAGGGTCGCCGGCATTGGCCGCTTCTGCCACGCGTCGCGGCTCACAGTCCGCCTCACTCGGCCCCGGTTTGCCGTCACGCCTCGCCTTGGTCTGGTAGCGACTGTACGCAAACTCCTTGAGCTGCTGGTTGCCGATGTATTTCTCGGTGCACCCTTTGTTTCCATACACACCGACGCGGCCTCGATAATCCAACGACATCTGACCAACCTCACCCGCCACACACGCAGCACCGCGGAAAAACTTACCATCGAGCACCAAGCCCCCGCCGATCCCGGTTCCCATGGTAATCGCCACCATATCGTTGGCCCCACGTCCGGCACCGACGCGCCATTCGGCATATGCCATGCAGTTGGCGTCATTGTCCACGGCCGCCACCAGCCCGGTCTTCTTCTCCAAAAGCTCGCGCAACGGCACATCCACCCAGCCTTCCACATTGGTCAGTTGGTGAATGCGGCCACGCTTGTAGTCCACATTGCCCGGCACACCGGCGCCAACCCCGACAACCCCCTCGTGCCTCGCCTGCAGGTCCTTGATCTGCCCAACAATCGCAGCCACCAGATCGTCACGACACCCAAAATCCTTGGTTGGGATTCGCGGCATCTTTTCGAGCACCTCGGCCCCATCGCACAGTCCGACCTTTACCGAGGTCCCACCAAAATCGACTCCAATCGCAAGCATAAATCTCAGCCTAATCGTTCACGGATACGGCGTCCATCCGAATTCCAGCCATCCCAAGCAACTCCACTCCGCGCACGGTCAGACTTGGATCCCGCTCAGCCTCAGGCCACGCGTCCCAACAAAAAAGATCGGCCGCCCCTCCGGTGACCACCACGCGCACATTATCCGTCGCCAGCTCCGCCAGCGTCGCCTCGAGGATTCCGGCTATCATGCCGGGGTAGCCATAAAGCAATGCCGCACTGATCGCACCACGCGTGCTCGTCCCGATCGCCGGTGTCTCCGCATCGTCAATCTCCGCCGGATCCACCGTCGGCAACTGCGAGGTCATCGTCCCAAGGTAGGTGCCCAGCGCATTCACCCCGGGAGCAATCGATCCACCCAGATAGCGGTATCCCTCATCCGTAAAAACCGCGACATCCACTGTCGTCGCCGTACCCAAATCGAACGCAACCACGGCTTCGTTCTCCGCACCATCGCAGGCCGCAATGATATTGGCCACTCGGTCATCTCCCAAGGTCGCCACACCCGCATAGTGGGAAAAATCCATCATCCCCAGCGCCGACGCCGTCTCGTGGTTGGCCTCAATCAATGGCAATCCGTGGATCTTCACCACGCGCTCGACCACTTGTTTCAAGTCCGGCACCACCGATGCCACCGCCACCGCATCATAGCGCGTCTCAAACAACCAGCTCTCCACCAGCCCGCGCATCGCCGCCGGATCCTGCTTCGGCGTCGGACACCGCCCCACACCCTCCCCGCCTCCGGATAACTTGATCTGTTGGTTCGACAAATCGATCGCCAACACCCGCGGCGCCCGGACCGGATCTGGATTGGATGACTCGCTCATTTGAAATCGAAAGCTAGCATAGCCAATCCGTCACTTGGCGAGCCAAATGATCGCAAAGTTAGAGAAATCGGGCAGCGCTGGAATCGGAAGCCGCCACGGCTTGCCTCACTCAATGACGGTGCGGAACGCACATCTCATACCAGCATGGGACACGCGTCCCACGGTTCGTATGCTTTGTGCCGATGGCAGATCCTAACACTAAAGCCTCCTGCGCAGCAGCCTCACCCACCGTCTGCGTATCCTCCCAACCGGGATCCGGTCACACTCAGATCACCCACACCAAACTCACTCCGACGCGGCCCTTCAACGAACGAAGTCCCCGCCCCTCACTCCGCGTATCCTCCCGACCGGGACTCCGGTTAGCCGCGGGGGTGGAACTTCTTGTGAACGCCTTTGAGGTGTTTTTGATCCACGTGAGTGTAAATCTGAGTCGTGCTGATATCCGCGTGACCTAGCAACTCCTGGATCACGCGCAAGTCCGCGCCATTCTCCAGCAGATGCGTCGCAAAGCTATGGCGAAGCAAATGCGGGTACACATTTTGATCGAGCCCAGCCGCCTCCGCCCGCTCACGTAAAATCTGCCGGATCCGATGTGGCGTCAGCTGTCCGCCTCGCTGCGACAGCACAAGGTGCGACTGAGTTTTCGGGCGCACCAGATCCGGTCTACCGGTAGCGAGATAGCGCTCCATCGCCTCGCGTGCCGCACTCCCCACCGGCACCAGCCTCGTTTTGTTCCCCTTGCCCGTCACCCGCAGCACGCCCTTGTCCATGTCCAGATCTTCGATCCGCGCATGCAACAGCTCCGAAACCCGCAAGCCGGAGCCATACAGCAGTTCCGTGATCATACGGTCGCGCAGATCCAGCGGCTTCGCCCCTTTGATCGACTCGATCAACCGGCGCACGTCTTGACTGTTCAGAGTCTCGGGCAGATTCCGCACCGGCCGCGGCGACAACAAGGCCTCCGCCGGATCCTCGGCCATCATCTTGCGCCCGTGCAAAAAGCGGAAGCACACCTTCATGCAAACGCACACAATCCGCAGCGACGACGCCTCCAGCCCATCATCCTTGCGCACCGATAAATAGGCCGCCAACTCGTCCGTCGTCGCCTCCGTCAGTTGCTTCCCGCGCACATCCAGCCACCGCGCCAGCGCCTCCAAATTCCGCCGCACCAGCAACTGGTAATTATCCGACAACCCACGCTCCGTCGCGAGGTACAGGATAAATTCATCAATGGCGTCTTCGCTGGTCATAAGCGCCCCGATCAAAAGCCATCCCACACCCCGAGGCAAGCGGGAACCCGATCCCGCGTCCGCAGGATCGCTCCATCGCAACCCGCTCACCCACCATTCGCCCGCTGGACCAACGACACTCCTGTCGTTGCCTCTCAGCTCCGAAACAATCACCCACTCTATGAGACCTCTCGAGCCCGATCACTCTCCCATAAGCTGAAATCATTTGGGTTCAGGTTCTCAGGATTCCTTCGAATATACTTCACCACACAGGCGAAATGCCCTCTGTCGCGGATAATCGTATCCCGGTAATGCTTCTGCCAAATGCCGCCTCGTCCGATTCGTCTCGCCGAGACGCCCTTCCACGTCTTGAGCAGTCGCCCCATGTCCCCTAAAGGAGAAAACAGCACGCGCACATGATTAGGCATGATCACCCATGAATAGAAAATCGCCCGTCTCTGGTCATCTCTTCTGAAAACAACCTCTAGCACGTCTCGATTCTCCCTCTCTCTGAGCAAGCACGAACCCATACCTGCATCCAAATACCGCTCCATCTCTTGAGTAAACAGTGAATGATAGGTCCTTCGTGTTGCCTCGTCCCACGGCTCGGGATTCTTCTCCATCCAAAGCTTCCGCTGATCACACCAGCGACGCAAAACACGCTGAGGCATAGAATCCGCCAATCGAAACGTCACAAACTGAATCGCCTCTCCCTGTTGCCAATGAGGAATATCTCGCCCATGGCGGTTGATATCGACCTTCCAATCCAAGAAGTCAGACATTCAGCAAACCTAACATAAAACGGACACAAATCGCAATACTACATTCCCACGGTTCGACCACAGGAGTGTGGTCACTCCATCGCAACACGCTCATCCACCATTCCGCGATGGACCAACGACACTCCTGTCATTGCCGGACAGCTCCGCAGTCCCAAGTTCCTCCCGCCCTCGCTCGCCTCTCCTCGACCACAGGAGTGTGGTCACTCCATCGCAACCCGCTCATCCACCATTCCCTGATGGACCAACGACACTCCTGTCGTTGCCGGACAGCTCCGCATTTCCAAGATACTCCCGTCCTCGCTCGCCTCTCCTCGACCACAGGAGTGTGGTCACTCCATCGCAACCCGCTCATCCACCATTCCCCGATGGACCAACGACACTCCTGTCGTTGCCGGACAGCTCCGCAGTCCCAAGTCCCTCCCGTCCTCGCTCGCCTCACCTCGACCACAGGAGTGTGGTCGCTCCATCGCAACACGCTCATCCACCATTCCGCGATGGACCAACGACACTCCTGTCGTTGTCCCACAGCGCCTCAAACCCCGCCACTAGCAAACCACCAAACTCACTCCCCGACCGCACTTTCCGGATCACCGAGATCGATCCCGAACAACTCGCTCAGTTCGCCGGCTTCCAGGATCCCGGCTTCGTCGGAGTCGGTCGATAAGTCCGCGTCCGTCGACGCATGGTCGATCAGCTCGTGGTGGTCGACACCACGCAGCTTGAACAAAAGCTCGGGCTGCTGGTCCAACCGCACGCCCACCGCATACATCACCGACGCCACGTGCTTGCACATGTCGGCCCAGTCGGGACAGCTACACGAAAACCGGATCTCAGACGGCGACGGAAACAACCCGAGCTCGCGGTCAGTTACCGCTTCCATCACACCCGCGCCCAAATCACCCGCCATCAGATCCACCACGTTCGTGACCTTACCGGCGATCCGTTGCTTCAACTCCGCCCACGGCTCGTCAAACATCGGCTCGATATCGATGGTCACTTCGTAGATCTCCCCACCCGTGACATAGGCGAATACGTTGCCCTCGTTGATCTCGAGGTCGAACACATTCCCCCCGCGCAGATACGTCCGCCCCCGCGGTAGGCGGTGCTCGTAGTCGCTGTACGACTCCAGGTTCTCGCCCCACGCCACTCCCCAGAACGTCTTGGCCGGAATACCTCGCTTCACCTCGCACACGATGGGCTCGAATGGCTCGCCCTTGGCACGCCGGTTCTCCACCTCGCGGGCGATGCGCGCTTTGCGTTGCGCGGCCGATTCGTTGTTGTACTCCCAGGACATGCTCGTTTCTCCCTAACGTTTCAAATCACTGCGCGGTCGATGTTCAATGCCACCAGCTCTACCAATTCGTCATCGCTCATCCTGGTCAGCAGCTTCTCAGCTCCTTCGCCTAGCAGCTCATCGGCAATCTCCCGCTTGTCGGCGATCAACGCATCGATCTTCTCCTCTATCGTTCCGCGCACGACGAACTTATGCACCAACACATTGCGCTTCTGACCGATGCGGAATGCACGATCTGTCGCCTGATCCTCCACCGCTGGGTTCCACCAGCGGTCAAAGTGCACCACATGGGAGGCGGCGGTCAGGTTCAACCCGGTGCCCCCCGCCTTGAGAGAGATCACAAAGAACGGCGGCCCCGTGTCGGACTGGAACTGGTCGACCATTTGCTGCCTGCGCTTCACCGCCGTGCCACCGTGCAATACCAAGCCCGGACGCCCGAACTCACCCGCCAAAAACTCAGCCAAAGCTCCGGTCATCTCGCGGAATTGAGTGAACACCAACATCTTCTCACCACGCGATGCCACCTCGGAGGCAATCGCCGCCAGACGCGCAAACTTGCCACTGTCCTTGGCGCCATAGTTGCCGCTGCCAGTCCACAGAGCCGGGTGGTTGCAGATTTGTTTGAAGCGCATCAGATAGGTCAGCACCAGGCCCGCGCGCTGGAACTCTTCGAGCTGGTCGTCCTCAAGTTCCTTCTTCAGCGCCTCCACCGACTTCTTGTACAAAGCCGCCTGCCCCTTGGTCAGACCGCAGTCGGTGCGCATCTCGGTCTTGTCCGGCAGATCGCTGATCACGGACTTGTCGGTCTTCAAACGACGCAGAATGTACGGGCTCACCAGCGTCCGCACTTTGGCGTAGGCGTCTTGCTCTTTGAGCGCCTCGTTGAAACGCGACGCCGTACCCAGCAGCCCCGGGTTGAGGAAATCGAACAACGACCACAGATCCGCCACCGAGTTCTCCACCGGAGTTCCCGTCAGCGCGATCTTCGCCCGCGCCGAAATCTTCTTCACGTCGCGGGTCTGGGCGGTGCGCGGGTTCTTGATCGCCTGCGCCTCATCAAGCACCAAGGTGTCCCAAACAACTTCCTGGAACCCCTGCAAACGCCCGAGCATGGAGTAAGTCGTAACCACTGCATGACAGTTGGCAGACGAAGCCACCACGTCGTCGAGCAATGACCGATCGACCTGTGATGGGTGCGCGTAGAACACCTTCATCGTAGGCGCAAACTTCTCAAACTCCGCTTTCCAGTTGCCCACCAGCGACGCCGGAACCACCAGCAAGCTCGGGGCCTGCTGCTTGCGACGGTTCCCCGCTAACAGCGCGATCACCTGCAAGGTCTTGCCCAGGCCCATGTCATCGGCCAAACATGCCCCCAATCCTAGACTACTCAGCAACTGCAACCACTGGAACCCGGATCGCTGGTAGTGACGCAACTCCGCCTTCACCGCAGCCACCGGCTTGCCCTCGTCCGGCGCGCGCATCGCAGCCAAAAGGTCGCGCAACCGCCCGCCGGCCGCCACCTCCAACCAGTCGCCTCCTCCCTCGGGCGCGCCATCGAGCAACCCGACCATTGCCGGATCTCGGAAACCGGCCAACAAGCGCATCGCCTCGGCAAAACTCACGCCGCTGGCTGCCGCCGCTTCCGCGCGCCCCCAGTGCGCTAACATTTGCCCGAGCTTTTCGCGGTCGACTTCCACCCACCGTCCCTTGATCTGGACCAAATTTTCCGACGACTCGAGGATGCGCTGCCATTCCTCGTCGGAGATCGGCTCGCCATCCACGGCCAGCCCGGCCCGGAACGAAAGCAATGCCTGCGTTCCCACCGATGACTTCGTCTCTTCGCCGATGGTCATTTGCACCACCGCCTTCGATGGTCGTTTTCCCTTCCACCAATCCGGCACCTTCACGATCACGCCCGCCTGCTCGAAGGCATCAATCTCGTTGATGAACCGCAAAGCCTGCGCCGGCTTCCACGCCAGCGCGCTGAAGACTTTCTTCGATTCCAGTAACTGGCGCGCGTACTCGCTCTGCGCCGCAGCCGCTCGGACCGGAGCCATCAACGACTTCAGCGCCACGGCATTTTTCTCGCCGGCATATTGCTTCAACGCTTTACCCAGCGGCAAATACTGCAATTGCCCGCTATCCGAAACCTTGTGCGTATAGGTCGCTAGAAACGCGAACGGATAGTCCGTGTTCCGCTTATTCTCCGCCAGATGGAATGTCACCCGACCGACCATCCGCCACAGCGGGTGCACACGGCGCAACCATTGGTCCATCTCGTCACCATGAGCCGCCACGTGAGCGACCAGCCCACGCCAGTGCTCTGAGAGCAACCACGCCGACACATACTCCGCCCCAGGCCCCGGAGGCACCGCCAATGCCCGTTGGTCAAAATCACGCGGCTCGGGAAGCGCCTCCCCGCTAGCGGTCGAATGCTGGCAAAAGACCGTCAGGAACTCACGCGTGAACGCCCGCCAGTAACCCAGCGAAGGAGGCAACGGATCATCGCCCACCGCCTCCGTCGCCAATGCCAGCAACCCATCCACCGACGACTTCTCAAATGCCTTCGCCACCTTCAGCGGCAGGCCCACAGACCGCACGACATCCGCCGTCACCATCAAGCGACCATTGGGCAACACGTGAAGATCCGCAGCAAACATACCGCGCATCATCCCCGCCCGCCGCGGATTGTCCACCGGAATCGAAGGACGGATAGGCCCGATCTCAAACCATCCTTGATCAAAACTACCGAGCCCTCTACGCTCCGCGCCTGTATGAGCAAAACGCACAGCCTGAAACCCTGGATCGGCGCCTGCCTATTGGCGGCCGTACTTGGAGCAATCGCCTGGTTCCTGATTTATGAGGGGCCGGCCAAGCAGGCGGAGCGCATCGCCAAAGCCGCAGCCAACGTGCTCGGACTCACACCAACCGTCGTCGAAGAAAACACCATCGTCCTCGAACCCTCGAAGGAGATCACCGAACTGGCACTGGCGAGCAAAAAGTTCACCCAGAGCTATCACTTCAAGCACACCTGGATGGGAAGCACCAAGGAACTGGAAGTAGAAGCTGTGTTCACCGCCAAAGCCGGCTATGTGCTCGATTCTCCTCTACAGTTGATGCTGCCTGACAACGGCCAGCCTCTCACCGCCACATTGTCCGACCCGGTCATCCTCTCGAATGAACCGAGTGACATGCGGATCATCGAGGATGAAAACGGTTTCTGGAACCGCCTCAACAACGAAGACCGCAACCGCGCTATGAAGGAGCTCAAAAAGCGCGCGGATGCCACTGCTCTTAACAGCGGACTGCTCGAAGAAGCCGACCGCAATCTGATAGAGCAACTGCGCAACGCGATCGAACCGGTCATCGATCGCACCCGCCGCACTCCTATCGAAGTGCGGCGCGTAGCCCACTAACAGGCTACATCTATAGCAATCATTGCCCGAGCGGTTGCTATAATTTCAGTACAATGGGCGCCCCGGCACTTTAGGGGAAATACAAGACATGCTAATGGGGTAGATCTAGCAACTAAAGGGATCTCCAGTTTTATAAAATTGTCCCTTACGGTAAAATTTGACGACAGCTTAACCGTTGATCGTCATAGGCTTATTATGGTTCGCTAGACATCCCCCACCATGAAAAGTCGAGCGTTTGAAAAGGTATTGATGACTGTCGTTTCGTCAGCGCTGCTGATCGGTTGCGACAAACACGAAGCCACCACGGTGACGGCCTCTGATCCAAGCGGGCCATCCTCCGAACCTCTACAACAAACGCTAGCCGAGGAAGAAACTAACATCTGGGAAGCCAACTCCGCCCCAGATCACTCGGGCTGCTCCTGTGGCTGCGGAGCCTCCAGTGAGGCTGCGCACGCGGTGGCTGACCAACGCTCCGCACGACAAGCAGCAAACCGCCAGACTTGGGGTGCTGATGCATTCGCCCACCTCATCGACCACCACGAGATTAGTGAGAAGGCAGCCACCATTCTGGCCTCCGCAATTCCTCACGACAGGTTCATTTCCATCCCCGTCGACCTCCAACAGGAGCTGATCGACTACGCCGACTTCACACAGGTTGCGCCCACCCGCTACTTGCCATCGCTTTGCTGGCACGAGGCCACCCCGGCAATCAAACGACAACTCTTTCACGATGTGCGCTCGGCCGCGATTTCCAGCGACCCGCAAACCGCGCTCGACTCAACCGCCACCATCGAAGATCGCTGGCTCAACAACGCAACCGATGGCCCGGCCGGCCCGCAGGGCACCGTCATCACTCTCACGTGGAGCATTATCCCGGATGGCACCATCATTCCCAATCGAGAGACATTTGACCCGGACAGCACCAGCAATCTGATCGCCAAGCTGAACGAAACCTATGGCACCCATCCCTCGTCCAGCAAACCGGAGGACCAACCTTGGTTCCCAATGTTCGTGGACGCCTTCGCCGAGTGGAGCGAAGAGTCAGGTGTCCGCTTCGTCTACGAACCAAACGACGATGGCGCCATCCAGATCTATACCAGTGAAGGCGCCGGCCAGCTCGGCGTGCGCGGTGACATCCGTATCGGCGGCAAGTACATCGACGGCGACGCCGGCACCCTCGCCTATAACTGGTACCCGGATTATGGCGACATGGTCATCGACACCGGCGATGGCTTGATCTTCAACGGCAACGTCAATAGTCAGTTCACCCGCAATGTGATCGCCCATGAACTCGGCCACGGTCTCGGGTTTGGACACATCTTCCCGCGTGATAAAACCAAGCTGATGGAAGCCTTGGCGACGTCCGCATTTGCCGGCCCTCAGTTCGACGATGTCCTCACCATTCAGTCATCCTATGGCGACTCGTACGAACGCCACGCTTCAGGCACGGATAACGAATCCACCGCCCGCGCCACGGACATCGGATCGGTATCGTCCGGCAATGCATTCACCTCGCAGAACGCCAGCATCGCCAATGCATCCGACGTAGACACCTACCGCTTCACCGCAGGTTCCACCGGCAGTGCGACCGTGCAGATCGTCCCGGCTAGTGAGAGCTACATGGTCGGCCCCACCGAGCCGGAGGAGACTCTCTTTGAAGCTGCGTTGCAGCAGGATCTGCAGTTCAAAGTATTCGCAGCGGACGGCTCGACCGTTCTTCATTCGGTGAACGATGGCGCCACCGGATCCACGGAGTCTGTCACTTTCAATGCATCATCAGTGGGCGCGGACTACTACGTACAAGTCCTCGGCGATGGATCCGACTCCCCTCAAGTCTACCAACTCTCCGTCGATATCGAAGCCATTGCTCCGAGCCTCGGGCTGAGCAACTACCAACTAATCTCGGAGAGTTGCGCACCCGCTAACCAAACCGTTGATCAGGGCGAACTCATCACCATCTCTGTCGACCTCACCAACACAGGATCGCTCACAGCTACCGACACCGCAGTCACCCTGGAAGCAGCCACCAACCTGGTGCGCGTCACTTCATCAGACACCCTTGGAGACCTGGCCCCCGGTGGCTCCGCCACTGCGTACCTTCAGTTCCGCCATCAGGGCGATAATGGAAGCACACCAGAGATCGTCATCACCGCATCCGCCTCAAATGGATCGCCAGCCGAGCTGCGCCAATCGTTCACCATTGGTACTCCCTCCGAGCTGATCAACGAAGGCTTCGAAACCCTCAGTGTCGGCTCGCTGCCAGCAGGCTGGTCCGCGGCCACCACGGGAGCGACCCAGTGGGCCGTCACCGGCACGTCGCCCAACACAGGTACCAAAGCGCTCTTCTGCAGCGACAGCTCGGGAGACACGGACGCCACGGTGACGCTTCCAAGCATTCTATTGCCGGCCGACCAATCGGCGACGCTTCAGTTCAGCCATCAATTCGCTTTCGAACCGGAGTACGACGGAGGAGTTCTCGAAATCTCGATCGATGGTGGCGCGTGGCAGGACTGGGTCACAGCCGGAGGTACATTCACCCAAGGCGGCTATGTAGATGCCATCAGAAACCCATCGTCCGCATCCATCGCGGGACGCCAGGCGTGGTCCGGTTTTTCCAATGGCTACCAACAGGTGACCGCCACATTCCCGATCTCGGCACAAGGTAAGCCGGTCCAGGTGCGTTGGCTCCTCTCCACCGACCGCAACAAATCCGAACAAGGATGGTGGATCGATGACGTCACCATCAGCGGCGGCTACACCAGCTGTATCCCTAGCCTTCCAACCCTGACCGCCACTGCCACTGACAATGAAGCCAGCGAGCTCGATCTCGCCAACCACGGCCAGATTGAAATCACCGCAAGCGAAACGGTCGGGTCCGACCTCGCCGTGGCCTACGCGCTTTCCGGCACCGCCACCAACGGCAGCGACATCACCACCTTGGCCGGTACCGCGACCATCGCCTCAGGTAACACAAAAACCACCGTCGATATCGCCCCAATCCGCGATAGCCTGGCGGAAGGCACCGAAACCCTGACCCTCACTCTCAGTACCGACTCCACCTACGAAATCGGATCACCATCCGCCGCGTCGGTCACCATCACCGACCTGCCCGTGGACGAGTGGCGCTTTGCTACCTTCCCACCCGCAGCCCCCCTCACCGGCGACTCAGACGACTACGACCGCGACGGCGTGAAGAACCTGCTCGAATATGCCTTGGGAACCGATCCGACTAGCATGACCCAGGCTCCCACCGTGGAAATGGTCACCACCGGCAATGGTCCCGAAATGCAACTACGCTTCAAGCAACTCACCGGTCTGGCGGACATCTCCTATCAGGTGGAAACTTCAGATACCTTGGAATCTGAATCGTGGACAACCAGTGGAGTCGTTCTGAACTACGGCGACACCGACGCGAATGGTATGCGCGAAGTCACTGCGTCGATCCCCGTGGGCTCGGGCCCTCGTTTCCTGCGATTGCAGATCGTCCGCACCGTGACTCCATAAGCCAGCAACCAGGGAACATCACTCGTCAGGAGGATGATACATCAGCCTCATCCTCCTCGGTGCGGCGGTACATTCCCACCAACCACGCCACCAGCACTGCGGTAAAGAACTGGCCAACCACGGCCTCCATCTGGCACAAGGCCGCCGCCCCCTGGGTCTGTGGTGTGATGTCCCCGTAACCCAAGGTCGTCAGGGTCACCATGCTGAAATAGTTGAAGCAGTGAATGGTCTGATCACCGGCCGATTCCAACAGATTCCCGGCAAAAGATTCCGAGTCCAGAGCATACGTTAGATTATACATTGCCCCCCAAAAGAGACCAATGATCACATAAAGGCATAAGGCACCTGCGATCACTTCCTTGGTCACCCTCCGGATCTGCACCAACTGCGAACAAAACGCGTAGATCAACAAGGCGTAGAACAACACAAACAACGCCAGCGCCACCTCACGCGAGAAACTCAACACATTGAAAATCCCCAACCAGTAGATCACCAAAGTAGGCGCTAACAATGTGTACGCCACTCCACGCTGGTTGCGCTGACGCTGGACCGCCCGCGCCGCAAACAATAACACCAACGAGAGCCAGCCGTGGACCATTATCCCCGAAACAGAACCAATCGGGATGAAGGGACTCACCAAAAGGTAAACCAACAACACAATAAGCAGGCGTCCGAATCCTTTGATGAAAAACATGGCGCAATCAGGCTAAAACAAATGATCGATCACAGAGCGAATCCAACGATTCACCCGATCATCCTAGCCAAGAGCTGCCTCAAATTGCAATGATGCGTCCGCTCATCTTACTGCCGATGAAGAATTTGTGAAAAGAGTCACCGCCGCTGACGCTAAGGATGTCTCGTCACCACTCGTTACGGGGCTACCCACCGAATCGTTATGAACCCACTCCCAGATCACCGCTACCTCCACCGCATCGCGCCCACCCCGCTCGTCCCCGTACGCATTGCTGCCGACGCCCCGAAGATCTGGTGCAAACTCGAATACCTCAACCCATCCGGCTCGACCAAAGACCGCATCGCCCGCCACATTCTGGAAAAAGCCTGGCGCCGCAATGAGGTCGGCCCCGGCACACTGGTGGTAGAAGCATCCTCCGGGTCCACCTCCATCGCCCTAGCCCTTTCCGCCGCCCAAATGGGCCTGCGCTTCCTCGCCTTCATCCCGGATACCGCCACC
Organism: Sulfuriroseicoccus oceanibius; assembly: GCF_010681825.2. NCBI lineage: Bacteria > Pseudomonadati > Verrucomicrobiota > Verrucomicrobiia > Verrucomicrobiales > Verrucomicrobiaceae > Sulfuriroseicoccus > Sulfuriroseicoccus oceanibius. The sequence goes on along the minus strand of NZ_CP066776.1, from coordinate 530,116 downwards.
AACGAACGCGCGTTGATGATCCAAGCCTACGGTGGCGAAGTGCGCAAGGTCAGCGGCGGCATGCCCGAAGTCATCCGCACCGCCGCCGAGTTCGCCGCGGAGAATGATGCCTTCCTCGCCCGTCAGTTCGAAAACCCGGACAATGCCGAAGCACACCAACTCTTCACCGCTCACGAGGTCATGGCTCAACTTCCGGATGCCAACATCGACGCTGTCGTCTCTGGGATCGGAACCGGTGGCACACTCGTCGGCCTGCACCGTGGGTTCACCCAGGCCGGCTGCAAAACCCTTCCAGTAGCGGCCATTCCTCGCTGCGCCGAGGGCGAGTTCACCTCCAATGTCGAGTGCTGTTCGCTGCGCTTTTCCAAAGACGTACCTGGCGTGATCGACGGATGCTCGCAGTTGTTTGCCGACTGGCGCCAAACCGACGAAGCACAAGATTTGATCGAACTCACTGTCGACGACAACCGCTGCATGGAGCTCACCCATCAGTTGTGGAAAATGGGCTTCCCCGTCGGTCCTTCGTCCGGGCTCAATCTGGGCGCCGCTCTAGCAGCCGCTCGGGATCTTGACGACAACGCCACCATCATCACCGTCTTCCCCGACCGCATGGAACGTTACTTCTCCCACAAGGTCTTTGAAGGCGTAGGCAAAGCGTGATGCCGCCGTTGTTCGGGGAATCTCACGCAAAGCCCCAAAGATCCCAAAGGGGGGCTGCTCCGGCGACGAGGGAGAGAGCGTCGGTCACAATCGGTCGCTATTTTTTTCCGCAGATTACAGGATTGAAGGGATTTGAAGTGAGTTGGTTTGTATCGCTCAGAATGACGTGAACCACTCCCAACCACAGGAGTGTGGTTGCTCCATCACAACACGCAAGACCGACCATTCCCCAATGGACCAACGACTCTCGTGTCGTTGCTCGCAAAGCTCCGTCATCGGCTCGCCCCTCGACCAGGCATGCGCAGCGCTGGTGGGTCGGCATTCCTGCCGACTATGAGGGCGGAGTCCTCATCTACTTCGTGAACTTCGCGCTCTTCGTGGTTCCACCTAAAGGAGCCTCACGCAAAGACCCAAAGATCCCAAAGGACGGTCTGCTCCGGCGATGAAGAAGAGAGCGTCGGTCACAACCGGTCGCTATTTTTTCCGCAGATTACAGGATTGAAGGGATTTGAAGTGAGTTGGTTTGTATCGCTCAGAATGACGTGAACCACTCCCAACCACAGGAGTGTGGTTGCTCCATCACAACACGCAAGACCGACCACTCCCCAATGGACCAACGACACTCCTGTCGTTGCTCGCAAAGCTCCGTCATCGGCTCGCCCCTCGACCAGGCATGCGCTGCGCTGGTGGGTCGGCATTCCTGCCGACTATGAGGGCGGAGTCCTCATCTACTTCGTGAACTTCGCGCTCTTCGTGGTTTCACCTCAAGGAGCCTCACGCAAAGACCCAAAGATCCCAAAGGACGGTCTGCTCCGGCGATGAAGAAGGGAGCGCCGGTCACCGCCGGTCGCCATTTTTTCCGCAGATTGCAGGATTGAGGGGATTTGAAGTGGGTTGGTTTGTATCGCTCACAATGACATGAACCACTCCCAACCACAGGAGTGTGGTTGCTCCATCACAACACACAAGACCGACCATTCCCCAATGGACCAACGACACTCCTGTCGTTGCTCGCAAAGCTCCGTCATCGGCTCGCCCCTCGACCAGGCACGCGCAACGCTGGTGGGTCGGCATTCCTGCCGACTATGAGGGCGGAGTCCTCATCTACTTCGTGAACTTCGCGCTCTTCGTGGTTCCACCTAAAGGAGCCTCACGCAAAGACCCAAAGATCCCAAAGGACGGTCTGCTCCGGCGACGAAGAAGGGAGCGTCGGTCACCGCCGGTCGCTATTTTTTCCGCAGATTACAGGATTGAGGAGATTTGAAGTGAGTTGCTTTGTATCGCTCACAATGACATGAACCACTCCCAACCACAGGAGTGTGGTTGCTCCATCACAACACGCAAGACCGACCATTCCCCGATGGACCAACGACACTCCTGTCGTTGCCTCTCCGCTCCACCCTGCTCTCCGCAGCTCTCCACAAAAAAATTCTCCCGGCCCGCGTGATGCGAACCGGGAGAATCAAATGATCCGGGAATGTCTGATCAGAGCAGCTGCCCCGATCAACCGGGTCATGGTCGGTCAGATGATTACATCATGCCGCCCATGCCACCCATTCCGCCCATACCACCCATGCCTGCGTCGGCGCCACCAGCCGCTTCCGGCTCTGGCACGTCGGTGATAAGGCACTCGGTGGTGAGGAGGAGACCGGAGATCGACGCTGCGTTCTGGAGAGCGCTGCGGGTCACCTTGGTTGGGTCCACCACACCGGCGGTCACGAGGTCTTCGTAGGTGTCGGTTGCCACGTTGTAACCTTCGTTACCAGCAGCGGACTTCACCTTCGAGACGATGAGTGCGCCTTCGCGGCCTGCGTTTGCAGCAAGCTGACGAAGTGGTGCTTCCACAGCGCGGCGCACGATGTCGACACCAATCTGCTCGTCCATTGGGAGGTCGGTCATCTCGTCGAGAGCTGCCTGTGCACGGATGAGTGCGGTACCACCACCAGCAACGATGCCCTCTTCCACTGCGGCGCGGGTCGCGTGCAGGGCGTCGTCGACACGGTCCTTCTTCTCCTTCATCTCGGTCTCGGTTGCAGCACCCACGTTGATGACTGCCACACCGCCAGCGAGCTTGGCAAGGCGCTCCTGGAGCTTCTCCTTGTCGTAGTCGGAGGTGGTTTCTTCGATCTGACGGCGGATGAGGTTCACGCGGCCGGTAATGTCGTCGGACTTGCCAGCACCTTCAACGATGGTGGTGTCTTCCTTGGTGATGACGACGCGCTTGGCGCTTCCGAGGTCTTCGAGGGTGACGTTCTCGAGCTTGATGCCGAGGTCTTCGGTGATGACGCGGCCACCGGTGAGGATGGCGATGTCTTCGAGCATGGCCTTGCGGCGGTCGCCGAAGCCTGGAGCCTTCACAGCAGCCACGTTCAGGGTGCCGCGGATCTTGTTCACCACGAGGGTAGCAAGTGCTTCACCTTCGATGTCTTCAGCGATGATGAGGAATGGGCGACCCGACTGGGCAACCTTCTCAAGCAGCGGAAGCATGTCCTTGAGGTTCGAGATCTTCTTCTCGTGGATGAGGATGTAAGCATTCTCGAGCGAAGCTTCCATGCTCTCTGGGTTGGTCACCATGTATGGGCTGAGGTAACCCTTGTCGAACTGCATCCCTTCCACCACGTCGAGTGTGGTCTCGATGCCCTTCGCTTCTTCCACGGTGATGGTGCCGTCCTTGCCGACCTTGTCCATGGCTTCAGCAATGATGTTACCGATCTCAGCGTCCCAGTTGGCGGACACGGTAGCAACCTGTGCCACTTCCTTGGTGTCGGAAACCTGCTTCGAGATCTCAGCAAGGCGAGCAACGATAGCTTCCGATGCCTTGAGGATACCGCGCTGGAGCGAGATTGGGTTGGCACCTGCGGTCACGTTGCGCAGACCTTCCTTGTAGATAGCTTCTGCAAGCACGGTTGCGGTGGTGGTTCCGTCACCGGCCACGTCCGATGTCTTGCTCGAGACTTCACGGATGAGCTGGGCACCCATGTTCTCGTACGGATCTTCGAGCTCGATCTCCTTGGCAACCGACACACCGTCCTTGGTGATGGTTGGGGAACCGAACTTCTTGTCGAGAATCACGTTGCGACCGGATGGTCCAAGTGTTGCCTTCACGGCACGTGCGAGTGTTTCCACACCGCGGAGGAGACCCTGGCGGGCTGATTCGTCAAACTTAAGTTGTTTAGCCATACTAGTTATTAGTTACTGGTTAATTGATATTAGATTTATAAAGTGTGCGGTTGGGACCGCAGAGGATTGAATGGATCACTGCACCAGCAGTGCTGAATTTTCCTAATCCCCGATCCCTAGTCCCGAATCACTGCGCGAAGCGTGTTATCCGACGATGCCGAGGATGTCGTTCTCCGAGAGGATCAGCATGTCTTCGCCGCCGACCTTCACTTCGGTACCGCCGTATTTCGAGATCAACACGGTATCGCCAACTTTCACAGCGAACTCAATTGGGTTGCCGTTGTCGTCTTTGCCACCAGTTCCGAGTGCAACGACGGATGCCTCTTGTGGCTTCTCTTGAGCCGAGTCAGGAAGCACGATGCCGCCTGCGGTACGTTCTTCAGCTTGGATGCGCTTCACGAGAACGCGCTGTCCGAGTGGTTGGATGCTGTTAGCCATAATAGGTTATCTTATTGGTATGGTTGTTTTTGACTACGTTGCCGTAGTTGAGTGGTAAGCCACCGGCGTGCTCATAAGAACACGCCGGTGGGAAAGGGATGATGGATAGCTAGTGCTTACTTGTCGTCTTCCACGACTTCAGCATCGACAACTTTGCCCTTGGCCTGGCGCTCGCCACCGGCATCGCCGGATGGTGCGGCACCACCCTGCTGGGCGGCTGCGGCTGCTGCAGCGGCGGCCGGGTCCATGCCAGCGGCGCCTGCGGCACCTTGTGCGGCCTGGGCCAACTCACCAAGAGCTGCCTGCAGTTCGTCGGAGGCCTTCTTGATCGCGTCGTTGTCGTCGCCCTTAAGAGCTTCCTTCACCGCGTCGACCTTGCCCTGGATGTCGGACTTGAGCTCGGCTGGCAATTGCTCACCGGCTTCCTCAAGCTGCTTCTCCACCTGGAAGACCATCTGATCCGCGTTGTTGCGGGTCTCGGCGCTCTCCTTGCGCTTCTTGTCTTCTTCAGCGTGAGCTTCCGCATCGCGCTTGGCCTTTTCGATTTCGTCGTCGCTGAGTCCGCTGGATCCGGCGATCGAGATCTTGTTCTCCTTGCCGGTGTTCTTGTCCTTGGCGGAAACGTGGAGGATGCCGTTGGCGTCGATGTCGAAGGTCACTTCGATCTGTGGCACGCCACGTGGCGCTGGGTCGATGCCCTCGAGCTTGAAGGTACCGAGCGTCTTGTTGTCAGCAGCCATTGGGCGCTCACCCTGAAGGACCACGATTTCCACGCCCGGCTGGTTGTCAGCGTAGGTCGAGAAGACCTGCGACTTCTTGGCAGGGATGGTGGTGTTGCGCTCGATCATTGGAGTCGCCACGCCGCCCGCGGTTTCGATCGCGAGGGTCAATGGGGTCACGTCGAGAAGGAGCACGTCCTTGACGTCGCCCTGGAGCACGCCGCCCTGAATCGCAGCACCGATGGCCACCACTTCGTCCGGGTTCACACCCTTGTGTGGGTCCTTGCCAGCCAGTTCACGGGCGATGTCGAACACGCGCGGCATACGGGTCATGCCACCGACGAGAACGAGCTCGTCGATTTCCGACACGTTGAGCTCAGCTTCCTTGATGCAATCAAGCACTGGCTTCTTGGTGCGGTCGAAGAGATCAGCGCAAAGCTGCTCAAGCTTGGCACGGGTCAGCGACTGCTGGATGTGCTTTGGCCCGGTAGCGTCTGCAGTGATGAACGGCAGGTTCAAATCGTAGTTGGTCGAGGAAGAAAGCGCGATCTTGGCTTTCTCGGCTTCCTCTTTGATTCGCTGGATTGCGTCCGGCTGGCCATTGAGGTCGATGCCGCTGTCCTTTTTGAACTCGTCAACGATCCAGTTGATGATGCGGGTGTCCCAGTCATCACCACCGAGCTGGGTGTCACCGTCGGTTGCAAGCACTTCGAACACACCGTCACCGATCTCAAGCACGGAGATATCGAAAGTACCACCACCGAGGTCGTACACGGCGATCTTCTCGTCCGACTTCTTGTCGAGACCGTACGCAAGCGAGGCTGCGGTTGGCTCGTTGATGATGCGGCGCACCTTGAGGCCGGCAATCTCACCAGCGGCCTTGGTAGCGTTACGCTGGGCGTCGTTGAAGTACGCTGGCACGGTGATCACGGCTTCGCTGATGGTTTCACCGAGCTTCGACTCAGCGTCGGACTTCAGCTTGCCGAGGATCATCGCGGAGATTTCCTGTGGGCTGTAGACTTTCTCTTCGCCACCGACTTCCACTTTGATGTGGGCGTCGCCATTGCTTGCCTCAACGATCTCGTACGGGACGTTCTTGTCGTCGGCGCTGAGTTCGGAGAACTTGCGGCCGATGAGGCGCTTGGCGGAGAAGATGGTGTTCTTCGGGTTGGTCACAGCCTGGCGCTTTGCCGCCTGGCCAACGAGACGCTCACCCGACTTGGCGAATGCCACCACACTTGGAGTGGTGCGTGCGCCTTCCGAGTTTTCGAGGACGGTACCCTCGCTGCCTTCCATGACGGCCATGCACGAGTTGGTGGTACCAAGGTCGATTCCGAGAATCTTTGCCATAATATTCAGGTTCCTTTCTGGTTGGATTTCTTCTGGTTGATTCGCTGCGCCGCGTACCGCCCACATCTTGGGACCTGGCACGCTGATGGCACGCTCGGCATTTCTCTTTGCACAGACAGTGCCAATTTCGAAAAATCCGTGCCAACTCCCACAAACCTCTATTTTTAAAGGGATTGCACAGACACCACTCCTTCCACAGTCGTGTGACCACATGGCACGCACGGCACAAAGGCGCCAAAATGACGCACAACGAATGCGACAAGTTGTCCTAAGTGCCATTACGGCACTCGCTCCATAGGTCCTATTCGACTTATAAGACCTATCGCAGCCTGTGCCTCGTATCGTAGACACCCCATGAAAGTTCTCGTCACAGGCGCTAACGGCTACATCGGTCTCCGGCTCATCCCCACACTGCTCGAAGCCGGTCACCACGTGGTTGCCCAGGTGAGGAATCCGCAGCGCTTTCCCAGCGATCAGTTCATCGGCTGGGGCGATCAGCTGGAAATTATCGAAGCCGACTTCCTCGTGCCCGACACAATCCCCGCTCCGGAATCGGTTGGCTCCATCGACGCCGCCTACTACCTGCTCCACTCGATGGGAACCGGCAAAGGATTCTCGGAAAAGGAGGCGCAATGCGCCACTGCGTTCGCCGACTGGATCGGCCAGACGCCGTGCCAACAAATCGTTTACCTCAGCGGCATCATCCCGCAAGGGACCAAACTCTCACAGCATCTGTCATCGCGATCGAATGTGCTCGAGATCCTCGCAAATGGCCGCGTCCCGCTCACGACTCTTCAGGCGTCGATCATCGTCGGCTCGGGCAGCGCATCGTTCGAGATCATCCGAGACCTGGTGGAAAAGCTGCCGTTCATGATCACGCCAAAGTGGGCGCGTACCAACTGCCAGCCCATCGCCATCCGCAATGTGATCCATTACCTGCTCAATGTGATCGACCCGAAGCTCCACGAGCACACGCTCGGTGAGCGGTTCGATATCGGCGGCCCGGAAGTGATGACCTATCAGTCCATGCTCGAAGGCTACGCCGATGTCCGTGGGCTCCACCGCTGGATCGTGCCCGTTCCCTTCTTCAACCCGAAGCTCTCGTCGTACTGGCTCTACTTCATCACGGCCACCAACTTCGCCTTGGCCAGCGCACTGGTGGATTCACTCCATCTGGAAACCACCTGCAGCGAAAAGCGCATTACCGAACTGATTCCTCAACCCCTGCTCACCTACCACGAGGCCATTGAGGCCGCCCTCTCGCGCATCGCCCAGGACCGCGTGCCATCCGCCTGGTATAGCTCACTGGCATCCGGTCAGATCGACACCCGCCACATCCGCAACATCAACGTCCCGCAGCACGGTGTGTTCCACGATCGACGATCCGTTCCCATCACCGCCCCGCGCGAACATGTGATCAACGCCATCTGGTCGCTCGGCGGACGCCACGGCTGGCCCAGCCTGGACTGGGCGTGGAGGCTGCGCGGGTTCCTCGACCTTCTCGTCGGCGGCATCGGCGTGCGCCGCGGCAGACGCCACCCCACAGAACTACGCACCGGAGACGCCCTCGACTTCTGGCGCGTCATCGTCAGCGACCGCCCCAACGGCCGTCTCATTTTGTTCGCCGAAATGAAGCTCCCCGGCGAAGCGTGGCTTGAGTTCGAACTTGTCGACGACACCCTCCACCAACGCGCCACCTTCCGCCCGCGTGGTCTCTTCGGCCGCCTCTACTGGGCAGGCTCGTATCCATTCCACGTCATCCTGTTTCCCCAGATGCTGAAGCGCTTGGCAGCAGGCTGGCCGGGGAGAGAGGTGTAACCACCATAGGTCCCATAGGACTTATAGGACCTATTTGATAGCTCTATAAAAAAAGCGCCCTGCGGTCACTCGACCCCAGGGCGCTTCTTTAACAACTAACTAAGGGACTACGCGGCTTCACCGTCATCCTCGCCCGCATCGCCTTCCGATGCCTCGTCCTCCTGTTTCGCCTTCGGCTTTACCGACGACTTCTTGGCGGACTTCTCGAAAACCGGCTCGGCTTTTCCTTCCACCACATCTTCATCGATGATGATGGTGCCCATCTCGTCGTGGCCAGGCACGTCGTACATGACGTCGAGCATCAGGGTCTCAAGGATGGAACGGAGCGCACGGGCACCGGTGCCGCGCTTGATGGCTTCTTCAGCCAAGGCCTTGAGTCCGCTCTCGGTGATCTTGAGGTCGACACCCTCCATCGCCAACAACTTGCGGTACTGCTTCACCATCGCATTTTTCGGCTCGGTGAGAATGCGGACCAAGTCCTCGCTGCTGAGCGGGTGCAAGGTGGTGGTAACCGGGATACGACCGATGAATTCAGGGATCAGGCCGAACTGCAGCATGTCCTCAGGCTGTACTTTGCTGAGCAACTCAGCCGGAGTCAGTTCCTGGGCTCGCTTGCTCTTCTCCGCTCCGAAGCCGAGCACATTGTGGCCGAGTCGGCTCTGGATGATTTCTTCGAGACCAACGAAGGCACCACCGCAGATGAAGAGAATGTTCTCTGTGTTCACCTGGATGTACTCCTGCTGTGGGTGCTTGCGGCCGCCTTGTGGTGGCACGTTGCACACGGTTCCCTCGAGGATCTTGAGCAATGCCTGCTGCACGCCTTCGCCGGACACGTCACGGGTGATCGAAACGTTCTGGGTCTTGCGGCCGATCTTGTCGATCTCGTCGACGTAGATGATGCCGCGCTCGGCCTTGGCCACGTCGTAATCGGCGGCCTGGAGCAAGCGCAGGATGATGTTCTCCACGTCTTCGCCCACGTAACCGGCTTCGGTCAGAGTGGTGGCGTCGACAATGCAGAATGGCACGTCGAGCGTGCGCGCCAGAGTGCGGGCGAGCAAGGTCTTACCCGAGCCAGTCGAGCCGAGCAGCATCACGTTGCTCTTCTCTAACTCAACATCCGAGAACTCAGCGGATCCTTCCACTTCGTCGATCAACGAGTCCTTGCGGCCGAAGATACGCTTGTAATGGTTGTGTACCGCCACCGAAAGCACACGCTTCGGTGCGTCCTGACCGATCACGTGCTTGTCGAGCTCCGCCTTGATCGCCGCTGGTGCCGGCAATTCAAAGCCTGGATCTTCAAACTCCTGGCCTGCTTCCTTCAGCTCCTTCTCCAGAATGGAACCGCAAACGTCAATGCACTCGTCGCAGATGTAAACACCTGGACCAGCAATGAGCTTGCGGACTTCCGACTGGCTCTTGCCACAGAAGCTGCACATGGTGAGATTGGATGGACGCGCCATAATTCTTTCTGATCAATCGTCGGGATGGGGTTGGGGCTGTGAAGCCGCGGCATCAGTGCCAGTGGCTCCGGGGATCGCCACGCCCTCCCGCAGGCGTGGCGTCCCAATTGGTTTGAGTCTTGAGAACGCTTACTTCTTCTCGTCAGCGTCTTCTTTGTTGACCAACACCTGGTCGACGAGCCCGTAGGCCGCGCCTTCCTCGGCGGTCATGTAGTTGTCACGATCGGAGTCGCGCTCGATTTCTTCGATGGTCTTGCCTGTGTGCTTGGCAAGGATCGCGTTGAGACGCTTCTTGAGCGAGTACATGAACTCAACGGTCCGCTCGACGTCGCTGGCGGTACCCTGGGCACCACCGGAAACCTGGTGGATCATGATATGCGAGTTCGGCAATGCGAAGCGCTTGCCCTTGGTACCAGCGGTAAGCAACACCGAGCCCATGCTCGCCGCCATGCCCATGCAGTACGTGTTCACATCACACGAGATGAACTGCATCGTGTCGTAGATCGCGAGACCTGCGGTCACCGATCCACCCGGCGAGTTGATGTAGATGCTGATGTCCTTCGACGGATCCTGCATCTGCAAATAAAGCATCTGAGCGATGACATAGTTGGCAAGAGGATCGGAGATCTGCTCGCCGATGAAAATGATGCGGTCCTTGAGCAAGCGCGACAACAAGTCGAACTGGATCAAGCTGCCACCTTCCTTCTCAATCACGCTGACACCCTGCACCTGGGCGGCACGGCTGCCGATCTCGCGCATGTGCGGCGGGAGGAGGAGGGATCCGGCAGGAGCCGCGCCGGACGACGGAGAATTGATGATTTCTGACATGGTGGATTAAATGGGTGAGTTCTTCGCTGGTGTAAAGGATGGATTCTTTCTGATACGCCATCCGCGGCGGATTGGCTCTGAAAACCGGGATCCCATCCTGCGCACGAGATGGGGCGTTTACCAAGCGAGGATTCGTTGAGGTTTTTTGCCAACTTCGAGTCATCGGTGGCCCGCCTGCCCGGCAGAGTCTCCGATCGTGCCGCCACAATACGCAATCACCGGTTGCCCGAAAGGACAACCGGTGACCATAGGCCGCGCGGATTCAGGCCGCGCGCCAAATTGATTCAAACTTAGGCGTCAGCGTCTGCTGGCGCATCGTTCACGGTGACGTTCTTCTTGAGGAAGTCGATCACCTTGCCGATGAGAATCTGGTGGCGAATGGTGCCCACCTGGTTGTTCTTCTGGATCTCTTTGACCAGCTTCTTGACCTGCTTGCCGGAACGCTGGGCTTCAGCAGCCACTGCCTGCATCAGGTCGTTGTCGCTGACTTCGATCTTCTCAGCTTCAGCGATCTTCTCGAGGATGAACGACGACTTCACGCCGACCTTCGCCTGTGTGGTTGCTGCCTCAAGAATCTCTTCCTGCTGAGCGGCAATCGCGTCGGCGTCCATTCCCTGGGTCTGGCCGCGGCGAACCATTTCGTCCACACGACGCTGGGTCTCACGTGCCACGACGTCTTCTGGAAGCTCGGTCTCAACGGCTTCGTCGAGCTTGGCAACCACCTGGTCGACGATCGCGCTGTTGCGTGCCTGCTCGGCCTGGTCTTCCAAGTTTTCGCGGATCAGTGCCTTGATGTCCTCGAGGGTCTTCTCAGGCATCAGCTTGGCTGCGAACTCGTCGTTGATCTCAGGAAGCTTCTGCTCCTTGATGCCGGTGATTTCCACGCTGTAGATCACTTCCTTGCCGCGGAGGCTCTCAAGTGGGAAGTCGTCGGCAACGGTGATTTCCACCTTCTCGTTCTTGCCGCCCTTTTCCAGGTCGATGAGCTGACCGCAGAAACCTGGCATGAACGACTCTTCGTCCATCTTGATCCAGTGGTCTTCGCGACCTGCAATGAAATCGGTCACCTTTGGCTCGGCTTCCTTGAGTGGCTTGCCGTCGAGAGTCGCGGTGTAGTTGATGATCGCGATGTCGCCCATGGCAACCGCACGGTCTTCCACGTCAGCGTACTCAGCGAAACGCTCGGCCAGGTTGTCGAGTTCCTCGGCGATGCGCTCGTCGGTGATCTCTTCCTTGGCGACTTCAACAGTGATGTTCTTGTAGTCAGGAAGCTCGAACTCAGGCTCGAGGGTCACGGTAGCCACATAGCTGAAGGATCCGTCTTCGTTGAACTGGTCGTCGTTGATCTGGGTCACGTTGAGCACGTTGAGCTTGTTCTCGCTCACTGCCTCGTCGAGACCACCACGGAGAAGGTCGTCGCGGAGCTGACCTTCGATCTCGCCCTTGAACCGCTTGGCAACCACGGCATCAGGAGCCTTGCCAGGACGGAAGCCTGGGATCTTGGCGTGCTGCTTGTAACCGGCAGTGATGGTCGAACGCTTGTTCTTCACTTCTTCGGCGGTCACTTCTACGCGCACTTCCGCCTCACAATTTGGTTTTTTATCTACCTGGATGTTCATGGGAAATCATGTCCTGGCGCAAATTTCACGCCGTGAGAGAGTTATATCTCAGCCACACGTTGTGGCAGAGGGACGTGAACCTAGAAGAGAAATCCCGCCCGCGCAACCGCAGATGGTGAGAATGAAACGACGGCTCCACAATGGGGAATTTCCGCCAAAACCACGCAATCACACCGCACCTTCTCCGCCCACATCAAGCCGCACCCGATCTCCGCCCAATCCCCCATCCTCTCTTCGTGGCTTTTATGCCTCTTCGTTGCTATCCCAACCGCCTCCGCCTCTAATCAAAAGCCGCGATCCTCGGCGCACTCCCACACCACCGCATCCCCTCTTTGGGTCTTCGGGTCTTTGCGTGAGCCTGTCCTATCTGCAACTCCGATTTGGATATCGATATCGATGAGGATTCCAGCAGCGCGCTGTCCCGCGACCACGGCATCCGCAAGGGGCGCAAACCACTAGCTCCATCTCGTGACAGGAGATCGCAAACCAGCCCAGTGTGACAGGAGCTTCAGGCGACCACACTCTGGGGAACCCGCCACACCACAGATCTGGCCAAGCGTGCGGCGCAAATCCACCAATCACAGCCACCCGCAGGCCAGGCTTAACCTCCGACCAATCCCCCATCCTCTTTTCGTGGCTTTTGTGCATTTTCGTGGCCATCCCAACCGGCTCCGCCTCCAATCAAAAGCAGCGATCCTCGCCGCACTCCCATACCACCACATCTTCGCTTTGGGTCTTCGGGTCTTTGCGTGAGCCTGTCCTATCAGCAACTCCGATCACCGCTCTTCTGGGGCGCGATGAACAACATCCCCGCCCGCCGACGCACGCACAGCCCCGCCTTCACATTCACCTTGGCCGGACGGTCCGTGGCCATTGCCACCTCATCCACAGCCAACACGTCGCGACGCGATACATCCGGCACCCCGCATGCAGCCAGCCACCGCAACGCCACACGCGCCCGCAACGCCAGGTCCAACTCCCGCAGCCCAACCACCATCAGTGCCAGCGATCCCTCCACAGCATCCTCCGGAGCGTCACGCCGTAAACGTTCCAGCTCACGCTCAGCCAACGATTCCAAAAACGCCTCGTCGGCACGGGCAATCTCCGCATGCCGTATCAGCGCCGGCACCACGTCTCGCTCCATCAATTCCGACAACAGAGGCAGAGCCTCATGCCGGATCCGGTTGCGCGTGAAATCCAGCGATTGGTTCGATGCGTCGTCACAAAACGGCACGCCATGCACAGCAGCGAATGCCACCAAATCGTCACGGCGCACCGACAACAACGGCCGCAATAAACTCACGTCCTCCGCCCCCGGTACGGTGCTGGTTTCCGCCATCCCGCCGGCAGCCGCCAGCCCCCCACCCCGCAACAAATTAAAGAGCACCGTCTCCGCCTGGTCGTCGGCATGATGACCGACCACGACCACCGCAGCCCCACGAGCACGCGCCACATCGGCCAGCCACTCATAGCGCATCCGCCGCGCCACTTGCTCGACCGATCCGCCTCCCGCCGCTACCGCCGCAGCCACATCGCCACGCCCCGATTCAAAACGACACCCCAGTTTCGCCGCATACACCCCGACCATCGCCAAATCGCCGGCACTCTCGGCTCGCAACTGATGGTCAAAACTTGCCGCCACCACGAGCTCGGAGCCCAGCAGGTCCACCGCCACCGACAGCAAAACCATCGAATCCACACCTCCAGAGACGGCAACCACCAGCGGCCCCGGCGACGACTGGAAAATCCCGCACCGCTCAAATGCGGCGCGCGCTGACTCCACCACCGTCATGCTTAATTCTCAAGTGACGCGTAATACATCCGCACCAACTCCGCTACCCGGTCACGGGTGACGTGTTCGTAGAAGTCCGAATCTTCCACCTCAGTCGGAATCGCCCCGAGAAACTTCTTCGACTTCGACTTCGCATGCAGCACATCAAAGCAATCGCTATGCGGGTCCGCCCGGTAAACATGAATGCCATTGCTGGTCCCCATGTTCACTCCAATGCCCCATGGGCAAAAGGTCTGGCGATCCTTCCAAGCCTCGCGCCCCGCCTCATCCAGCTCCTCAAGGTCGAGATCATCCAAAAATCGAAGAAATGCATTCGCATCGGGAAGATCCATTTCCGTCTTCGAATGGTCAGAGAGCTGTAGCCAGGCGTTCATGCGTCTATCAATGCGCCCAACCGAGCCCGGTAGCAAGATCCGTCCGCAGATGATGAGGATGTCGCGGGATAATCATGGATGGTCTGTCCACAGATTGGCAGGATGGCGAAGATATTCGGCTGCGCCGAGAGTGCCCACGGTCGCGAACACCCACTCAAACAGCAAATGAACTCCGGCAAAGACAGCCGCCCCAGATATTCTGGTATCTCACGGATCTTCGTCGCCCCACACCCGGCTCCGCCTCCAATCGAAAGCAGCGATTCTCGCCGCACTCCCACACCTTCGTGCTCTTCGCGTCCTTCGTGGTTTCAAACCACCAAGTCCTAAGGTGAACTTCCCGTCATCACCATCGATTGCTCTGAGGATCCCAGCCCCCATCTGTGACCATCCGCGCCCATCTGTGGCTCACTTCAGCCGGTAATGCCCCGTAAGCGGAAACTCAAACAACCGGTCCTCCTCCCGCGCGCCGCCTCCGATATTATGAATAATCAGCGGCACACCCTCGGAGTTCTTCCGATTACTAACAATCATGATGTGAGGAAGATGCGGCGGCACGGTGCACGTCACCAGATCCCCCGGCAGGTAGTCTGCCGCATTCTTGGTCACCGGCAGCGCATAGCCCATCCGTTTGAAGTAGGTCATCAAATTCGGCACGCGCCGATGGTCGATATTCTTATCCGGCCGCTTGAGCCCCCAGATTTTCGGGTAGCTCGAAAAATTCTTCTTCATGTCCTCGTGGACGCGCTTTTGCAGGTCTCTCTCCAAACCGGCACGCAGTGCGCGGATCACCACATCCGTGCAAACCCCAGTCTCCATCGGCACGTCACCATTCGGGTAATCCAGCATACGATAAGCGGGGTCATAGCTCAGCGTCTTGCCCACCTGCGCCCGCGCGGCCTCCACCACCTTCGCTCCCTGGTCGGCCAACGAGATCGAAACACAGCAAACAAAGCAAATGAGAGGCAAAAACTTATTCATGGGCCACAGCATGCCGTGAATACGCAGTGCAACGCAAGACCCCAGAGAACGCGAACTAACACCGCATCCAAACACCAGCCGCTCACAACGGATCAAACCTCAACGGCATCCCGTGCGCGGGCGGAAGTGTGATGCCGGCAAACGGACGGATCACCGCGCCGTCGACAGGCCGCACCCGGAAGCGCTGGAGCACCATCGCCAAAATCACCTTCGCCTCGATCATCGCAAACTCATTGCCCACGCAGAACCGCTGACCACCGCCAAAGGGCATGAACGCCGGGTTGTGCCCGCTCTCAAACCTCGACGGATCAAACACGTCCGGTTGCTCCCAGAATCCCGGATGACCGTGCATCGTCCACGGACTCACCACCACTCCGGAGCCCCGCGGAATGTGAAACCCAGCAATCTCATCGTCTGCAATCGCCCGCCGCTCGATGATCCAAATCGGAGGGAAAAGCCTCATCGATTCGTGCACTACGCGCGTCAGCAACTCAAGCCGCGCCAGGTCATCGACCACCGGCGGGCGCCCACCTAACACACTCGCTACTTCATCGCGCACATCCTCCTGAATCTCCGGATGAGTCGCTAGCAAATGCAGCGTCCAGCTCAACGCGTTGGCCGTGGTTTCATGCCCCGCGATCAGCAAAGTAATCGTTTCATTGCGCACATCACGCAGCGTCATGCGTTGACCGCTGGCGTCGTCCGCCACGCGCAACAGCATCGATAGCAAATCATCGTACCGATCACTCTGACGGTGCGAATCGATCAGCTCATAGACCATCCGGTCCATCTCAGCGAGCGCCGTGCGGAAGCGACGGTTCTCCGCAGTAGGCACCCATGATGGCAGGTTCACCACACGGCGCAGGCGCTCAAAGCTAATGTCCATCAACGAACGCATAACCGGCTCCATCTCCGACGCGCCGACTCTCACGTCGGTAGAGAACAACGCCCGCGCCACGATCGTGTAGGTCAAACGAGTCATCTCCGATGCAGCATCCCGTTGCCGCTCCGCCTCACGCTCCCAGCCGTCTAGCAACGTTCCGCACGAATCCACCATGAGCGTAGTGAACTCCTGCACACATCCCTTGCGAAATGCGGGGCGGATCAGATCACGCCGCCGTCTCCATTCTGCGCCGTTGGTCGTGAGCAAACTGTCACCACAGATGCGGCGCAGGTGACTGCTACTGCGTGTATCCTTGTCGTAGTTCGCCTGATGGGATTGCAGCACGTGCGCCACGTGGTCCGGGTGGTTGACCAAATGCTCGACCATCGGTCCCAGCCGGAACCGCACGACATCACCATACTCGCGAACCGCCCGCTCCAGCAGCCCCAATGGATCGGCGATGAATTCCTTCAAGTTCCCAAGCACCACCCCACCGCGGGGACCTGGCGCGCGCCGGTTGCTTGCAACCACGCGCCTCATTCCGCGTACCCCCAGCGCTCCAGGTTTCTCCCCCACGCCGCGGCAACCCGCGCCCGATCCGCCTCATCCAATCCGGTGTAGCGGTTCTTTTTGTATCCCTTCAACGTGTCCAAATATCGACGCATCTTAGGCTCGGCGGTCTCAAACCCATCCAACCCCAACGACTCGTATATCCCCTGCATCACCCCGATCGGATCCCGCTCGAGATCCGCATACGCCACCTCGAGGAACCGCCCCTCGGGGATCATTCCAACCTGCGCATCATACGCCTCGTAGAGCGCCCGGTAGCGGTTGATAATGATATCGCGCACCTGGGATCGATCCGGCTTCTGCAAATACGAATACCAAACCGCCGTGTCGTAGTAATGCAGCGTCGATTGAAACACATCGTACGGGTTGCGATGAATGTGGACGAAGCGCGCTCCCGGAAAGGTCTCTAGCAACAATCGGATCCTAGCCGTGTGGGCAGGTGTCTTGAGCAAGATCGGACGCTGGTACTTCAAGGTCAGCTTTTTGACAAAACGCCGCATCGACTCCTGCCAATGAGCGATCTCGTGCTCAGCAACCCCGTCAAAGGTCAGGTAACGCTCGTAATGCTCGAAGTTGCGCGGAAAACAAATCCCAAGATACGGTGAGAGCAGCGTCGTGAGACAGGGCGCAAACTCGTCCTCCTGCGGTGACTGAAACGACAGCTCCATGTTGTCCATCAACCGCTTCTCAGGCAACAAACGGGCAAACCGTTTTGTGTTCACCTCCTCGGTGACGAGAAAGGTTTCCGGGTTCACCACCTGGTAGGTATTGGGAAATGCGAACCCATCATCATCCTGAGCCATCAGGTTGTGCAAATGCGTGGTGCCACTGCGCCAGTGACCGATGATGAAAACCGGCGGCTGCGTGATCTCCGTGGCCTCAACCGCCTCACCGAACAACCTGCGTTCTTTGCGTGCGGCTAGCGAGTTCATCACACTCAAACCCGACACCATCGCCGCACGGTGCCAATACGCCGGACTCACCGCAAACCGGTTTTCCAGCAACAACCGCCACCACATCTTGGCAGTCAGACCATTGAGAAAGTTATGCGTTACAGACCACCGATGCTTCAGCTTCACAGCGAAGCAGTGGATAACAATCGCCAATCATTAGCAAGCCTCCTCATCTCCCGAGTGCGCACGCCGAATCGATGGTCGTTATCTTTATCCCTATCCAAATCCTTATCGAATGCGCTGCGCTCGACGAGGGATGGTTCGAACGCCGAACGGATGACGGAGCTCCTCGCATCAACGACAAAAGTGTCGTTGCCCCATCGATAAATGGCTGCTGTCCGTGTTGCGATGGATCGACCACACTCCTGTGGGCGGAGCGGGATCGGCGTGCGGCTCACGTCATTCCGAGCGGTTCACCGCACCCCACACCAAATCCCATCAATCCTGAAATCAGTGGAAAAACAACCACAACCAGAGGTAACCGCCCCACCATCCCCGTTTTCGTGGCTTTTTGTGGCCATCCCCACCGATTCCGCCCCCACCATCATCTGTGCAAATCCGTGCCCATCTGTGGCCGCTACTTCGCATCCTCCCAGTAAAACTCATCGGCATCAGGGATGGTCACTCCTTCATCAGTCACGACCCGCACACTGATCGCGCCCCAGTCCTCGATCTTGGCCGCAGCCGCCTCCGCCCCCGCAACGCAGGCCGCGGTCGCCAACGCATCACTGAGCGTCGCATTCGCTGCAATCACCGTGGCGGCGATCGGCTGCGTCAGACCCAGCCCTGTCTTGGGGTCGAGAATATGCGAGTAAGTCACCCCATCGATGACCACATTTTGATACAGCGCGCCAGATGTCGAAACACCCGCATTCACCGCCAAAATCGTAAGGTCATCTTGGTCCGGACGCGCGGTCCGGATGGTTACCGGCCAGCCCATTCGTCCTGGTGGTGCCACGCCCACCCGCACATCGCCGCCGGCCACAATGGCGGACCGCGGGTACCCAGCTGCCTTGAGGTGGTCGAACATTCGATCGGCCGCGTAGCCTTTGGCCATCCCGCCCAAATCCAAATGTGGTAACGCCCCATCGTTCTTGTCCAGTGAAAAGAGGGACGTCTTGTTATGCCACCCCCTTACGCCATCCAATCCGCTGTGATGCAAAGCATGAGCCAGCGCATCAGGATCAGGAAGTTCACGCGTCTTTACCGACTCCCGCCACAGTACGGTCAGTCGGCCCAAACCTGGATCGTACGCTCCATCAGTCACCTTCATCAGGCGCTCTGCTTCACGCACGATGGGCGCAAACGTAACCGACAGACGTCCCCCATGTCGTATATTCAACCCTCGCAGCTCACTACTTGATTTATAATCCGACGCCACGTCGTCGATCTGCGTAGCAATCGCGAACGCCTGATCAATCGCGGCCTCCACCTTCTCACGCTGCGCTCCTTCCGGCGGGTAAACCACCACCTTGAAAAGCGTCCCCATCAGCGGGCACTCAGCCACCACCGGTTCTGCAGCGTACGCCACAGCGATCAGCGCGACCCACCAGACCAGAGCTAGCGAAACAATTTTCATCGATCTATCGGCCACTGTACGCCGGCCTACCATTCGCCCGGTCCTGTGTTCCAATACTTCTCCCGCTCGGCCTGCGTCTTCGGCGGGTTCAGCGGGCGCACCACGCGGAAGCCGAGCCACGGCGCGTCGGTGTGGTACCAGATCGACTTCGGAATCTGCGGGTCCTGCACTTTCCAAACGGGATCCGATGCGAGTCTGGCGGCGCTACGCGTTTCCTCCGGCTCCGAATCCCAATGCCCGCCGCGCACGACTCTCGGGTACCGCTGCGTCGCTACATTCCACGGATTGGTCGCCGCTTCCGCTGGGTAACCATCCGCCGTGTAGGCATCGAGGCACCACTCCGCCACATTGCCGTGCATATCGTAGAGCCCCCATGCGTTGGGCTTCTTCTGCTTCACCGGCTGGTACTCGTAGTCGCTGTTGCCGGCATGCCAGGCGTACTCATCGAGCAGCTCCGGATCATCACCAAACGACCACGCACTCGTGCTGCCCGCTCGGCATGCGTATTCCCACTCCGCCTCGGTCGGCAAGCGGTAGAACTCACCGGTCTGCGCGCTCAGCCATTCGCAAAACTTACTCGCCGCATGCTGGGTCATCCCGATCGCCGGATACGTTCCAGAATACCCACCTGTCCCCATGGAAAAGTGCATCGGCGAGTACGGCGGCGTCGGCTGGCTCACCAGCTCCTCCGGCTTCGAATCTGCGGACGGCTTACGTTTCAGCGATCCATCCTTATGGCGCGCTTTTCCGTTGTCCATGAACTTCTGGTACAGCGCCCAGGTGACCTCGGATTCGCTCATCCAAAAGGCATCGAGCGTGACCTCGCGCTGTGGCGATTCATCCTCATTGCGTCCGACCTCATCCTGCGGTGACCCCATCACAAACTTCCCCGATGGGATCGGCACCATGGTGAGAAAGCGCCGCTTTCCAGCCGCCGGCACCGGTACGGTATAACGCTTCATCTCCGCTTCATCCGGAGCATCATTGGTCTCAGGAACCGCAAGAGCAGGCGGAGTGCAGACAATTTCGTCCACTGCGCGCATCGGCGGAGTGGCCACGTTCTCCTTCGCAGCTTGAGCCGCACGCTCCGGCTCGCCGCA
Source organism: Sulfuriroseicoccus oceanibius (assembly GCF_010681825.2). Lineage (NCBI taxonomy): Bacteria > Pseudomonadati > Verrucomicrobiota > Verrucomicrobiia > Verrucomicrobiales > Verrucomicrobiaceae > Sulfuriroseicoccus > Sulfuriroseicoccus oceanibius. Next base: position 509,815 of record NZ_CP066776.1, on the reverse strand, counting down.
CCCGGCCAACAGCAAAGCCGCGGCCAGTCCCATGTGCAATTGATAGCCCCGTCGCTTCTCCATCGTCCTTATCCCAGTTCGTAGGTTCCTGGCACTGCCACCGGCTGCGGAGCGAAGCTGGCATCGAGGTCCAGCTTTTCCGGTCCCAGTTTTTGCTCCGAGTTCCACATCTGCTCCCACGTGATGCGCTGGCCAGTGCGTGCCGCCTCGCGCCCCATTAATGCCATCATGGTCATATTCGCCACGTACTCGCCGTGGTCGATCTGACGGCCCTCACGCAGCGCGGAAAACAAATCAACGTGCGTCTCATCGTACATGTTGGTGCGCTTCGCCTTGGCCCGCCAGATACGTTTGCCTTGTGGATCCATTGCCATCACGCGGTTTGGCGCGACGAACGTGGCATCAGTGCAAAAAACACGGTCCGTGATCTCGCCATAGGTTCCGTTCCACTGGCGCGAAACCACCTGGCCAAAACGCTGCCCCTCGAACTCATAGCTCACGCTGTAGTTGTCGAAGGTATTGCCCGGATCGTCGGCAGCGGTGCGGCCACCCGTTGCCACAGCCGCCACGGGGAGTGCGTTGTTCATCGCCCACGACAGCTTGTCCGCCGTATGGATGCCCTGCTCGACCAAACATCCACCGGAGAGCCAGTCGTACGCCATCCAGTTGCGGATTTGCCATTCCACATCGCCCATCCCATCTGGGCGGGCGTCCACCGGCTGATGCACTTTCGGAGGAGTCGACAAAAACGTCCCATAGACCGAAACCACACGGCCAAAATCACCGGCGATCACTTTGCCATACCCTTCCTGCACCGGCGCGTCAAAACGCCAGCACAAACCGTGCTGCACGGACAATCCCTTCGCCTTCGCCCGCTTGGCCGACTCCAAAACCGACTTCACGCCCGCCACATCCACCGCCACCGGCTTCTCCACGAACAAATGCTTCCCCGCCTCGACCATCGCCTCCATGTGCTTGGGCCGGAACCCAGGAGGCGACGCCAGCAACACGACATCCACATCGGAATCCGCCATCTTGAGGTAGCTGTCGAGCCCAATGAACTTGCGCGCCGCATCCACTTGCACACGCTCGGCATACCGCTGGTTCACCCGCTCGAGCGATGCCTCCACCTGCTCGGGAAACACATCCGCGACCGCCCACAGAACCACCTTCGGGTCCGCCTTGAGCGCGTTGAAAACCGCACCCGTCCCGCGTCCGCCGCAGCCCACCACACCAATCTTCAGCACGCGGTCGTCCGATGCCTGGGCACGCACAATAGCAGGCGCAGCCAGAGCCAGCGCACCGGCACCTGCCAATTTGAGGAAGTGACGCCGCGGCATCGCGTGAGGAGAGGTAGTAAGATCGGTACTCATATCCATCTGGGGCGTGCAATTAGAGTCGCCCTAGTAAGAGCGGGATCAAGTGCTCCTTTCAATCAACGACTTACCTGCCAGTCCCGGATTGGCTCAAACTCAAGCTCCGACTCCACCAATCCCTCGCTGAAGGCCAACGCGCAACATCCTCCCGACGGCCGTCCCTCACTCGCCCAAGCGCCTCTGAAAGAACCCCAAACCGCGATCCGTTCGGTTGCATCGGATCACCAGCCACCGCGCTTTCCACGCGCCCCCACTCTGCGCTACCCTTGGCCGAAACCAATCCCATCCACCTCTCATGGCACACCGTATCCTCTGCGTCGGCGCAGGCAACATGGGCCGCGCCCACGCCCTCGCCTACCACCACCTTCCCGAGTTTGAAATCGTCGGCATCTGCACCCGCTCGGCAGCATCCAGAGAATCACTGAACGACGAGCTCGGCGGAGGGTATCCGCTCTTCGACGACTTCCACGCGGCGCTCGCCGAGACCCGGCCCGACGCGGTTTCCATCTCGACCTACCCGGACACGCATTGCCAATACGCACTGGCCGCGCTTGAGGCTGGCTGCCACGTATTCATCGAAAAGCCGCTGGCCGAATCCGTCGCCGAAGCAGAGCAAATCGTCGCCGCCGCAAAAGCAGCCAACCGCAAACTCGTCATCGGCTACATCCTGCGCCACCACCCAAGCTGGCAAAAGTTCATCGAACTCGCACACGATCTCGGCAAGCCGCTGGTCATGCGCATGAACCTCAACCAGCAGTCGTCAGGCGCCACGTGGGAAACCCACAAGAACCTGCTCGCATCCATCAGCCCGGTCGTCGATTGCGGCGTCCACTACGTCGACGTCATGTGCCAAATGACCCGCTCACGTCCGGTGCGAGTGTCAGGCATCGGTGCCCGATTGTCCCCCGACCTGCCAGCCGATAAGATCAACTACGGCCAACTCCAGGTCACGTTCGAGGACGGGTCCGTCGGGTGGTACGAAGCCGGTTGGGGGCCGATGATGAGCCAAGCAGCGTTCTTCGTAAAAGATGTCGTCGGCCCAAATGGCAGCGTCACCATTGAAGCCAAATCCGCCGCGTCCGACGACGTGGAGGGGCACACAAAAACCACCGTCCTCCGCCGCCATTTCAGTGAGCTCGATGCCAACCAGCAATTCGCCCGCGAAGACAGCTGGATCACCACGGATGGCGAGCCCGACCACGACGGTCTCTGCCTGCGCGAACAGGAGTATTTCCACAATGCCATCGAGCAAGATGTCGACCTCAGCGACCACATGGAAGACGCGCTGAACTCAATGCGCATCGTCGCCGCCGCTGATCTTTCGTTCCGTACCGGCAAAACCATCGATCTTTAACTCTACGCGCCATGCTCCTCCGCCTCGCCGCACCAATCGCCTCCCTCGTCCTGGTATCCACCACCATGGCCCGCGAGGCCGTCCCGCTCGTCAGCGACAAATCGCTCGACGGATGGGTGAACGTCAACACGGCGGAGTCGACGTGGTCGGTGAAGGACGGCGTAATCCATTGCAGCGGCGAGCCCCACGGCATCCTGCGCACCGCGAAGCCCTACGAGAACTTCATCCTTGAGCTCGAATACCGCCACACCGCCCCCGCCAGCCAAAAGGTAGCCAACGCCGGCATCTTCCTCTGGGCCGATGCCCTCCCTGCGGTTGGTTCGCCATTCACCAGCTCGATCGAAGTCCAGGTGCTCGACGGACTGAACGAATCCGACACGCTGACCTCCCACGGCGATGTTTTTCCCATCTTCGGTGCCACGATGGTGCCACTCCACCCACACCCAAAAGGCTGGAACCGCTGCCTCCCGAGCGAAAACCGCGCAAGTCCCCGCGGCGAATGGACCCATTACAAAATCACCGCCAATGACGGGGCGCTAAAGCTGGCGGTGAACGGCAAGGAGGTCTCAGGCGGAACGCAGATCACGCCCCGCTACGGCTTCATCTGCCTCGAATCGGAAGGGTCCACCATTGAGTTCCGCAACCTGAAACTCACCGAGCTGCCAAGCACCAACGTCACAGCCGATGAGTCTGCCGACCTCCGTCAGGGCTTTGTCCCCATCTTCAACGGCATCGACATGACCGGCTGGATAATGCCCGATGGCCACGCCGGTAACTGGAAAGCCCACAACGGCGTGCTCCAGTACGACGGACAGTCCACCGCCGCCGACAAAAACCTCTGGAGCCAGAAGGAATACGGCGACTTCACGCTGATCTGCGATTGGCGCTGGACCGGCGAAAGTCAGGGGAAACTGCCGCGCCCCGTGCTGGATCCAGCCACCGGTGCGCCAAAGCAAGATGCCTCCGGACAGCCGCTGATGCAGGAAGTCGAGGAATACGACAGCGGCATCTACCTCCGCGGAAGTAGCAAAAGTCAGGTCAATCTATGGAACTGGCCCTGCGGGTCCGGCGAAGTCTACGGCTACCGAACCGATGCCTCACTGCCCCAAGCCATTCGCGCCGCCGTCACACCCCGCGAAAAAGCAGACCGCCCGATCGGCGAGTGGAACCGCTTTGAAATCACCATCAAGGGCGAACACCTCACCGTCATCCTCAACGGCAAAACCGTCATCGACCACGCCCACCTCCCCGGCGTCCCAGAACGCGGCCCCATCGCCCTCCAACACCACGGCAGCTCACTCGAGTTCCGGAACCTGATGGTGAAGGAACATTAGCGCGGTCACCGGATCACCCTCGAAAGCCAGAGCTGCGAGATCCGCATAAAGAAATAAAACAGAACCGAACATTTGTTTAATCCCGCAGAACACAGATGAAATAAGGCACAATTTAAAAAGCGATAGTTGATTCTAAAAGTTAGATAAATTCAAGATTGAGGACTCGGTGAAACACTGTTAGCTAACCCGCTCACGTTCAGCACGTGCCAGCAAAAACAAACCAACCTCAATCCATGAAGTTCAAAGCAATCCTCCTTGCTGCAGCCGCCATGATCGGCTTCAGCCACGCCGCCACCCAGATCGACTACGACAACGGCTTCACTACTTTCACCCAAGTCATCACCTCTAACCAGCCGTTTACCGAAGTCACCAGCGATCCGGGATCGGGCGTTACCTTCAACACCTACCTCCGAAGCGGACAAATCGTGCTGCCAGGCGAAACCATCCCGTTCCTGGAGAACTACAACGGCTCCACCATCAACTCTGGCGCCACATGGATCACGCTCCCGACCTACGTCAATGCCTTCGGTCTCTCGGCAGCGATGAACAACGACTTCGGCAACGGCTTCATCTACATTAACTTTTTGGATTCCAACCCAACCACTGGTACGACCGTGGTTGACAACGCAACCATCTCGGTTCCTCTCAGCTCATTGGACCTCACCACTGCTGCGTTCAAATCCGACGCCCAGTTCAACACAGTTGAAATCATGGTCGTAAACGGCACCAACAACTACCTCCGCCTTGGTGGCGACGACATCCGTTTCGGCGACGTCAGCGCCCAAGCTGTACCAGAGCCATCGGCCGCGTTGCTTGGCACCCTTGGCATGCTCGGTCTGGCTCTCCGCCGCCGTCGCTAATCCGAAACATTTCCAGTTTCTGTGAAAAGCCGCATCCCTCACGGGGTGCGGCTTTTTTGTGTCTATCCTGTCCGAGATGAATTCAAGTACCGCTCCACCGCATCCCGCAAAAACACCATTCCACGCTGGACCAACGACACTCCTGTCGTTGCTCGTAAAGCTCCGTCATCCGTTTAGCCCCCGAACGATCCAGCATCGACCGCAGTAAATCCGAACAGGATTTTGATAGAGATAACGATAAGAAGCTCCGCGCTACGCACGCGCAGCGCTGGTGGGACGGCATTCCTGCCGTCGATGATAGGTAGGCTCACGCAGAGCCCCAAAGATCCCGAAGGGCGACTAGTTCCGGCGGAGGAGAAGGGCGCGGCGGTCAACGCAGATCGCGTTTTTCCCATAGATTGGCAGAATGACGTGAACCACCCTCTACCACAGGAGTGTGGTAGCTCCATCGCCACACGCTCGCCCACCATTCACCGCTGGAGCAACGACACTCCTGTCGTTGACGCGGCAGGCTCCGTCATCCGTTCAGCCCCCGAACGATCCAGCATCGACCGCAGTAGATCCGAACAGGATTTTGATAGAAATAACGACAACAAGCTCCGCGCTACGCACGCGCAGCGCTGGTGGGACGGCATTCCTGCCGTCGATGGGGTAGACTCACGCAAAGCCCCAAAGATCCCGAAGGGCGACTAGTTCCGGCGGAGGAGAAGGGCGCGGCGGTCAACGCAGATCGCGTTTTTCCCACAGATTGGCAGGATGAGGAGGATTCGACATGGGTCGCGATAAATCGATCAGAATGATGTGAACCACTCTCTACCACAGGAGTGTGGTAGCTCCATCGCAACATGCTCGCCCACCATTCCCCAAATGGACCAACGACACTCCTGTCGTTGACGCGGCAGGCTCCGTCATCCGATCAGCGCTCGAACGATCCGGCATCGACCGCAGTGAATCCGATCCCCTTCTATTTCCCCTCAGGCTCCCTCCCGACGCGCCCATCACCAAACTCCTCGATCAGCGAGCGGCTTTCCCAGGCTTTGTCGGTGAATGCATCCATCGACTGCCGGTCACTGCGGAACCGCGCTTCGATATCGTGGATCTGCTTCCGCGCTTTGGTGATGTACGATTTCATGTCCTTCCGGTGCTCGAAGAGATCGGTCATCATTGCGTTGTCGTGCGCTTTGAACTGAGTCGCCGCCCGATGCATCGAGTACGCCCGGTTGCCTAGCAGAACCGCCAACCGCTCGGCGCAATCAATCGCGCTTCCCTGTTGCTCGAGGAAGAAATGATCCACCCCGGCTTCCAGCAGCTCGTACACATGCATCCGCGATCCAGCGCGCGCCAACACCGTCAGATGCGGGAAATGCCTCTTCGCAATCTGCACGATCTCCGTCGCCTTGGATTCATCACCGATCGCCACCACCAGGATCTTGGCTGATTCCGCACCCGCGGCCTCAAGCAACTCCAGCCGCGAGGCATCGCCATAGTAGGTCTTGAAGCCGAGCTTGCGCAGCAACTCAATGTGATCCGAGTCCACATCAAGCACGGTGGCATGGACGTCCTGCGCCCGCAGAAACCGCCCCACCAAGTTTCCAAAACGCCCGAAGCCCGCAATGATCACGGGGTTATGCTCGTCGATCTCATCGGGCTCCCTTTCATCTCCACCCGACCCGACAAACCGAGGAAACAACAAGCGCTCCGCTGCCAAGAACAGGATCGGCGTCAGCGCCATCGACAGCACCACGACCGCCGTCATCTCAGCCTTCAATTGCGCCGAGATGATCCCCAGAGGAGCCGCGACCGCAAACAACACAAAGGCAAACTCACCGCCCTGCGCCAAGGCCAGAGTGAACACAGATCGATGATCCAACGACAACTTGGACACCCGCCCGATCCCCCACAATACCAGGCCCTTCACGGCTACGAGGACGGCCGTCATTGCAATGATCCGCAACGGCTGGCCCGCAATCAGGGCAAAATCGATCCCCGCCCCGATCGCCATAAAGAACAATGCGAGTAGCAAGCCCTTCACAGGCTCCAGATCACTCTCCAACTCGTGACGGTATTCGTTGTCAGACAGCGCCACCCCGGCGATAAACGTCCCCAGCGCAGGCGATAAGCCAATCTTGGTCATCAACACCGTAATCGCCACCACCAACAACAAAGCCGACGCCACAAACGTCTCGCGTGACCGGGTCTTGGCAATCACCCGCAGCACATGAGTCGCTGCGAAGCGGCCAACCCACACAATGCCACCAACCACCAGCAGGACGACCAACGTCACTCCCCAGGGCGGCAAATGCGCGGTCCACGTGCTGCTGTGATTCTCAACCGAGCCACGCAATGCGGGGTCGGCCAGCATCGGCATCACGGCGATCATTGGGATCACCGCGATGTCTTGAAAAAGCAGTACCGAGAAACTGTGGCGCCCACCGCGGGTACGGATCAGCCCTTTCTCCGTCAGCGTCTGAATAGCGATTGCCGTCGACGACAACGCGAGCACTAGCCCAAGGCACAGAGCGGCACGCCAACTTTCACCCAGCCCCCACATCGCCAGCGCCCCGATCGCCAGCGTCGTCACCACGACTTGGGTCATCCCGGTGCCCAGTAGGTTGCGCCGCATCTTCCACAACGCGAGCGGCCGCAACTCCAAGCCGATCAAAAACAACATCATCACCACACCGAACTCGGCAAAGTGCAGCACGTCCTCGCCATTCTCACCACCGATCAAGCCCAACACCGATGGGCCGATCACCGCCCCGGCCACCAAGTACCCCAAAACGGAGCCAATCCCCAACTTCTTGCCTACCGGAACGGCTATCACAGCAGCCGCCAGATAGATCATGGCTTGAATGAAAAATGACTCAAAGTGCATGGCTCATCGGGTTAGGTCGCAGGTGCAGTGCGCTGCATTCGTGACTTCGGCTGCCGCCGCCGCATCCAAGTCCAAGGATTCATCCCGCAGCGCCGTCACCACGCGGCGATACTCCTCGCCAATGGCCAGCATGTCCTTCTCAGGATCCAGGTTGAACGTTCCGAATACCGCAAATGGTGCAATCACCCGCAAGTTACACAATTGCGCTGTCATCTCGAAAGGCAGCAGCATCGAGCGCACCGCGCAGTGGTTCTCCGCACAGTATTTTTCAACGCCCGCCCCCGTGGTGATGGTCTGCATGAAGAGCTTGCCCATCAAAGCGGTGCCCTCGGCACCATAGGCCCATCCGTGGGTCAGAACCAAATCCTGCCACTCTTTGAGCAATGCCGGTGACGAGTACCAAAAAAGCGGGTGGTGAAAAATAATCACGTCATGCTCTAGCAACAACTTCTGCTCCGCTTCGACGTCGATCGCGAAGTCCGGGTACGCCTCGTACAAATCGTGCACTGTCACGCCATCCAAGCCCGTCACTGCATCCACCAGCCGACGATTGATCCGAGACCTCTCGTAGGCCGGATGAGCAAACAAAATCAATACACGCATCGCTCGCTGTCCCGCTGGGGTTAACCGTCGTTCGCAATCACCACTTTGAGATCAATCGCCACCAGATCGTTGACCAAGTGCATCCCCAGATTGGCAAAAAACGATCCGGATCCATACAACACACCCCACAATGTCCGGTCAATCTTGAGCGACGCCTGGGCTGCCATCACTCCGTCCGCCGTCACTCCGGTGACCGCATCAAACTCAATCGGCACATCCACATCCCTGATCCTCAAATCTCCGGTGATCCGCAAATCAGGACGCCCCGGAGCCGTCACGGGCAGGCGCTCAACGGTCTCAATACAAAACGCAGCCGTCGGAAACTTCTCGACGTCGAAAAAGTCGTCGCTCTCCAAATGCGCAATCAACACGTCATGCATCGCATCCCCCGCCAAGTCGGAACAGCGCATGCTCGTCATGTCGATCATGAACTCGCCACCTACTAGTTGACCGTCACTGATATGAACAAACCCATTCTGCAGCCGGATCGACCCTTCATGATGGTTGAGCAAATTGCGTCCTACCCAATGCACTTCGCTTTGCTCCAAGTCGACCAAATGGCGTCCGTCCCTTACCTGTGGCGCATCCTCGTCATCGACTGCAGGTGCTTCCTGGTCGCGTACCACTTCACCCGGCCACCCCGCCAATCCCACCCGGTACTCATGCACATTGGTGAACCCCAGACGCAGAAGCTTCTCCAACGCCACCCGCGATTCATAACTCGATGCATGCGCCCCATAAACCACCACCAAATCGCTAACATCCGGAACCGCCTGCTTTATGTTGTCGCCAAATCCCATCTCGAACACACAAGCATTCACCGCTCCGGGAAGATGCGCCGCAGCATAGTCCGCCGGCAAGCGAACGTCGATCAAATGCATCGTTTCCCCCGGCTTCTCCATGAGCTCGTGTAAGGCGTCTGTAGCAATCAATTGGTTCATCATCACGCAATACGTTAACCGATCCCAGATAGGCGCACAGGAAGAAATCACTCCATCCCGCCTCACGCACAGCGCTGAGCGAACGGCATTCCAGCCGTCGGTTGGGAAACCTCACGCAAAGCCCCAAAGATCCCGAAGAACGGTCAGCTCCGGCGGAGGCGAAGGGGGCGGCGGCAACCACGGGTCGCGTTATTTTCCGCAGAATCGGAGCCTGCGGAGACAGCCGTTAGGCATTACAGGACGGGTAGGATTTGAAGTGGGTTGGGGCGAATCGCTCAGAATGACGGAAACCGCACATCCATCCCGCAGCCGCTGGATAGCTGCATCTCCCCCCCTCAAACACACTTCCCCGATGGACCAACGACACTCCTGTCGTTGACGCGAACAACTCCGTCATCAGCTCGGCGCCAGAACCAGGCACGCGCAGCGCTGGTGGGACGGCATTCCTGCCGTCGTTGGTAAACCTCACGCAAAGCCCCAAAGATCCCAAAGAGGGGCACACTCCGGCGGTGGGGAAAGGAGCATCGGTCCTCAATGGTCGCGCTTCTTTCCGCAGAATCGGAGCCTGTGGAAGCCGCCGATAGGCACTACAGGATAAAGAGCATAGCATTTGGGAGGTGGGGAATGCTGACATTGCCGGGTGGTGACGTGAGCCCCCCCTCAACCACAGGAGTGTGGTTGCTCCATCGCATCCCCCCCCCCTTCCGCGATGGACCAACGACACTTTTGTCGTTGCCCGGAAAGCTCCGTCATTCGTTCAGCGCCCGCACCACGCACGCACTGCGCTGGAGGGGACGGCATTCCTGCCGTCGATCGAGAGGCTCCGTCAATCCCTTCATCGTGGTGCCCCATGAAAGACGCCCACAACCGAAGCCACAAAAAAGCGGCGGACACCCGCAAACCAGGCACCCGCCGCTGATTCAAACTGAGCAGTTTCCTACCACCAAGCTTCCACCTGAACCCCGACCGAAACGCCATCACGTGACAGAGCCTGTGTCCTTGGTGCCACAAACCCCTTCAAATCCTCGTCCCACGTGGCCCACGTCACAAAGGCACGCAACACAGGACGCGAGAAGTACTCCGGAGCAGGTGACAACTGCGCCGCCAATGTCGTCTTGTACAGCGATCCCGATGGACGCAAATCGGCGCTCACGTAGTCCATCCCGGTTTCCCAGGCGAGACTAAAGTGATCGTTGAAATAATAAACCGGACGCACCCCGGCAGAGATCCAGGTCTGACGCGGATCCTCCATGATCCCGCCGTTCGCCTCGTCCCAGATGAAGGTGCCCTGCAACCCAAACCGCTCGAATGGCTCGATCACCACATCCTGCACAAATCGGAAATGCCATGCCTCCCCCAGATCCACTAACAGAGGATCTTCTGCGGTGAATCCAGCGTCGGCTCCCGCAAAGTTGGACGACGACGAGCGGAAGTTGAATGCCGACCCCACCCCGTACTGCACCATGGTCCGGCTGTAACCACCGAAGAAATCAGGGTACTCATAGCCCAGTGCTCCAGCCGCTCCCGTTGATGAATCAATGATCACATTCACCCCGTCTGGCAAAATTTGCTCGCCCGAATGAGCCACATTGAGCCAGACAAAGCCCTTTCCGTTCAGCACATCGATATCCGACCAGCGGATATCCAGGTTGTTTTTGCTGTTCACGGTTTCCGACCGCTGCGATCCGTTCGATGTCAGGGCGTCGATCGATCCTCCGATCCACGCCACCGAAAGCTTGCCGGAACCCAGGTCGATCCCTTCAATGCCGCCCCCGAATCCGCTCATATCCAGGTAGTAGAAGTCGTTCATGTGAACGTCCTTACGATCATAAAACCTCAGCCCCGCCCACAAGCTGGCCTCTGGGATCGCGGGTACCAACCCGGTCATCTTGCCGTATGCCTCACGTAGCGTGATCTCGGTCTCCGAGTTCCCCAGAGCATTGGAAACCACATACGCAGGACGGAACGACACCAACACCTCCTCGCCTTCATGCAGGTCAAAATTCGGAAAGTGATAGTCGAACCCTGTCTCCAAATAGGTCTCGGTTTCGTTACCCAGCCTGTACTTCGCCTGCGCTCCAGGCGCCCTGAACGCCTCCATCACCTCGCCATCTTCGTTCACCCCATAGCCCGAGCGGAAATATCCATGGAATTTGAATCCCCTCGTGAAATCCGCGAACTCCACACTATCAGCCAATGCCTCGCGCTCCTCTGGTGTGTGCGGCGCAGCCACTTCATCGGCAGTGAGCCCACCTTTCGCGCCCCCAATCGCTGCTGACTTAGCCGCAGGCTGAGCTTGTTGGTTCGCCACCTGCTTCTCCATCTGCACCAGCTTTTGCTCCAAGCTCTTGATCCTCGCCTCATAGTCCGCTCGCATCTGATCAATCTCATCACGAATCCTCGCCATCTCTTGAATCGCCTGCCCCTGTGGCGGATCCAAATTTTCCTGCGCCACCGCCGCCGGCAACACAGCTCCAAACATGACTCCGCTCGTAAGCACCGACATCAATGGGCGGGATGATCTGAACATAGAGGACTTTCTAGCGAAAATAGTAAACCTGTGTCAACGGTCGGCGCCTTATAATACCCATAACTCACCCGGTATTGTGAATAACTTGTGAAATCAGGGTGAGTTATTGGGGAATGACCTCGAATAACCACGCCCCGGATCGGGGATTTCATGTCATGCCCCAACCTGCTGGGTGGTTTATTCCGACTTCTTCTCTACAGCCGATGCCGTGGAACAGCTTGTGGAACCGAGGCTCACGCGACTTGTTGGAGTTACTCCCACCCTATAAGAAGAAGAGAAGAGAAAGTTTTTTGTCTATTATCTATAAGAGAACCGAACGGAAACGCGGCAAACCAAGGAAAAACAAGGGATGAGCGGTAACGCAACGTCCGGATCCGATCGGATAAACAGGCACGGAATCGGCATGAAACAACGGAAAAAGAACCCGCTTCAGTACCCCAGGAATGACGGGCATCCCAAATCTCGGCAATCCACGACCCATGCCTCCAGGAATTCCGCCTGAATTGGAACTCCTCGCTTCATGGGGTCATCGGCATTTCCCCGATAGGCGACCAACCTTTACGACACCTTTGTTTTTACACCTTGTGAATAACTTGTGAAATCGGGGTGAGTTATTGGGGAGTAGCCTAGAATAACCTACCCGAAAATCCGCAATCCGAGCTCTAGGCCCAACCTGCTGGGTGATTTATCCCGACTTGTTGGTCGTTCTCTGATCCGTGGAACATCCGATGGAACCAAGGCTCAGAGTGGTTGTTGGAGTTATTCCCACCCTATAAGAAGAAGAGAGGAGAAAGTTTTTAGTTTATTATCTATAAGCGGCCCGGCCCAAAAGCACGAAAACCGGGCGTTTCGGTGGAATCGCACCGGGCGCAGAGCGACCGGCGGGGTGCGGGAAGCCCAAAAACGACGTGCTCAAATTGGGGGCAAAACGAAACCGCCCGAAAATCGCCGCAAACCTTCAAAAGCACGCGCTCAAAAAAGGGGGGCCGAGAGAAAGCTCGACGTGCTCCAGTGTTGCGTCCTGCGGGTCAACGACACCGAGGCTGCCTCAACGTTCCGCATGTCGTAGCGCGACCCTTAGAGAGGCTGCAGGGCGGTCTGCAGCCTGGCATACGACGGAGCGTCCCCCTCTACGGCAGGAGTGCCGTAGCTCCATCGAGGAATGGTCGATGAGTGTGTTGCGATCGAGCGATCTCGAGACGGCGGGATCAGCGTGTGGCTCACGTCATTCAGAGCGATGCGCGCATCCTCATTCCCAAATCCCAGTCATCCTGTAATGCCTATCGGCGGTCTCCGCAGGCTCCGATTCTGCGGAAGAAAATGCGATCGGTAGTGACCGACGCCCCCTTCCCCGCCGCCGGAGCTGAACGTCCTTTGGGATCTTCGGGTCTTTGCGTGAGGTTTCTTTGAGGTGGAAACCACGAAGAGCGCGAAGTTCACGAAGAAGATCGTGACGGAGTCGAGCACTCGACGGCAAGTATGCCGTCCGACCAGCGCTGCGCGGTCATGGTTCGCCAGCCCTTATCGGATCCTCTGCGGGCGATGCTGGTTGCTTCGAGCGCAGAGCTCATCACGGAGCTTGCCGCGCAACGACAGGAGTGTCGTTGGTCCATCGGGGAATGGTATTCGTGTGTTTTGCGATGGAGCTATCGCGGGGCCGCGGATAGATGTACGGCTTCCGTCATCCTGAGCGACGCAGCTCAGCCCCCCCCAAATCCATCCCATCCTGTAATGCCTATCGGCGGTCTCCGCAGGCTCCGATTCTGCGGAAAGAAACGCGATCGGTAGTGACCGACGCCCCCTTCCCCTCGCGCCGGAGCTGACGGCCCTTTGGGATCTTCGGGTCTCTGCGTGAGCCTACCCATCGACGGCAAGTATGCCGTCCGACCAACGCTGCGTGAGCCCTCATGGGAGCTCCGTGACATCACTCCTCGAAAAGCCCCAGCGACGGCATGTTCTTCTCTTCCGGCTTCGCTGTCTTGCGGGCTTTAGGAGTGGCCGACTGCGTTTCCAAATGGGCTAGAATGTCTTTGGCGCGGTGGATGATCTCTGGTGGAAGACCAGCCAAACGTGCCACCTGAATACCATAGGAGCGGTTGGCGGATCCTTGGACAATCTTGCGCAGGAAGATAATACGGTCGTTCCATTCGCGCACGGCAACGCTGCAGTTCTGCACCGCTTTGCGCGACTGCGAAAGACGCGTAAGCTCATGGTAGTGAGTGGCAAACAAGGTGCGGGCACCAATGATATCATGCAGGTGTTCTGCAACCGCCCAGGCAATGGACAAGCCGTCGAAAGTAGCGGTTCCGCGGCCGATTTCGTCCAGAATGACAAGGCTGCGTGAGGTCGCGTTGTTGATGATGAGCGAGGTCTCGTTCATCTCGACCATGAATGTGGACTGCCCGCGGGCCAAGTCGTCGCTGGCACCCACGCGGGTGAAGATGCGGTCGACCAGACCAATGGTGGCCTCATCAGCCGGGATGAACGACCCGATCTGAGCCATCAGCGTGAGCAGCGCGACCTGGCGGATGTAGGTCGATTTACCAGCCATGTTAGGTCCGGTGATGAGCACCACCAGGTTGTCGTCGCGGTCGAGCAGGGTGTCGTTCGGCACGAACTTTTCATCGACCAATGTTTGGTCGAGCACCGGGTGTCGTCCCCCGTTGATGGTCAACGTGTCATCGTTGGTGAGGTGCGGGCGTCGATAGTCGAATGCGCGGGCGGTTTCCGCCAATCCGGAGAGTACGTCGACAATCGCGAGAGCTGCTGCCGTGTCCTGGATCTCGTCCATGTGGGCGAGCACACTGCCGCGCAGTTCGATAAAGAGCGTGTACTCCAAAGTCTTGGCTCGCTCGTCCGCACCGAGGATCTTGTCCTCCATCAGCTTCAGCTCTTCGGTGATGAAGCGCTCGGCGTTGGCGGTGGTTTGTTTGCGGACATAGTCGTCCGGTACATTGGCGAGGTTAGCCTTGGTGATTTCAATGAAGTAACCAAAGACCGCATTGTATTTCACCTTCAGCGATTTGATCCCAGTGCGCTCGGCCTCGGCTTCCTGAAGTTCGGCCAGCCACTGCTTTCCTTCGCGTGATGCGGCGCGCAGGGTGTCGAGTTCCTCGTGGAACCCATCGGCAAACAACCCACCGTCCTTAAGTGACGCTGGAGGCTCTTCCACCAGCGCCGAGGTGATGTGGTTGGAAAGCTCGCTGAGATCGCGCAGCCTTGGCGAGAGTTCCTCGAGAATCTTCGGTTCGTGCGCGGTGTTGATGGCGGTGAGGTGGTCTTTGAGCTCGGGGATCCGGTCGAGCGAGGTTGCCAAGCTGAGGAGATCACGCGCGTTGCCGCTTCCCTGGGCCAGGCGTCCGGTCGAGCGTTCGATGTCGCGGATTTGTTTGAGCGTGGTGCGGACCTGTTCGTGGATGAATGGTTGCTCGATCAACGCGGCAATGAAGTCCTGGCGCTCCATCAAACGGTCTATGTCGTCGATTGGGTGGAGGATCCAGTGGCGGAGCAGGCGCGACCCCATCGGTGTGGAGGTTCGGTTCAACGCATGCAGCAGCGTATGTTTGTTTCCAGAGCGTGATTCGACCAGATCCAGGTTGCGCTGTGACGCGGCATCGATTTGTACGAAATCGGTCTGCGTGTACGAGGTCAGCTTCTTGATGTGGTCGGTGGTGCGGTGGAGCAGGTATTTGACGTAGTGCAGGATGGCACCGGCGGCCCCCACGGCGGCTGGCATTTGCGCGCAGCCAAATCCATCGAGCGACTGCGTGTTGAAGTGCTCGCACAGCAGGTCTTTGGCGGTCGCTTCGAGGAAGGTGTATCCATCGCCAGCGATCGCGCCCGGGTAGGCGGACCACTCGTCCTCCTGGTCATCGGGATACAGGGTTTCCGCAGGGGCGATGCGGTTGAGCTCGTCGACCAGAGATTCGCGGTCGTTGAACTGAGTCAGGCGGAACTCACCAGTCGAGTGGTCGAGATGTGCCAGACCGTAGGCTTTGCCGGATTGGCAGACCGCGGCGAGGTAGTTCGGGCGGTTGGCGTCGAGAAGGTTGAGGTTGTCGATGGTGCCTGCGGAAATGACTTGGCGCACCTCGCGTTCAACGATTTTTCCGGGCTGGGGATCGGTCGTTTGTTCGGCGATGGCGACGCGTTTGCCGGATTTGACCAATTTGCCGATGTAACCTTCGGCGGCGTGATGTGGGACACCGCACATTGGGACGTCGTTGCGGCGGGTCAGGGCCACATTGAGAATGCTTGCGGCCTCTTTGGCATCTTCAAAAAACAGTTCATAGAAGTCACCCAACCGGAAGAACAACAACACGTCGTCCGGAAGCTTCTTCTTGATGCCGTGATACTGCTGCATCATCGGCGTGAGTTTTTCGCCCGCCTTCTTTTTTGCCATGGGCGAACGATAGCCAAAGTGCCCGAATCACCAATGGAAAATGGCCGGAACTTTTCCCTCGGCGTTGTCCGCCCGATCCGCTGAATCCCCGCCCTCAGGGACAAGTGCTTGTCCCCTTGCCGGCCAGGGCTGTGATCCAGCCGATCCTATTGTCCCTCGTCATTTCTGCAGCGAAGTGATACGATGGAATGTTCGGAAATGCTTAAGCCACAACGCCCCATGAATAAAAGAATCGAAAAATACGAGTCACTGGATCTCGACCGCAACAAGATTGCCGCCATCCTCAGCATCATCCCCGGCCTCGGTCACCTCTATAAACACCACTACCTCCAAGGTACGGTGATCCTGACGCTGGGCAATATGCTGATGATCCTGGTCACGGCACTGCTCACTCCTGCTACCTTTGGGGTGGCCGCCTTGATGGTGCCCGCCATTTACCTCGCTGGAGTCGGGTTCAATGCCTATGACATCCCTGACTGGCACGGCCGTCACGACTACCTGCACCCTTGGAAGAAGCACCGGGAAGCCCATTGAGGCAGAGCGAAGGCACGGATCACTCCCTCCGCTGGCGACGGGCGCATGAATCACGTCCATCGCCGAAGGTTGGCGTTGCATCGCTGCGGTGATGCGCTTTCATTCCCAAATGCGCATTCTCTCAGGAATCCAACCATCAGGGAAACTTCATATTGGCAACTACTTCGGCGCCATGGTGCCGATGCTCGACCTGCAGCACAAAGGCGAGCCGTACTATTTCATCGCCGACTACCACTCGCTGACCTCGGTCAGCGAGCCTGATGTGTTGCGCGCCAACGTCAGGGACGCGGCACTGGATTTCCTGGCATGCGGTTTGGATCCTGAGAAGGCGGTTTTCTTCCGCCAGTCGGATGTACCGGAAGTGAACGAGTTGGCGTGGATTCTGAGCACCGTTTGTCCGATGGGCCTGCTCGAGCGCTGCCACTCCTATAAAGACAAGCTCGCCAAAGGCTTCTCTCCGAACCACGCGCTCTTCGCCTACCCGGTACTCATGGCGGCAGACATCTTGCTCTACGACAGCGATTTGGTCCCGGTTGGCAAAGACCAAAAGCAGCACTTGGAAGTGACACGCGATTTGGCGGGTAAGATCAACGAAAAGTTCGGCGACGATATCCTCAAGATGCCAGAGCCATTCATTCAGGAGTCGACTGCCGTGGTGCCCGGGCTCGACGGACAAAAGATGAGCAAGAGCTACAACAATACGCTGCCGCTCTTTGGCGGGAAGAAAGCGTTGCGTAAGCTCGTGATGCGTATCCCGACAGACTCCACACCAGTGGAAGATCCAAAGCCGACCGAGGGCTCGATCGTACTTGATCTGTATAAACTTTTTGCAACCGAGGCCGACTACAATCAGATGATCGCCGACTACAAAGCGGGCGGTTTTGGTTACGGTGACTTCAAGCAGCGTCTGTTCGACGCCTACTGGGACCACTTCGAAGAGGCCCGTGCCCGTCGCGAGGAGCTCGAGCAGAATCCACAGCTGGTAGAGGATGTGCTGCAAGCAGGTGCCACCAAGGCACGCGCCAAAGCGCGTATCGTGCTGGACCGCGTGCGCGGTGCGGTCGGCTTGGCATAACCCACTCTGTTAATTGGGATTCGGGTTATCCTGCGCTTTGTGCTTGCTTACAAAGCGCTTGCAGTGAATACATGACTTCGTGAGTCGCGCGGACCACCCGTTGGTGCGTGATCGACCATGACCAAACAGGCAGGAAAATACATCAGGATAGAATACAGGAATGAACGATTACTACGATAATCAGTCAGGAGGAGGCCGTCGCGATCACGAACCGCTTCACACAGAAAAGATTTTTACCGACCGTAAAACCTACTTCCTCGATTTGAAGGAAAACCAGCGCGGCCGCTTCGTGAAGATCACGGAGGATGTCAAAGGTCGTCGTGACACCATCCTTGTTCCTACCGAGGCATTGGATGAGTTCATCGCCGCTCTGGAAACCATTCGCACCGAAAACGAATCCGCTTAACGGAATCATGGACTAATGACACCTGCGGCCCAGTCTGCGGGTGATCGCCTGTTTTCCCGCCCCGCTGGACTCCCTCCGGCTGGGCGGATTTTTTTTGCCTCGGCTAGCAGTGGGAATCACTGCATCCAACTCTGAACCTCGAATATAGGTTGGGCTCGAAGGTGCATTTGGGAGTGCAGTGAGCATCACTGCCTTCGATTTCAGGCGGAGCCGGGTCACGGAAACCACGAGAAGCCACAAACAAGAGGAAAGCGTGGAGCCTGTTGAGTCTCTGCGGCTTCGCGTCCGTGGGGGGAGGGATTGATAAGTGCGGCTGCGCCGGATCAAAGGATCAACCTCATGAGTGAGGTTGGTCCATCGCCGCTCGTGGTCGTGGCGGTCATTTCCGCGCAGCACTCATCACAATCTCCAACGATGTGCTCTGTGCTTTCTGGCGCACCGGTGGGTTTGCCCTCGCCTTCCTTTGCCTCTCTGCGGCTCTGCGTGAGTATCAGAAGCAAAGGCCGGAAACCTAGGCATTGGTGGCGATTATCTCACTCCAAGTGTAGTAAGGTGATTTCTGTGTAATTCACTAGTAGTGAGCTGCTTGCGGGGCTATTAGCTCGTCATCTGCCATGGCAGATCGAGCTCGTCGACACCGTGTAGGACGTCGAGCAAAATCGGTACTTCGAGAATGTCTTCCAGCGCCGATTCGTTGGTCACGGATGGCATGTCACGCTCTTCTTCCAAATGGTTTAGAACCAGTCCAGCGCATTCCAGTCCGCGGCGCCGAATGGCCTCCACGGTGAGAATTGTTTCGTTCAGTGCGCCGAGACGGTTGTTGACTACCACAATCACAGGCAGCCCGAACTCTTTCGCGAGATCACCAATGCGGTAATCGCGAGTGATCGGCACCTCCCATCCCCCTGCCCCTTCGACCAGAACACCTTCATACTTGGAGGTCAGCTCGTTGTACGCCTCCAGAATCGGCTCTAGCTCGAATGGCTTGTTTTCGTACAGAGCCGCGGTGTAGGGCGCGGCGGGCGTGTTGTAGCGCAGTGGGTTGATCAGATCCAAGTCGGGGCCGTCCATCGGCCCCGCATCACGGAGTGCCACCACGTCTTCCAGTCCGCCGCAAGAGATCGGCTTGAAGCCCACGGTCGCAATTCCCTCGCGGTTGGCTGCAGCGATCAGCTTCGATGCCACAAAGGTCTTACCGACGTCGGTTCCAGTTCCGGTGATGAAATAGCGCATGCCAACCGCTGCCATCAGATCGGTTGATGCGCAAGCGGCAACGCAGAGGAACCGTCAGGCGCAGATCAGGGCGCCTACGGATTCAAATCAAGGCTGCATTGGTTGCTGTTGTTCGGTCTGTGGCGGTGCCTCCGGGGTCACCATGTAAGGTGGACCAAAGCCGCTGCGCCCCGTGGTGCTGCGGTGGCGTGAGACCACCAGCCAAATCCCGATTGCGAGCAACAAACAGACCAGCTTCGGCCTCCAGTTACGAAACAGAAGATTCTTGATCGCTTTCATTGTCGTTCGCGGTTTGTTCGTTCAAGAGTTGGCGCAGGCGGTCGGCCAGCTCGGTGACTTTGATATTCTGCTCGATCTTGCCGCCGTGGCAGAGCGAGACATTGCCGGTCTCCTCGGACACGACCACGGCAATAGCATCGGTTTCTTCGGAGATCCCCAGCCCAGCTCGGTGACGCAGACCGATCGATCGGTTGGTCATTTCCCTTTGCGACAGTGGAAACACACATCCGGCTCCCCGAATCCGGTCCTGATTCAGAACGACCCCGCCGTCGTGCAACGCAGTGCGCGGATGAAAGATCGTGGCAATCAGCTCGGGCGAAATCTTGGCATCCAATTCGACCCCTGTTTCCAAGTGGGGATCCAGGTCGATCTGGCGTTCAAATGCAAAGAGGGCACCGAAGCGCTTGTTGGAAAGGGTCTTCACCGATTCGACCATGATTTCGATGAAATCGCTCTCGGATGTGTTGAGATCGAAAAAGCGGTGGCTTCCCAATTTCGCCAGTGCGCGACGCAGCTCCGGCTGGAAGATCACGACCAAGGCGACCGAGAGGATCAGGTAGAAGCTGCTGATCAAACTACCGATCACTTTGAGATCGAGCACCTGGGACAAAAAGGTCAAGACCACCAGCAGCGTCAGCAATCCCGTCAAGATTCTCGCCGCACGGGTGGCCCTGAAGTTGAGGAACACTTGGTACAGGAGAATGGTGAGGATCAGGATCTCAACCGGCGCGCGCCAGTAGTCCTGGATGTATTGCCAAATAGACATGGTGGAGGAATGGTGGAAGCTCCTTTGTTTGTAAGGGATCCCCGCCGCTGTTTCCAGTGAATCATTGTACCCAACGAGGATTTCCCAACGGGAGAGCGGCTGTGTTCCACGTGGAACACTCAACAACGGGCTGAACGCCGGGAAGCTGCGCCTCAAGCGCAGTCCCGCGACCGCGGGATCGGGAAGTCGAGAGGTCTGGAAGTCGGTATCGATCTTGCTTCTTGCGGCTGGTTGTCACGGCGCTGGGATGCATCTATGGTAACGCCCGCCCACGGGCGGAAACCCGGGAGTTCACTCCCCTACCCATATTCATCCGATGTCAGATTTCCGCTATCCCGTAGACTACGACGTACTGGTGGTCGGTGCCGGCCACGCTGGTGCTGAAGCCGCATTGGCTGCCGCGCGTGTCGGTGCCCGTGTCGCCTTGCTGACCCAGAACCTCGATACCGTTGCACAGATGGCGTGTAACCCTGCAATTGGTGGTCTCGGCAAAGGCCATATGGTTCGTGAGATCGATGCGTTGGGCGGTGAGATGGGACTAAACACGGATGCCACCGGCATTCAGTTCCGCATGCTGAATGCGACCAAAGGGCCCAGTGCCCGCGCACCTCGTGCCCAGGCCGACAAAAAGGCCTATCAATTCCGGATGAAGTACGTGTTGGAGTCGACTCCGAACCTCGACATCCATCAGGGGAATGTTGCGGAGATCCTGGTTGAGAACGATGCGATCAAGGGTGTGCATACGACCTTCGGCATGATCTTTGCCACAAAATCCGTGGTGATCAGCTCGGGAACCTACATGCGTGGGCTGTTGCACGTGGGGATGAAGAACCAAAGTGGAGGCCGGATGGGCGATGGGATTTCGACCCTCTCGGACTCGTTGGCCCATCTCGGGTTTGAGATTGATCGCTTTAAAACCGGCACTCCCTGCCGATTGCTCGGTCGCTCGATTGACTTCACCAAGTGCGAGAAGCAGGTCGGAGACGCGCCGCCGCAGCCATTCTCGTACGTTCCATGGCGTATTGAGAAGGATCGGTCGCTCTTCACGCTCAACCATTACGACGAGAACCATGTGTTCCACGTGGAACAACAGCCGTGCTGGATCACCTACACCAATGAGGGAACACACGATCTGATCCGCGACAACCTCGATAAAAGCCCGATGTATTCAGGCAAGATCGAGGGTGTCGGGCCGCGCTACTGCCCGTCGATCGAGGACAAGGTCGTCCGCTTCGCAGAGAAGCCGGGGCACCAGGTCTTCCTTGAGCCGGAGGGCCGCCACACCCAGGAGTACTATGTCAATGGGGTCAGCACCTCCCTCCCCTACGAGGTCCAGTACGCATTCATTCGCTCGATCCCGGGCTTGGAAAATGCCCAGATCCTGCGTCCGGGCTATGCGGTGGAGTACGATTACTGCCCTCCAACCCAGCTTTTCCCGACGCTGGAAACCAAGCGCATCAGCGGACTTTACTTCGCCGGACAAATCAACGGGACGTCCGGATACGAGGAAGCGGCCGGTCAGGGGCTTATCGCAGGAGCGAATGCCGCTTTGAAAGTGGCCGGAAAACCAGCCCTCGTGCTCAACCGAAATGAGGCCTATCTCGGAGTGATGGTCGATGATTTGGTCACCAAGGGAGTGATCGAGCCCTATCGGATGTTCACTTCCCGCGCCGAATACCGCCTGCTACTGCGTCAGGATAATGCCGATTTGCGTCTCACCGACCGAGCAGCAGAGGCCGGGTTGATCGATCGCGAACGGGTTAAACACACCGCGTGGAAGCGCAAGGAGCTCGCTGCTGGTGTCGAATTGTTGGACAAATTCCGTATTGGTCAGCACTCAGCCGCGCAGTGGTTGCGCCGACCTGAGAGCACTTTCGACGGTCTGCCTGATGAATTGAAGGCGCAGATTGATCCGCGGATGCACGCCCTGGTGCAAACCGAGGTCAAATATTCTGGCTACATCCAGCGGCAGGAAGATGCGGTCCAGCGGGTGAAACGACAAGAATCCCGAGAGCTTCCAGCCGACCTCGACTATTTCGCGATTCATGGCCTCAAACAAGAGGCGCGACAGCGGCTTACAGAGGTGCGACCACGCACTCTGGGACAGGCTGGGCGAATCAGCGGAATCACACCTGCCGATATCTCACTTTTGTCTGTCTGGTTGGAGAAAAACAGGCGGATTGGTTAGTTGGTAAGTGGTTTATTGCTAGTGGGTTATGTGTTTGTAGGTGCGCTTCTGGAGCACCCAGGCTTGGCTTGGAACTGATCTTCTTTCTCAATCGGTTTTGACTGTGGTTGTTGAAAATGAACCGCGTGCGACACTTTTCGGTAAAACGGGGGCTTTTCGACTCACGTTGGCACGCATTTTCGGCTCGCTCGGTCACGATTAGGAATTTTCTCACGGGTGAGAAATTGTAGCCTCACGCAGAGACCCAGAGATCCGGAAGGGCGGTTAGTTCCGACGGAGAGGAAGGGGGCGTCGGTCACCACTGGTCGCTTTTTTTCCGCAGATTACAGGATTGGGAGGACTTGGGAGGTGGGGAATGCTGACCTTGCTGGGTGGTGGCGTGGCCCCCCCTCAACCACAGGAGTGTGGGTGCTCCATCGCAACCCTTACGAACACTCTTCCCAGATGGACCAACGACACTTTTGTCGTTGCCCGGAAAGCTCCGTCATTCGTTCAGCGCCCGAACCACGGACGCGCAGTGCTGGGGGACTGCATTCCTGCCGTCGACTTGAAGGGCTCACGCAGAGAGCTCAGGGGCGTTCCCCTACCCTCCTTCTCGTGACGCCTTGTGATTCTTGTGGCGATTGATCCGAGTTGGAGCGGCGGGATCATGCACATTTGGGGGCAACTGAGACCGGCTCCGCCTTGAATTGAAAGCAGTGATTCTCGCTGCACTCCCAAATCTTCCTTCGTGAACTTAGGATCTTCGTGGTTCAAACAGTCCCTCTGTGTTCTCTGAGTCCTCCGTGGTTTCAAATTGAGGGCTGGATGCGAAGACGCGGTGAATCCGAGGGTGGGGCCACCCTTGCTTGCCCCGTCTTTGTGTGCCATCACCCGGTGATTCCTTTGGGATCGTCGGGGCTTTGCTTCAGCGATTATTCTGCGAACAATTGCGGGTTCGCGGGCTCAAGTACTTTTCGTTTGTCCGGCCGATCCTCCAGGTAGTCATGCAGTCTGGCTTTTACCTGCGCTTTCTCCCACAGATTGAGCGGTTTGTATCCGCGTCTGTAGCTCCAGCCATAGCCCCAGCGGTAGCCGGTCGGGAAGTATGGGCTGCCGCCTAATCGAACCCCGCGGAACATGGTGGCCGCCAACGCAGCGTCACCTGTGGCAGCAAGAACGTCATCATGGAGCGCCTGGTCTGCGGCCTCTCTCTGCTTTCGGGTTCCACCCTGCCAGTAAGCCACATCGTGGATTAGGCAGCAGTCCTTCCAATCGTACTTTCCGTCGGGTGAGCGATCTGGAAACATCGAGCAGCCGTCGGTAGTGAACGGGCGCAGTGTTTTCGGAGATTGGCAGCTGGCGAGAACCATCAGGCACAGAGCGGATGCGATCAGCGGGAGATTCAAACGGGTCATGAGGCGACGAGATGGACGGCGATGCCGAGGAATACAGCGGCCGAGAGATAGTGCATCACCTTGCGTGTGCTCGGATGAGCCAGCAATCGCTTCGCGATCGATCCGGCCAAAGAGGCGATCGATCCGAAGACCAACAATGTGCTGAGAGCGAAAAGGATGCCCAGTTGGGTGATCTGAAGCGGGATGGATTCGGAGGGATCGACGAATTGCGGTAGGAACGCGAGGAAGAACAGCGCCACTTTCGGGTTGGTGACGTTCATCACAAACCCGCGGAGCCACAGGTTGGATACGGCTTTCGGTTGGCTGCCGGAGGTGTCGTGGTTCGCCTGTGCCGATCGGATTTCAGCTACCGCTAGATAGGCCAAATACGCGGCGCCTCCCCATTGCAGGACGCTCATGGCTGCTGGCGAGGCCTTGAGAAGCGCGGTCACGCCGAGAGCGACAGCGAGGGTGTGGACCAACACGCCGCAGCAAAGCCCTGCGATGATTTTCCACCCGGCGCGGGCGCCATGGGTGACCGAGTGGCTGAGGACGAACAAATTGTCCGGTCCTGGGGTCAGAGCCAGCACGATACACGCGGCAAAGAAGGTCAGCGCTGAGGTGGGAGTGAGCATTACTTCTTCGGTGGCAGGGATTCCGCGTACTCCATCCCGCGCAGCACCCACGCAGCAAGAGCTTCGTCGTCCAAGGAGTCCACCTCGACCATCACAAAGCCGCGTATCGCTTTGCCGGTAAAGTCGAACGGACGCGTCCCTGGAGCCTCCAGAAGGCCTTCTGTGCCCTCTTTCGGGCATCGGACGATCAACTCCCCTCCTAGCACCCCACAGGCCATGTGGTCGCCCAGCTGGAACGCGATACCGCCAAACATCTTGCGTACGGTGAGGTCGGGGCGATCGCCCAGCAGGTACTGGACGCGGTCGGCGAGTTGGAGGTCATAGGCCATGGGCAGGGCGAAGCGAAGTGGAGGTGGGTATCAATGGCGTTTGGTCACCACTTTTGTCTTGGATGCCAAATCGTGCCATGTGGATTTTTGGTCGGCGAAGATGGAGAGCTGATCCAAAGGGATCAGCCGGATCGACGTACGGAGCAACGCTTGGCGCAAGGTGATGCGCTTGCCCTCGTGATTCACCACCCTGCTTCGGGTGTAGGCTTGGCCGATGGTGCGGCCCACGCAGAATTCGAGCCCGGCGAAGTAGAGGAAGAAAACGATCAGCGTGAGCAGAAAGCCCATTGGTCCGCTTTTGAAAAGATCGATCCCTAAGCTCTCGGCGTTGGCGTGGACCACGGCGTTGAGTATGAGCCACAGCATGCCATCGAGGAGAAAATGAGCAAAGCGCCCAGTCATGCCGGCTTGGTTGAATGAGGCTTGATGAAATGCATCCACCACCTCCTCATTCGGCGACGCGGCAGGTGCGTGATATGGGTTCCACGTGGAACATTTTGGTTTCTCGGCGTCGGGCATGCGTTGATCAGTGGAGCAAACCGGCTGCTAGTTTTCAAGCTAACCGCTGTCTGCGGGCTGAAATTGGATCCCCGGAGGACGCTGAGAGCACGGAGGGATCACTTGAACCACGAAGAAACGAAGCTCACGAAGTTGTGTTTGGGAGTGCGGTGAGCATCACCGCTCTCGATTGTAGGCGGAGCCGGCTGGGAAGGTCTGCTTATCTTCCTAAATAGCTCTAGCTTCTTCGAAGAGAGAGGCTGGTATTGGGTATTCGAGCTCCCAAGTCATAGAAATGGGGCGGTCGTTCTTGAACGAGATGAGTGATCTGGCGGGCCCCAAGAAAACGAACGGAGAGGTTTCACCATCGGTTTTTTTCTCCAGACGAGCAAAAAATAGGATCGTGTAACCCCGCTCTTTGAAGTGGATGTAGTTCTGTCCAGTTGGGCTAGATTGAGTGACCGTCGATTGGCTTTCCCAGTGTAGTTTGGTCGGACTAATCGGGTAATCTTGGTAACGAGTGGAAGGTGAAAAATCGTTCTCTTCCTTCCGGAATGTAACGAGGTGAATGTATGTTTTCTGCTTCTTTACGTGGATCACACCCTGCCCCGCTGGGCCAGATTTCTCCAGTGATGAGAGCTCAAAAGCAGCTTTGATCTCAGCTGAGCCGTAGGCGGCATGGAGCTTGAGAGAATGTTGGTACGGAAGTGGACACTCGCGCATGACGTGAGGGGTTGTTGATCTACGCCAAGCCGCGATTTCCTTCGCATCTGCGACTAACGACTGATTCTTGAGCCAACGAGTTCGTGATTCATCTAGCGACTGCATGCCTAATTCCTTGCCGCTGCGTCCCCAGAAGAGGTAATGAAGGGCGGTTTCCAATTTTTCGTCAGATTGCCTGCTGCGAGATTCCTGCGATTCGATGAGTGTAAGCAGAGTCGGATCGGATCTCAGCGCAATGCGGCTAAGAGCTTTGCGACCTTGAGTAATATAGGGATCCTCGGGCTTTGGAATGAGGCCTGCGCTTGCCTTCCATTCGGACCACGTTTTGCGTTTAAGAACATCGATTGGTGAGAGATCCGTTTCGGCTAGGAAGTTCCCGAAGGTCAAAGGCTTTGTAGATGTCTGTTCCCATGTCTTGATGACCTCAGGGACGAAGTGGTTGAGGTTGGATAAGACGGATTTTATTTTATGGAGGATACGCTCTCGAGCCACCCGCTCGAGTTGGATGCTGCAGCCTGGTGCTAGATGAGGAAAGTCGTCTTCGATTTCTTTGTCGAGACGTTGACGACGTCGTGAAAGCAGAGCGGTAAACTTGGTTTCGAGTCGGTAGTTGCGGTGTGTATGACCCACAAAATCAAGTACGGTAAGGCACTCCTTTTCGGGGGCATGGCGAAGGCCTCGACCAAGTTGTTGGAGGAATACAGTGAGGCTCTCGGTTGGGCGGAGGAATAAAACGAGGTCGATCTCTGGAACGTCAACCCCTTCACTGAGGACATCGACTGTGAAGAGGAAAGTCACCTTACCGTCACGGAACTGACGCATGAGGTTCTTCCGTTCGTCTCGAGGCGTGTCCCCAAGGATAGTGGCTGCAGAAATGCCCGCCTTCTTAAAGCTATCTGCCATGTAGTGTGCATGATTTTTGCTAGCACAGAAACCAACCGCGCGCGCAGCGCGATATTCGGGATGGTAGCGCTCCAGTGCGGCGAGGATCATGTCCAGACGCTCCCTGGCTTCGAGGTGGTCGCCCGTAAGCACATTGTCGAGAGCGGTTTGATCGTAGCGGCCGTTTCTCCATAGGTGGTCACCACTCAGATCGACATTATCAGTGACTCCAAAGTAGTGGAACGGGCACAGCAGTTTTTCCTCAAGAGCCTCGGGTAATCTGATTTCTGCAGCGAATTCACCGCCAAAGTCATCGAGCACAGAAGCTCCGTCCATGCGTTCAGGCGTCGCGGTGAGTCCAAGCAAAATGGTGGACTTTAGGTCATCGAAAATTGCGCGGTAACTGCTTGCTGGGCCGTGGTGCACCTCGTCGACAATGATATGATCAAAGTGATCTGGACCTAATCGAGCCCACGGCTTGTTGCTATTTAGGGATTGGACTGAAGCGAAGACGTGTTGCCACTCAGTGGGTTGGTAGCTATCGACGAGAAGTTCACCGAAGTTTTGGTCTCGAAGAACCGTGCGGAAACAGCCAAGTGCTTGCTCGAGAATCTCTTTTCGATGAGCTACAAAGAGTAGCTTTGGTTGAGCCTTAGAGGCTTGGACTCGAGATTGATAGTCGAGTGCGGAGATGACGGTCTTTCCTGTACCTGTCGCAGCAACGATTAGATTACGCTTTAGACCGCGCGAGCGGGCTGCATTCAATGCTTCTAAGATTCGTTGCTGAAACGGCTTCGGATGAATCTCAGCAAAGAATGTTGGGATCCCGTTGTCATGTGTTCGATGGCGATGAATCGCCTGTCTAAATCGCGAGAAGTCATTCTCAGTGTAGCGCTCGAATTCAGGGCTTTCCCAGTAGGTAGCGAACTCAGCTGAAAAGCGCTCAAGTACATGTGCCATGTCTTGCTGAGTCACTTTCATAGTCCACTCCAAACCGCTGGTCATTGCAGAGTGAGACATGTTCGCCGATCCTATAAAGGCTGAGGAATAACCCGTCTTTCTGACAAAGTGGTAAGCCTTGGCGTGGAGGCGTGTGGCTGTAGTATCGAACGAGACTTTGACGCTGACGTTAGGCTGCTTTGCGAGCCACTCCAGAGCGTTGGGATCACTAGCTCCCATGTAACTCGTCGAAATAATACGTACTGGAATCCCACGTTCACTTAGCGATTTGAATGCCGGAAGAAGTAATCGGAGACCGGACCACTTGATGAATGACACTAGAATATCTACTGAGTCGGCAGTCTTAATTTCCGCTCTCAGTTCATGTTCCAACGGTGGATCTGAACCTTGGCCCGTATGAAGGGAGCTTGTGTAAACGGGAAGCGCCGGGCGAGGTAGTGATTCTGGCGTTGATGTGACCTCTAGTAGGAGAGACTCTTGGCGATCTAGCAATTGCTTCCTTGCTAGGAAGTCTAGACCTTCAGTTTCTGAGAGTAGCTCGACCAGTCGGTTGACCAGGGTGATTCTGCGGTCAGCGCTTTCGATGCGGAGAGCTTGTTGTACAAGTTGCCCGACAAACTGAGCGTAGAGATGTGGCGCAGCCTCGTCGTCAATCTTTCGGAGCGTGGCCTTGAGTTCAGGCTGATTGCGCAGCAGTTCCTCTAGTTCAATATCAAGAGGGCGTTCGTATATGCCTAACTGCAGGTCGCTCATGGCTGCAGATTAGATTTCAAAAAGAAGCCGGACTCAACCTTCAGATTTATAAAGTGACGTAAATCTATGAGCGGACAGCATGGTCAGAGGCGATGCTGCTAGTAGTCCATAGATCTCGATGGGCGGTCGGGGATGGCGCCTGACGTTTGGGGCGTGTGATATGGAGCTGATCGTGGCGTGGCAGGTGGTCTGTCGGAAATTGTGACATACCACTTATTTAGGCCACCGAGGCGTGACGGGATCGGCCATCGGGAGAGTGCTGCGCTTTGGCGGTATCGTGCGCTCGGCCGGGGATGGGGGGGGCGGATTTACCTCGGGTGGCGCTCGCCTGAGGATCGCTGACTCCAGGCTGGTATGAGAATCGCTTTCAGCGATGCGGTGGCGGGGCACGACCTCAGATCCCGCCGCTTGAACAGTCCCGATTGGTAGCGGCTGAGGAGGGTATCCCCTCTCTCGGTGCGGAAATCGTTACAAAACTGCAAAACCTATTATTTTCGGTCAGTTGGCTGCGAAAACGATTACGAGTTGGTTTCGACCCTCTCCTTTTCGCAGGGATCTCGTTCTGGCCGGTTGCGTCCGGCTGCGATGTTCCCGTGGGTCTGCCCGGTTGGTGGCACGCAAAATGCCCGGGGTGCGGGCGCATGTGGCGCTCCGCACTCCGGGCATGGTTGGGTTTTCCGCCGCCTTTGGGAGGGAATTGGCGGTGGGGCGAGGAGGGATGTGGTCGCTGCGCTGCTTTTGGTTAGGATGTAGGCAGGAATGCCCCAGCGCTTTGCGAAAGGTCCTCGCAGGGGTTTCTGGCGATCAGGTTTAGAAGCTCTTTTGCCATGAGACGTTGAGCGTCCAGTCGGTGGTCATGCCGATGCCATTTAGGTCTTGGTAGACCGGTGTGGTGGCGCGGATGCCGAGGGTGTGGTTGCCGAGCAGTCCCCATTGGCATGGGGTGAGGATGGTGGCGCCGCCACCGGCTTCGATGAGATCGCCGCCGTAGTTGGCTTGGAAGTCATTCGGGGCGCTGTGGCGGTGTGGGCCGTTGTAGTGGCCCTCGATTTCGCCTTCGGTGGATGCGCTGAGCGTGGTGTGGACGGCGAGCCAGTCGGTGACGCGGGCACCGACCCAGGTGACGCTGCCGATGCGGTGGCCTTTGCGGTAGCCGCTGTCGTTGGCGTCTTCGAGGCGGAGGGTGGCGTCGATCTGGGCGCCGAGTTGGAAGCGGTTGAGGTTGTGTTTCCAAGTGAGGCTAGGCAGCAAGTCCCAGGTGCCGGATCCGAGCTGCATGTCGTAGTGGGTGAACATGCCATTGCTCATGATCCCGACATCGCCGGTGGGGGCGGAGATGCCGAGCCCGGCGGTCAGCGACGTGCGCTCCGAGGCGGGCAGCAATGGGATGATGGCGGTGAGGCTGGTGTCGCCCCAGCCTTCGGTGGTGTGGCTGTGCTGGGATGGCTGCATCGCGGGCATGGCACCCATCATGCCGTGTCCGCCATGGCTGCCGCGCATGCTCATGGTCATGTCGTTTTGGATGTAGTTCGCCATCACCATCAGCGTGAGCCAATCGGTGGGGGCGTACATGAGTTCGAGCATGTGCATGTCCATGGTCATCGATTCCGCGGCGGCCTGGAAGCCGAGTTCGAAGACTTGCGCCGTGGTGAGGTCGTTGGTGCCCTGCCGGTGGCCGCCCATTTCCATGCGCATGAGGTGGTAGCCCACCATCCACTCGCCCTTGGCGTGCGCGTGGTCTGGCATGATGCCGGCCGGGGCGTGGGCCAGTGGGTCCGGCTGAGCGACCGACGCGCAGGCGCAGGTGGTGGACTTGGCGGATGGCGTGCCGGCAATGGCTGGAACGAGGGTGAGTGCGGCTGCTGCCGTGATGGTAAGTTTCATAGTGGTGTGTAGCTTGATGCTGGTAGTGATTTTCGTGCGGGCAGTGCCCGCGTGGATTGGGTGCCGGGGGATTGCCCCGGCGGTGGGTTTTGAATTGAGGTGGGACCGGCTGCCGCGGTGGGCAGACGGAGCCGCGGGGCAACGACAGGAGTGTCGTTGCCCCGCGGGGAATGGTCGGTGGGCATGGCGCGGCGCTCGTGGTCGAGCTCCGATTCCGTGAACGCAACCGGGCCGACGTGATAGACGCGCCCTTCCCTATCGCAAGACCAGATCGCCCTTTGGGAGCTTTGGGTCTTTGCGTGAGGATCCTTCCCAGGATCTGTGAAAGACCCCGAGTGGAGTTGATCGATGGGCCACGAAGGAAGGAACCAACCGATGACGCTAGGAATGCCGTCTCTCCAGCGCTGCGCGGGCATGGTGCGCCGCTCGTGGTCGTGCTCCGATTGCGTGAACGCAACCGGGCAGACGTGATCGGTGTGCCCTTCCCTATCGCAAGACCAGATCGCCCTTTGGGAGCTTTGGGTCTTTGCGTGAGGATCCTTCCCGGGATTTGTGGAAGACCCCGAGTGGAGATGATCGATGGGCCACGAAGGACGGAGCCAACCGATGACGGTAGGAATGCCGTCCCCGCAGCGCTGCGCGGGCAGACTTGATCGGCGTGCGCTTGCCGGGATTAGGCGCGGGGCGGGTGGTCGATCGACTGATCGAGCAGCCAGACGAGCTGGTGGTCGTCACGGAGACGGTGCGACGCGATGGTGGCACCGTGGGTTGAGAGAGACGGTAGCCCTAGCGGGGACGCGGTCAGGGCCTCCGTTTTGAGGGTGAGGTCAAGGGTGCGCGAGCGCTTTGGAGCGTCTCCGGATGTGGGTTCGGCGTCGGCCTTTGCGGCGGCGAGGGCGCAACAATGAGAGCAGGGCTCGAGACCGGAGAAGGTGGACTCCACGGCGTCGCTGATGCTCATTTGCTGGCTGCGGTTGACCAACATTCCGGGTAGTGTGCCAAAGCTTCTGCAAAAAGGGTCATGATGATTGATTAGGTTTTTAACAAAACAAGAACCCCTAATCGTCACACCATGACCCCACGACCAGATAAGACCACAACGCCGCAGTTGAAAAGTATTCTTGCCGAGCAGGAAGATTTTCTGAGGCCCTTGGTTCAGAAATTGATGCAGGAGATGCTCGAAGAAGAAATGAACGAGACACTCCAGGCGGTAAAATCAGAACGCAGCGACAGACGCCGAGGTTATCGCAGCGGCAGTTATCAACGCAGTCTCCTGACACGGGTAGGAAGGATCGAGCTGCGCGTCCCTCAAGATCGCGACGGACTCTTCAGCACCGAGATCTTCGATCGCTATCAACGCAGCGAGAAGGCTTTGGTAAGCACCCTGATCGAAATGTACGTGCAGGGCGTCTCGACACGTAAAGTCGCGCAGATCACCGAGGAGCTCTGCGGTCACCGGGTCAGCGCCAGTGTGGTAAGCAGGCTGAACAAAACGTTGGACGAAGAGCTTGAGAACTTTGCCCGACGCAAGCTCAACCACGCTTATCCTTACCTCATCCTGGATGCCCGCTACGAAAAGGTTCGAGAGAACGGCGTGGTGCGCAGCCAGGCTGTGTTGATCGCCATTGGCATCAGTTGGGATGGCCGACGGGAGGTCCTTGCTACCGAGCTCGATCAAAGGGAAAGCGGAAGCAGCTGGAAGAACTTCCTACTTCAACTCAAGCAACGCGGACTGACGGGTGTTGAGTTCTGCGTGACTGATAACCATGCCGGCCTGCGACGAGCTATCAGCGAAGTGCTTCCCGAGGCGCTGTGGCAACGCTGCTACGTCCACTTCCTTCGCAACGCTCTTGATCATCTACCTCGCAAGCATGACGACGACTGCTGCACCGAGCTGCGCTGGATCTATGACCGTCGAGACATCAATGAAGCGCGTCAGGATCTGCGGGCATGGTTGGCGAAGTGGGGAGGCAAATACCACAAGCTCTGTGACTGGGTCGAAAGTGAGATCGAAGAAACGCTCACCTTTTATCGACTTCCCAGAGAGCATCACAAGCATCTCAAAAGCACGAATATGCTCGAGCGACTCAATGAGGAGATTAAGCGTCGTACGCACATTATCCGAACCTTCCCCAACCAGGCTGCAGCCCAACGTTTAATCCGGGCTGTCACGCATCAAGTCCATGAGCAGTGGATCGATCAACACCGCTACCTGAACATGGATCACCTCAAAGAAGCCCAAAAGCTCAGCCTTACTTCAAATCAAACGTCCGCAGCCTGATCATCATCCATCAAACCCTTTTTGCAGAACTTGACGTACATAACCACATTCCGCCCCAGGCAAAGGCTTGCCAGACGCCCCAGTGGGCGCCACCCATGACCAACGCCAAAGCCAATGCGACGAGCCTGAGGCTCCACGCGATGGTGGTTTGGGCAGATGGACGGGCGGTGGTCAAAGTTTGGTGGGAAGTAGCGGGTAGATCGTAGTGATGGGATCCATGCGCGCTTCGCGTGAGCGGTTGGCGGCCTTTATGGAGGATCGGCGGTCCGATGTGCTTTCGTGCGTGGGCTACGCTGGCGAGGAATCGGTGGAAATCAAGCGGGTGAAGCACACCATGCACCGCATCGCGCAGGCCAAAGAAAAACCCACCAGCGCTCAGCGATGTTCGCGTCGCACTGGTGGGCTTGAATTGTGTCCATCATGTGAATCCTGTCTGGAGGATTCACACGGGCGGCTTAGGCCAGGGTCTGGTGGTATTCCTGGATGCTCTGCACGCCGATGCCGGCTTCGCGGATCTTGCGGATGGCACCGATCGCAGCGCGGGAGGCGCTGAGGTTGGTGGCGTGGGAAACGTGGTACTGGATGGCGGCGGCACGGATGCTGCGCTCATCGGCACGGGATTCCTGTGAGCTTGGGGTGTTCACGATGAAGGCGATTTCCTCGTTCTTGATGGCGTCGAGGATGTTTGGTCGGCCTTCGGCGATCTTGAAGATCGGGGTGACAGGAACACCTGCTTCCTCGAGAGCCTTGGCGGTGCCGTGGGTCGAGACCACCTCGAAGCCGAGGTCGGCGAACTCGCGGGCGATTTCGATCACAGCCGGCTTGTCGCGGTCGCGGACCGAGACGAAGACCTTGCCTTCGGTTGGGAGTGGGTTGCCCGAGGCCATTTGGCTCTTGGCGTATGCGGTTTCCCAATCTTTGTCGATGCCCATGACCTCACCGGTGGCCTTCATTTCAGGTCCGAGGATGATGTCGATGCCTGGGAAGCGGGAGAATGGGAAGACAGCCTCCTTCACGGCGAAGTGAGGTGGGATGATCATTTCGGTGAGGCCGAGGTCGGCGAGCTTTTCACCCACCATGACGCGGGCTG
Organism: Sulfuriroseicoccus oceanibius; assembly: GCF_010681825.2. Classification (NCBI taxonomy): domain Bacteria; kingdom Pseudomonadati; phylum Verrucomicrobiota; class Verrucomicrobiia; order Verrucomicrobiales; family Verrucomicrobiaceae; genus Sulfuriroseicoccus; species Sulfuriroseicoccus oceanibius. The sequence continues at coordinate 475,648 of NZ_CP066776.1, read as the reverse complement.
CGAGCTTGGCGAGTGGCTTGCCGATGGTCTTCGAAACGAATGGCACGGTACGCGAGGCACGTGGGTTCACTTCAATGACGTAGAGTTCCTCGTCCTTGACGGCGAACTGAATGTTCATCAAGCCGCGGACGTTGAGTTCGCGTGCCATGTCGATGCTGGCGCGGGTGATCTCGTCCTTGATGGCGTCGCTGAGCGAGTAGGCCGGGATGACGCAGGCGGAGTCACCGGAGTGGATACCGGCTTCTTCCACGTGCTGCATGATGGCGCCGACCACGGTGGTCTCGCCGTCGGAGATGCAGTCGACGTCGACTTCCACCGCACCGTCGAGGAAGCGGTCGATGAGGACCGGGCGCTCAGGGCTGGCGTCGACGGCTTTGTTCATGTACTCGCGCAGTTCTGCGTCCGAGTAGACGATCATCATGGCGCGGCCACCGAGAACGAACGACGGGCGCACGAGCACTGGGTACCCGATGCGGTTGGCGTGTTCGACGGCTTCGTCCTCGTTCACAGCGGTGCCGGCTTCGGCCTGCTTGAGGTTGAGTTTGTCGAGAAGTGCGGAGAAGAACTTACGGTCTTCGGCGAGTTCGATGCTCTTTGGCGAGGTACCGATGATTGGCACGCCAGCGGCTTCGAGGTCGGCTGCCAGGTTGAGTGGGGTCTGGCCACCGAACTGGACGATCACGCCGTCGCACTGCTCCTGCTCGTAGATGTTGAGCACGTCTTCGAAGGTCAGTGGCTCGAAGAAGAGCTTGTCCGAAGTATCGTAGTCGGTCGAGACGGTCTCTGGGTTGGAGTTGACCATGATGGTCTCGTAGCCGAGCTCCTTCAGCGCGAAGGCGGCGTGGACGCAGCAGTAGTCGAACTCGATGCCCTGGCCGATGCGGTTTGGTCCGCCGCCGAGGATCATGATCTTCTTCTTGTCGCTGCTACGGGCTTCGTTTTCGGTGCCGTAGGTCGAGTAGAAGTATGGGGTGTAGGCTTCGAACTCAGCGGCGCAGGTGTCGACCAGACGGTACGTTGGAACGATGCCCTGGGCTTTGCGCTCGGCGCGGACGTCGAGTTCGCTGATGCCCTTGGCGCGGGCGATCTGGCGGTCCGAGAAGCCCCACTTCTTGGCTTTGAGCAATGGGAAGTCGGCCAGGTTTGCCTGGGCTTCCACCAGTTCCTCGATGTGCTGGAGGAACCATGGGTCGATCGCGGTGAGGTCGAAAATCTCTTCCTGCGTGAAGCCAGCCTGGAAGGCAGCGGCAAGCCAGAAGATACGCTCCGCGTTCGGGCGGGTCAGGTGGCTGGTGATGAGCTGCTTGTCATCGGTCGGGAAGTCCTTGCCGTCGCCGAGGAGACCGGCGCGTCCGGTTTCGAGCGAGCGCAGTGCCTTCTGGAGCGACTCCTTGAAGGTACGGCCGATGGCCATGGCCTCACCGACACTCTTCATCTGGGTGGTGAGTGTGCTGTCGGCTTCCTTGAACTTCTCGAAGGTGAAGCGTGGCAGCTTGGTGACGACGTAGTCGATGGTCGGCTCGAATGAGGCCGGGGTCTCGCGGGTGATGTCGTTTGGCAGTTCGTCGAGGGTGTATCCGACGGCGAGCTTGGCGGCGATCTTGGCGATCGGGAAGCCTGTGGCCTTCGAGGCCAGTGCCGACGAGCGGCTCACACGTGGGTTCATCTCGATGACGATCACGCGGCCGTCTTCCGGGTTGACCGAGAACTGAATGTTCGAGCCACCGGTCTCAACGCCGATCTCGCGAATCACGGCGAACGACTGGTCGCGGAGGATCTGGTACTCGCGGTCGGTCAGGGTCTGGGCAGGAGCCACGGTGATGGAGTCACCGGTGTGGACACCCATTGGGTCGAGGTTTTCGATCGAGCAGATGACCACGCAGTTGTCCTTGCAGTCGCGCATCACCTCGAACTCGTACTCTTTCCAGCCGAGCAGGGATTCTTCGACGAGCACTTCGTCGACAGGCGAGAGGTCGAGGCCACGGGCGACGATCTCTTCGAACTCTTCGCGGTTGTAGGCGATGCCGCCGCCGCTGCCGCCGAGGGTGAATGCCGGGCGGATGATGATCGGGAAGTTACCAATTTTAGCGGCCACTTCGTGTGCCTCTTCCATGGTGTGGGCGACGTCCGAGCGTGCCACGTCGAGACCGATCTTGAGCATCGCCTGCTTGAAGCGGTCGCGGTCTTCGCCCTTGTCGATGGCGTCGGCGTTGGCGCCGATCATGCGCACGTTGTATTTATCGAGGACGCCGTTCTTGAAGAGGGTCATCGATGTGTTGAGAGCGGTCTGGCCACCGAGAGTCGGAAGCAGCGCGTCTGGCTTCTCACGAGCGATGATCTTTTCCACCACCTCTGGAGTGATCGGCTCGATGAACGTGCGGGCCGCGAACTCAGGGTCGGTCATGATGGTCGCCGGGTTGGAGTTGACGAGCATCACCTCATACCCCTCTTCGGCCAGCGCTTTACACGCTTGCACTCCGGAGTAATCGAATTCGCATCCCTGACCAATGACGATCGGGCCGGAGCCGATCACGAGAATTTTCTTAATGCTGGTGTCCTTTGGCATAACCCTGAAGTCTGACGTTCGAGCAAGGTAGAAAGCCCGCACGGAAAAGCAAAGGGAATGATGCACGTTTCTACACGGCCGTTTTATCCCCCACTGCGCCTGAATATTTTCAAGGTGTAGATTGTTTGCTTGTGTGAATTAGATGAGCGGCCGAATCGCGTGGGGTGATGTCTGTCGATATCGATATCGGTATCGGTATCGGTATCGGTATCCGAGTCGATGATCGCTACGCTCCGATAAAGATTTGGATAAGGATAAAGATAAGGAGGGCGCTTTAATCGTTCGTTCACTCGCGACTGGTGGTGGCCGTTCCCCCTTTCCCTCCGCCGGAGCTGGCCGCTCTTCGGGATCTTCGGGTCTTTGCGTGAGCCTACCCTATCGACGACAAGAATGTCGTCCCCCCCAGCGCTGCGCGTGCATGGTTCACCGGTCCTTATCCTTATCCAAATCTCTATCGGATCTGCGGCGGTCGATGTAGGCCGGCTCGAGCGTCGAACGGATGGCGGAGCGTCACGAGCAACGGCAGGAGTGCCGTTGGTCCAGCGAGGAATGGTTGGCGTGATGTTCAGGTCATTCTGAGCGGTTCACCACAACCCTCCAAAAATCCCATTCATCTTGCCAATCTGTGGAAAAAAACGCGACCGGCGGTGACCGATGTCCCCTGCCCCTCCGCCGGAGCTGGCCGCTCTTCGGGATCTTCGGGTCTTTGCGTGAGCCTACCCTATCGACGGCAGGAATGCCGTCCCCCCAGCGCTGCGCGTGCATGGCTCGTCGATCCTTATCCAAATCTCTATCGGATTTGCGGCGCTCGGTGTATGCCGGCTCGAGCGTCGAACGGATGGCGGAGCGTCACGAGCAACGGCAGGAGTGCCGTTGGTCCAGCGAGGAATGGTTGGCGTGATGTTCAGGTCATTCTGAGCGGTTCACCACAACCCTCCAAAAATCCCATTCATCTTGCCAATCTGTGGAAAAAACGCGACCGGCGGTGACCGATGTCCCCTGCCCCTCCGTCGGAGCTGACCGCTCTTCGGGATCTTCGGGTCTTTGCGTGAGCCTACCCTATCGACGACAGGAATGTCGTCCCCCCCAGCGCTGCGCGTGCATGGTTTGGCAGCTGAACTGATGACGGGGCCTTAGGCGTCAACGGCAGGAGTGCCGTTGGTCCATCGGGGAATGGTCGCCGTGTGGTTGACGTCTTGCGAGCGATTCACAGCAGCCCACATGAAATCCTCCCCATCCTGCCAATCTGTGGAAAAAAACTGCGACCACCGGCGACCGCTGTCCCCTTCCCCTCCGCCGGAGCTGAACTCGCTCTGCGTCTCCGCGTCTCTGCGTGAGCCTAGCCCCCGTAGCGAGGGAAGCGGCCGTGCTGGAGGAACGTGCTGGCGGCATCGAGAGCGTCGAGGGTGCCGAGGTCGAACCAATCGCCGCTGTCGGCGATGTGGGTGTGAGGCGGGGCGCCCTGGCGGATCTGGTCGAGCCATGTGTCGACGATTGAGAAGCCATTGCCTGGCGCAGGCAGGGCGGCGAGGGCGGCGGCGTCCATGAAATAGACGCCGGTGAACTGAGTGGCCAAGGCATCGGCCGGGAGCACCCTACCCTCCCCTTTTAGAATGTGGCGGGCGTCGACCAGGTCGTGGCTGTTGGCATCGATGGTGAGGTTGCGCGATTCGCCATCGGTGCGGACGACGAGTGTGGTGCCACCGGACTTAGCATGGGCGCGGAAGGCATCGGCCAATGGGAAGTCGGCGAGGATGTCGCCATTGTAGATGGCGAGCGAGTCGTCCTGAGGGCCGAGCAGGTCGCGGATATTGGAGATGCCGCCGCCGCTGTCGAGCAGCGTAGGCTCGTGGCGCAGCAGGATCTGGCGTCCGCGGTAGGATTTGTCGGGGAAGGCGTCCTGGTAGGCCTCCGGGCAGTGGTGGGTGTTGACGATGAAGCGTTCGACACTGAGCTCCGCGATCAAGTGGTCGAAGGCGAAGGTGATGAGTGGTTTTCCGTTCACCGGGACCAGAGGTTTTGGCCGGTTGTTGGTGAGTGGGCGGAGGCGTGTGCCGAGGCCTGCTCCGAGGACGAATGCGGTGCGCAACATGGGCAATGGGATAACGTGGATCCGTTGCGATGTCATTCCCGAATCGTGGGCGCGGACGTCCGAGTGATGCGGGATCTTTCAAAACATTGCATTTATCAAAGGAATCCGTAGGGTAGCGCCATGAATATTCTTGTGACCGGCGGTGCCGGATTCATCGGATCTAACCTCGTTCACTTCCTCCTGCAAAAGGCGGAGGCAGAGACCGGCGTGGCCGTTGGCACCGTGGTCAACGTGGACAAGCTGACTTACGCGGGCAACCTCTCAAGCCTGGCCGACCTTGATGGCGACAAGCGCCACGTCTTTGTGCAGGCCGACATCATGGACGAAGCCAAGATGCTCGAGTTGCTTAAGACCTACGAGATCGACGGGGTGATGCACCTGGCGGCGGAGTCGCATGTCGACCGCTCGATCGACGGGCCGGAGGATTTCATCCAGACCAACTTCGTAGGAACATTCCGTCTGTTGCAGGCGGTGAAGGCTTATTACGAAGGGTTGGAAGGTGACAAAAAAGACAGCTTCCGATTCCTCCACGTCTCCACCGACGAAGTGTATGGCACGCTGAGCAACGAGGATCCTGCGTTCTCCGAAACCACACCGTATGCGCCTAACAGCCCGTACTCGGCATCGAAGGCAGGCAGCGACTTCCTCGTCCGCGCATACCACCACACCTACGGGTTGCCTGTGGTAACGACCAACTGCTCAAACAACTACGGACCTTTCCAGTTCCCTGAGAAACTCATTCCTTTGATGATCCAGAAGATCATCCGCGGCGAGAAGTTGCCGGTCTACGGTGATGGTAGCAACATCCGCGACTGGCTTTATGTCGAAGACCACGGCCGCGGGCTCTTCTGCGCGCTGACCAAGGGACGTCTCGGCGAGACCTACAACATCGGCGGCAAGTGCGAGATGAAGAACCTGGACGTGGTGCACACGCTGTTGCGCATTCTCAACGAGAAGGGCTACGAGCACGCGACCGAGGAGCTGATCACGTTCGTCACCGACCGCCCGGGCCACGATTGGCGCTATGCGATCGATTGCTCGAAGATCGAAAACGAGCTCGGATGGGAGCCTCAGGAAACCTTCGCCACCGGGATGGAAAAGACCATCCAGTGGTACCTCGACAACACCGAGTGGATCGCTGCGATCGAAAATGGCAGCTACCGCGGTGAGCGTCTCGGCCAAGGCTGAGCGCGAAGGGATTCGATCCATTATTACTCAGGCCGCCTGTGATGACGCAGGCGGCCTGTTTTGTGTTTGGGGGGGGGCAGGAACCGCGAAGAACGCGAAGTTCACGAAGAGGATGAGGACGGAGCCGTGAGCTCGACGGCAGGAATGCCGTCCCACCAGCGCTGCGCATGCCTGGTTCGGCCGTTGAGCTGATGACGGCGCCTTCCGCATCAACGACAGGAGTGTCGTTGGTCCATCGGGGGATGGTGTTCGTAAGGGGTGCGATGGAGCTGCCACACTCCTGTGGTAGAGAGCGGCTCACAGCACTCCACATAAAGTCCTCCCAATCCTGAAATCTGCGGAAGAAAAACGCGACCACCGATGACCGCTGCCCCCGCTTCTCCGCCAACGGAGCTGGCCGCCCTTTGGGATCTTTGGGTCTCTGCGTGAGACTACCCCATAGACGGCAGGAATGCCGTCCCCCCAGCGCCGCGCGTGCCTGGTTCGGCCGTTGAGCTGATGACGGGGCCTTCCGCATCAACGACAGGAGTGTCGTAGGTCCATCGGGGAATGGTGGGTTATGTACGTCAAGTTCTGCAAAAAGGGTTTGATGGATGATGATCAGGCTGCGGACGTTTGATTTGAAGTAAGGCTGAGCTTTTGGGCTTCTTTGAGGTGATCCATGTTCAGGTAGCGGTGTTGATCGATCCACTGCTCATGGACTTGATGCGTGACAGCCCGGATTAAACGTTGGGCTGCAGCCTGGTTGGGGAAGGTTCGGATAATGTGCGTACGACGCTTAATCTCCTCATTGAGTCGCTCGAGCATATTCGTGCTTTTGAGATGCTTGTGATGCTCTCTGGGAAGTCGATAAAAGGTGAGCGTTTCTTCGATCTCACTTTCGACCCAGTCACAGAGCTTGTGGTATTTGCCTCCCCACTTCGCCAACCATGCCCGCAGATCCTGACGCGCTTCATTGATGTCTCGACGGTCATAGATCCAGCGCAGCTCGGTGCAGCAGTCGTCGTCATGCTTGCGAGGTAGATGATCAAGAGCGTTGCGAAGGAAGTGGACGTAGCAGCGTTGCCACAGCGCCTCGGGAAGCACTTCGCTGATAGCTCGTCGCAGGCCGGCATGGTTATCAGTCACGCAGAACTCAACACCCGTCAGTCCGCGTTGCTTGAGTTGAAGTAGGAAGTTCTTCCAGCTGCTTCCGCTTTCCCTTTGATCGAGCTCGGTCGCAAGGACCTCCCGTCGGCCATCCCAACTGATGCCAATGGCGATCAACACAGCCTGGCTGCGCACCACGCCGTTCTCTCGAACCTTTTCGTAGCGGGCATCCAGGATGAGGTAAGGATAAGCGTGGTTGAGCTTGCGTCGGGCAAAGTTCTCAAGCTCTTCGTCCAACGTTTTGTTCAGCCTGCTTACCACACTGGCGCTAACTCGGTGACCACAGAGCTCTTCGGTGATCTGCGCGACTTTACGTGTCGAGACGCCCTGCACGTACATTTCGATCAGGGTGCTTACCAAAGCCTTCTCGCTGCGTTGATAGCGATCGAAGATCTCGGTGCTGAAGAGTCCGTCGCGATCTTGAGGGACGCGCAGCTCGATCCTTCCTACCCGTGTCAGGAGACTGCGTTGATAACTGCCGCTGCGATAACCTCGGCGTCTGTCGCTGCGTTCTGACTTTACCGCCTGGAGTGTCTCGTTCATTTCTTCTTCGAGCATCTCCTGCATCAATTTCTGAACCAAGGGCCTCAGAAAATCTTCCTGCTCGGCAAGAATACTTTTCAACTGCGGCGTTGTGGTCTTATCTGGTCGTGGGGTCATGGTGTGACGATTAGGGGTTCTTGTTTTGTTAAAAACCTAATCAATCATCATGACCCTTTTTGCAGAATCTTTGGCACACTACCGGAATGGTGTTCGTAAGGGTTGCGATGGAGCTGCCACACTCCTGTGGTAGAGAGCGGCTCACAGCACTCCACATAAAATCCTCCCAATCCTAAAATCTGCGGAAGAAAACCCCGACCATCGGTGACCGCTGCCCCCTTCCCTGCCGCCGGAGCTGGCCGCCCTTTGGGATCTTTGGGTCTCTGCGTGAGACTACCCCATCGACGGCAGGAATGCCGTCCCCCCAGCGCTGCGCGTGCATGGTTCGGCAGCTAAACTGATGACGGGGCCTTCCGCATCAACGACAGGAGTGTCGTTGGTCCATCGGGGGATGGTGTTCGTAAGGGTTGCGATGGAGCTGCCACACTCCTGTGGTAGAGAGCGGCTCACAGCACTCCACATAAAATCCTCCCAATCCTGAAATCTGCGGAAGAAAAACGCGACCACCGATGACCGCTGCCCCCTTCCCCGCCGCCGGAGCTGGCCGCCCTTTGGGATCTTTGGGTCTCTGCGTGAGACTACCCCATCGACGGCAGGAATGCCGTCCCCCCAGCGCTGCGCGTGCATGGTTCGGCAGCTGAGATGATGACGGGACATTCCGCATCAACGACAGGAGTGTCGTTGGTCCATCGGGGAATGGTGTTCGTAAGGGTTGCGATGGAGCTGCCACACTCCTGTGGTAGAGAGCGGCTCACAGCACCCTACATAAAGTCCTCCCAATCCTGAAATCTGCGGAAGAAAAATGCGACCATCGGTGACCGCTGCCCCCTTCCCCGCCGCCGGAGCTGAACTCGCTCTGCGTCTTAGCGATAGCGTGGTCTCTGCGTGAGCCTCCCCCCGACACAAAAAACGGCCGCCGCCCCGGGAAGGGAGCGGCGGCCGCATCGAAAGCGTATCGCTTCGGCAATTATGCCAATGCCTCAAGCTTCTGCTGGAGGGCGTCTTTAGGAGTGCCGGCACCGACCACGGTGTCCTTCACTTCGCCGTCCTTGAAGAAGAGCATCATTGGGATCGAGGTCACGTTGAACTGACCGGCGAGTGCGCGGTTCTCATCAACGTTCACCTTCACCACCTTGGCCTTGCCCGCCACGTCGGTAGCGATCTGGTCGAGGACAGGCGAGATCATTTTGCATGGTCCGCACCACTCTGCCCAGAAGTCCACGAGAACCGGGACATCGGATTCAACGACTTCAGAAGCGAAATTGGCTTCGGTACCTGTAATTGTGTGTTCGTTCGACATAACGGAGATAAGTTGGTTGGATTGGGGTGCCGCGTCAAGCGTCGGTACCTGTAGGTTTGGTTTCGAATTTTTCCAAAGCGCAGCGCGAGGCTCCACTTCGTCACGTCATGGATGCCGTCGGCCGCGATCTTTATTCCGCGAATTATCGGACAGAGTAAGTCCGGTCGTAGATGGCGGCCTCTGCAGTTTCAGCGATCCGCGCAGCTGGCTACCGGCTTTCCTCGTAGCTGGCGAAAACCGGAGCCAATGCGGCCTCGACCGGATGTCCGGCCACCACCTGCTGCAGGTTTTCCACCGCGCGTGGTATGTAGTTGAGATACTGCGTTTTCCCCAGGTTGTGGGACAAATTGCCGTACGCGCCCAGGGCCTGCATCAACCGCTGGATCGCACAGGCAGTGAAAACCTTGCGCCGTGCGTCTCTATCCATTCCGCGGTGCGCGTAGTACGCGTCGACCAACTGATCGATCGTATCTGCCGAGAGATCGACATACGGGTCGTACACCAACGACGCCACATCGTACTCGGGCAAGCCAAGCCGCACGCCCTGGTAGTCGATCAACGCAACGCCACCGTCGTTGACGATCACATTCTGCGATTGGAAATCGCGGTGCACCAGACAACGCGGACGCTCGGCATCCAGTAGCGACGCCACTTCCGCCAGGGCTGGAGACTGTGCGGCCAGCATCACCTCGTGCGCTGCCATTTTGAGATGCGTGCCGGCAAAGTGTTCGAAAAAGTACCCTTGCTCCCACTTGTAGAGCGCGTGGTTGAATTCAAGCTCCATCTGGTCGGCCAGCGTCTCCGGCACCGTGGATTCGTCCACTGCGTGCAGCACGGCCACCGCCTCGAGTGTGGTCGTGTAGGCTTTGAGGATGTCGTCTTTGGCTCCGCCAATTGCCACATCCCACAAGCTGATGCGCCCGAGGTCTTCCATCACGTACCAGCCGTCCTCCGGCTCGTGGCGGGCGATCGCGGGAACTCGCACACCCAATGCCTCGAGCTCGGCAGTCAGGCTCGTGAACTTGGCATTCTCCGGCTGCGACGGGTCATAAAGGCACAGCACTTGTGGGTCCAGAGTCTGGCCGTCGGTGATGCGGAAATAGCTCCGCAATGAACCGCCACCAGCCACTGCTTCGATCGTGATTTGATCGCGATGCGCGCCGCCAAAAAATGCTTCGGCAGCTGCTGCAGGGGTGACGCGAAAATGAGGAACGACAGACGGCATGGTGAAAGCCCGCATTATGCCACGGATTTGCCCGACGCCAATCAGAAGTCCCCATCGAGCACTCTGCGCTGCGGATCAGGCTCGATGGGGGGGCTCACGCAGAGACGCAGAGGGCTTAATGCACCGGCGCAAGAGGAAGGGGGCGTCGGTAACCGCGGGTCGCGTTTTTCTTCCGCAGATTACAGGATTGGGAGGATTCGAAGTTGGTGTGGGTGAATCGCTCGGAATGACGGAAACCGCACATCAACCACAGGAGTGTGGTAGCTCCATCGCAACACGAACAATGACCATTCCCTGGTGGACCAACGACACTCCTGTCGTTGACGCGTAAGGCCCCGCTGTCCGTCCGGCGCTCGATCCATCCTGCATCGCCCGCAGTGAATCCGAGAAAGATTTGGATAACGAGCTCCGCACTATGCCTGCGCAGCGCTGGAGGGACGGCAATCCTGCCGTCGATGGGGGAGGCTCACGCAAAGACCCAAAGATCCCGAAGGACGGTCAGCTCCGGCGGCGGGGAATGGGGGAAACGGTCGCCGCCAGCCGCGGGGGTATTTTTCCGCAGATTACAGGATTGGGAGGATTCGAAGTGGGGGTGGGTGAATCGCTCGGAATGACGGAAACCGCACATCTACCACAGGAGTGTGGTAGGTCCATCGCAACACGCGCAGCTGCCATTCCCCGATGGACCAACGACACTCGTGTCGTTGACGCGTAAGGCTTCGTCATCCGACTACCGCTGGAGCCACCCTGAATCGACTGCAGAGGATCCGATAAGGATTTGGATAGGGATAAAGATAAAGGCTGGCGAACCATGCATGCGCAGCACTGGTGGGTCGGCATTCCTGCCGACGATGGGGAAAGCTCACGCAAAGACCCAAAGATCCCGAAGGACGGTCAGCTCCGGCGGCGGGGAATGGGGGGAAACGGTCGCCGCCAGCCGCGGGGGTATTTTTCCGCAGATTACAGGATTGGGAGGATTCGAAGTGGGGGTGGGTGAATCGCTCGGAATGACGGAAACCGCACATCTACCACAGGAGTGTGGTAGGTCCATCGCAACACGCGCAGCTGCCATTCCCCGATGGACCAACGACACTCGTGTCGTTGACGCGTAAGGCTTCGTCATCCGACTACCGCTTGAGCCGCCCTGAATCGACTGCAGAGGATCCGATAAGGATTTGGATAGGGATAAAGATAAGGGCTGGCGAACCATGCACGCGCAGCGCTGGTGGGACGACATTCCTGTCGTCGATGGGGGAGGCTCACGCAAAGACCCAAAGATCCCGAAGAGCGACTAGATCCGGCGGCGGGGGAAGGGTGACGTCGATCACCTGTGGGTCGCATTCTTTCCGCAGATTACAGGATTGGGAGGATTCGAAGTGGGGGTGGGTGAATCGCTCGGAATGACGGAAACCGCACATCTACCACAGGAGTGTGGTAGGTCCATCGCAACACGCGCAGCTGCCATTCCCCGATGGACCAACGACACTCTTGTCGTTGACGCGTAAGGCTTCGTCATCCGACTACCGCTTGAGCCGCCCTGAATCGACTGCAGAGGATCCGATAAGGATTTGGATAGGGATAAAGATAAAGGCTGGCGAACCATGCATGCGCAGCACTGGAGGGTCGGCATTCCTGCCGACGATGGGGGGGCGCCTTCATCCATTCGCCATCAAATCCTACCCATCCCGTAATCTGTGGAAAAACAACGCGACCCGCGGTTGCCGACGCACCCTTCACCTCGCGACGGTGTATTGAGCCCTCCGCGCCTCCAAGTGAGCCATTTCGGGTCGCTGAAAACGCGGAAACGGAAAACCAGAACCCTCATCTCCCCTCTTTACTCACGGGCAATTGCAGCGGACGTTGGGCGGTCATGAAGTTTTCCGATCTCCGCCTTCACCCGGATGTGCTCCGCGCCATCGACGACGCAGGCTATACCCACCCTACCCCGATTCAGCGCAGTGCGATTCCCCGTGTGCTGGCGGGCAAGGACGTGCTGGGCATCGCGCAGACGGGCACCGGCAAGACTGCGGCCTTCACGCTGCCGATGATCCATCGCTTGCTCAAAGAGACGCCACGCGCCGAAGGTACTCGTGCGCTTATCATTGCACCTACCCGCGAGCTGGCGATGCAGATCGACGAGAACGTGCGCAAGTATTCCGCGCATACGGACTTGAGCATCGGAGCGGTCGTGGGGGGGGTGGGCGAGAGCCCGCAGATCGAGGCGCTCGACAAGGGCGCCGACATCATCATCGCAACGCCGGGGCGTCTCAGCGATCTGATCGCTGACGGTCACGGAAAGTTCGGCGCGCTTGAGTTCCTCGTCCTCGACGAGGTCGACCGCATGCTCGACATGGGCTTCCTGCCACAGGTGAAGGAAGTGACGCGCGGCTTCCCACGCAAACGCCAGACATTGCTTTTCTCCGCCACCTTGGCCAAGCCGGTGCGTGAGATCACCGGTCATTTCCTCAAGGAGCCGTCGATCATTGAAATCGGCAAGCAGGCGACTCCGGCCGATACTGTCGATCAATCGGTGGTGAACGTGGAGCCGCACCTGAAGCAGGCGCTTTTGGAGCATTTGCTTGAGGACCACAATTTCTACACCGTACTCGTTTTCGCCAGCATGAAGCAGGACGCGGAGGATCTCGGCAAGCGTCTCGCGAAGTCGGGAGTCTCGGTGGCTGTGCTCCATGGCGACCGCAGCCAGAACCAGCGCAGCCGGGCGCTTGATGATTTCCGCTCGGGTAAGATCCGCGTGCTCGTGGCCACCGACGTGGCGGCCCGCGGCATCGACGTCGATGGCGTGACGCATGTGATCAACTATGACTTTCCTCGCAAGAACGACGACTACGTTCATCGCATCGGTCGTACCGGACGCGCTGGTGAGAATGGCCGTGCGATCACGTTTGTGACCCACCGCGACCGCGATGGGCTGCGTCGTCTTGAGCGGTTTATCGAGCGGACGTTGCCACGTGATGAGGTGGCTGGATTCGACTTTGATCAGTTCCCCCCCGAGCACCATCTCGGGCCGCGCCGTAGCAAGCCAAAGCGCAGCGCGGATCCACGCGACGTGAAGCGCGCGGAGGAGAAGGAAAAGGCGAAGAACCGCCGCAAGCCGGTGAAGCGCAAAGCGCCGGCGAAGAAGGTCGCCCGCAAGTCCGCGCCGAAGAAACGCCGCCGATAGGTGGCTGCGGATGTGTTAGCCACAGATGCGCACGGATGCTCACAGATGGATTGTTTTATTTGTGACGTTTGCCAGTTAGGCATCACCGACGCGACCAACGTTAGATTCTCTTAATTCTCCCACACCATGACGCCCGAACTCGTTCAACAAGTCACCACTCGTCTTGATCGCATCGAATCGATGCTGCCGGAGCTGGAAAGCTATCTGGTGGAGCTGCAACAGGGGGAGCTGGAAATTGACAGCAAGCTCAACGACTTCGATCTGGTCACGCATGCTGACCTCGCCAGCGAGAAGCGGTTGGTGGAATTTATCCGCGAGCACTTCCCCACCGATGGCATTGTCGCCGAGGAAGGGTCTCAGGATGCAGACGAAGCCACCCGTAGCGATGGCTTCCGCTGGGTGCTCGATCCGATTGATGGCACGGTCAACTTCGCCAACGGCTTGCCGATGTGGGCAATTTCCATCGGTCTGCTCCACGAGGGCGTGCAGGTCGGGGCCATTGTGTCCGCTCCGAGTCTTCACCTTCGCTACCGCGCGGCGAAGGGCCAAGGTGCCACCTGTAATGGACGCCCGATTTCTGTGAATGAGAAATCTCCACTGGCCAAAGGGATCGTGGTGACCGGGTTCCCCTACGACCGCGCCAAGCGCGCCGAGCCATTGTGCGACGCATTGGGCAACATGCTGCGCACTGCGGGCGGCGTGCGCCGTCTCGGAGCCGCAGCGCTCGACTTCTGCCTCGTTGCGGATGGTCGCTTCACTGGCTACTACGAAATGGCACTGAAACCCTGGGACACCGCAGGCGGTACGCTCATCGTTCAAGAAGCTGGAGGCCGCGTGACCGACCTCGCTGGCGGCGATTACGAAATCTTCGAGAGCCAGGCGGTGGTCGCGACCAATGGTTTGGTCCATGACCAACTCATCGAAGCCGCAGCGCCATTGTTGCGCGCGATCGCGATTGATTAAAGTGCGCTCTCGCCACGCTCGTTGCCGTTTAGCTCGGTCAGAACGACGCGTGTAAACCGTCCCTTCGGGACGACTCGCTTTCACAGGACCCCACCGGAGGTTGAAACCTCCGGCTAGCCGGTAAGCTGTCGCTCCGCGACGCTCGGATCGGCTCTATCGCGAAGCGATCGCTTTACCTGTGACCTGCGGATTCATCCGCAGGTCACAGAGTGGTAACATCACTCGCGCCGAAGGTGTGTTTTAGCTCACCTAAAAAGTGATCTTCTTCCGATTGAACTGATTGGCAAACCATTGGCGGGCTCCCCGGATCCCGCGGACGAGCGGTTGGTCGCGCCAGCCAATGCGGAAATGGTCTGCGAGTTCTTCGGAGCAATGACGGTAGCGCGGCATGAAATGGACGAGGGTCTGGTGTCGTGCATCTCCCGGTGCCCGCGACACCAGGCTTGGAGAAATGAGCCCCTTTTCGACGAGAAACTCAGCGTCTTTATCCAGGTTAAGCTTTTTCTCTGGCCCAATGAACATCCAGCGCCGCGAGAAGATCAGGCCTTCACTTTCCGGGCAATACGTCAGTTTTCCGTAGCAACGCGTCTTGAACCCACCAGGGAAACTACGCGCGAGGAAGGCACGGGCATGGCTGCCCTCAAACTGGTGTTTGAAGATGAGGCTCTTGAGGAAGTCCCACCCGATCGCCGAGCCAAACACAGTCACGCGGAATGCCCATGGCGCGATGAAGGCGCAAATGATCAGGACAAGCAGGGACACGATCGCAGCGAGCACTGGGCTGATGGCATAAAGCACACCAAGACTCGCGAGGAAACCCACCCGTGCG
Source organism: Sulfuriroseicoccus oceanibius (assembly GCF_010681825.2). Classification (NCBI taxonomy): domain Bacteria; kingdom Pseudomonadati; phylum Verrucomicrobiota; class Verrucomicrobiia; order Verrucomicrobiales; family Verrucomicrobiaceae; genus Sulfuriroseicoccus; species Sulfuriroseicoccus oceanibius. The sequence goes on along the minus strand of NZ_CP066776.1, from coordinate 460,495 downwards.
ATTTTCAGGATCGAGTCGATGAAGGGAAACGGGCAAAGGGCGATGAGAATCGTGAACGCGTGGCTGACGATCCAAATGATCCCGAAGGCGAGGAATGCCAGAGGTAGCAAGAACCAGTGCACGGAAACCTCGCTGGCGAACTGGGTGCCGAGCATCGCCATCGGCATTTCAACCGTCGCCTCCTCCTTCATCCCCGCGGAGAGGGAATATTGGTGCACGATAAACGGCACAAAGGTCGAGCCAGCGATGATGGCGCTGAACTTGTCCTCCATCGTTTCGAGGAACTTGACCGGAGTCTTGAACGGTTCAGGGATCCATTGGGCGAGGAAAAGCAGCGCGAGGACGCCGATCCCGGTGCCCCAGAACCACGGACGACATAACCAGGGAAGCTGGTCGCGAACCTCGGCATCGGTCGTCCAGTAGGTCCATGCGCCGATCGCGGACACGCCGAGCAGCGGGGACACGGCGACGCCCGTGAGCTGCGAGACTCCTTCAGCCAAGGTGACGCCCGGCAAGCGTGGGTCATCGGCGGAGATCCCCAGAGTTTCCTCCACCTGTTCTTGGATCCCTAGCTCAGGTTCGGTTGATGCGCCCAGCGGTGCACAGAAGAGCAAAAGGAGAGACAGGCAGTAGGCGAGGAGTTTCATAGTGCAACAATACCGGGAAATCGGGTGTTCCTTGCAGCTACAAAGTTGCAGGCGTTTTGGAAAGTAGGAAGTAGATCCCGAGGGCAGGATTCGCAGGTGGGGGGCTCATTGGTTTTTTGGAACCACAGAGAGCACGAAGTTCACGAAGAAGCTGGCGACGGGGCTGAGGGGCTGAGGGGCAACGGCAGGAGTGCCGTTGGTCCATCGGGGAATGGTCGGTCTTGCGTGTTGTGATGGAGCAACCACACTCCTGTGGTTGGGAGTGGTTCACGTCATTCTGAGCGATACAAAGCAACTCACTTCAAATCCCCTCAATCCTGTAATCTGCGGAAAAAATAGCGACCGGTTGTGACCGACGCTCTCTCCCTCGTCGCCGGAGCAGACCCCCTTTGGGATCTTTGGGTCTTTGCGTGAGCTTCCCCATCGACGGCAGGAATGCCGTCCCTACAGCGCTGCGCGTGCATGGCTCACCGGTCCTTATCCAAATCTTTATCGGGTTCGCGGCGGTCGATGTAGGCCGGCTCGACTGCCGAACGGATGATGAAGCTGTTGGCGTCAACGACAGGAGTGTCGTTGGTCCATCGGGGAATGATCGGCGTGTGGTGTACGTGATTCTGAGCGATTCACACCAACCCACTCCAAAATCCCATTCATCCTGCCAATCTGTGGAAAAAAAACTGCGACCACCGATGACCGACCTCCTCCTCCCCGCTGCCGGAGCTGAACCCGCTCTGCGTCTTAGCGATAGCGTGGTCTCTGCGTGAGGATCTGCCGTCCTCCGACCACGAAAAAGCCCCCGGCGCGGGTGGGCGCCGGGGGCTTTGTGAGTGCTAGCGGCTGGGTGCCGCTATGACATCATCCACTTAGATGTGGATTGCCATGTTGTGGACGTCGCTGGTCGCTTCGTGGATGGCTTCCGCGAGCGTTGGGTGGGCGTGGATGGTCGACTCGATTTCGTCGACGGTCACTTCCAGCTCCATACCGAGGCCGATCTCAGCGATGAGTTCGGTTGCGTTTTCGCCGATGATGTGAGCACCGAGGATTTCGCCGTGCTCCTCACCAACGATGAGTTTGACGAAGCCTTCGGTCTCGCCCACAGCCTGGGCTTTACCCATGGCCTGGAATGGGAACTGACCCACCTTGTAGGCAATGCCCTTTTCCTTGGCGGCGCGCTCGGTGAGACCGATGCTCGCAACCTGTGGGTGGCAGTAGGTGCAGCCAGGGAAGAGACCGACACGCTTTGGTGTGTGACCTTCCTTGTAGAGACCTTCAACGCACTGAATGGCTTCGTACGATGCGGTGTGTGCAAGCCATGGTGGCCCGATGATGTCGCCCACTGCGTAGACGTTCTTGATCGAGGTCTCGTAGCGGTCGTTGACCTTGATGTATCCACGGTCGAGCTCAAGCTTGTCTGCACCGCCAGGAAGCACCGGCTGAACGCCGATAGCGACGAGAGCAACGTCTGCCTTGAGGGTGGTCTGCTTGCCGTTCTTGACGTTCTCGAGCGTGAGCTCGACGCCGTTTTCGTCGGCTTTGGCTTCGACGGTCTTGTGACCGAGCTTGAGACCGATCTTGTGCTTCTTGAACGAGCGACCGAGAGCTTTCGAGACGTCGGTGTCTTCGACTGGCAACAACTGGTCGAGCATCTCAACGATGGTCACCTTGGTGCCGTAGGCGTTGAAGAAGTAGGCGAACTCAACGCCGATTGCGCCGGCGCCGATGATCACGATCTCTTTCGGCTGCTTCTTGAGTGTAAGAGCTTCCTTCGAGCCGATCACTGTGGTGCCGTTGAATGGAAGTGGTGGCAGTTCGCGCGACTTACATCCGGTGGCCACGAGGATGTGGCGTGCGGTGACGGTCTGCTTCTTGCCTTCGGAGTCCTCGACTTCGATGGTGCCGTTGCCGACGATGCTGCCTTTGCCGCGGATGTAGTCGACTTTGTTCTTCTTGAAGAGGAACTCGATACCACCGGCGAGCTTGTCGGACACACCGCGCGAGCGGCTGATCACCTTTTCCCAGTCGTAGGAGAGACCTTCGATCTTGATGCCGAACTCATCGGCACGGTGGGTCAGGGTGTGGTAGAGCTCGGCGTTCTTGAGGAGAGCTTTGGTAGGAATGCAGCCCCAGTTAAGGCAGGTGCCGCCAGCGCGGTCCATTTCCACCACGGCAACCTTCTTACCGAGTTGTGCTGCGCGAATGGCACCCACGTATCCGGCAGGGCCGCCGCCAATAACAATAAGATCGTATGACATGACTTGGTTAGTTTATGAGAGTTGGTAAAAAGCAAACCGACCTACGGTGCGAAACCGTAGGCCGGATAGATGGATTAGACGAGCATCAATGCAGGCGACTCAAGGCGCTTGACCACTTCCTGCAGGTAGGTGGCGGCAACCGCGCCGTCGACCACGCGGTGGTCAGCGGAGAGGCCGATCCACATGCGGGTACCCACGGCGAGTTCGCCATTGACCACGACTGGCTTCTGCTTGATAGCGCCGACCGAAACGATCGCGGCCTGTGGTGGGTTGACGATGGCGTCGAAGTGATCGATGCCCCAGGCGCCGAGGTTGGAAACGGTGATGGTTCCGCCGTCGAACTCGTCTGGCTTGAGCTTCTTGTCGCGAGCGCGGACGGCGAGGTCCTTGACTGCCTTCGAGATTTCGACCAGCGACTTGTTGGCGGCGTCCTTGATCACAGGAGTGACGAGGCCGTCGTCCACTGCCACGGCGACCGAGAGGCCGACCTTGGCGAACTTGACGATCGAGTCACCGTTGAACGAGGCGTTGATGTCGCCGACAGCCTGGGCTGCGCCGACTACGGCCTTGAGAACGAAGTCGTTGACCGAGAACTTGTTGCCATTCTCGCGCTGGGCTTCCGATGCGTTGATCTGCTTGCGCAACTCCATCATTGGAGCGGCATCGATCTCTACGCGGAGGTAGAAGTGCGGGAGCTGGGTCTTCGACGCGAGCAAACGATCGGCGATGATCTTGCGCATGGTCGAAAGCGGCACCACCTCGTCTTCCTCGCCGACGGTCGGGAGGATGGTTGGAAGCGCGCTGGTAGCGGCAGGAGCAGCGCCAGCAGCTGGTGCTGCAGCAGGAGCTGCGGTGGCACCTTCTTCGATGGCCTTGAGGACGTCGGCTTTGGTGACGCGGCCGCCAGGGCCGGTTCCGCGGCCTTGGAGTGCGGCGAGAGCCACGCCTTCGGCCTTGGCGATCTTGCGAGCGAGCGGCGAGATCTTGATCTTCACGTCGGCGTCGGCGATGGCAGGTGCTGGAGCAGCAGCGGCCGGAGCCGAGGTAGGAGCAGCGGCAGGTGCGGCGGCGCTCGTTGCCGGAGCAGCTTCTTCTGCGGCGGCAGGTGCTTCCGCCGGGGCGTCGTCGCTCAGGTTGTCGGCAGCCGAGGCGTCTTCGCCGTCAGCCAGCAGGACCGCCATGCGGGCACCGACTGCGACCTTGTCGCCGGCGGCAGCGTAGAGCTCGTGCACGATGCCGTCGTCAAACGCTTCCATTTCCATGGTCGCCTTGTCGGTTTCGACTTCGGCGATGATCTGGCCCATTTCGACCGAGTCGCCCTTTTGAATGTTCCATTTAAGCAGCGTTCCCTCGGTCATGGTGTCCGAGAGCTTTGGCATTTTGATAACGGTTGGCATGGTAACTAGTGGGAATCAGTGAGTGGGCCCGGGGGGATCCCGGGCTGCTTGGGTTATTTGCTAATCTGCATATCCAACACCTTGGCGACGATGCGGTCGACGTTTGGCAGCTGGTGTGGTTCAACACCCGGGCTGTAGATGGCTGGGGCGTCGATGGTGTTGACGCGCATGATCGGGCCATCGAGATCGTCGAATGCTTTCTCCTGGATGATGGTGGCGATCATCGACGAGACGCCGCAGAATGGGCGGTTTTCGTCGACGAGGAGCACGTTGTTGGTCTTGCGGACGGTGGCGAGGATCGCGTCTTCGTCGAGTGGGCGGATCGAGCGCAGGTCGAGCACTTCCACATCGAGGCCGTGATCGTGCTTGAGCACTTCGGCGGCCTTGAGCGATTCGATGACGCAGCGGCCGTGGGCGATGATCGAGAGGTCGGTGCCCTCGCGCTTGAGGTCGGCCACGCCGAGAGGGATGACCAACTCACCCTCTTCGAGTTCGTCGTTGGTTGGGACTTCCCACTTCTCGCCGTAGAGCAAGGTGTTCTCCATGACGTAGACAGGGTCGTCGTCACGGATGGCGGCTTTCATCAGACCCTTGGCGTCGTAGGCGGTGGCAGGAACCACAACCTTGAGACCAGGCATGCTGGCGAAAAGGTTCTCAGGGGTGTGCGAGTGGGTGGCACCCACGTTGGTGCCGCCGTTGGCCGGGCCGCGCACCACGATCGGGCAGTTGATCAGGCCGCCGGACATGTAGCGGACGGTGGCTGCGTTGTTGATCATCTGGTCCATTGCGACGTAGGCGAACGACCAGAACATGAGCTCCATGACAGGGCGGACTCCGAGCATCGATGCACCAACGCCCATGCCGATGAAGCCGGCTTCGGAGATTGGAGCGTCGACGACGCGCTTGTCGCCATATTTGGCCCACAGGCCTTCGGTCACTTTGTAGGCGCCGTTGTATTCGGCCACCTCTTCACCGATGAGCACCACGTTTTCATCGCGTTCGATCTCTTCGGCAAGGGCTTCGTTCAGGGCCTGACGGTAGGTAATGAGTGGCATTTGCGAAATAGGTTGGAAATGGATGGGTCACTCCGGTGCCGTGGGATGCGGCTGGTCCGGAGCGGGCGGATGCCGGTGGGATTAGTCGTTGAAGAAGTACTTGCCGTGCTTGGCTTTGTCGGTGCCGCGGTCGACCTCGTAGTAGATGTCGTCCATGATGTCGGCCACTTCAGGATATGGGCTCTCCTCGGCGAACTTGGCCGATGCGAGGGCTTCTTCCTTGGCTTCTTTGTCGATCTGCTTGGCCTCGTCTTCGGTGAGGTGGCCTTCCTCGATGAGGATGTTCTGCCAGATCTTGAGTGGGTCGTGCTCGCGCTGGTAGCGCTCGATTTCTTCCTTGCTGCGGTACTTCTTGGCGTTGGCGTCTGCCACCGAGTGACCGTAGTAACGGTAGGTGTCGATCTCGAGGACGGTTGGGCGCGACTCGTTGTGGGCACGCTCCATGGCTTCCCAGGTTTTTGCGCGCACTTCGTAGATGTTCTCACCGTTGATGACATCCCACTCGATACCGTAGCCTTCCGCACGAGCGGCGAGACCTTCTTCAGGGTGTGCCGACGAGCGCTTCTGGCTGGTACCCATCGAGTAGCCGTTGTTCTCGATGATGAAGATGACAGGAAGGTCCCACAGACCGGCGAGGTTGAGAGCCTCGTGGTAGGCACCCTGGTTGATGGCACCGTCACCCATGTAGCAGAGGCAGCTGCCCTTGTGGCCGAGGTACTTCACGCCGTAGGCGAGACCTGCGCCCAGTGGTGTCTGGCCGCCGACGATACCGTGACCACCCCAGTAGTTCTTGTCCGGTGCGAAGAAGTGCATCGATCCGCCCTTGCCTTTCGAGCAACCAGTAGCCTTACCGAAGAGCTCGGCCATGCACTCGTTCATGTTCATGCCCAGTGCCAACGCGTGACCGTGGTCGCGGTAGGTGGTGATGTAGTGGTCGTGGTCGCCCTTGAGCGAGCAGGTGCCCACAGCAACGGCTTCCTGGCCGATGTAGAGGTGGAGGAAGCCACCCATCACGCCTTGGTTGTAGTACTTGAGGGAGATCTGCTCGAACTTACGGATCCGCACCATCTGGCGGTAAAGTTCGACCTTATCCTCCGGGGTGAGCTGCTTGTTGATCTCCGCCTGGGAGTAATCAACCGCCTTGGAGCATGCGCTCTTCTTATCTGCGTTGGTTTTATTCTGGGCAGGCATGGTGTGATGCGTGGTATGTCGATTTCGAAAGGCGGACTGGCCGCAGCCAGCCGGGGAGTTCCGGGGTTCTATAACCAATAGGGGGCTGGGTCGGTAATGCCAGCGATAATTTGTGTGATGGGTGGTCGGCTGTTTCGTGCAGATTTCTCAGTCGGGCAACCGGCTAGTGCTGGTTCACTGAGCAGACCGGATCGGCGGCTTGCACGCGCTGTGACTTGCGGTGTGCCAGCGGGATGAACGCGGCGGTGAAGAGCAAATTCCCCACCAGCGAGGCACGGAAGAAGGTCCAGGTCGGCGCGAATGCCGGGTCGCCTGTGGTTTGGGCTTGGATCCAGCCAGCGAGCGACTTGTCGTAGACCGGGTTGCCCACCCACGAGAGGGTGTTGGCGATGAGGTAGAATGCGAGCGCTCCGGTGGCTGTGGCGAAAAGGGCTGGCAGCAGGCGGGTCATGCGATTGCCCATGCGGCGTGAGAATGCGACCAGTCCAATGTAGAAGGCCACAAACACCAGTGGTGTGACGATTGAGAACGAGTGCTCGTAGATGCCGACGGTGATCCAGATGTCTGAAATGAGGTAGGCCGCGGCGGGAACCAGCCATTGCACCGGCTTGCGGAAAAAGTAGGCCGCGCACAGCACCATTGCGATCATCGGCGAGTAGCCCATCAGCGAACTGCCAGTGGTCGCAAACACCAATCGCAGCGCGATGATGGAGAAAAACAACGCCACGGAGGCAATCAGGGCGGCCCGCTGGTCGGAAGAGGTCGAGGAGCTCATAGTTGGGATCTGGTTCGGTGCTCGCGGCGCGGCTGGAATCACCCATGCGCCCGATGATCGATACGCTGCCCGATCCAGACGCGCGCGCCGGATTGCGAACCTAATCGCAGCCTCCTCCCAGCGCAAGCCGAGGATGGGGAGGTGAGCGGTAAGCTCTAGGTCGTGGATTGAAGCGCTCTTCGAGCGGAGGAGAAGAGTGAAACCACGAAGGGCTCGAAGACTCGGCCAATGGATTCTCACGCAAAGGCCCAAAGATCCCAAAGAGGTCGGCGCCAGCAAAATCCAGCCAATCCTGAAATCTGTGGAAAACCTGGGAGAGGCCCCGCCCTCCCCTTCTGCGGTAAATTGCTGCTGGACAGATCGTCATCGGGGGTGAGGGTGGCGGTTCTCTCATGACCAGCACCAGTGCACAGGATGATCCGCAGCCGCAGTCGAAGTGGCAGCAATTGATGGCCCGCTTTGCCAGGGTCACCAGCTCGGGCAACTACATGCCGGAAGTCGACGGGTTGCGCTTCATTGCGATCATGGCGGTGGTACTCTTCCACGCGCACATTCTCTTTTTCAAAGAGGCCATCCCGAGTGGCATCACGTGGACACCGGGTTGGGACTGGCTTGGGTTTGCCGTCGGCCAGGGATGGTTCGGGGTGCAGGTTTTCTTTGTGATCAGTGGCTTCGTATTGGGATTGCCCTTTGCCGCGCACCACCTCAAGGGCCGCAAGCCGGTCGACATGAAGAACTACTACCTGCGGCGCTCAGTGCGCATCGGGGTGCCGTACATCATCGCGCTCACCTCCGGCCTGATTGTGCACTGCGCCATGAATGGCAACCCATGGAGCGACGGGCTCCCTCACTGGGCTGCGGGCATGCTGTACTCGCATAGTCTCTTTTATGATGGCGGGCTCAACCCATTGCTCTTTGTGTCTTGGACGCTGGAGATTGAGATTCAATTCTATCTGTTGGCGCCGTTCTTGTGCAGTGTGTTCAAGTTGAAGTCGGCGGTGGTTCGGCGCTTGGTGTTGTTGGCCGGTGTGTTTGGAATCCACGCGTTGGTCGGTGAGGGCATGTTCTATTTCCCGAGCCAGTTGTGGAAGCATTCGATCCTCGGGCAGATTCAGTTTTTCCTCATCGGGATTCTGCTGAGTGACCTCTACGTTTCGCGTTGGAGTGAGAGCCCATCCGCCCGCTGGTGGTGGGATGTGGTCGGCACCGCCGCGTGGTTGTGGATCCCATTCGCGCTGAAGATCCCTGCGATGGACCGTTGGCTGCCGATCCTGCTCTTGGTGGCATTCACTGCTGTCATGCGTGGGCGCTGGCTGAAGGCATTGTTGTCGCAGCCGCTGGTCGCGACGATCGGCGGTATGTGCTACTCGATCTATCTTTTCCACGGCGCGGCGCTGTACTGGGTGACGTACAATGTGACCATTCCTTTGTTCGGTTTTGAAAAGGGCGACTGGCCGTTCAACCTGCTACCGCTGGCGTTTACGGTCGTGCTGACATTGGCCGCCTGTGCCGTGGCCTACCAGCTCATCGAGCGCCCGACGATGCGCTGGCGTGGCAAGAGGAAGTAGCGCGGGGGAGATGGGCGCGGATGGATGGGGCGGAGTCGCTCGCTCGACGGTAGGAGTGCCGTCCGCCCAGTGCTGCGCGTGCCTGGTTCGGGTTCCGAACTGATGACGGAGCGTTCCCCCCAACGACAGGAGTGTCGTTGCCCCATCGATGAATGCCCCTTCCACCAGTTGCGATGGAGCGACCACACTCCTGTGGTCGAGATCGGCGCCCCCTCTTTCCAATCCCGCTAATCCTGAAATCCGTGGAAAGCTGCCCCCCTTCTCCACCGCCGGAGCTGAAACCGCTCCGCGGCTTAGTGATAGCGTGGTCTCTGCGTGAGTTCTTTTCGGGTACAAAAAAAACCACCCGCACCGGTGAGGGTACGGGTGGTTCTGAAAATCAACTCAACAGAGCCAATTAGCCGATCGCAGGGAGCGATGCAGCGGCGACGGCCTGGCCGTGGCGCTTCATCTTCTCGTCTGGAACGGTCATGGTGATCTTCTCGGCGAGTTCTGGGAACTCGGCCTTGAGGACTTCCTGAGCCTTTTCGATGAGGAGCTCGCCACCTGCACCGGAGGTCACGCGGCCCATGATGATGAGGGTCTGGATGTCGTAGAAACGTGCGTAGTGAGCGATCGAGTAACCGAAGCAGACACCAAGCGATTCGTAGATCTTGCTGGCGCGCTCGTCACCTTCTGCCATGGCCTCTTGCACTTTGACGAGCTGCTCTGGGAATGGCATGTCGCCGAAGTCGAAGCCTGCGAGTGGAGCGAGACGTGCCACACCCTGCTGGGAGAAGTACTGCACGCCGCAGCCTTCGTCGCCGGACCATTCGTCGACCGGGCCGTTCTCGCGGTAGTCGACTGGGGCGAATGCGAGCTCGTTGATGCCCATGGTGACATTGCCCTTGGCATCGACGTAACCGACAGCCTGCGATGTGCCAAGAGCCACGCCGAGAACGCCGTTACTGTTCATCGAGATCGAGCCAGCGAGAGCGGTCACTTCACCGTCGTTGATGACGTCGAATGGCACACCAGGGAACTCCTTGGCGCCGATTTCCTTGAACATCGGACGCACGACCTTGTTGAAGACTTCCTTGTCGGTGATACCGCGGAAGAGCGATGCCACGCGGACGTCGTTGTTAATGTAGATACCTGCAGCCGATCCGCCGATGGCGTCGACGCGTGGCAGGTGCTCAGCAGCGCGCTTGAGCGAGTCGACGATGCCGTCGTACTGGTAGCTTGGGTCGGTCTGGAAGTATGGATCCCATGGGATTTCTTCCGAGAAAACGACTTCACCGTCGATCACAGCAGCGGCCTTGCGGTCGGATCCACCGAGGTCGAAACCGATGCGGCAGCCGTCCATGTGGCGGCCGAGTGGAGCGGTGCTTTCCTTCTCTTCAGGAAGGTCTGCTTCAGCGCAGGCTTGGACGGTGATGTGTTCGTCGAACATACCTTCACCGATGATCTCCCAGTCGAATGCGCGGGCACCCTTTTCGGAGTAAATTTCTGCCAACTCAGCGGCGAGCTTGTCGTCACCGGCGACGAAGATGCGGCTTCCGCCCTTGGCCCAGAGCATGAACTTCACCAGTCGCTCAACGTACTTGAGGTTGAGAGCGGCGTTCTCGCCTTCGTGAGGAAGGATGCGAGCGCTGAAGTGGAAGCACACGCCGTTGTTGCGAGCGAGGGCAAGTTTCACATCGTGCGCACCCTCGGTGGCGGCGACTTTCTCTTCGAATGCCTGGTTCCACAACTCAGCGGGAACGAATTCAGGGTCCAATACCGGCTTGATCTTTGGCTCAATATTCATAATCGGGAGGTCTCACTGGGTGAGGGAGAGTGTGCGAACACGCGCACGAGAGGCACACTAGTTCGGGAAGTGATGAAATCCAGCCAATTTCCTTCGGGAAAACGCTGAATAACCGCAACGAAGTTGGTGCAACTCGGCCTAACTGCCACATCTCGTGGCTGGCTTGTGCCAATGTCAGCCGAATTTCCGCAAGATTGCGCCGAATCTATTCAGCAGTCGTTGCGAAAATGCTGGTTTTTAGAGTAAACCGGCCGGAAATGGGGAGCGCTGTATGAAAGGGGGGCGGACTAGTTTCCGGCGGCGAGCTTTTCGTCTTCCGGCTTGATCCAGCGGTCGGCGATGTAAGGGCCGAATGGAACCAGAGCCGCCACGAAGAGCATGAACGCTTTGCCGATCGACCACTGTTTGGCCTCCATCGCGAAGTAGAGCGCGATCGCGTAGAGCACGAACAAGACACCGTGCGCCCAGCCGACGTAGGTGACCGCCAACGGCATGTCCCAGATGCGTTTGAGAGGCATCGCGATTCCCATCAGCAAGATGAACGAAACAGCTTCCCAGTGACCAATGATGCGGAAGATATGGACAGGCATGGCTTTCATCGCCGGCAATCTGGCGAGCACGCGGGAGGAATCCAGCGAAATCGGTGGCGGCGTGGGGGGATCTCACGCGGAGGGGTTTTAGCTCCGGCGGTGGGTGAAGGGAGATGTCGGTTACCGCAGGTCGCGCTTTTTTCCACAGATTTCGGGATGGGGAGGATTTGGGAGTGGGTGTGCGGGCGGTGTTGGGTGTGGCGTGAACCGCTCGCTACCACAGGAGTGTGGTAGGTCCATCGCAACCGATGGAGCGGGCGTTCATCGATGGGGCAACGACACTCCTGTCGTTGATGGTAACGCACCGTCATCATTTCCGCGTTCGAACGATTCAGCATCGACCGCAGTGAATTCGATTAGGATTTGGATAGGGATAAAGATCAGGGTCGCGAACCAAGCACGCGCAGCGCTGGTGGGACGACATTCCTGTCGTCGATGGGGGAGGCTCACGCAAAGACCCGAAGATCCCAAAGGACTGCTAGCTCCGGCGGCGGAGAATGGGCGAGCGGTCATCGCTAGTCGCGTCGTTTTTCCACAGATTTCAGGATGGGGGGGATTGGGGAGTGGGTGTGCGGGGATTGTTTGGTGTGGCGTGAACCGCTCGCTATCCCGCGGCCGCGGGATAGGTCCATCGCAACCGGTGGAGCGGGCATTCATCGATGGGGCGACGACACTCCTGTCGTTGGTGGTAACGCGCCGTCATCATTTCGGATTTCGAACAATCCAGCATCGACCGCAGTGAATCCGATTAGGATTTGGATAGGGATAAAGATAAGGACAGGCGGGTGGCGTGCGTGCGGCGGCTTAAACAAAAAACGCACGCCCCCCCCTGTGGAGGAGGCGTGCGTTGTGAGAGAACGTCAGAGAGACTGCCGTGCGTTAGGCGAAGGTGTCGTAGGCGACGACTTCTTCGTCTGGCAGGCGGGCGCCGCGGTCCCAGGCGGGCTTGGCTTGTTTGCCGACCGGGATCATGAAACTGAGGATGTAGTTGTCTGGAAGCTTGATGAGCTTGGCCACGGCGTCGGCGTCGAAGCCAATCATCGGGCAGGAATCGTAGCCCAGGTCGCGGGCGGCGAGCATCAGGGTCATTCCGGCCAATGCGGATGAACGGATAGCTTCGTCGCGGATGAGCTGGTCTTTGCCTTCGTAGAATGGCTTGATCATTGGCCCGAGCATGTCCTGCACTTCCTGTGGAGCGTGGCCCCAGTAAGTGGCTGGGTCCGCCTCGTGGGCTGTGGCGTCGGCGCAGAGGATGAAGAGAACGCTGGCATCGGTAACGTGAGCCTGGTCCCATGCGGCGGCGCGGATTTGTTTGCGCAGCTCGGGATCGCGCACCACGAGGATGCGGTAGTTCTGCATGTTGAACGAAGACGGCGCGAGTTTCGTCAGGCGCAACAGTTCCTGCAGGTCGGCCTCCGGCATGACGTGCTCGGGGTCGTAGTGTTTGATGGATCGGCGGGATTCGATGTTTTCGATGGTGTTCATAATATCGGGCAGGTGAGAGCGGCTTACGGCCACATTATTCCCGACGAGATACGCCGATTGTCATCGATTGGGTGCCGCGGATGAGGGGATTTGTTTGGGGGCTTGAGCGAACTCAGGAATGGTGAGTGTTGGCCACCAGGTGAGAAGCCAAGAACCCGCCAGGAAAAATCCGAACACAGCGAGCATGAGCAACCTTATCGCCGGATGAATATCCGAGACGATCAGCTCGTAGGAGGCCAGAGCCCAGCCCACAGCGATGACCACGAACAGCCCTCGAACGATCCACTTGCCCGCCTTCAGTACCCTGAATTTCACGCTTCCCCATAGAATCAATCCCGAGACGAGGGCCAAGGTGCCGATGTAGAAGCAGTCATCGCGGATGAATGCTTGCTGAGATTGATCCAATGCTGCGAGCAGGGCACCGAAAACATAACTAAGAGCTCCGAAAATAATGAGTTCTCTGGGGTGACGTATCACGGTGGATTTGAAGGGGGGCATAGATTGGTTCTCGAACGGCGGTATCTGATCAGATCGTGCTGGTTACGTAAAGACTCAGAGTTTGGTGTGGCATTATCGGTGTGACGCAGTTGCCGAGTGATGCCGGTTGCTCTGCGAGACAAAAAAAAACGCGCCGCCTGAGGGTGTGATCCCCCAAAGACGGCGCGTTGTGAATAATCGGTTAGAAAACGATTACTTATTCAACACAGCGTTCCACTGGTCGATGTAGTTTTTGTTTTCTTCGAAGAGAGTGTCGGTGCTGTCGAGGATCTCGATGCCGGTGATCTGGTCGCCCTGACGCACGGCGTGGACGACGTCCTGGCCGTCGGTGGTTTCACCGAAGACAGTGTGCTTGCCGTCGAGCCAATCGGTTGGCACGTGGGTGACGAAGAACTGTGAGCCGTTGGTGTTTGGTCCGGCGTTTGCCATCGAGAAGATACCAGGCTTGCTGTGGCGCAGGTTTGGTTTGCACTCGTCGGCGAACTTGTAGCCAGGGCCGCCCATACCGGTTCCGGTTGGGTCGCCGCCTTGGATCATGAAGTCAGGGATCACGCGGTGGAAGGTGATGCCATCGTAGTACCCGCGGCTGGCGAGGTTGAGGAAGTTCGAGGCGGTGACTGGCACTTCGCTAGCGAAGATGGTTGCGTGAATGTCACCACGGTTGGTTTTAAGGATGATACGGATGTCGTCTGCCATGGGGAAACGGTTACCCCGATCGGGAGCTGTGGCAATGGGATTCCGAAATATTGCCGAGTGTGTCTTTTATCTGGTAAGGCGCGTGCGTTCGTGATCGTTTCGAGAGCTCCAATAATTCAACTCCTCTTAGCAAGCATGCCTTACCAACCGATTGAGAAGCGGATCGAGCTGGCGCCAGCCAGGTTTATCCAACCCCACATCCATTCGAAGCGATTGACGATGAGCGTCGAGCGCTATGATATTCACGGAGAGCCGGAGCCGATTTCCAAGGTGTTGCATGCGCCATTCAAACCGGCGGCGGTGGGTGATGCATGGGGTGCGCGCTGGGAGACGACGTGGTTCAAGTTTACGATCACGCCACCGGAGGACTGGGTGGGGCGCGAAGTGGAAGCCTTGATCGACCTGAGTTTCGAGGCGGGCGAGGGTTTTGGTCGCGAAGGGTTGGTCTTCCGCGACGGGGTGCCGATCACGGCGGTCAACCGGAACCGTCAGGCGGTGAGGCTGGGCGTTGCTGATGGCTCGCCGATCGAGATCTTGGTGGAGGCGGCTGCCAACCCTCAGGCGCAGTGGTTCTGGCAACGGGGTGAGGATGAGGCAGAGAAACTGATGCCGGATTACATGGGCAAGCCGTTGTTTGCCCTCAAGCGGGCGGAGTTGGCATTGGTGAACGAAGACGCCCGTCGGTTGGATTTAGAGTTTCGTTTGTTGAGTGAGTTGATGGAGGCGTTGCCTGCGGATTCGGACCGGAGGGGTGAGCTAAAGCATCGGCTCAACGAGGCGTGTCGTTATTTATTGCCGGACGATGCCTCGGGGATTCCGCGGGCACTGGCTGCGATTGCGCCGGCCTTGAAGCAGACCAACGCAAGCCGCACGCATACGCTGTCGGCGGTGGGGCATGCGCACATTGACACGGCGTGGTGCTGGCCGTTGCGCGAGACGGTGCGCAAGTGTGCGCGCACCTTTGCCACGATGCTCGACTACATGGAGCGCTTCCCTGAGTTCAAGTTCAGTGCGTCGCAGCCGATTCAGTATGCGTGGATGAAGGCGCATTACCCGGAGATCTGGGAGGGTATCAAGAAGGCCGTGGCCCGTGGCCAGTGGGAGGTGATGGGCTCGATGTGGATCGAGGCCGACTGCAACTTGTCTTCGGGGGAGTCGTTGGTGCGCCAGTTGCTTTACGGCAAGGAGTTCTTCAAGAACGAATTTGGAGTGGAGACGCGCGACCTCTGGTTGCCTGACGTGTTTGGTTACGCGGCGGCGTTGCCTCAGATTTTGGTCAAGGCGGAGATCGATGAGTTCCTGACTCAGAAGATCAGCTGGAACGACACCAATAAGTTTCCGCACCACACATTCTGGTGGGAGGGGATCGACGGCACGCGCATCTTCTCACACTTCCCTCCGGGTGATACCTACAACGGGCAGATTTCCGCCACGGAGTTGCGTTCGTCGGCGACGAACTTTGCGCAGAAGGACATCGCGACCAGAGCATTGATTCCGTTTGGCTTCGGTGACGGTGGAGGCGGCCCGACTCTTGATCAGATCGGCCGGATCGAAAGGCTCAAGGACTTGCAGGGCATGCCACGGGTCGAGTTCGATACGGTGCGTTCGTTCTTCTCCAAGGCAAAGGCCGAGGTACAGGACGTCGAATTGCCCGTCTGGACCGGCGAGCTCTACCTCGAACTCCATCGTGGCACGCTCACCTCACAGGCTGAAACCAAGCGCAACAACCGCAAGTGTGAGTTCCTCCTTCAGGATACGGAAATGCTCGTCGCGCTGCAGCGTACGGTGCTCGGTAATGTCACCCTCGACCTGCCGGAGGAAGAACCGGAGCGTGCGGTGTACGATGTGGACAGTTGCCCGCCCCACAAAGCGGACGACGTGGTCCTGCGCCGTCTGGACCGTGCGTGGAAGCTGCTGCTTTTGAATCAGTTCCACGATATCCTTCCGGGATCGTCCATCCAGTGGGTCTACCGTGATGCGGATCGCGATTACGCGACCATTCGTGAGCTGGTGGAGCCGATCCGCGATGCGGCGGCCGCCGCGCTTGCCGATGCCATGGATACCGGCGCAGGTGCCGCTCCTGTATTGTTCAACACATTGGGTCAGGGTCGTCGTGGTGTCGTGCGTCTTGCCGACGGCAGCGAAACGTGGGTCGATGTGCCTTCCTGCGGGTATGCGGTGGTCGAGCGGGCTGCCGGATTACCGGAAGGCGTGGCGGAGGTCAAGGTGCACGAGGAGAATGACGGCGTGATCACGCTGGAGAACGGACTGCTGCGCGTCACCGTGAACCAAAACGGACAACTCACCAGCGTCTATGACCTGGTCGCCGAGCGCGAAGTCGTGGCGGAGGGCGAATCCGCGAACCAGCTCACCATTTACCGCGACCTGCCTAACTTCTGGAATGCCTGGGACATCGAAAGTCACGCCGACGACAGCGCCGAGGTGCTCGCCGACGCGGTGACCCACGAGCTGGTCGAGGCATCGCCAATGGCCGCCACCGTGCGTGTGCGTCATGAGTTTGGCAATGGCAGCTCAATCGATCAACGGATCACATTGCGTGCGGGATCGGCCCGGATTGATTTCAACACGGACGTTGATTGGAACGAGCGACACCGTTTGTTGCGTGCGGTCTTCCCTGTGGACATCCGCAGTTCGGTTGCTTCGTATGAGACGCAGTTTGGCCATGTCGAGCGCCCAACCCACCGCAACACATCGTGGGATGCTGCCATGTTCGAGACCTGTGCCCACCGCTGGCTCGACGTGTCGGAACCCGACTATGGGGTGGCGTTGCTCAACGAATCGAAGTACGGCCACACGGTGGAAGGCAACCGGATGCGCATCACCTTGCTCAAGGGTGCGGTGGCTCCGGATCCGGATGCGGATCTTGGTAAGCATTCGTTCTGCTATGCGCTCTTCCCGCACGAGGCTGGACTGGCGTCGGTGATCGAGCAGGCGGCGGATCTGAATGTGCCGTTGATCGAGGCGGATGCGCAGGGCGGCGGTGCCAGCTTGCCATCACAGCACTCGTTTGTGAGCTGCGACCGCGAGGGCTTTGTCATCGATACGCTCAAGCTGGCAGAGGATGGCAATGGCGTGGTGATCCGAGGATACGAGGCGTTGCGCACCCGTGGCCCTGTGGGCTTGACGGTTTCCATGCTCGGGGAGACCGCCCAAGTTACGAACCTGCTCGAGAACCCAACTGGCGAGGCCCAGCCTCACAACGGCGCGCCGGTGCACTTCAAGACCAAGCCATTCGAGATCCACACGCTGCGCGTGCGGTAGTGGAGATGAATCAATAATCGGTCCTATATGCCCTATAGGACCGATTGCTCGGGCTTGGCAGCGAGGTGTACTGAAAACTGAGCCGCCAAGATCCTGGCGATCTGCAGCCCCGTCTCACTTCTCGAGTCCGAGTTTCTCGAGCTTCGGAGTGATGACGGCGCGGCAGTATGGGTTCTTGTTTTTGTTCAGCTCGTAGTAGTCCTGGTGGGAGACTTCGGCTGGGTAGAATTCAGGGGCTTTGACGATCTGGGTGACGATCGGTTGGTCGAAGTGCGCCTGGGCTGCCTTCATCGACGCTTCGGCCACGGCTTTCTGGTCGTCTGTGTAGTAGAAGATGACCGAGCGGTACTGGGTACCGATGTCGTTGCCCTGGCGGTTGAGCTGGGTTGGGTCGTGGAGGCGCCAGAACCAGTCGAGCAGTTGGTCGGTGGTGAGTTTCTCCGGATCGTAGACGACGTGGACGACTTCGGCGTGGTTGGTGGTGCCGGTACAGATTTCCTGGTAGGTTGGGTTTTCCGTGTGGCCGCCCTGGTAGCCGGAGGTGACGCCGAGCACGCCGTCGACTTGCTTGAGCACGGCTTCGACGCACCAGAAGCATCCGGCGCCGAGGCTGATTTGTTCGTGGCCTTCGCCTGGGGTGGTGATTTCTCGATCTGGCATACGGTTGGTGTTTTGGTTGGAATCTTTCGATTGGCAGCAGACTGCGGAGAAGAGTAACGCGAGAGCGCCGACGATGCTCCAGTGGATTTTTGTCCTTTTCATGATGGATGCTTGAGTGATCTTGGGTGACGCCCCTACATCTTCGTAGTAGGTATTGCCGATACGACGACTTCTAATCGTCCGCTATTCCAATTTATCCGACCACCCGAACGCTATGAGCACCACCTCTCCAGAGTCCGACGCCCCGGAAAAGCTCGATTTCATCCGCGAGATCATCCGCGACGACCTCGCCAACGGCGTGCACGAAACGACCGTGACCCGTTTCCCGCCCGAGCCAAACGGCTACCTCCACATTGGCCACGCCAAGTCGATCTGCCTCAACTTCGGACTCGCCGAGGAAAACGCAGCCACCGGCGCCCGCTGCCATTTGCGCTTCGATGACACTAACCCGGCCAAGGAGTCGGACGAATACGTGCGCTCGATCCAGGAAGATGTGAAGTGGCTCGGCTTCGACTGGGGCGACAATTTGTTCTTCGCCTCGAACTACTTCGAGCGCTTTTACGAGTGCGCCATGCACTTGATCGACAACGGCCTGGCCTACGTTGACCGCCAGTCGCCTGAGGAGATCCGCCAAAACCGCGGCACCCTCACCCAGCCCGGTACGCCAAGCCCAGACCGCGACAGCTCGCCTGAGGCCAACCGCGAGCTCTTTGAGAAGATGCGCGCCGGTGAGTTCAAGGAAGGCGAAGCGGTGCTCCGCGCCAAGATCGACCTGGCCTCGCAGAACCTGAACCTGCGCGACCCGGTGATCTACCGCATCATGCACCACGCGCACCACAACACAGGCGACGCCTGGTGCATCTACCCGATGTACGATTTCGCGCACCCGCTTGAGGATGCGTTCGAGCACATCACGCACTCGCTGTGCACGCTCGAGTTCGAAGACCACCGTCCGTTGTACGAGTGGGTGATCGAAAACTGCCCGGTGCCATCGAAGCCGCGCCAGATCGAGTTCTCGCGTCTCAATGTGAACTACACGGTGATGTCGAAGCGCAAGCTGCTGCGCCTGGTTGCAGAGGAATGCGTGACCGGATGGGACGATCCGCGCATGCCGACCATCTCGGGTCTGCGCCGTCGCGGCGTGCCGCCTGAGGCGATCCGTTCGTTCTGCCGCACCGTGGGGCTGACCAAGTTCAACTCGACCAGCGACATTGCGTTGTTCGAGCACGCGATCCGCGACCACTTGAACAAAACCTCGCCACGCTACATGGCGGTGCTCGATCCATTGAAGGTGACACTCACCAACTGGGACGAAGACCGATTCGACGAGCTGCGCGCCATTTTGAACCCTGAAGATCCAGAAGCCGGTGACCGTGCGATTCCATTCGGGCGCTCGCTCTTCATCGAGCGCGAGGACTTCCTCGACGACGAGAACCCACCGCGGAAGTTCTTCCGTCTGGCTCCGGGCCGCGAGGTGCGTCTGCGCTACGCTTACGTGATCAAGTGCGAGGAAGTCGTGCGCGATGAAGCGGGAAATCCGATCGAATTGCTCTGCACCGTCGACCACGACACGCTCGGCAAGAACCCAGAAGGCCGCAAGGTGAAGGGCGTGATCCATTGGGTCTCAGCCGACCGCTGTGTCGATGCGCCGGTGCGTTTGTACGACCGTTTGTTCACCGTGGAGAACCCGGAAGCCGACGTCGATGACTTCACCGAGAACCTGAACCTGGAGTCGCTCGACGTGGTGCACGCCAAGCTTGAGCCGGCGTTGGCGTGGGCCGCCAAGCCGGAGACCCGCGTTCAGTTCGAGCGCGTTGGCTACTTCGTGGCAGACCGTCACGACAGCACGCCGGACCACCCGATCTTCAACCGCACCGTGGGTCTGCGCGACTCGTGGGCGAAAGCGAAAGGAAAATAAACCATGTCAGATCATCCGTCCCCGACCGTTGGTGAACTCGGCGAGCAGTACCTGCTCGAGCGCTTCGCCGCGGCTCCGGTGGGCGGTGATGTGATTGTCGGCCCCGGTGATGACTGCGCGGTGTGCGACACCGGCAGTGATCGGCTGACGCTGCTCAAGACCGACTGCGTGGTCGGTGGCGTGCACTTCACGTTGGATGAGGATTTCCGGCGTGTTGGTCACAAGGCACTTGCGCGCGCGATCTCGGACATCGGGGCGATGGGCGGCACGCCGCGCCATGCCTTGGTGACTTTGATGTTGCCTCCCACCACGACGCTGGCGCAGGTCGATGCGCTGTACGACGGTCTGCGTGCGGTGGGCGAGCGCTTTGGTGTGCAGATTGTCGGCGGAGAAACCACGTCGGCTCCGCCACCGCATCGTGATGCGTTGATGGTCAACATTGCACTCACCGGGGATGTCGATCGCGACCATGTGACGACGCGTGCCGGCGGTGAGCCTGGCGATGCGTTGTTTGTGACCGGGGTGCTTGGTGGATCGATTGCCGGGCACCATCTCGATTTCATCCCGCGTCTGGCGGAGGGGCAATGGCTCGCCGCCAATGGAGCGACGGCGATGATGGATCTTTCCGATGGCTTGGCAAAGGACCTGCCACGTTTGGCGAGGGCATCCGGCTGCGACGCGCACGTGGACCCAACCGCCCTGCCCTTGCGCGGCGACTCCACGCCGACCGATGCGCTCAACGACGGTGAGGATTTCGAGTTGCTGGTAGCGGTGCCCGAAGATCACGTGCGCGCCTTGCTGATCAACTGGCGCTCCGCGTTCCCAGATACTCCCCTCACCCGGATCGGCCGGCTGGTCGAACTTGGATCCGCAGACGCCACCCCACTCCACGGTGGATTCGACCACTTTTCGGATTAATGTGAGCTCTGCATTTTGACAGGATTCACATGATGAACATGATGGATCCGGAATCGCCACCTTCGTGAGCTTCGTGCTCATCGTGGTTCACGTTGTTCTCCCATGAGCTTTCTTCCCAATCCCAATGAGCCTCTGAGTCTCGCCAGCATTGACGCAACGCGTGCGGCGGCTGCGGAGTTGGCTGCGACCTTGAAGGATGGCGATGTGGTGGCGTTGATCGGCACGCTGGGTGCTGGCAAGACCCACTTTTCCGCCGGGTTGATCGCTGCGCTGGGTTCTGATCAACACGCATCCAGCCCGACCTTTTCGCTGGTGAATGTCTACCGCGACACCACCCCGCGTGTGTCCCACTTCGATTTCTACCGCATCAACTCCGAGCACGAGCTGCTCGACCTCGGGTGGGATGATTATCTTGATGAAGGTGGTGTGGTGATCGTCGAGTGGGCGAACAAATTTCCATCGATGATGCCACCGAACACACAATGGTTCGAACTGCGCCCCGTCGATGATTCCACCCGTGAGATCCAGCGCTTGGACACCGCACCCGAAGCTTTTACCGACCATGACTAACCCATCCCGCATGCTATTGGTGATCGATACCTCGACCACGCGCGGCTGCGTCGCGCTGGTGAATGCCGCGGATCCGGCGGCTCTGGAGGTGGTGGCGCAACATGAGTTCCAATCCGAGCGCTCGCACAACTCGCAGATCTTCGCTCCATTGGGGGCGTTGTTGGAGGCGCTGGGCACCGCACCTCTCGACCGCATCGTAGTTGCGACCGGGCCGGGTTCGTACACTGGGATCCGGATCGGAATTGCGGCGGCCAATGGGATCGCCGCCGCACGTAGCTGTCCTGTCATTGGCGTGCCCTCGGTGCTCGGTCTGGGCGATCCGGCGGTGAATGATTTTCACGTCATCGGCGATGCCCGTCGGGGATCGGCATTCCATTGGGAAGTAAAAGAGGGCGCGACCGTCGGCGGCACCGAGATGTTCCCGGTCGAGCAGCTCGATGAGCGGAGGCTCGACTGGTCGGGACCGTTGTTGACCCTCGATCCCAAGCCATTGGCGGAAGGGATTCACCCTGCGTTGCCCGAGGTGACGACGCTCGTTTCCCGCTTTCTTGCCAACGAGTCCGCCTACCCGACTGATCTCGCAGTGGAGCCGGTGTACCTCGGCGCCCCATTCGTCACCACGGCGAAGAAGTAGCGGCGGCTTTTCCTGCAGGACTCCAGATTTATGCTGGAGCGCCGAGCATCTGCTCGGGAAGCCCGTCCGCACGGCGGAGTCGCACTTGGGAAGTCTCACGCAGAGACGCGAAGACGCAAAGCCGTGCGAGGTCCGGCGGCGGAGAATGGGGTAGTGTGCCAAAGCTTCTGCAAAAAGGGTCATGATGATTGATTAGGTTTTTAACAAAACAAGAACCCCTAATCGTCACACCATGACCCCACGACCAGATAAGACCACAACGCCGCAGTTGAAAAGTATTCTTGCCGAGCAGGAAGATTTTCTGAGGCCCTTGGTTCAGAAATTGATGCAGGAGATGCTCGAAGAAGAAATGAACGAGACACTCCAGGCGGTAAAATCAGAACGCAGCGACAGACGCCGAGGTTATCGCAGCGGCAGTTATCAACGCAGTCTCCTGACACGGGTAGGAAGGATCGAGCTGCGCGTCCCTCAAGATCGCGACGGACTCTTCAGCACCGAGATCTTCGATCGCTATCAACGCAGCGAGAAGGCTTTGGTAAGCACCCTGATCGAAATGTACGTGCAGGGCGTCTCGACACGTAAAGTCGCGCAGATCACCGAGGAGCTCTGCGGTCACCGGGTCAGCGCCAGTGTGGTAAGCAGGCTGAACAAAACGTTGGACGAAGAGCTTGAGAACTTTGCCCGACGCAAGCTCAACCACGCTTATCCTTACCTCATCCTGGATGCCCGCTACGAAAAGGTTCGAGAGAACGGCGTGGTGCGCAGCCAGGCTGTGTTGATCGCCATTGGCATCAGTTGGGATGGCCGACGGGAGGTCCTTGCTACCGAGCTCGATCAAAGGGAAAGCGGAAGCAGCTGGAAGAACTTCCTACTTCAACTCAAGCAACGCGGACTGACGGGTGTTGAGTTCTGCGTGACTGATAACCATGCCGGCCTGCGACGAGCTATCAGCGAAGTGCTTCCCGAGGCGCTGTGGCAACGCTGCTACGTCCACTTCCTTCGCAACGCTCTTGATCATCTACCTCGCAAGCATGACGACGACTGCTGCACCGAGCTGCGCTGGATCTATGACCGTCGAGACATCAATGAAGCGCGTCAGGATCTGCGGGCATGGTTGGCGAAGTGGGGAGGCAAATACCACAAGCTCTGTGACTGGGTCGAAAGTGAGATCGAAGAAACGCTCACCTTTTATCGACTTCCCAGAGAGCATCACAAGCATCTCAAAAGCACGAATATGCTCGAGCGACTCAATGAGGAGATTAAGCGTCGTACGCACATTATCCGAACCTTCCCCAACCAGGCTGCAGCCCAACGTTTAATCCGGGCTGTCACGCATCAAGTCCATGAGCAGTGGATCGATCAACACCGCTACCTGAACATGGATCACCTCAAAGAAGCCCAAAAGCTCAGCCTTACTTCAAATCAAACGTCCGCAGCCTGATCATCATCCATCAAACCCTTTTTGCAGAACTTGACGTACATAACCGAGAATGGGCGAGCGGTCACCGCCAGTCGCGTTTTTCTTCTGCAGATTACGGGATAGGGAGGATTTGGGCGTGGGGGGGCGCTCGGAACGACGTGAGCCTCTTACTACCACAGGAGTGTGGTAGCTCCATCGCCCCCCTTACGAACACCATCCCCCGATGGACCAACGACACTCCTGTCGTTGACGCGGAAGGCGCCGTCATCAGCTCAGCTGCCGAACCATGCACGCGCAGCGCTGGAAGGACGGCATTCCAGCCGTCGTTGGGGTAGTCTCACGCAGAGACCCAAAGATCCCAAAGGGCGGCTAGCTCCGGCGGCGGAGAATGGGCGAGCGATCACCGCCAGTCGCGTTTTTCTTCCGCAGATTACGGGATAGGGAGGATTTGGGAGTGGGGGGCGCTCGGAACGACGTGAGCCTCTTACTACCACAGGAGTGTGGTAGCTCCATCGCAACTGGTGGAATGGGCATTCATCGATGGCCCAACGAAACTCCTGTCGTTGACGCGTAAAGCCCTGCCATCAGTTCGGCTCTCGAACACGCGCAGCGCTGGAGGGACGACATTCCTGGCGTCGTTGGGGTGGTCTCACGCAGAGACCCAAAGATCCCAAAGGGCAGCTAGCTTCGGCGGCGGAGAGTGGGCGAGCGGTCACCACCAGTCGCGTTTTTCTTCCGCAGATTACGGGATTGGGAGGATTGGGGAGTGGGTATTCATCGATGAACCAACGACAGTCCGTTCGTTGCTCCCCTATTCCTTCGTGAACTTCGAGTTCTTCGTGGTTCCACAAATGGGAAAGCCCACGCAAAGACCCGAAGCTCACCCATTTCACGCGACGCCCATCCCGCGCAAGGTGCCGCCGAAGGCTGTGTTGACGAAGGATTTGAGCGTGGTGCGGCCGAAGGTTGGTGTGATCTCCATGCCCAGCGCGCGCCTTTCCGCCGGATCCGTGAAGTCTTCGGTGAATCCAAAATGACGGAACAACTCCAAGCCGTTGCGCGAAACGGCGAAGGCTGCCATCGGTCGGTCGCCGGTGCGGCGGTACCAGTGAAGCGCCGCTTCGAAGTAGTGCTTCATCATCACCATCGTGATCGTGCAGTGGGCGGCATAACCGGAGAACACAAACATCACGCTCGGTTGGTCCGGACGGCGCATGTCGCGCACGGTCAGATCTTCCACCCGCTTCTTGCGTTCCACCAGTGCCTGACAGCATTCCTGCGAGATCAGCAGGGTGGAAGCATACCCGGCGAAGTGCCCCCATGGGTCGTTGAGGATCATGTTGAACTGGGGCAGGTCTGTGGCTGCCTGTAGGATCAGCCCTGGGTCAATCTGGCGCTGTGATGGATACACGGAGTAGTGGTATTCCATGATCCGTTCGACTTGCTTGGCCCGCTCGATCGGCAACACCTTGGCCACCGGCGCATTGGCGTGGACGTCACTCACCGAGCGCGGCAGCAGGTTGGAGTAGTCGCGATCGAGGCCATCCGGTGCCGCCGAGTAATGGCGCTGGCTCATTGAGTAATAGACTGGGATGGGCAAACGGGCGGCGAGTGAAAGGATCACGCCGAAGGGAATGCGGGTGGCTTCCGCCAGGTCTTCCAGGTTTTCTTCGCCGGGGATGGACGGTTTGTTGCCACGTGACTCCCAGCGGCGGATTTCCCTGGCGGAGACGCCGATGCGCTCGGCCAGAGCTTCCTGGCTGACTTTGTGGTGTTTGCGCCACGCTCGGATGAGCTCTCCGAGTGAGGAATAAAAGGTTTCGACCGAGGTGAGTGTACTCATAAAAATCTGCTCCTGGGGATGGGAGGTGCCAGCAGTGGTTTCCATTCCAAACCATCCCCATGCGGTGCGGTGTGCTGGCTTTCTGGGCGGCGATATGATGACTGGGGACGGTCCGACCGGACACGCGATGCCCTTACCAATACGAGCGGGAGATGGCTCAGTATGCTCCTGACTGGGATTTTACCCGATCGTATGAAGTACCACATTTCCAGAGCCCATCTGTCCCCCGGCAAGCCATGTGAGGATGCCGTGCGTGATCACTATGTACGTATCGACCGTCGGTATGCGATGCGCCCTGAATGCGTTCCTGCATTTGGTGGCAATGCGTCGTCATGGTATGCCGATGGATCCGACCATCGGATTGAGGACGACATGATCGTGCGCCATCTGGACGACGAGGATTGGTTTGTGGAGATCGAGGACATGAATGCTTTCGTCCTGACTCACGGGCCTCTGCGAATTCGCCGGTGCATCGAGGATGCAGCCCCGGACGCGTACGAAGTGATCTTGCTCAGCGACGACTCGCCGCGCGAGCTTTTGGCGGGCGAATAATACCATGTAGACGGTCACCTTGTCGGAACCGATGGGATGGGATGGGATTGGTGGTAGATAGTGTGAAGAAAGTGATCTTGGCGGGATCTTTTTGAGTGATGCTGCGTTACTCACAGCTCAGGTAGCCCGCTAGCATCGCGGTTCGCGCCCTGCCTCACTCGAAAAAGCTCTCCGCCATTCCGCCAATTTGACCGTTCAAATGGTATAACCCAGAGCCGTGAATTCCTGAGATTAAGCCAACCTCTGTGCGGGGTGGGCTCGTAAGGCATGGCAGCGTGTAACCTGCCAGCCTGCCTATGAGCCAAAAACTGATCTCCGGAGGAACGTTGCCCATCTTGACTCTGCCCTTGGTGGGTGGAGACGAGGTGACATTGGGAAAAACCAGCCGGCCCGGACTGTGGCAAATCGTTATCATTTACCGCGGTCTGCATTGCCCGTTGTGCCACAAGTATCTCAAGCGCCTTGAAGAACTGCGCACGGGCTTTGCCAACGCGAATGCGGAACTAGTCGCCATCTCGGGGGACCCTCTGGAGAAAGCCGAGAAAATGGTCTCCACGCACGGGCTCCAATTTCCCGTCGCTTACGGGCTGACGGTGCCACAAATGCAGGAACTGGGACTCTACGTCTCGGACCCTCGTAGCCCGGAGGAAACCGATCGGCCGTTCCCCGAGCCTGCAACATTCGCCCTGAACAGCGATGGCAGATTGCACCTGATCGAGCTCTCCAATACGCCCTTCAACCGTGCGGACCTCGCTGAATTGCTGGATACCGTCGAGTGGGTGCAGGAGAACGACTACCCTATTCGCGGCACTCATTGTTGATGGGGCTCTGAAGGACGATCAACGATGGACGCCTGGTCTCCTGCGCGGAGCAGGGCCACTCGGGTCAGGGCGGGGCCGGCGAGTTCGAACAGCACGGTGGCGCCGATTGTCATTTGCATAAGGGCGTCGGAGTGGTGCGGGAATTTCTCTGCCGCCAGCAATGCCATGCCAATGGAGACCCCCGCCTGCGGCATGAGCGTCCATCCGATCCAGCGCCGGATGGACGCCGGCGAGGCGGCGAGCTTTCCTCCCACCCATCCGCCGGCGATTCGCCCGAGGACGCGTAAGCCGATGAAACAAGCTCCGGCTATGCCAACCGTGGCGAGCGAGCGGAGCTCGAAGTGTGCGCCCGCCAGTAGGAAGAACAGAATCATGAACGGAAGCTCGAGCCGTTTGATTTCGTGGAATGGATGCTCGTGGTGCTTCGCCCGCAGGGACACCACCATACCCATTGTCATAGCGGCCAGCACAAACGAGACCTCGAGCATCAGCGAGCCACCGCAGAGGAGGAAGACGAAGCCGATTGCTTCCAGGCGTGTAGGATCCCCGGGCGAAATCCGCCCGGTGACATAGGCCATCAAGACACCCAGAATTCCACCCAGGCCGAGGGCGCCCGCAATTTCCCACAGCCCCTCCCACAACGGGGCCCAAGCATCACCGGCATTTCCCGACAGGATCCCCGCCGCCGACAACAGCAGGCTGAAAAGCAAGAGCCCCCACGCGTCATCGACTGCCACAATCGCCAGCAGCAACTTGCTGAACCGCCCCTTGGCACCCACCGCATCAATGACGTCGACCGTGGCTACCGGGTCGGTCGCGGTGGCAATCCCTGCCAACAGCAATGCCAATACCACAGGTACACCGACCAGCCACAGTCCCGCCCCAACGATCGCCGCCGTGAGCAACGCCACGGTGATGGAAATGATGAGCATTTCCCGAGCTCCGCCTTCTGCAAGCAGACTCCCCATCCGCTCGCCGAGCAGAAAGCCGACCATCGTCAGTGCGATGTTGGCGGAAAGCGTGAACAAGGCATCCTGCACCGGCGGAAGCAGGTCGAGGCAGGCTGGTCCGACCAAAAAGCCAAGAATGATCAGCAACGTGACCCGTGGCAGCGACGTGCGCCGGCCCATGGCGTCGGCGGCCAGTCCCAGCAGGAACGTAGCCCCGAGCATCAGGAAGAGATAGGCGGGCTCTTTCACGGGTGCTGGCTCAGCGCTCGGCTTGTTCGGCGAAGTAGTCTTTGGTGCCCTGGGCGGCGAGGGCATCGCCGATGCGGTTGAGGGCGTGGACGTAAGCGGCGGTGCGGGTGGAGATTTGGTGATCTTTGCGCAGTGCGCGCACGGCGCGGGTTTCACGCACCATGATTTCCTCGAGCTCCTTGAGCACGCGTTCGCGGGTCCAATAGTAACCGGCGCGGTTTTGCACCCATTCGAAATACGAGACAGTGACGCCGCCAGCGTTGACGAGGATGTCGGGGATCACCTCGATGCCTGCGTCGTGGAGGATGCGGTCGGCGGCTGGGTCGATCGGGCCATTTGCCAGTTCAATGATGTGCTTGGCGCGGATCTTGGAAGCGTTGTCTTCATTGATCACATCGCCGAGTGCGGCGGGAACCAGGATGTCGACATCGAGCTCCAACAGCTCCTCATTCGTCACGTTCTTGGCATCGACCATTTCGCATACGCCGCCGTCGCAGTAAATGGCCTCAAGCTTGCGCGACTCAAGTTTGCGCTTGGCCAGGCTTTCCACATCGAACCCGTCCTCGCGAAAGATGCCGCCGCGTGAGTCGGAAACCGCCACCACCTTGTAGCCGTCGCTCGCCGCCATCTTGGCAAACGGACGCGCCGCGTTGCCGAACCCCTGCACCGCGATGGTCATCTGCGATGGATCCCAGCCCTCGTCTTCCGCCAATGTGCGCAGCGCGTAGTAGGCGCCCGCTCCGGTCGCTTCCTCTCGGCCTTCGCTGCCCCCGAGTGGGATCGGCTTGCCCGTGATCACCGCCGGCGTGCGTTGACGTACGATCTTGGAATACTCGTCCATCATCCACCCCATCACCATCGCGTTGGTGTAAACATCAGGTGCCGGCACATCGGTCTCGGGCCCAATGAAGTCAGC
Organism: Sulfuriroseicoccus oceanibius; assembly: GCF_010681825.2. Lineage (NCBI taxonomy): Bacteria > Pseudomonadati > Verrucomicrobiota > Verrucomicrobiia > Verrucomicrobiales > Verrucomicrobiaceae > Sulfuriroseicoccus > Sulfuriroseicoccus oceanibius. The sequence continues at coordinate 431,819 of NZ_CP066776.1, read as the reverse complement.
TACCCGCTGAATGAACCCTCGGCTCAAGCGCTCCAATTCGGTGGCAGACAGCTCTTTCGGATCGACACAAATTCCGCCCTTGGCGCCCCCAAAGGGCACGCCGACCACGGCGGTTTTGCAGGTCATCCAGAAGGCGAGCGCTTTCACTTCTTCGATTTCCACCTCGGGGTGGTAGCGGATGCCTCCCTTGCATGGACCACGGCTATCATCGTGGTGTACCCGGTAGCCTTTGAAGATCTGGAGACCGCCGTCGTCCATGCGAACGGGAATGGAGACCTCGATCAGTGACTTGGGAAACTTCAAGCGGTTGAGCGCTTCGGTGTGGATGTGGCTCAGCTCAAGGGCGGCATCGAGTCGGGTGAGTGCGCGTTCAAAGGGTGAGGAGGAATCTGCCATGTCCATCGATTACGACGGGCGCTCGTTAGCCGATGCCAGGCAACGGACGAATCGACTGGAAGTGGCAGCAGTGCTGTCTGGTTCGCCTCCCCCAATCACCGCTGCTGGTATTCGCTGCTGATGGGGCGCGTCAATCTGTCACGTCATTTTGACGCGTTTTGCGTCACATTGGCAGATTCCGGGTGTGCCAACCGGGTTGGTGTTGCTGTCGGGTATCTTGATAATGCCTTTGGTTTAAGTGTGTTGGGGAGTTCTGGGAGGCGCTGGCACGGTCTGTGCAAACGAAGATGCCAGCCGGTCAGCGAACTCATGAACCGACCGGACTCGATCACATCAACCAAACCCACCTATGAAACTGACCAGAATTCCAACAGCACCAGCAAACGCATCTCCATTCGACGCCTTGTTCGAATCCGCCTTTCGCGATTTCGACCGCCTTTTTGCCGGTCAGAGCATCGGCACGCACGAACCGGCCGCCGATGTGCTGGAAGGGCACGATGCCTACATGATCCGGCTTGAGTTGCCGGGCGCAACCCGCGACGACCTCTCGATCAATGTCGAGGACGGCGTGCTCACGATTGACCAGTACTGCGGCGATGACCGTCGCAGCCGCACGTTTCGTCTGAGCCGCACGGTCGACCAGAGCGCGATCACCGCAGCACTCGATGCCGGCATTCTTACCGTCACCCTGCCACGGGCCGAGGAAGCCAAGGCACGCCAGATCGAGATCAACTGAGCATCGACTGGGGACGAACAATTTCAAATGCCCACACAGGGAGAACTGACATCAATCTAACCAATCTATTTACTACAATGAGCACATGCACTCTTACCAAGCCTGAACAGGAAACCGCCGCAGCACTTCCAACCGTGCGCCCACCTTACAACACAAAGCGTCTCGACGATGCGTTGGAGGTCGGGATCGCCTTGCCCGGAGTGGCAAAGGAGGATGTCTCGGTGAACTTCGACAAGGGCGTGCTGTCGGTCGAGGCCAGCCGTCGCTTCGAAGCACCGGGCGACCAGATGTTCGTCCATCGCGAGATCGACGACACTCGTTATGTCCTCAACCTGCGGGTGTCGGATCAGCTCGACACGGACCGGGTATCGGCCGCGTTGGAGAATGGTATCCTCGCGCTGCGCATCCCGCTGCGTGAAGAGACCAAACCACGCAAGATCGAGATCAGCTAAGCCGCGCTCGATCGCAGGCGAATTTTTCTCATGGTGACCAGTGGGGCCGCTGTCCGGAGCATTTCCGGGCAGCGGCCCTTTGCCGTGGCGGAACGGACCCGTTTGAACGGTTGTGTGGTTTCGTCCGCAGATGCGCGGGGTGGGATGTTTCTAACATTATCGATGTGTTGAGAGTTGGAGTGTTATGAAAACAACAAAACTGTTCGCCCTGTGTCTGTCTTGTACCCTTCTTTCGAGCTGCTTTTCAGGAAGGGGCTGGTACACGAATGTCGACGAGCCGGCGGAGAAGCAGCTGGAGCGCCATTCGCAGGAGATGACGCCAGTTCACCAAGCTCGCGCTTGATTGAATCACTGCGGCTCCCATCCAGATGTTCTCGCCGGAAGGGAGTCCGCAGATGCCTAGGATGATTCAGGATGGGGGGATCCGCGGATGACGCGGATTAGCGGGGATTCCTCTGGGAGCGCAGTGGGTACTGCTACGATGAAATGCTGTGAAATCTTAATGCTGTGAAACCGAAGGTATTGTTCAGAATTGTTGGCGCGGCAGCGGCACTCGTTTTCAACGCGAGTTGCGCGTCTACGTCGAAGTACGATCGTGGGTATGCGTATCCCTATTCTGCGACGGCGGTGGACGTCAGCTTTATTGCTCTTGCTGCCGTTTGCTACCAACCGACGGGGCCTGACTCGTTTGATTTTCTCTTCAAGCCATGGTGGATTCCTCTTTATGTCGCGGATCTTCCATTCTCGTTGCTGACGGATACGGTAATGCTTCCTTACGATCTGATCCACATCCGGCGCGTAGGCGAACCTAGACCTCAGAGTACCAGGGAACTGCCTGACGACTGACGTGGATGGTACGAAGGTGTGCGGATCGAGATCCCTCCCCTTCCTGGTTCGCAATTGTGGTGGTGCGTGTTACCAGTGAGGGAGCCTTTGTCATCATGAGCGAGATCCCGACGACCGACCTGAACGCATTTCTAGACGTTGCCCAGTCCGCCGCACGTGAAGCGGGTGAACTGTTGTGCAAACACTTTGGCTCGGACTTGGAGGTCGACTCAAAGCTGGCGTACGACATCAAGCTGGCGCTTGACCGTGAGAGCCAGGAGTTGATCACCAAGCGCTTGCTGGCCGCGTTTCCGGGGCATGCGTTGCTCGGTGAGGAAGGCGTCGATGGCGATGCGGGCAGTCCCTTTCAATGGATCGTGGATCCGATCGACGGGACGGTGAACTTCTTTTATGGCATCCCTCACTTCTGTGTCTCGATTGCTCTGCGCTACCAGGGCGACACGTTGATCGGCGTGATCTACGATCCGAATTTGGACGAAATGTTCGTCGTGACCAAGGGCGGTATGCCGACCTGCAATGGCAAAGAGATCCGAGTCAGCGAGCGCGATGAGCTGAGCGATTCGATCGTGACCGTCGGCTTCTCCAAGAGCAAGGAGTCGATCGACGAGGGCTTCGAGCGCTTCAAGGAAATCTCTCACCAAGTGCGCAAAACCCGGATGATGGGCAGCGCGGCACTGGCCATGGCGTACATTGCCTGCGGCCGCCTCGATGCTTATATCGAAGAACAGATCAGCACGTGGGACATTGCGGCTGGTTTGTTGCTGGTGGATGCCGCGGGAGGCACCACGCACGTCACTCCGCGCGACGATCGCGGTGAGAAATTCTCGATTTGTTCTTCCAATGGCAAGCTTCCGTTGGAGAAGTACCACCTCTAAGCACTATCACACGCATTATGGCAGCCAACACACTTCCTCCAGGTCCGCATTACCGCACGGGCATCGGTTATGACGTTCATCAGTTCGCCGAGGGCCGCAAGTGCATCCTCGGTGGTGTCGAGATCCCTAGCGACGTCGGTCTGCTCGGACATTCCGATGCCGACGTGCTGTGTCACGCGATTGCCGACGCCTTGCTGGGTACCGTCGGTCTGCCGGACATCGGGCACTTTTTCCCACCGTCGGATCCGACAATTGAAGGGATTAGCAGTTTGGAAATTCTGCGCAAGGTGGCAGAGGAGTTGGCGGCTCGCGATGCGGTGATCGTAAACATCGACAGCACGTTGATCGCGGAGAAACCGAAGGTGCTCCCTCATGTCGATGCGATGAAAGAGAAGATCGGCGAGGTGCTCGGACTTCCCGCCGAGCGTATCGGCATCAAGGCGACAACCAACGAGAAGATGGGCTTTGTCGGCCGCAGCGAAGGGATCGCCGCCATGGCGAGTGCTTCAGTGTTGGGGTGATTTGTATCGTGAAAGTAGTCGTAACTCACCGACTTTCCCGTGGTGCTTTGCCGAGGGGGCTCTATTTCGCCCCCCTGCAAAGCACTTGAGCGAGCTCAACCGACTCTTTTGAGAGCGCGAGTTTGTAGAACATAGCCCGGACCTCATTGATGTACCTGTTCCGCTGTTGCCGAGGCATCTGGGGAAGGCGTTGATACTGGTCGATGGTTTTCATGGTCGTGGTGAGGAATGCCTGCCGCTCATCCCAGAAGCCTTCGACCTCAAGTTTGGCGTAGCGTTCCAGGCTCTCGATGATGTCGGGGACATTCTGGACATCGGCGATAACCCAGATGGCGTTGCCGAGGAAGTTCCACTCCCACGAGTCATTGCCCTGTTTGTCGAACCACATGATCTCGTCGGGGATGCGGTCCGCGACGACGATACCCAGCACCGACAATCGCCAGCGCTTGAATGCCTCGTCCTTTGTGAAGAGTAGGAGGCCGTAGCGGCGGAGGTGATGTGCCGCCATTTTGATGTTGGTCTCCAGTCGTACTGCGCCGGTGGAGGTCCGCGCCAGGTCGAAGGGAGTCCAGCGCTCGTGGTTTTCCCGGATGAATGCACGGGTCATCGAGTGGACGCTCCACCTTTTGTCGCGGTTTTTGAAGATGAACTTGAGCAGAGGGAAGGCGAGGTGAAAGCGGCCATGCCCGCGCGGTGAGTTGGGTTTCTCCGGTTCGTTCCAGTGGCAGAGGAGAAACTCATCGAAGCTGATTGGGCTGCGTGAGCGAACCTCCAAGCAGCCGGGGGATGGGGGGCAGGTTAAGTTCCCCCTCCCCTGAACCTCGTGGTGCAGGCGGATGGCGTCGATCGCCCGCTCAAGTGCTGCAAGCTTCAGCATCAGCGCGGTGTGCTTGTCAGTCCCGGGCGGCAGGTTCTCGAATTCCATCCGCTCATCGAGGAACCGCATCACCCGTTTTAGATTGTCTTGGCTCATGCTCATGCCGCTACGTAGTTCTCCGGTTTGAGGGTTGTTTCCCCTGACCAGCGGTAGCAGATCAGCGGTCCACCTTTGGCGACGCTGTGGTCGAGGCAGGCGAGGTTGGTCGAATCCGGGCTCAGTGCGCTGTCGGTCGGTTTGAAGTAGTGGCCGATGAAGACCGGCACAGCAGCGCTGTCGTAGCCGATGACATCGCCGAGCATGTCGTCGGTGATGGGCTCGTCCGGCACGTCGAAGACGCCCGATGGGAACGCCAAGTCACGGCAGGTGCGGCCAGCGGGCTCGGTGTCGAACCATTTGACGCGGAAGTTGAAGCGCTCGGTGCCGGTGTGGTCGACGTAGCTGGCACCGTTGGCGATAGGCAGCTCAATTCCTTTGAGAACCACCTCCACCGCCTCATAGTCGTCGTGCCCTCTGGTGGCCGAGCGAACTAGGAACTCATGGTCTTCGAGCGTCTGCCCGTTCAGACGGCCGAGCATTTCCTCATGCCAGCAGGCGTGGACCATCCGCATGCCGCCCAAGTCGAGCGCCATTGGCAGGGTCCGGAACCAATCGACCCAGCCCTGCCAGGCGGCGCTCTCAAAGCCGCCGTCAAAGCGATCGAGGGTCATGCGTACCTGGCGGGCATTGCGTTCGTTGTGCGGGCGCAGCCATTCGCCGTCATGCCCTTTGGTGGCATAGCAGACCGCGTTGTACTCGTGGTTCCCCATCACGGCCACGGCAATGCCGTCGTCGCACAGGCACTTCACCGTTTCGAGGACGGCTGGGACGTCGTGGTCGCCGTCGTATTTCGGGTCGATGAAGTCACCCAGGAAGGCAAGCTTGCGGCCTGCGGGGTGTGTCCAGCGGCCGTTGGGTCTGACATAGCCCAGGTGGGTGAGCATTTGTTTGAGCTGACGGTAGGCTCCGTGGATGTCTCCAATTACGTCGTAGTGTTGTTTTCTCATCACGTCCCCAAGGTAGGGAAATGAGTGTGACTATGCATTGATTGGGATAGCAGGGTATATGACTATAAAGTTGTGTTTGACTCCCTTCTCTCCCGTCATGGATTGTCGATCGACCGGCTGCATAACTTTCTGCGCGTTGCAGAAGCCGGGAGTATCGCGGATGCCGCTGATCGTGACCCGTCCCGGCAGAGTTTGTTCAGCCGCCAGATCCGTGAGCTCGAAGAGTTCTTCGGGGCACAGCTGACCCGTCGCGTTGGTCATGGGTTGGAGATTACCGAGGCTGGTGAGGAGTTGGCGGTAATCATTCGCTCGCAGTTTTCGGCCTTGGAGGCATTCGCCGCCAAAGCTCACGACATCCGCCGGACGCTGACTGTCGGAGCTGGGGCGAGTGTGGTCGAATGGCTGCTTGCGCCGTCCCTCGGCGAGTGGAGTGAGATTCTCGGGCCACGGTTTGACTGGAAGCTCTCGAATGTTCGAAGCGCTGAGGGAGTCGAGCAACTGCGCACCGGCAAGCTCGACTTTCTCGTGGTGCGGGACGATGCGCTGAAGAACTGCCCGAAAACGATCCACCACGTCGCATTGGCGGGATTTGGTTACAAGCTCTTCGTCCCTAGGGGAAAGAGCCCGCAACGGCTGCCGATGGCGATTCTGGCATCAGGGGGGCAGCTTGCGAAAGCTACCCACGATCTGCTCAATGCGGGCAAGGTCAAAGCCTCCGGGCGGACGGTGGAATGCACGAGCTTGATTCAGGTGGCGTCGTTGATTTCGTCGGGCACCGCTTGTGGTATTTTGCCGGAGATCGCCCACACCGCTTTTGCCGATCGGTTGAGCCGCGCGTCTGTCGAATCGTTCGCGCTTCCAACCAAGAAGCCGTACCGGCGTCAGCTTGTGTTAGCCTGGAACTCCCGCTCGCTGGAAACGCGGGGAATTCGATCGGTATCGGTCACCCGGATGGCTGACGCCCTTTCGCTGAACTTTCCTCAATAGGTGATGGCAATCGCGATTGCTGTAACTTTTCTGCAGTCGGTTTTGAGCGGGCTACTCGTTCTCTGTAACAAATAAGAGGCCGCGGATGTTGAGTCCGTGGCCTCCTTTGTTGAGTTGCTAGATGCAACTTCGGGTGGAAGTCCGGAACCTGTGTTGGGCAGGCGGGCTTCCGGTGGGCCGTTGGCACATCCTGGGGAAATCCTTGATTGGGGGATTGCAGAGGAGGCCGGCGGCGAAGTGCTCTACGCCTGCCATTTGTGGGTGGATGCACCCTGATCTTCCGATATGCGGAATTTTTAGCGATCCGGCAGGTGGTGACCGTTTAGATCGGGCTATTTCCCTTTGCTGGTCAGTTTCTCAGTGATCGATTGGACCACGTAATAGAGCATCGGGACGATGGCCATGCCGAGGATGGTGGCGGCGAGCATGCCGCCGAGCACGGCGGTGCCGAGGATCTGGCGTGATTCCGCGCCGGCGCCGGAGGCGATGACCAGTGGGATGACGCCAAGAACAAACGAGAGGGCGGTCATGAGTACGGCACGGAAGCGCAGTTTGACCGCTTCACAGGCGGCGTCGAAAATGCTCATGCCTTCGGCTCGCTTGACCGCTGCGAACTCGGTGAGGAGGATGGCGGTTTTGGCGGAAAGTCCAATCAACAAGACGATGCCGATCTGAGTGTAGACGTTGTTGTCCATGCCGCGGGCAATGATGGCGGCAATCAACCCGAGCAAGGCCACGGGAACCGCCAGACAGACCGAGATCGGGAGCGTCCAGCTTTCGTATTGGGCGGCGAGCACCAGGTAGACCATCAGGATGGAGAAGAGGAAGATCGCGCCCATTCCACCGGCGGCTTGTTTCTCTTGGAATGAGAGCTCCGACCAGCTGTAGCCCATTGATGGTGGCAGGTTCTTGTCGGCCATGTCTTCCATGATGGCCATGGCTTGTCCCGAACTGAAGCCTGGTGCTGGGTTGCCCATGATACGGGCGGCCGGGTACATGTTGAAACGGGTGATGGTTTGTGGTCCGAGGATTTCCCGTACTTCCGCCACGGCCCCCAGAGGGATCATCTGACCATTGGAGCCGCGGAGTTGCAGTTTGTTGACGTCATTGGGAACCGAGCGGAACACACCATCGGCCTGGGCAGTCACACGGTAGACGCGGCCAAACAACGTGAAGTCATTGATGTAGGCAGACCCGAGATAGATCTGCAAAGTGTCGAAAACCGAGGTCATTGAGGTTCCGGTGCGCTTTACCGCCTCGCGGTCGATGTCGATGAATAACTGCGGCACCGACGAACGGAAGGTGGAGCGGGCACCGGCGATTCCAGATTGTGCGGTGGCTTCCTGACTGAGTTGACCGGCGACGGCTTGCAGTTGCTCAAGCCCCGCGCCCTGGCGGTCCTGGAGCATGAAGGTGAATCCACCGGACATGCCGACCCCAGGCAGAGACGGCATTGGGAATGCGAATGCGGAGGCTTCCTGGATCGAGGCGAGGCTTTGGTTGATCTTCGGGATCAGCGCATCCTGATGGAGCGCGGGAGTTTTGCGATCATCCCAGGGATCGAAGGTGACCAGAATGAACGCGGTATTCGGGGCGACGGCGCTGTCGACGATCGAGTACCCATTAACGACGAGGTAGTCTTTGACCCCGTCGATTTGGGAGAGCAGTTCTTCCGCGTGGCGGGTGACTTCGTCGGTTCGCTGGACCGAGGCGCCGTCGGGCAGCTGAATGTTAATCATGCAGTAGCCTTCATCCTCCTGAGGCACGAAGCCGGTGGGCAGTCCGCCCAATCCCATCACAGCGAGCACCGTGCCGCCGATGAATAGAATCACCGCCAACGCGACCAGCTTCAAGGTGCGGCGTACGATGGCGACATAGCCTTTGTTGGCACCGGCGAGTGTGGAGTTGAAGGCTTTGTAGAGGCCTTTCGCTTCGCCCGGTGGCTTTTTCAGCAGGATCCCGCAAAGGGCCGGACTCAGGGTGAGCGCGCAGATCGAGCTGAAGACAGTCGCCACCGAGATAGTCACGGCAAATTGTTTGAACATGGTGCCGGTGATGCCTTCCATCATGGTCATGGGCACGAAAACCGAAAGAAGCACCAAGGTAGTGGCGACCACCGGGCCGGAGACTTCTTTCATGGCGGCGGTTGCGGCTTCCCTCCCTGTTAGCCCTTTCTCCAGATGGACGAAGGTGTTTTCGACCACGATGATGGCGTCGTCCACGACGATGCCGATGACCAGCACCAGTCCGAAGAGGGTGAGCTGGTTGAGAGAGAAGCCGAGCAGGAGCAGGACGAAAAACGTGCCGATCAATGACACCGGAATAGCGACGGCCGGGATCAGGGTGGCGCGTGCGTTCTGGAGGAAAATGTAGACCGTGAGCACCACCAGGATCAACGTGGCGATGAGTGTGGTGATGACCTCCTTGATCGACGCGTTGATGACGTCGGTGGAGTCATAGACGATGTGGTAGTCGACGCCTGCTGGGAAATCTTTCTTCAACCGGGCGAGTGTTTCTTTCACGCCATCGGCGACTTCGATCACGTTCGAGCCCGGGATCTGGAAGATGGCGATGGTAGCGGAGTCGGCTCCGGTGAGGCGGGATGAGAAATTGTAGACGTTGGAGCCGAGTTCGACGCGGGCGACGTCGCGCAGGCGCACGGTGCGTCCGCCCTCGGTGGTGGCGACGACGATGTTTTCGAATTCACTGACCTCGCTGAGGCGGCCTGTGGTGCTGAGCACGTATTCGGATGCGGTGCCTTCCGGTGATGGGGCCGCGCCGATTTTTCCTGCGGCGACCTGGATGTTTTGTTCGCGGACCGCGGAGATGACGTCGGAGGCGGCGAGTTTACGGGCGCGCAGTTGATCCGGGTTGAGCCAGATGCGCATGGAGAACTCGCCGGTGCCGTAGACGGTGACGTCCCCCACCCCGGGCACGCGGTAGATTTCGTCGCGGATGTTCAAGTTGGCGTAGTTGCTCAGAAAAGCATCATCATAGGTGCCGTCTGGCGAGATCAGGCCGGCGTAGAGCACGGTGTCGGTCGAGCGCTTTTTGACGGTGACCCCGGTACGTTTGACTTCTTCCGGCAGGCGCGATTGGGCGACTGCGACGCGGTTCTGGACCAGGACGTTGGCGATGTCCAGGTCTGTGCCTGATTCAAAGGTGACCGTAAGGTTCATGCTACCATCGTTGGCGCACACGCTGGACATATAGATCATGCCCTCCACCCCGTTGACTTCCTTTTCGATGGTGGCGGCGACGGTATCGGACACGGTGCGTGCGTCGGCCCCGGCGTAGGTGCATGAGACCTGGATCGTGGGCGGTGCCAGATCCGGGTAGCGGGCAACGGGTAGCGCAACCAGAGCCACCGCCCCAAGCACCACGATGACGATCGAGACCACCGAGGCGAAGACCGGGCGGTCGATGAAGAATTTGCTAAACATATCCGAGCGAGGGGTTCCGGGATGATGGGCTCATCCACTGTTGCCTTTATTGCTGGGTGGCCTGCTCTTTCTGGAGTTTGAGCTCGGCGGGTTGCTCTGGTTTCACCGCGTTGTTTTCCGCCATCGTTGGTGTGACTTGCGAGCCGTCGCGCGCCCGTTGCAATCCGGCGACGATGACGCGGTCGTCCTTGCCCAGCCCTTTTTGAATAATCACCTCACGTCGATTCGGTACGTTCGGGTCATCCGACTTCACGGTGACCACGGCTCCTGTCTCTACCCGGCGCAGCCGCACGGTGTCGCTTTCATCCACGACCCAGACGAAGTCCCCTTCCAGGTCCTGCATCACCGCGAGCGCTGGAATGAGCACCGCGTCTTTGATTTTCTCGGGATAGCCGATGGTGGCGAAAAGCCCCGATGCCAGTTTGTACTCAGGGTTCGGGAAGATCGCTCGGATACTGGCGGTGCGTGAGCTTTCGTCGACCCGGTTGTCAATGAAATCGATCTCACCCAGTTCGCCATAAATGGTACCGTCGGCGAGTTCGAGGCGGACTTTTTCAATGACGTCTTTGTTGTTGATGCCCTCGGCGGCCTTGTTGGCCCGGTAACGGTAGAACTCAAGCATTTGGCGCTCGGGTACCTCGAAGAAGACGCGGATCTCCTCGTCATTGATGATGGTCGTCAGCAGAGTGGCTTCGTTGTTGCCAACGAGGTTTCCGATATCCACCAATGCGCGCGACATACGGCCGGAGACTGGTGCTTTGATGTCGGTGTAGGAGAGGTCGAGCTTGGCGGTATCGAGTTTGGCTTCGGCTTGGTTGAGTACGGCCTGCGCTTCGGCGACCTGGGCTTGGGCGGTCTCGATGTCGAGCTCGGAGACGGCACGTGCACCGGCGCGCTGGAGGCGCCCGAGGTTCGTCTTGGCCAGATCCAAGGCGGCCTTGGCGCGGCTGACATCGGCAGTGGCCGCTTGCACCGCGGCCTCGTATTGGTCCTGCTCGATGAGGAACAACCGCTCCCCTTCTTTAACGACAGCACCCTCTTGGAAGGTGCGCTCCTCAAGCACTCCGCGCACCCTGGCCCGGATATCCACTTCCGCCACACCCGCCGTGGTCGCAGGGAACGTGCGATAGACCACTTCGTCACGAATCTCCGGGGTGGTTACCGTCACCGGTGGAGCGGTCGGTGGTGGCGCGTATTCGTTTTTCCCGCCGCAGCCGCAGATGGTGAAAACCGCCGCCACAGCGGCGAGTGAGACTATGATGTGTTGTCGGGTCATGAGCGTGGTGGATCGAGACGTTGTCATTGGTTACGAACGACAGGACGCCTCAGCCACTGCAGACCTCGTCACACAGCGAAAAAAGTAGACCGAGGGGGCGGCCTATTTTGTTATCTCTTTGCTCATTTTGGTGCCTCCACCGAGTGCCTTGTACAGGCGGACGTAGGCACTGGCGATGCGGCCCTTGCTGACGGCGGCCTCATCCTGACGCGTGAGAATGGTGCGCTGGGCGTCGAGTACATTTTGGAAGTCCACCAGACCTTCGGTGTAGCTGGTGGTTACCAGATCCACGGTTTGTTGGGCGGCATCGACTGCGTTCACGAGGGCACGATAGCGATCGCGCTCGTGGTAGGTGGATGCGAGATTGTTTTCGACATCCTCCACGCCTTTGAGCACGGCGTTTTCGTAAGCGTAGAGCGCTTGTTTGGTGCGTGATTCCTCAATTTTCACCAGATTGCGGACACGGCCCGCGTTGAACAGGTTCCAGCGGAATGAGGGTCCGAACGAGTAGGTGCTGGAGTCCGAATCCAAGAGGTTCGATCCATTTGCCGACTGGAAGGCGAACGTTCCACCCAGCGCAAAACGTGGATAGAGATCTGCCTCGGCCACACCAATGCGGGCGGTCTGGGCTGCGAGTTCGCGCTCTGCCTGGCGAACATCCGGTCGCGAGCGCAGCAGGTCGGCGGGCAAGCCGATGCCGGCGTTCGCTCCGGGCGAAGGGATACCACGTGATTTGGCGATCAGTTTCTCCGCTTCGTTTGGATAAGTACCCAGCAGAGCGGCGAGGCGGTTGATGGCCAAGGTGCGTTGCTCGCGCAGGAATGGGATCGCGGCACGGGTGCTGGCGAGGATGGAGCGGGCCTGACTGACGTCCAACTCGGGGACGAGTCCGGCACCGAAACGCTCTTCGGCGATCCCGAGCGAAGACCTTTGGACCTCGATGTTGTTCTGGGCCAACTCCAGCCGACGCTCGAATGTGCGAATATCGATATAACTTTGAGCGACTTCCGCGTACAAGGTCACCATGGTGTCGCGGTAGGCCTCTTCGATGGCCTCAGCCGAAGCGTCTGCGGATTCCACCGCGCGGCGGACACCGCCAAAGAAGTCGAGTTCCCATCCGGCGTTTGCGCCCGCGGTCCACTGGTCGAACTCCTGACCACCGAAGGGTGATCGGGGCTCGGTATTCGCACTGCTCTTACTGCGGCTCACTCCCCCTTCCCCATCGACTGATGGGAACAGCGCGCTACGGGCGACCCGACGGGCGGCACGTGCTTCCACCACCCGCTCCAACGCGATTTTCACGCTCGGGTTCGCATCGGCGGACTTTTCGATCAGCTCGTCCAGAGTCGGATCGTTGAGCTTGGTCCACCACTTCTCAAGCGACGAGGTGCTGGATCGCAGGTCGCTGGCGAGGCTTTGGTGCCAGGTATCCGGTGTCACCAGCTCGGGTGGTGCGTAGTTCTCACCCACGATCATACAGCTGTTGAGAGCGAGTGCTGCCAATGGAGCGGCCATGGCACCGGCGATGGATGGAATTCGGATCCGGCTGGACATAGTCGTGTCACAATCCGAAGGATCGCTAGATTTGTCCATTCTATTCTGATGGCAGAGGTTAGCGAGGGTTGCCCCTAATCTATTAGAGGTGAAATCGGAGCGGGTTTGGGGCGAGTCGCCGATCTACCGGAGGAATGGAGATGCCTTGGGCTTCGGGGCTTGTTTGAGGGGCGTGTGCCAAGTTCCTCTTTCTGCGGGGAGCTGCCGTCGGTGAAGCCGGAGCGTACCAGTTGAACGAGCGGCAGTTGTGTCAGTCGTTCGATACAGCTATGAATTTGGGGTGGCTCCTGCGGTTGAATTGAATCAAACGTACGTTTCCGTGCCTCCCGATGGCTCTATTTTCTAGAACGGAATGGGAAGTTAGAATGAAAATTGTCGGTATGCTTTTAAATTTTCCGTAAATTTGAGAGTCTCATGTATGCATCTTATGGCGTATCCCTTGGGATGGAACCATTTGATTTCCAGTGATTCGCGGCTAATCTTGCCGCTCGGCTCAAGGCTGATTCTCTTTTTCTAGAAATATTCCCACTCACTATAATTTTTATAAGATAGGCGTTGACCATGCGGAGGACGCTTTGCTTGAATCCCGGTCTATTCGGCAAAGTCTCTTGCTGATGGTCTCGATCCATCTCTCCCCCCCCGAACCGGATCGCCCATTAAATTCCAACCCCTGCACCCGAACCGATGATCGAACGAAAGCGCGTCGCCCTCCTGCACAAAGAATGGTGTGAAACCTCCAGCCGTTTTATCGAGGGCGTTTTCTCAGTAGCTGGTATCCGCCAGCGTTGTGAGTTCCGGGATTTCCCGCTCACACGTGGCAATTCCGAGCTTTTCTTCCCGGCGCAATGGCGTCCGGACGGCATTTTGATGGCGATGGACGAGGGGGATCCACGAGCGGACCTGATCCTTGCGATGGGGATTCCTACGGTGAAATTGCACCCTGAGTGGCACAATGACCCGTTCACCACGGTGAGCTCGGACATTTTGTCGATGGGGCGTCTGGCATTGCGTCACTTCCAGCATCTTTCGTTCCAGGATATCGTGTTGGCGGTACCACAGGGAGCGCGTGAGGGCGGACGTATGGTGCGATTGATGAAGCGGTTGTGTGCCTCTTATGGGATGAAGGGATTCAACGCGATTGAATTGCCGGCCAATGTGCACACCGATTTCGAGCCAGGTTCTGTGGGCTATGTGAAGTTGGAGAAGCAGTTCCGTTCGTTGCGCCGTCCATTTGGCTTGCTGACGATGCGTTCCGATGACGCGGTGTTCCTGTGCAATTTCTGCAAAGAGATCGGGCTGTCGATTCCTGGCGAAGCTGGGATTCTGGCACCGAGCGACACGATCAAGACTCAGTTTTGTGATCCTCCGTTGTCTGCATTGGTGCAGGACAGCAAAGAGATCGCGCGGCATGGCATGGAAATGCTTGAGCAGATGATGGAAGGCGACGCCCCTGAGAAGCAGGTGGTGCGCGTTCCGGTTTCCGGTCTGCATGCGCGGGCATCGACGCTCGGTGACGATCCAATCGACCGCAGCATTGAGCGCATCCGTCAGATCATCCAAGAGCGCGCGTGCGAAGGCATCACCGTGGAAGAACTTCTGGGCCGCGTGGATATGTCGCGTCCGACGCTTGAGAAGCGTTACCGCGAACTGACCGGAGTTTCGCCGGCGCAGGACATTCGCCGCATCCGCGCAGAGAAGGCGCGTGAGTTGCTGACCCGCACTGATCTTCCGGTGGCGAAAGTGGCGCGTGCGGTTGGCTTTGATGATCCGCGGCCGTTCATGGTGTTCTTCAAGCGTGAGTTCAAGAAGACGCCGGGCGCATACCGCACGGCTCACGCCTGATGGTTTTTTACGATTTATGATGAGCGGGCTCCCGAGTGGAGCCCGCTTTTTTTGTCGACTTCGGATATCGTCGATCGGAGAGTGTGGGTGGTTGTTTTTTTTTGCGCAGTCGATTGAATTTGAGTGAGTGATGATGGGTGTGCGACAACTTCTTATCTTGGGAGCTGCTTGCCTGGTTTCGGTGTTGGCGGTCTTGTGGCTGCGGCAGCGGCCAGTGGCGGACAGTGCGCAAGCCGAGCCGGCGCCACGCGAGATGAATGAAGTGAACGTAAGCCCGAGACCATTGGTTTGGTCCGGGCGCGTGCGCGCTGCGAGCGGTAGGGTGCTGGTGGGGAGTGAGGTTCCGTCAGACGAGAGCCGTCGGGTTATTGCGGACGAGCTTGTGGTGATCTTGCCTGACGGGGTGAGTGGCGCGCAGATTGCGGCTCATTATGGGGCGGACGTGGTTGGGGAAATGCCTGCGGTCGGGGCGTATCGGTTGCGTTTTGGTTCGGCAGATCTTGCCCGTGAGGCCCGGCAAGCGATGGCCGGGGACCGCGGGGTGACGCGGATTGAATCGAACTACGTTGTTACTCCGCCGCCGGCGATTGCACTGACTGGAACGGAAGCGGGTGGGGTGTTCTCCGACAAGCAGCTGAAGCCTATTGATAGTGATTCGCCACTGGTGATTGGTTTGGTGGACACGTCGGTCTCAGCTCCGCTGCGTGGTGCGGAGGGATTTGTGCTTGGTGTTGATGGTGTGGCGGCTGTGGCCGGTCAACCGACTCATGGGGATGCGGTTGCGGCGTCGATGATGGTCGGGCTTTCTTCGGTGTTGGGTGAGTCCGCCGAATCCTCGGTGAAGATTTTGCCGGTGGATATTTATGGTGGCGCTGCGACTACCAGTAGTTATCAGGTGGCGCAGGGAGTGGCGGACGCCATCGAACAAGGAGCCGCCGTGGTTAACCTGAGCCTCGGTTCGGACGCTCAGAGTGGGTTGTTACAAGATGTGGTAGCCGTCGGAGATGAACTCGGAGTGATCTTCGTTGGCGCGGCAGGCAACGAGCCTGTAACTGCCGAGGTTTATCCTGCCGCTTACCCGGAAGTGCTTGCGGTGACGTCGGTGGAGCCGGACGGGCGCTACGCCGATTATGCGAACCGCGGCGAGTTCGTGGATGTCGGAGCGCCGGGGCTGGTGCGCTTCGATTACGAGAGTTCCACTTACCTTTCCGCGGGGACCTCAATGGCCGCTGGAGTAGTGAGTGGCATGATCGCAGCGGTTGCGGAAAAAGAGGGGCTCACATTGAAAGAAGCCCGGGAACGGGTGGAGTCGCAGCTTGCCGTGGAAGCCGGCGATGCTCAGTGAGCGGTGTGGCACTCGTTGTTGCCGAGAGTGGCTCCCTTGCTAGGAGAAGCGGGGTGGTCCTTTGGTGTTATTTAATCAGGTACCAAACAATGGCGCTCCACAAGGCGATGTTGAGAGCGATGGCGATCAGGGGCGCGAATTGAACTTTGAGACTCATGGACTTGGACGTTTTGATGTTGAACGTTGTTTGGATCGGGGGAGTCCAAATGGTTTTACGTTTGTATATCCGGAGTCGGGGCTAAAACTTTGTACTTTTTTTGAACGCGCGTGGATTTCTGTAATCGGGGTGGTGATTTGGTCAATTTGGCGAGTCGCTGAAAGGGAATGTCGGTGTCTTGTTTGCAAATGACCTGAAGGATCGTGAATGGTGGGCGGCGTGATTGGATGGAGGAATGGTTTTACTTGCAGAGGCCCCAGGTATGCCCCACAACAGAAAGCCTATGATTGAAACTCCAACAGACGTCGGCGGCGTGCCAAGTGATGCGGATGTGACCGCATCCGGACTGGCCTCGAAAGTGCTTACTCCAGGGACTGGAAGCGAGCACCCAAAAGCAACGGACACCGTGACTGTCCACTATTCGGGATGGACGACAGACGGTCGGCTTTTCGACAGCTCGGTTGAGCGTGGCCAGACGATCAGCTTCCCATTGAGCGGAGTGATCGGTGGGTGGACCGAGGGCTTGCAGTTGATGACCGTGGGGGAGAAGCGTCGCTTCTGGATCCCTGCCAAGCTGGCATACGGCGAGAACCCGCCTCCGGGTTATCCTGCGGGTATGCTGGTGTTTGATGTCGAGTTGTTCGGCATCAACTAAGCGCTACCAGAGCTTCTTTAGATCAAGCGTCGGCGGGTTTCCTGTCGGCGCTTGTTTCGTCTACGATCCAGCCGAGGTAATCAGGGAGGCCATCTTCGATATTGATGGCGATGAGTTCGGGTGAGTCGTAGGGGTGGAGGTCGTTGAGTAGGAGCTTGAGCTCTGAGAACACGGCGCTGGTGGTTTTTATCAGCGCGACGATTTCGTCATCGGCGTGTACCTGGTCCTGCCAGCGGTAGATGGAGGTTGCGCCTGGTAGGAGGTTGACGCAGGCGGCTAGTTTTTGATCGATGAGTACACTGGCGATTTCCCTTGCGATATGATCGCTGGGGAATGTGGTCACAGCGAGGAGTGGCGGTGGGAAGTCTGACGCGCTCATGTCTTCTTTGGTAGCAAGAATCGGGCTTGGATCACAGGAGCAAGTCACCGTGTCTCAAAATTGTGAGGTGTGGAGCATCGGGGCGTGACAAATCGTCGCACGGAGGTGACAGTGCGCAGCAACGAATCATGAAGACGGGATTCTTTGATAAATTGATCGAGCGGGTGGACCGTTTGGATCCGGCCCAGGTGCAGGACACGTTGCTTCGTTTGCTGCGTGAGCGTGGGTTTATGGAGAGTGTGTTCCAGGCGATGCAGGAGGGGGTGTTGGTATTGGATTTGGAGGGAACGATCACGTATTTGAATGACTCGGCGTGCACATTGTTTGGGATGCTCGAGGATCAGGCGTTGGGGCAGTCTGTGGCTGGGAGGATCCACGGGTTGGATTGGGCGACCTTGGTAGATGAGCGGCGGGTGGTGAGCCGTGATTTGGAAGTAACGTATCCGGATCATCGGTTTCTGAACTTCTATCTGGCTCCGATCGGGGGCGGTGAGGATGAGTCGGAGTTGGTTGGTTATGTGATGTTGGTGCGGGATGTGACGCGCGATCGCCAGGTGGAAGAGCGCAAGCTGGAGAGCGACCGTGAGTCGATGATGACCTTGTTGGCAGCGGGGGTGGCGCATGAGTTGGGTAACCCATTGAATTCGTTGACGATCCACTTGCAGTTGCTCGAGAGGAAGATGCGCAAATTGCCAGCCGAGCTGCGCGAGGAGTTGGGTGGGTTGGTAAAGACGGCACAGGATGAGATCAAGCGGCTCGACTTCATCATTGATCAGTTTTTACACGCAGTGCGGCCGACGAGTCCGCAGCGGGAGTGGTGTGACATCAACCGGTTGGTAGAGGACGCAGTGCACTTCCTGCGACCTGAGTTTGACGCGAATGATTGTGAGATCAGTTGTGATTTGGAAGCCGGGCTGCCGGGATTGGAAGTGGATCCCAACCAGATCACGCAGGCATTGTACAATGTGTTGCGAAATGCGATGCAGGCGACTTCTCAGACAGTGGCACCGGTGCGCAAAGTGCGGGTGGCGACTTCGACCGATGATGTCGCGGTGTCGATTGCCATTCGTGACAATGGGCCAGGGATTCCTAGCGAGAACATGGGCAAGATTTTCCAGCCGTACTTTACAACCAAGGCCGGGGGGACTGGACTTGGGTTGATGATCGTCCGCAGGATCGTGCGCGACCATGGCGGGGACATCACATTGGATAGCCAGCGGGATCGTGGCATGAACGTGGTGCTGAACTTACCTCTGGCACAGCCGCGGATGCGCTATCTTGAGAGCTCGGAGGGGACTGCTGCCGAAGAACCGATGCAGCATGAGTCTCGCCGCCGCGCGATTGATGTTGATGTCTCGATCGAACATGATTGAAATTTTCTAGCTTATGGATGTGACCGTATTGGTAGTCGACGACGAAAAGAACACCCGCGATGGACTGCGGATGTCGCTTGAGGATAGCTTCGACGTCTATGTGGCGGCGGACATCGCGGGGGCGATGGAAGTGCTGAAGTCCGAGCAAGTGGATATCGTTCTGACCGACCTGCGGTTGGCGGGTGAGAGTGGGATGGATTTGTTGGGCAAGGTGTTGGCACTGCCCGAGCCTCCGATTTGCATTGTGATGACGGCCTATGGATCGGTGGATCTTGCGGTGGATGCGATGCGCCAGGGGGCGTATGACTTCATCACCAAGCCGCTCAATATTGACGAGCTTGAGATGTTGCTGAAGCGGGCGCTCCGTGGGCGATCGCTGGAGAAGGAGAACCGCGTGCTCAAGGCGAAGCAACGTCAGGAGCGCTCGTTCAAGCGTTTGCTTGGCCGGTCTGCGCCGATGGCAGGGGTGATGGAGCGGATCGAACAAGTGGCGCCGACGCGTGCCACGGTGTTGGTCGAGGGCGAGAGCGGCACGGGCAAGGAGCTGGCGGCGCACGCGCTGCATGAGCTCAGCGGGCGCAAGCAGGACGGTTTGGTGATCGTGCATTGCGCGGCATTGTCTCCGCAGTTGTTGGAGAGCGAGTTGTTTGGCCATGAGAAAGGCGCGTTCACCGGGGCATCGACACGGCGGATCGGGCGCATCGAGCAGGCCCAGGGCGGGACATTGTTCCTCGATGAGATCGGTGAGATCGATGAGTCCACCCAAGTGAAGTTGCTGCGGGTGCTCGGTGAGCGGACGATCGAGCGCGTGGGCGGCAATGAATCGATCAAGGTCGATGTGCGCGTGGTGGCTGCGACCAACCGCGACCTGCAGGCAATGGTGGAAAAGGGCGAGTTCCGCGAGGATCTGTATTTCCGACTCAATGTGGTGCATCTAACTATGCCACCGCTGCGCGCGAGGCGTGAGGACATCTTGATGATGGCGACAACGTTTCTTGAGGAGTTCTCGCGTGAGAACAATCGGGAAGTGCGGCCGCTGTCGGATGCGGCGCGTCAGTGTTTGTTGGACTACGGCTGGCCAGGCAACGTGCGTGAGTTACGCACGGCGATGGAGCATGCGGTGGTGTTGGCAACGGGGGATCAAATTGAACCTCGGGATTTGCCTGATGCGCTGACCGGTGGTCGTTCGTTGCGGTTGCAGGGGGCGCGGGATGCCACTCCTCAGCCGCCGAGCCGTGACGTGCCGGACATTCTCGACGCCGGGGACTCGGGCGATGACATGTTCAACCTGGAAGCGATGGAGCGTCGGTTGATCAGCCGTGCTTTGGCGCGTTGTAAAGACAACCGCACCGAAGCCGCCAAGTTGTTGGGGATTTCGCGCCGCACGTTGCAGCGCAAGTTGAAGGATCTGTGAGCGGGAGGAGGTGGGGTTTACCGGAGTCCTGTAAACCGTCCCTACGGGACGCCTCATCCTTGCGCTCCTATCCGGAGGTTGAAACCTCCGGCTAACCACTAAGCTGTCGCTTCGCGACGGATTCGATCACCTAGGCGTGCATCCTGACGACCGGAGTTGTCGTTGTCTTCGCCCCCTGTGACGTTGTCCCGGGCTGGTATGAGCGGTTGCTGCTAGAGGACGTCGGTTGCCGCATGAGCGCCAACGCGCAGCCAGCGGTAGGCGACCGCCGCAACGAGGCTCATCAATGGAATGACAATGATGAGGCCGATGAAGAGGGTGAGGCCGCTTGCGCAGAAGAGTCCGAAATAGATGAGGCCGATCAGAGCGAGGCGCCAGAAGTTGTTGCGGGTGATGTTCCAGCTGTCTTTGAGGGCCGCCACCGGGCCACAATTGCGGTCGACAATGCTGTAGGTGTAGAACAGCAAACGGGCGAAGAAGTACATGTAGAGGCAGACCGCTAGCAAAGATCCGGCCAAGATCAATGGCACACCTAATGGAGAATCCTGCATGGCGAGTGTGAATCCGGCGAACGCCAAGGCTCCGCCTGGTACGGCGCTAGCGATGAGAATGACGTAGAGAAGGATACCGCCTGCGATATTTTTCCACGCCTTGGATTTCTCGGCGAGGATGCTTCCGGCGCTGAGATCCTGACGCGTTACCACGTTGAGCATGAAGCGGCAGAAGAAGAGCATCAGGATGCCGTTGGCCACGAAAGAGATCACCTGCGTGACCGGGTGGGCCTGAGGCTGTGTTGCGAGAGCTTGTGAGAATTCGGAGGGTAGGTCAAAGCCTGAGACATCGACGTACACCGGCGGGAAGATGCTGTTGCAGATCAGGTTGATTGCCATGGAGGCCGCGACGAAGGCGATCCAGAACAACGTGACGGGTCCGGCGTTGTTACGCAGTGCGCGCCAGCCTGCAGCGAGAGCCATGGTGGGTTCGATGGGAGAGCTTCCCGGGGTGATGTCCGCGCGGTCGGGAGCGGGGCCGACTGGAGCATAGTAGCCGACGGTGGATGGGGCGGCGTATGGGTTCGACGGCGTGGAGCCGGTGCCATCAGGGAGTGGTGGTGGCGTGCTGGATGGTTGCAGCCCCGGGATCTGGTCGGCGCGGGACCACTCGTCCATGCCCTTGGTCCAGACCAGGTTTTCCGAATTGGTGAAGTGGCCGCTGGCCGCCAGGTTTTTCAGGGTTTCGAAAGAAACGGGTCCGTTGGATTGTCCGTTGCTGGTGTAGAACCATTCGCTCATAGGGCGGGACTATAGCCATCCTATGAGCGATTGCGAGGCTCAGTGAGCGGGACGGTGATCGAAGATTCGCTCTGATATTGATCCGAGTTAGGCTTCCCGCTGGATAAACCGTCCCGATGGGACGCCATATTCTTGAACTTCTATCCGGAGGTTGAACCCTCCGGCTAACCGGTAAGCTGTCGCTTCGCGACGAACTCGATCACTCAAGGTTGCCTCGTGCCGACCGAAATTGTCGTTGTTGAGGGACTTCGCAAGCCTAGCCTCCATCGGGTACGGCAAGGTGACCGTTCAAATGGTATTAGATATTATCGAGGTCGATCAGTTCGGGTTCCGAGCTGGTGGGGACATCGGTTGGGATGCCGTTGGCGTCGGTTGGTGTGGGGGCTGGATCTGGAGCCGAAGGGGTACTGGTTGGCGCGGAACGGGAGCCCATGAAGTGGCTGGATCCGTCGGATTGGTAGTCCGCGGGGCTCGGGTTGTACGCGCTGCTGGTCGTCGACGGAGGTGGCGTGTAGACGGTGGTGCCGTAAGGCTGGTTGCTGCGGCCGCTGAATTCAGGGGCTTCGCAGGAACAGAGAGCGGCGCAAACAACGGAAAGCGACGACAGGGTGAGTGATCGAACAAATGATGACATCATGGCGGGCAGGGTCAGGGGTGGGACCGTCAGCCAAGATATCGATCGGGATCATTCACGTGGCCTTAGTCAGAGACTTTGGCCGTGAGGTAATCGCGTAGTGCGGATTGCCAATCGCGGGGGGCACATCCGGTGGCGGCATGAAACTTTACGGTCGCCATTGCGGTATGGACTGGGCGAGGTGCGACAAAGCGGTCCATATCCGCAAGTTTGGTCGGGGTGACCGAGTGGCAGCGCAATGCGATGCCGAGGTCGGTTGCGATGTCGACGACTTGTTGGGCGTACTCGCTCCAGCTGCAGGCGCCCGAGTTGCACAGGTGGAACACACCGTGGGCGTCTTTCTGTTGGAACAGCAGCTCCAGATATTCGGCGAAGTCTTCGCTATAACATGGGCACGACCATTTGTCGCCGATGGCTTCCAGCACGTCGTTTTCCTGCGCACGCTGGAGGATCATGTCTGGGAAACTAGGGCGGTCCGGGCCGAAGACCCAGGACGTGCGAACGACGAGGCCAGCGGTGCCGAGCACCTCGAGCACGGCGTGTTCGCCATCGAGTTTGCTTTGGCCGTAGACGCCGGTGGGAGCGGTGGCATCGTCTTCCGAGCGCATGCCCGGGGTGTCGCCGCCGAAGACGTAATCGGTCGAGATGTGGATCATGCGCGCACCGCGCTCGGCGCAGATTTCAGCGAGCTGCTTGGGGCCGCTGCAGTTGGCGCTTTGAGCTTCCCCGGGATGTTGTTCGCAATAGTCGACGTTGGTCAGAGCCGCGGCGTTGATGAGCAAATCGAAGTCGAGACCAGCGAGGGCGTGGTCGATCGACGCAGGGTTGCTCAGGTCGAGGGAATCGCGACCGATGCCGGTGACCTGGTAATCAGGGTTGGCGGAATAGCGGCGAACCAAGGCCGATCCAATCCGGCCGTGGGCTCCTACCACGATGATGTGTTTTGTTTCCGCCATGAATGACACGTGCTGTCTGATGATTCCGGTGAGGTGTGGGGTAGTCGATCAGCGTTCCTTCCCTAGAGGCGAATCTGTCGGCAGCCGGTGGCCTGCGCAACCAAAAATGCGGAGCTATCCTTCGTTCTTGGCTTCGGCGCGAGGCTCGACGGGGACACAGACGAGAACTTCGGCCCAGCTGGTCTTGGCTGCGTTGTAGCCGGTGACGACGTAGAGCTTCATCTCGTGGAGAGGTAGTCGGGCGCGGACGAGCGACAAGGTTTCGGCGCGGCGGTCTGACGATGGTTCGAGTTCGTCGATGGTTTTGCCGCCCTGGAGTTGTTTGATCACGCCATTGGCGGTCCATTCGCGCAGGAGCATGACGCCGCCGCGTG
Source organism: Sulfuriroseicoccus oceanibius (assembly GCF_010681825.2). Taxonomy (NCBI): domain Bacteria; kingdom Pseudomonadati; phylum Verrucomicrobiota; class Verrucomicrobiia; order Verrucomicrobiales; family Verrucomicrobiaceae; genus Sulfuriroseicoccus; species Sulfuriroseicoccus oceanibius. Next base: position 408,389 of record NZ_CP066776.1, on the reverse strand, counting down.
GGCGTGGATTTTTGGTGCCGGTAATGCGGCTGCCGCGGAGGAATTTGACGGCGTCCTCGTTCTTCGACTTCATCTTCCATCCCTTGTCGGTGTAGAAGACGAGCGATGGTTCTTTGAACTCGGCAGCGACATACGTGGTGCCTTCCGGAGCCATTTTGAGTTTTTCCATGGCGAGCATGGTCGGATGGATGGCTCGGATTTGTTCCGACATCTGCCAGGCCAGGGCGCTGGTGCCAATCACGGCGATGGCGGTGGCAATGACCCAGCCGCGCTGGGCGAAGAAGCAGGCGACGGCGGCGACCGCCAACAGAATGCCGGCGACTGTGATCAGTTGGGAGATCCCTGCGGTTTGCCCTTCGAATGGAGCCCAGTTGGCCAGCCACAGCACACCACCGGCCAAGAGAGCGATCACGGCGGTCACGGCGATGGCCCAGTTTTTCTCAAAGCGGGTGCTTGGAACCGGAACCGAGCCGCTGCGGAAGAGCAGCAGGAAGAAGGCCGGGAAGCCAGGCATCACGTAGTGTGGCAGCTGGGTGGAGTAGAAGGTGAAGACCAAATATGGGGCAGCCAGCCAGCCGAGCAGGAATGCGCTCTTGGCCGAGCGGCCGGTGAGGCGGCCTTCCTCCGGGGTGTCGCGCTTGAGTGCTGCCGGAATCAGCGTGCACCATGGGAGCAGGCTGAGGAAGGCGGTGACGAAGTAGAAACCGGGGACGGAGATGCGGCCGTTGAACGATTCCGTGCCGCGTTTGACGACGTGTTCGCCCATGCCTTTGTCCCAGAAGAGGCCCTGGGTTTCGAGCAGGGCGGGAATGCCCCAAAGGCCGATGCCGACGAGGTAGAGCACGCTGAAGCTGATCGGTTGGAGGCGTCGCCATGGGAGTGGTCGGCCTTTGCCGAAGACGAAGCGGGTGAGAGCGAGGCCGAGGCCAGCGGTGACCAGTGGGATCGGGCCTTTGGCGAGGAAGCCGAACACAGCAGCACCGACGAGCAGCCACCACCAGCGGTTCCATCGTTTGTTGGCGATTGGGTCGTCTTCAGGGGCGAGCAGCAGTCTGGCCAGCGCGTAGCCGGTGACGCAGACGGCGAGGATCATCGGCATGTCCGCGACGCAGAGGCGTGAGTGGACGAGGATTTGCAAGGTGGTGAGCCAGCCGACACCGGCGAGCAATCCGGCGCGCGGGCCGAAGAGAAAGCGTCCGAGCGCCGCGATGACCATGGCGGAGAGCAGCGAGGCTTCGACCGAGTGCAGGCGTGCGGCGAGTTCGGTCTTGCCGAGGAAGGTGTAATGGAGGCGCATCCACCAGTACGAGAGAGGTGGTTTGTCGAAGCGGTATTCGTCGTTGAACCATGGGACCAACCAGTCATCTCGATCGATCATTTCCTGCGTGGCCTGGGCGAACTTGGGTTCGTCGCGGTCCATCAGTGGCAGGTTGGAAATGGCGGGGACGAGGGTCAGCACCGCGAGCACGATTAGGATCAAATTGGTCCCGAGCGGGCGCAGCCAGAATGAGGTGGGCGATGAGTGCGATGGAGTATCGGCCATAGTGCCACACGATGCAGCCGATCCCCCGTGCGGTAAAGTGGTGAGTTTGGTTGTCATCCGGATCGTCTGGGACTCTGCGTTTCCTGATCTTTCGGCTTGTTTGGAATCTCGGGTTGTTTGCATGTTAGAGGACATGACGCCCCAACGTTTTGTCTCTACCGTGGTTCTGGCCGGGCTGGTGGCCACGGCTTCCCCTGTCGTGCACGCCCAGTCCTCCGCAGCGCTTTCCGCCGAGTCCGGGGAGGCTCAGGCCGGGCTGAAGCAGAACCTCAACAAGTTGACTGCATTGCTGGTGGCAGACATGGGTGGGGGGCAGCTCGGTGGAGAGGCTTGCGATTTGATCATCACGGCGGTGCCCGGGCATTCAGGCGATCCAATTTCGATAAAGTTCAATCAGGAGGTGGGGGATATGATGTCGACCGGGCTGGAGTCGGCGCGGCGTGCGGTGTTAGTGAGGCATCCGGCGGCTCCGACAGGGCAGACATTGGAGATCAGTTTTGCGGATAAGTTTACGCCGAAGGACGGGCCGTCGGCGTCGTTGGCGGTGGCGATGTTGTTTGAATCGTTGATCACCGGAGATGCGTTCCGCAAGGATTGTGCGGTGACCGGGGACATCACATCGGACGGTGAAGTGCGGCCGATCGGAGGTCTGCCGGCGAAGATTCGTGCGGCTGCGAAAAAGGAGTGCGGCGTGCTTTGTTTTCCCAAGGACAACGAGAACGAGTTGGGGGACATGATTGTCGATGGGGACATGCGTTTGTTGATGCAGGTTCAGGTGGTCTCCGTGGCAACGCTCGACGATGCGTTGGCGGTGGCGAAGCAAGAGCGGCCGGACGGCGTGGCGGCGGCGATGAGTGCGCTGGAGGAGTTGCTCACGAAAGCGAAGGCAGAAGGCGGAGCGGTGCTCAAGACGCCGGAGTCGAAGCGCAAACTGGCCGGTGTGTTGGAGAAAATGCCCAACCACATGAGTGCCAGAGCGATCCAACTTTACACGCAGGGGAAATTGCCGCGGAGCTATAGTCTGATCGGGTCGCTCACGCGGTTGGACAATGCGATCGCCGAACTCAATGCGACCTTTGATGCGGCCAGCTCAAACCAGCGCGGCGCGGCGTGGTCCGAACTGATCTCGCCTAACACTTTGGACAATGTGTACCTGCGCGCGCGGAAGAACCTTGGGCAGATCCGTACCAAGCTGCATCCGGACGTGAAGCGCTATGAGAATGCGGTGGCTCGTTACATCCAACTGTTGTCGAAGATCCCGCACATTGTGGAGACCAAGGAGCGAGCGTCGGTGCGTCGCTATCTAAACGAGTGCAGGCGTGCGGGGGATCAGGTGGATTCCGAGCGCAAGAGTCTCCTGAGCCGGCCGGAGATCCGGGATCTCATGATGTGAGGTGATGCCGGAGGGGGGCAGCGTCGCTCCAGCTGCCTGAGGAATGCCAGGCTGAGCCTGGCGCGCTACGATGGTGCGAGCCAGGTGAATGGGCTCCATGGCAGGTTGCGCAGCACCGCGAAGGCGATGACCATGATGGCGATCGCGGTGGAAAGTCGTGGCCGCAGGAGCAGGCGGACCGGTGGGTTGGCTTGAAAGACCCATCCGATGGTCTCAATGCACAGCGCGAGGAGGGCAACGGGCAGCAGCACGATGCCCATGGCGTTGAATTTCATCGCATCGGCCACCCGCCCTTCGGAGAGCGCGAGTGTAGCGCGGGAGAGCCCACAGCCGGGACAGTGAAGTCCCGTCCAGTCGTTGAAAAAGCAGCGCAGGGGCATGGCCTCGGTGCCTCCGGTCAGCAGCAGCCACAGGATCAGTCCGACCACTGTGGCGCAACCGGAGGCAATGGCCAACCTGAGGGGGGACAGCTTCCAGCGGCGCGGGGGATGTGCCGACGGCAGGGGCGGTGGGGCCACGGGCATTGCGTATTAGTAGCCGGTACTGCGGCCCTCGCTTAAGACAGCGAGGAACACGAAGCCGAAGTAGAGCACGAGGCCGGCGAGTCCCACGCCGAAGCTCACCCAGCACCAGGTTTTGGCGGATTGTGAGGCGGCTTGGGCACCGGCCTGGTCACCGGCAAAGCGCAAGCGGTCGACTTTGGTGGCGTAGACAATGGCGACCACACCGGCAGGCAAGCAGCACATCAATGTAACGACAATCGACTGCCAGAGGTAGTTCGGGATATCCGCACCCACGTGCATCCCCTGTGGTGGGGCCGAAGTCGGTGTCTGATAAGGCGACTGCGGCGTGGCTGGTGGTCCGGACTGGGCGTGGGCGGAAAGCTCGGGCACTTGGGCGACGGGGAGCCAGTTGGCCATGCCTTCTCGCCAGACGAGGGATTGTGAATTGATGCGTCCGCTCTGGATGAGTGCGGTCATCTGCTCACCGCTGACGGGTCCTTGTTGGGTGCCGTTTTCTGTGTAGTACCACTGCATAGGTTGATCTTGGATTGTCACCGCCGTGTTGCGGGCGCTGAGGGTGGGGAAATGAGGGGGCTGTGAGCAACCACCGGACTAGTTGGCGAGCATGGACAGAATGATGGCTCCAATGCCCACGATCAGGCTTATAAGGCACCAGTTTTTGGCATTGTTCGAGGCTTCCTGAGCACCTGCTTGGTCGCCGTTGAGACGCAGGCTGTTGACCTTGGAGGCGTAAACAATGGCGACGATGCCGGTTGGCAGGCAGCAGAGCAGGGTGACGACGATGGACTGCCAGAGATAGGTAGGAATCTCGGGTCCGATAGGCATGCCTGGATGGGTTGGCGTGGATGCTGGTGGCTGGTAGGGAGAATGGGATGTCGCTGGTGGTCCGGACTGAGCGAGGGCGGAAAGCTCGGGCACTTGGGCGACGGGGAGCCAGTTGGCCATGCCTTCGCGCCAGACGAGGGATTGGGAGGTAAGGCGTCCGCTCTGGATGAGTGCGGTCATTTGTTCACCGCTGACTGGTCCTTGTTGGGTGCCGTTTTCTGTGTAGTACCACTGCATAGGTTGATATCGGATTGGCATCGCCTTGCAGCGGCGACGGCTGGAGGATTAGCAGCCGCAGTGATCTGCTACAAGAGATTCTTTGGTGCTGTGGATGGCTGGCATGATGCTGGTATTAGAACCAGACCGGCGCAATCTTGAGAGACTGCGCGGGGTATTTCCCGTTATCAATAGGCCGCCTCTGCGGTTGTTTCGTAATGATTTCGTGATGAATTTGGTTCGTTCTCTTTGTGTTTTGGCGGCTTCTTATGCCGGTTTGGGATTGTCATTGGCTGCGGCTGCAATTGATCCACCTCGGGTGGTGGCGACGCCGCCAGCGGATGCGGGACGTGGATTGATCCGGTTGTCGGCCGATGAGATCCGTCACTATCCTGGCAAGGGCGGGAAGGCGATGCTGCAGTCGCTAGACAATGGCGAGACGTGGAAGTCGGTGCCGCTGCCGGCGGGCTATCCCGGGGCGACGTGCCTGGCCAAGGAGTCGCCAGCCATTGCCCGCAATCCGAACACAGGCGAGTACATCCGCTTCGAGCCGTTGTATCGCGGAAAGAACAACAACGATGGAGTTTACGTCACCGAGGGAGGCATCGATGGAACGTGGAAGCTGGTGCGGGACAAAGACGGCAATGCGGCACGGCCTGGTGGGATCTTGCGCAATCCTCTGTGGGTAAAAAACAACCAGCGGATCGTGATCCCAGGTCATGGAGGGGGCTGCTACACTTGGTACTCCGATGACCAGGGTGTGACGTGGAAGCGCTCGAATGCGGTGAATTCGCCGCCGCACAAGCCGGGTGGCGTGCATAAGGGGACGCGTTGGAACCACGGGATGGTCGAAGGGACGGTGATTGAGCTGAAGAACGGCAAGCTGTGGATGGTGGCGCGTACCGCCCAGGACCAGCATTACGAGACCTTCTCCAGCGACCATGGAAAAACGTGGAGCGCTGCCCAGCCATCGCGCTTCTGGGGAGTGATCACAATGCCAACCTTCCACCGTCTGGAAGACGGGCGGATTCTTTTCCTGTGGTCGAACACCATCCCGCTGCCGGAAGTGGAAGGCGCCACCGGGCGCGGTGAGGATGCGTTCACCAACCGCGACACGATTCACGCTGCGATTTCCGAGGATGAGGGCAAGACGTGGATTGGTTTCAGGGAACTGATCCTCGATGAGCACCGTGGGCGCGGGGATTATGGCACGTTCAAGGGCAAGCAGGACCGCGGCAAGCATCAGGCCGAGGTGGTGCAACTCGATGCCAACCGTGTGCTCTTTTCCTGTGGCCAGCATGCGATGCACCGCCGTCTCATGATCATGGATCTGCGCTGGCTCTACGAAAAAGAGCGGAGCTCGGATCTGGCGGCTGACGGCACCAAGGATTGGACGACCCACCAGTACATCCAGCAGTACGTCGGGCATTGCGCGTACAACCGCACGCCGGGCGCGCAAGTGGCGGATGGTGCATTGCGTTTGCTGCGGGTGGATGACGAGCGGCTGACCAATCCGAACCAAGGCGCGGTGTGGAACTTTCCAGCCGGAGATACCGGGCGTCTGACGGCTAAGGTGCGGTTGGAAGAGGGTGGTTCTGGATTGCAGATCGCGTTGTGTGACCGCTGGTTCAATGCCTGCGACCCGACGGTGGATCAGTTCGCCAACTACGTGCTGAAAGTGGACGGCAATGGGGTGACTCCGGATGGCAAGCGCTTGCTCAAGCCGGGCCAAGTGCATGAGATTGCCATCACGTGGCGCGATGCCAGCCGCAATGGAGTGGCGACGCTTACCGTCGACGGACGTCAGACGAACATTCGACTGCGCGGTAATCACGCTCCGGTCAACGGCGTGAGCTATGTGCACTTTTACAACCCAGCCGAAGCGACGGATCTTCAGGGGGCGTCTATTCTTAGCACGCGCGCTCAAGTGAAGTGACTGCGGCGAGAGTAATGGTGCTTTTTTGATACCATCAGATCTTATGGCAGAGATCTTGGAAACCGGCGTAGTTGCACGTTGATAACGTAATTGGATGACGCAGGAGCCTGCGTTTAATCAGACTCTAATCGAACTATGAAAACACAGAATACTTCAGCATCAGGGGCTGGCTCTGGGCGGATCCGCGGTGCGGTTCGCTCGTTGCGCAGCGTGTGCCAGGGGGCGTTGGCAGCCGCATTGGTAGCGGTACCATCATTGCACGCCTCGGATGAGGGTGTGTCTCGCGAGAAGCCGGCGTTGTTGCCGATGCCGCAGCAGGTGGAATGGGCGAACCAGGCGGTGCCTGTGAAGTCGCTCAAGGTCACATTTCCGGGCCAGGTGGACGATGCGTTGCGTTTTGCCCAGCTCAAAGAGGAGGTGACCGAGTTGCTCAAGAGCAATGGAGTGACGCATTCCAATGAGGCGGAGCAGGCGTTGATGTTCCGATTGGGGAAGGTCGATGTGCCGAACCAGTGGCAGGGCCAGGAGCGTGAAGCCTACCAGTTGGTGTCGGAGCCTCGCGGGGTTTCGATCACGGCCAATGACGTGTCCGGCTTGTATGCGGGTTTGCAGACCTTGCGTCAGCTGATGGTGCATCAGAATGGCGAGACGACGGTGGCTGCGTGCAAGGTGCAGGATTATCCGGCGTTCAAGATCCGCGGTCTGATGCACGACGTCGGGCGCAACTTCCAGACGATCGACCAGCTCAAGATGCAGATCGACGTGATGGCGAAGCACAAGCTCAATGTGTTCCATTGGCACCTCACCGACCACTATGGCTGGCGCTTGGAGAGCAAGATTTATCCTGAGTTGCAGTCGGACAAAGCGTTCGGCCGCTGGCACGGCAAGTACTACACGCAGGAAGAGTTCAAGGACATGGTGGACTACTGCTGGGCGCGTGGAATCATCATCATCCCTGAGTTCGACACGCCGGGGCACTCGGAGGCATTCCGCCACGGCTTGGAGATCCCGAACATGAAAGACCCACGTGCGATCGAGGCGATCTGCAAGTTGGTCGATGAAGTGTGCACGCTCGCACCGAAAGAGCGCATGCCTTACATCCACATCGGTACCGATGAAGTGCGCCACCGGGACGAGTACGTCAATGCCGACTACCTGCCAACGCTTCACAAGGCGGTGCAGGACAACGGCCGTGAGGTGATCGGTTGGTGCAAGGGGATGACCTTCAAAGGCGCCAAGCAGATTGCCCAAACGTGGGCGCAATCGCGTCCATGGGGCGGTGCCCAGCACATCGACTCTCGCGCCAATTACATCAACCACCTCGAGGCGATGGACTTCGCGCAGCGTATGTTCTTCCAGCAGCCATGCCGTCAGCCGCACGGCGACGACATCCAGCTCGGCGGTATTCTGGCTTATTGGCCGGACACGCTCACCGATGACGAGAAGCGCAGCCTGACCAACAGTCCGGTTGTTTCCGCCATGGTGGCGTACTCGGAAGCCGTTTGGAAAGGCGTGGAAAAGGATCGTCCGGAGTACTGGGCCAAGATCCCGCCAAAGGGAACTCCTGAGTACGACGCGTACGCCGACTTTGAAGACCGCCTCGCCGAGATCCGCGATCGCTTCCACACCGACGTTCCATTCCTCATGGTCAAGGGCCACGACATCGAATGGCGCTTGCTCGGACCGGTGGAAGATGGACTCTCGCCTGAGCTGGAGCAGGGCATTGTCAAAGACCGCTACGAGGTCGATGGCAAGCCGCTCAACTGGACCAAGCCGGTCTACGGTGGTGCCATCCATGTGAAGCACTTCTTCGGCTTCAAGAGCCATCTCAGCTCGTTCCCGAAAGGCCGCAACATCGTCTGGGCCAACACCCACGTCTACAGCCCGAAAGACCAGGAGGTCGATGCCTGGATCAACTTCAACACGATCTCCACATCGGACCCTCGTGCCGGCGTCGCCCAGCAGGGCGAGTGGGGAGCCAACCCAGCCTGCGATATTTGGTTGAACGGCGAGCGCATCGCCCCGCCGAAGTGGCAGAACAAAGGCAAGGCCGCCAAGGAGATCGCGCTGATCGATGAAGTGTACACCAGCCGCGAGCCTGCCAAGATCAAGCTCAAGAAGGGCTGGAACACGGTGCTCATCAAGTCCGCTCCAACCTGGAAGTGGGTCTTCACCTTCGTTCCAGTGGAAAAGGATGGCCCGATCTACCGCGAGGTCGAGGGCTTGAAGTACTCGGCCGCCAAGCCTGAGTAAGCGATCCTTTCATCAGCGACGTTCAGTTCACGGGGTGCCCTCCACGCGGGGGCACCCCGTTTTTTTGTGGTGGGTAGATGTGCTGGTTACCGGGAAGGGAGGGGAATGAAAAGCATTGCCTGATCCGCTGCAGTTCATCATGGTGTCGCTTCAAGGTTAGAATGACGAGGCGTTCGCTTTGGGGAATCTGCGATCCAGCATATGAGTAAGAAGTTCACTTTTAGTGTAGTTGCCAGCGGCTTGGTGCTGTTGGTGATTGGGTTGTATTTGTTTGGCGGCGCGTTGCGGTCGCTGATGCAGTACACATCTCAATTCAAGGATGCGGAAACGGTGTTGGACTTTGGTGGTGGGGATCGGATTGAGGTGATTCAGTCGGGACTCGGTGAAATTACGGACGGTGAGGTTTTGCCTTTTTCCGGTGGTTGGTTCGCTAGGACGGCTGATTCGGGGAGTTGCATCGGGATGGCCGGGATGGAGTTTGAGATTCAGCTGGTCGGTGAGCAGCTTACGAGCGTCATCTTCAGAGATCCGAGTAAGCGACTGCTACTGGAGCTGAAGTGGCAGCGGAACGGCGTTACTCCGCCGACGCCTTGGATTGTCAATTCGGGAATGCGTGATCGTGACTCGGCGCTCATTCACCATGGTGAGGTAGAGGGTGATGAGTTTTGGCCGGTTCCCTATCCAATTCCAAAGCAGCCTGATATTTACGTAGAGTATCAAGATGGGGCTGGTCATTGGCGGCCAACATTGGGCCCCATTCCTTGTTCAGAGGATCCAGAAATGCGTAGCGTGGTCGTGTTCCCTGGTTTTCCCGAGACTGGAGCGACGATTGTGTGCCGGGCCAGGATTGGATCCGCTGAGCCGCAGGAGTTTGAGATCGCGAATCCACTCCATGGGGTGACGGCTCAGATGCCTTCGAGAAAAGCACTCCCTCACGTTCAGAGTTTTGACGAGGATTTCACAGCGACTCTTAATAGGGTCTCGGTGAAGGAGGATCCGAACTATGGACTGATGTTGCGTCCGGAGTTCACGATTGATCACCACATGCTCCGCGAAGGGCGGCAGATTGAAGGTGGATATCACCTGGCTGCTATCTATGCCCAGACTCCAATGGGGCATCGTTACAAATCGAGCTTTTATAACATAGGATTCGGAGGGACATCACCGTCGTCCATGTACGACTTCTCGCTCGACCCGACTGTGGATGCCATTGAGTTCGTCTGTGTGTTCCAGCCAAGCAGCGACTTCCCCTATGCGCTTGAGGATTGTATCCCATTGGCGACGTGCCACACCGACAGTAAAGGAGAGTTGGGGGATACCTCCATTGTTGCCAGTGAATTGGGTCTTAGTTTGGCGGAACTGTCTGGTGTTTCTGTGCCGTCTGGTGCCGATCGATTGACCTTCAATTGTGAGGGTAGTGTGGACTCGTCGTTCTTAGGAGGAAGATCCAAAAATTGGGAAGTGAAGGTCTTTTGGAATGACGAAACCTATAGCCGGCCGTTCCGGGAGCGCACTGGAGGCTCGGGGTGGAGCTCATGGGGAAGACGAACGAAGTTCCATATCAACAAGGAATTTGAAATGGCGATCCCTCCGAACACAAAGGTGACGATTGCGGTGGTTCGCAAACCTTCGGCTCCAGTGGAGCTGAAGTTTCCCGTTTATCGTGACCAACTCACGCCAACAGCGGCTGGGGCAGAGTGAGGATTGCGATAAGGAAGAGGATAAGGATAAAGGGTATTGTCGGAAGCTCGAGGTCCGGTGCTGGTTTACCTATACTACCGGTTAAAAGGTTGAGGAATGGGTGAAAGGTTAACGTATGAACTCAGTGCAATAATTACTGCACTTGTGTGCGGAGACTGACCCTTCACTCCACCCGTGATTCCGATGACCTATTTTCCTGAGACCTGCTGGTGCCCGCGTGTGCGTGCGTTGCTTCGATTGACTGTCCTCAGTGCCTTGGCGCTGGCGTTGAGTTTTGCGGGTGTCTCGCGGGTTTCCGCCTCTGATGAGGGCGTGTCGCGGGACGCTCCGGCGTTGTTGCCGATGCCGCGGCAGGTGGAGTGGGGACGGCGTGCGGTTTCGGTGGATAGAGTGAAAGTGGTTTTTCCCGAGCAGGTTGGTGATGCACTGAAATTTGCGAGGCTGAAGGATGAGGTGGCGGAGTTGCTGGAGCGCAATGGAGTTGAGGCATCGGAGGATGCGGAGCAGTTGTTGATGTTTCGCTTTGGGAATGTGGCGGTGCCGAACCAATGGCGCGGGCAGTCTCGTGAAGCCTACCGACTGGTGGTGGAGGACCGCGGGGTGTCGATTACAGCGAACGACGTGGCGGGCATGTACTACGGTCTGCAGACATTGCGTCAGCTGATGGTGAACCGGGAGGGGCAGACGACGGTGGCTGCATGCAAGGTTTACGATTATCCCGCATTTAAGATCCGCGGGTTCATGCACGACGTGGGGCGTAATTTCCAGTCGCTCGAGCAGCTGAAGATGCAGATCGACACGTTTGCCGCGTACAAGATCAACACCTTTCACTTCCACGTCACCGAGTACCATGGCTGGCGTCTGGAGAGTAAGATTTATCCTGAGCTGCAGCGGATCGATACCTTCACGCGCAAGCCGGGCAAGTATTACACGCAGCAGGAGTTCAAGGATCTGGTGGACTACTGCTGGGCGAGGAACATCACAGTGATTCCGGAGTTTGACACGCCGGGTCACAGCGATGCGTTCCGCAAGGCGCTGGGGATCAAGACGATGAAAGACCCCAAAGCCAAGGAGGCGATGGTGCGGCTTTTTGACGAGCTGTGTTCGTTGGTGCCGAAAGAGAAGATGCCCTACATCCACGTGGGGACGGATGAGGCGTCGAAGCCGGAGGAGCGGGTGAACGCGGACTACCTGCCGGCACTGCATGAGGTGATCCAGCGCAATGGGCGTGACGTGATCGGCTGGGTGCATGGGATGCACATCAAGGGCGACACCAAGCAGATCCAGCAGACGTGGGCGAGCTCGAAGCCTCTGCCCAAACTGCGCCATATCGATTCGCGCGCCAATTACCTGAACTACCTGCAGGCGCTCAACTTCGCGACCCGCGTGCATTTCCAACAACCGTGCAGCGTGCCGCACGGTGATGAGACGAATCTGGGCGGTATCCTTTGTTATTGGCCGGACACCAAGGTCGACGACGAGAAGCAGGCGTTGCTCAACAGCCCGGTGCTTTCCGCCGTGGTCGGGTATTCGGAAGCGGTTTGGCGTGGCGTTCCCAAGGATCAGCCGGAGTACTGGTGTAAGATCCCACCGCGCGGTACGTCGGAGTTCAAGCGTTACGCTCATTTTGAAGAGCGACTGATCGAACAGCGCGAGCGCTTCCAAAAAGGGAAGCCGTTTCTGGCGCTGCGCACGCACAATGTCGACTGGCGCCTGCTCGGACCGGTGGCTGATGGCGAGGTCGAGGCATTGGAGCGCGGCGAGATCCGCGATCGTTATGACGGTTATGCGTGGAGCGCACCAGTGCAGGGAGCGGCGCTGCACTTGCGCCATTTCTTTAAGTTTCCGAGCCATCTGAAGAGCTTCCCGAAAGGCAAGGACGTGGTCTGGGCGAATACGTTCGTCTTCAGCCCGGTGGACCAGGAAGTGGACGCTTGGATCGGGTTCAACACAGTTGCGGCATCCGGCTACAAGGGGAAGGAGACGATTCCCGCCCAAGGGGATTGGGACGGCAACCCAGCATGTAACATTTGGATCAATGGCGAGCGGGTGGATCCTCCGGTATGGGAAAGCACGGCGCAGGGGATGGAGCATGCTCTGACCAATGAGATCTACAGTGCGCGTCCACCGACGAAGATCCGTCTCAAAAAGGGCTGGAACCCGGTGCTGGTGAAGGCTGCGCGATCGTACAAGTGGTGCTTCGCGTTCAAGCCGATCCACGTCGATGCCGCAGGCAACATTACAGAGGTGGATGGGTTGAAATTCTCGTCATCGCCAAGCCGTTAGCAGTCAGCTCTTCAATTTTCAGATTCTATGATTAGTCGATTATTATCCGCAGTTTTGTTGATGGGGGGCGTCGTGCCTGCAGTCGTCGCGAATGAGAGCGTGGCGGCGGTGGAAGTGGTGGCCCAGACGCACGAGGCGACCACCCCGGCACACCGCAACCAGATCAGGTGGTGGAAACACCGCCACGCGCAGAAGCTGCAGGCTGCGAAGACCGCCAAATGCGACATTCTCTTTGTCGGCGACTCGATTACCCAGATGTGGGAGCGTCACGGAGCGAAGGTTTGGCAGAAGTATTACGGAGATCGCAATGCGTTCAACATTGGCTACTCTGGAGATCAGACCCAGCATGTGCTGTGGCGTCTGGATCAGGGCGAGATGGATCATTTCAAGCCGAAGGTCGCGGTGTTGATGATCGGCACCAACAACACGGGGCACCAAAAGAACTGGACGGCACAGAAGGTGGCGGATGGCGTGCGGGCGATCATTGGCCGCATCCACGCCAAGAGCCCTGACACGGAAGTGTTGTTGCTCGCGGTTTTCCCCCGCGGTGCCACGGCGGATGATCCGATGCGTGTGCGCAACGATGAGATCAACGCATTGATCCAAAGCTATGGCGAGTTGGACAAGGTTCACTTCCTGGATCTTGCGCCGAAGTTTCTCGATGCGGAGGGCAATTTGCCGAAGTCGGTGATGCCTGATTTACTGCACCCGCACGCGGCGGGGTATGAAATCTGGGCGGATGCGATGGAGCCGACGTTGCAGCGGTTGTTGGAGGTTTCCAAGGCACCGGGGGCGGCGTTGAACTCTGCGGTGGTACCGGTTCCAAAGCTCGAGAATGATTTCTACGATTGGTACCAGCGGCACGATGAGGTGAAGGCGCTGGCCGCCGAGGGCAATCCTGAGTTGGTCTTCATCGGCGATTCGATCACCCATATGTTTGGCGGCGAGCCGAAATCGCGCATCGCGCGTGGAGCGCAGGTTTGGGGTGAATTCTACCAGCCTCGCAACACGATCAATCTGGGCTTCGGTTGGGATCGCACGCAGAACATGCTGTGGCGGATCGAGAATGGTGAGTTTGACGGGTTGAAACCAAAGGTCGCTGTGGTGATGGCTGGCACCAACAACTTGACCGGTACTCAGAATGCGCGAGCGAACACACCGGAGGAGATATTTGAGGGCGTCGAGGCGATCTGCACCGCGATCCATCAGCGATCCCCGGATACCGAGATCGTGTTGATTGGCGTGCTGCCTCGCCTTCAGGCGGAGATGAACCCGAAAATCCAGAAGCTGAATGGCCTCATCGAGGGGCTGGACGCGCAGAGCAAGATCACCGTGCTCAATTTGTGGGATCGTTTTTGTGATCCGTCCGGCGAGGTGAACAAGGCCTTGTTCCAGGATGCTGTGCATCCGAATGCGGCGGGCTATCGGGTGTGGGCGGAAGCGATGGAGCCGACACTTGAGCAGCTGTTGCAGTAGTTATTTCGAGGGTTTGATGGGATGACGTGCCGAGTGTTGGTTTTTCTGTTTCTCTGGGCAGGTGTGGTGATTGCTCAGGCCTCGGACTCGGGGTGGTCGTTGCCGACGCCCCCGGCTGGGACGGCCAAGCGGGCGTTGATCCCGTACCCGGTTGAGGTGGATTGGCAACATGCGGACCGTGAGGTTGCCGGAGTAGCGGTGGCCTTTGGGGCCGGGATTCCGGAGCGGGCGCGTGACTGGCTGGGAACCGCGGTGGAGCGGGTGGTGACCGAGTTTGGGCTGACGAAGGCGGACGTCACCGGTGAGACAGGGTTTGTCGTGCGCTTTGCCGCCGGTAGGGTGGAAGGGGCGCATCTCGAGCGGGAGGCATACGCGCTTGAGTTCGACCACGACGGTGTCGTGATTGTGGCCTCGCATTTCCGTGGGTGGTTCAATGGGGTGCAGACCTTGCGGCAGTTGATTTACCAGTCCGACGGGAGGTGGATGGTTGCCGGATGCGCGGTACGTGATTGGCCGGCCTTCGGGATCCGCGGAGTGATGTTGGACGTCGGGAGGAACTATCTCTCGCCCGGGTTTATCAAGCGTCAGGTGGATCGGTTGGCCGGTTACAAGATCAACACGCTGCATTTGCACCTCACCGAGGACGCGGCGTGGCGGCTGGAGATTAAAAAGTACCCGCAGTTGACTGCTGCCGAGTTCCATTGGAAGACGCGTCAGCCCGGCAGGTATTACACCCAGGAGGAGATGCGGGAATTGATCGCGTATTGTGCCCGGCGCGGCGTTACGGTGATCCCGGAGATCGACATGCCCGGGCATAGTGAGGCGTTCAAGCGGGCGATGGGGTTCGACATGCAGAGCGAGGCCGGGGTGGCGGTGCTGCGAGAGGTGATCGATGAAGTGGCTTCGCTTTTTCCCTCTCGGTACCTGCACTTGGGATCGGACGAGGTGCGCATCCGCATGAAGGAGTTCATGCCGCGGATGGTGGCGCACGCGCGCCGGAGGGGGAAGGACGTGGTGGTGTGGGATCCGGGCCACCTGCCGGACCGCCAGGTGGTGAAGATGCATTGGGGAGACCACACCGGCCAGAAAGTGGACCCCTCGATGCGGCATATCGACACGACCGGCTTTTACATGGATTGGATCGATGCGCAGTCAGGCGTGTACCAATACTTTTTTCAACAGCCATGCGACGTGCGAGAGAGCAACCGCAGCGCGCTAGGCGCGATCACTTGTGTCTGGACGGACGGTGCGCTCAGTGGGGAGGACCGTTTGTTGATCCAGTACCCGTTTTATCCGTGCATGCTCACCTTTGCCGAGCGCCTGTGGCGCGGTGCCGCAGAGGAACGGGCGGACTTGTTTGCCAAGCTGCCTCAGCCGGGAAGCGCAGCCCATGCGGCGTTTGCGGAGTTCGAGGGCCGACTGACGGCGCATCGTGATTTGTACTTCCAGGAGGTGCCCTTCGCCTATGTCAAACAAAGTCACATTCCGTGGAAACTGATCGGACCATTTGACCACAGGGGACGAAACGACACGTCGTTCGAGCCGGAGCGCGTGATCAAAGAGAGTTACCAGCAGGGCGGGCGTACGCTGCGCTGGGAGGATGAGCCCGCGTGGGGCAGTGCGATCCACCTGCGCCACTTCTATTCGGTTTTCAATTTGCACCGCAAGCAGGCGAACCCGGACTACTGGCCGGCGACCATGAGCCACCGCGTAGGGGATGCTGGGGGCACCTGTTATGCTCTGAGCTACATTTTCAGTCCCGAGCCCCAGCAGGTGGGGGTGATGTTTGGGATCGGCGGGATGTGGGGGCACTCGGGGGGATACCGCAGTGCGCGTGCACCGCGGCAGGGGGAGTGGGATTTCTCTGGTGGCGACCTGTGGATCAACGACGAGCGCATCGCTCCTCCACGCTGGAGCTTTGAAAGTCTGCCATGGGGTGGCTGGGGCAAAGGCCGCATTGAAGAAGCTCCGCTGACCGAGGAGGGGTACTTTTTCCGTCCTCCGGTGCAAGTCGCGCTGAAGCAAGGCTGGAACAAAGTCCTCGTGCGAGTTCCTTTCGGATGGTGGCAGGGCGACGATGGCCAACGGAAATGGTTTTTCAATTGTGTGCCCGTGCGCTGGGACGGCATCCACTACCGCGAAGTCGACGGCCTGCGCTATGCCGTGGAGCCGCAGGCGTAGTAGGGGATAGGTGGACTTGCCTCGTGGCTGTGCTCTTGCTGCCAGCGGGATTCGCGATTATCTAATCCCATGCGCGCACTCTTTCTTGGCACCGGCGACATTGCGATTCCTTCACTCCAACTGCTCATCGACCGTGACGACGTAGAGGTCGTCGGGCTGGTGACGCAGCCGGACCGTCCGGTCGGGCGCAAGCAGGTGCTGACACCGCCGAAGATCAAAGAGGTAGCGGTGGCACATGGCATTCCGGTACTGCAGCCGGAAAAGGTGCGTGAGATCATTCCGGAGCTGGAGGCGTTGGAGTGCGATTTGTTCGTGGTGATGGCGTACGGGCAACTGTTGCCGGAGGCGCTGATTGAGTTGCCGAAGATTGCCTGTGTGAACTTGCACGGGTCGTTGCTGCCGCGTCACCGTGGGGCGTCGCCGATTCAGGCGGCCATCCGCGAAGGCGATGCAGAATCCGGGGTGACGCTGATGCATGTGGTGAAGGCATTGGATGCCGGCGACATCATTCTCAAGGAGTCGACGCCGATTGGTGAGCAGGAGACGGGGGGCGAGCTGCACGATCGATTGGCGGACATTGCGGCGACCGCGCTCGACCGCGGGGTGACTGCGTTTCAGAAGGGCACCGCGACCCGCGAGCCACAGCAGCGCGAGCTGGTGACGTACCTCGGCAAGCTGCTGCGCAAGGACGGTGTGCTCGACTGGAGTGAAACGGCTGAGCGCATCGAGCGCACGGTGCGTGCGTTCCACCCATGGCCGGGGACGACGACCCAACTGCACAGCGGCGGACGCTCGATGAACATGAAAATCTTCCCGCCGACCGTGGTGGTGGAGTCGCCCGATCCGGCAGCGGCCGCCGGTGCCATTGTGGCTGCGGATGGGGAATCAATCACCATCGCCTGCGGTGGCGGTAGTGCGCTTGAGGTGACGCAAATCCAGCCCGAAGGGAAGCGCCGAATGGAAGTGCGCGACTTCGTCCGCGGGCATGCGATCACCATTGGAGACCGTGTCGGGAGCTGAGGTCAGGGTAATTATACCGAGTCAGATCGGGATTTGGCTTTGCAATCGCCGCTCCTTCGTGCTTTCTAGGGCTTTAATGAGCGAATCGACCGATCCTACCGGCGCCGGGCATAAGAAGCCACGGCGGGTTGTCCTGAAGTTGAGTGGTGAAGCCCTCCGCGAGGACGGCAGCCAAGACAACATCTCGCCGGAGATCGTCGGCAAGATGGCCTCCCAAATCGTAGAGGCTCTCAAAGAGGGAGTGCAGATCGCCATCGTCGTGGGCGGCGGCAACTTCTGGCGCGGCATCAGCGCCAGCAACCGCGGCATGGAGCGCGCTACGGCCGACTACATGGGCATGCTCGCCACTGTGATGAACTCGCTCGCACTGCAGAGCATGCTCGAGGAAATGGGCGTGGAAGTGCGCGTGCAGACCGCCATTGAAATGAAGAACGTGGCCGAGCCATTCATCCGCCGCGTGGCCATTGGTCACTTGGAAAAGGGCCGCGTCGTGATCTTCGGTGCCGGCACCGGCAACCCGTTCTTCTCGACCGACACCACCGCCGCACTGCGTGCCAGTGAGATCAATGCGGATGTCATCCTCAAGGCCACGAAGGTCGATGGTGTGTACGATTCCGATCCGGCCAAGAACCCGGACGCTGTGCGCTTCGACGACATCAGCTTCCACGAAGCCATTTCGCGTCGCCTCAAGGTGATGGACAGCACCGCATTCAGCCTTTGCATGGACAACAACAAGCCGATCATGGTCTTCGACATGAACGAGCCGGGCAACCTCAAGCGCGCTTTGCTCGGGGCAGATATCGGGACATTGGTCCACGCTGGCTAGTGCTTGACCGCAAGGGAGGCATCCGCTCCATTCATTCACTAAAGACTCAATCTATTTATCATGACACCTGATCTAGTTACAAAGACCGCCGACGAGGCGATGAGCAAGAGCGTCGAATTCATGACCCAGGAATTCGCAGGTATCCGCACCGGCAAGGCCTCCCCGGGTCTTGTTGAAGGTCTCAACGTGGAAGTCCAGTCCTACGGGTCGACCATGAAGCTCAATGGTCTGGCGACCATCACCACTCCGGACAACCGCACCATCAACGTGTCGCCATTCGACCCATCGACTGCCGCTGACATCGAGCGCGCGATCCGTGAGTCGAACCTGGGTATCAACCCATCGCGTGACGGCAAGATCATTCGTTTGCCAATTCCTGAGCTTACCGGTGAGCGCCGTAAGGAGCTGGTCAAAGTGATCAAGGGTAAGGCGGAAGAAGCACGCGTCCGTGTGCGCTCCGCTCGCCGCGACGCCATCGACTCGGCCAAGAAGCTCGAGAAAGACAAGGCGATCAGCGAAGACGAACGCCACGACATGGAAGCCGAGATCCAGAAGATCACCGACAAGTACGTCGGCGAGATCGACACCATCGTTGGTCACAAGGAAGAGGAAATCCTCACCGTCTAAGCCAACTCTGATTTTCAGCAACCGCTGCCCGCTCTTGTTGGCAGCGGTTGTTTTTTACACATTTAACTAACATAAGCTTATGTCTATTGCTACCAAGCGCGGCGACGATGGGTTCACTGATTTGATGTTTGGCCGGCGCATCCCGAAGACCGACATCCGAGTGGCGGCGTATGGCGCGGTGGATGAGCTCAATGGGGCGCTCGGGCCGGCACGCATTCATGCCCAGCAGGAGGATTTGATCGAGCTTGCCGAGCACATTCACGCGATCCAGCGCATGCTGGTGACGGTGATGGGGGAACTCGCGACCGATCCGAAGGATCTGGAAAAGTTCAAGAAAGCGGGGCATAAGCTCGTTGATAACGAGATGATTGGCGACCTGGATTCCCTGGTCGACATGATCGAGAAAGAGAAAGAGCTGACCTTCAAAGGATGGGTGATGCCGGGTGAAAAGGGATCGCTCGCCGGTGCCCACTTGGATCACGCCCGTACTGTCTGCCGCCGGGCGGAGCGTGATGTGATCGATTTGGCCGAGGCGGAAGCAGCGTCCGACTTTAATCATGAAGTTGTGCGTTTCCTCAACCGCTTGTCAGACGTTCTTTGGTTGTTTGCCCGATGGGCTGAAGTCACCGAATAACGATATTCCGCAACCTTTAATCCCCCCCATTCCCCCCGCATGCGTTACGCCATAGTCTCTGACATTCACGCCAATTTACCCGCCTGGTACGCTGTGGTGGAGAATGCAATGGAGGCCGGAGCCACGCGCTTTCTTTGTTTGGGGGATTTGGTAGGTTACGGGCCGAATCCACGTGAGATCGTGGATGATGTGCGGCGCCGCTCCGAGGCTGTGGTGATGGGCAACCACGATGCGGTGGCGTGCGGCTTGTTTAATGCGTCGGTTTTCAACCCGACGGCGCGGGGCGTGATCGAATGGACGATCGACGAGCTGACCGACGAGCAAAAGGAGTATCTGTCGTCGTTGCCATTGGACGTCCATTTGGACGGGCTGGATGCGCACCTGGTCCACGCCCACATGGACGAGCCGGGGCGCTTTCATTATCTCAACAGCAAAGAGGATGCGAAGGCGTGTTTTGATGCCTGTGATCACGGGTTGATCTTTGTCGGGCATACGCACGCCCCTGGGATTTACGCGTTGTCCCCGGAAGGGGATATCACGCAGCACGAGCCGGGGACCTTTGTTCGCAATGCGGACTACCGGTATATCGTCAACCCAGGATCGGTGGGGGATCCGCGGGGTGAGGAGGTGGTCGCAAGTTATTGCATTTACGACACGACGGACCACTCGATCAGCCATCGCTTTGTGGAGTTTGATCCTGAGGCCTGTCGTGCGGCTTATCGTGCGGTGGGGCTCGATGCCAAACCGTACTTTTTGCGTTATCTCGACCGCCAGGTGAGCCAGCCGGAAGAGGTGGCGTGCTTTGACGAATCACAGCCGCGCAAGGTGGTGCGCGGGGTAACTGCGGCGGTTTCCATTGCGGCGACGCGGTTGGATGACGAGAACGAAGACGAGTCAGGCGATTCGGTCGAATCTTATGGGGAATCGATCGATGCCGGTGGCGGCGTGGCGACTGTTGTAGCCCCAAAAACAGTGAAAAAGCCCGCGCTGACGAGTTCCACGGGCCGCGTCGCGGTTGATCTGCCGCCACAGGTGGTGGTGGTGCCGAAGCCTCCGGTGAAACGGCAACCGAGCCGTGAGGAGACCCGTGAGCGCAGCCGCAAAGGCGGGAAATCTAAGATTGCTATAGGGGCGTTAGGCGCACTCGCCGCGCTTGGGGTGGGAATCAGCCTGCATCAGGCGAAGTCCGGCGATTCGGAGTCCGAATCTGGAGTGGCTGTGATGGATGCAGCGGGTGTGGGTGAACTGACCACCGCCCGATACGTCCGCATTTCGTTGCCGCGCTCGGGGACGTTGTCGCTGGCCGAGGTGGAAGTGATTTCCAATGGTACTAATGTTGCCTTCCAGCGCCAGGCTAGCCAGAGTTCGACCCATGCGGGCGGCGACGCCAGCCATGCGGTGGATGGCAATACCAATGGATATTTCGATGAGGGGTCGACCACATCGACCGAGCCGAAGCAGCCCGGCCCGTGGTGGGAAGTCGATCTTGGACAGATGACCCCTATTGACCGGGTGCGGGTTTGGAACTGCCAGGATGGCGGCGCCCCGAAAATGCGCCGATTGCATAACTTTACGATCGAATTCTACGACGAGTCCCGCCAACTTGCGCTCGCAAAGCACAAGATCCCGGTGAGCGGGCGTGAGGTAGAAATCGAGAGTCCATGATCAAGAGAACCAGCACCGAACCTTCGTCTGCCAGAAATAGTAACAAATCTGGCTTTGGTTGCCTGTTTTTGTTCGGCTTGCCGTTTTTGCTCGCGGGGCTCTTCGTAATGGGGCTTGGGGTGAAGTCCTTGTGGATTGGATTGGCGGCGGCGGATTGGCCTGAGACCCAGGCCACGTTGCAGCGGGTGGAGCTTGAAACACATCATGGTGACGACTCGGTGAGCTACGAGGTGGTGGCCGAATATTCGTACCGATGGGATGGTCGCGAGTACACCAACGACCGGGTGGGATTGACCACTGGTGGCGACAACTTCGGCGACTGGCAGCAACGCACCTATCGTGAGCTCGATGGCGCGCTCCGCGCCGGAGAGACTGTCCCGTGTTATGTGGATCCGGAGAACCCAGGGGACGCGCTTTTGAAACGAGAACTGCGTCCGCGTGCGTTGATGTTCTATTTCATGTTTGGCGGGGTGTTTGCGTTGATCGGTGGCGGGCTGGGGACGTCAGGGCTGATCGGTGCGGCGCGGGCAAAGAAGCGCAAGGCGAAGTTGGCGCAAAACCCGGACCAGCCATGGCTGTTGCGCGACGACTGGAATGCCGGCGTGGTGAAGGCGAACGAGCGCTGGGAGTTCGCGGTGTTGCTAGGATTTGCCGCGTTTTGGAATGGGATCTCGTGGACGGTATTCATCGCCATGCTGGATGAGCTTGGATCAAAGCCAAATATGGCGTGGATGGTCTTGCTCTTTCCTTTGATTGGAATCGGTTTGTTGGTTGGGGTATTCAGGTTGTGGCGTCGTGGGCGGATGTTGGGGCAGCTGGAGTTTCGTTTCGATCCTGAGTTGATGCCGTTTGAGAAGGGCGGGCAGGTTGTCGGAACAATTGTGGGCAGTTCGCCCAAGTTACAGTATCGGGAGGATGACTTGGAGCTGGGTCTGGTGGTCGAGCGCGTGGTGACATCACAGCGAGGCAATCAATCGAGCACGTCGACGCAGGTGGCGTATTCGCATTTTGAGGGCGGTCTGGACCCGACGCGCGGAGTGCGGGGAACCGAATTGCCGGTGAGGCTGGTGGCTCCAACCGGGTACGAGGATACGACGATCGAGGGTGGGGCGATGATTAAGTTCAAGGCGAACACCGACACCCACTGGCGGGTGCGGTTGCAAGGGAAGCCGAAGACGGCGTTGGAGAAGTTCAAGGCATCCTTTGATGTGCCGGTGTTCGGTGATGCGGCGCATCCGGTTGAGGCGGCAGTTTCGGATGGTGTGGCGGGAGACTCCGCAGCGGAAAGCGGTGCCGCGTTGGCTGATGAGGATTTGGAGCGGCTCGGGGTGCGCCGGGTGGCGTCTATGGATGGCACGGTGACGTACATGCGCACGGGCAAGGAGTTGCGGAAATTTGGGTTTTGGATGGTGGCATTCGCGGTGGTGATGATGGTGGTCGGAGCCGGGATTGCGAATGATGATGCCGGTGCGTTTGGCTATTTGTTCTGCGCCGGTGCGTCGTTGGTCGGGATCGTGGGAATTGGGATGATCTCGGCACGATCGGCATTGGTTGTGGATCCAAGAGCCGGCACGCTGACGAAGATTGGGCAGTTGCTGGGGATTCGGCGCCAGAAGGTGATTTCCGCAGCGGCATTGCAGTCGGTGGAGCCTGATTCGAACACGGAGGTGAACGGCGAGCCCCGCTATCATCTCGCGATCCGGTCGTCGGAGGGGAATGCCAACGCATTGGGTTGGCTCAAAGAGCATCATCTCGCCAGTCGGTTGGCGAAGCAGATCGAGCGCGAGGTCAGGGCGTAGATTTGCCCTGATTTTGGCGAAACTGGTTCAATATGAGGCGGAAATGTGCTGTCCGCGACGCTGGACTTGCGGTGATTGACCTCGATGGCAAACTTCCCTAGTTTTTCGCACGGCTCGTCCGTTGTACCACAACAACAAAACGCTATGAACACAGGTAAGGCAGTGATTGGCGCGCTCGCGCTCATAACTATTGGTTGGGCGGAAGCCAGGACGTGGACTGACGTCCAAGGGCGGAAACTTGAGGCAGAGCTTTTGGAGGTGACCGGTGAGGGGGTGGTGCTGAAGTTGCAAAACGGCCGCCAGGCCAATGTGCCTTTTGCGAAGCTTTCAGAGGCGGATCAGGAGTTTGCCAAGAGCTGGGAGGCACCGGCAAAGAATGATGCTCCGTCCGGTGGCGGGGTGCCCGAAGGCGCGAAGCTGAATTGGAACGTGCCATGGCCGAGCGAAGCCGAGGTCGAGGGGGACGCGGATATTGAAATTATCGAAGAGGACAAAGACGGCCGCCGGTTTGTCTATGAGAGCCCGCGCTACCGCTACATCTCGGACGTGGGGTTGAAGAAGTCGGTGGTGTCGAGTTTTGCCGAAATGTTCGAGGCGACCTGTGTGTACTGCGAGTCCATGCCTTTGGCGATGACCGGAGCGACCCGGGCCAATGGCGGCAAGTTCGACATTTTGTTGTTCGAGACCAAAGAGAGCTACATCAAGGCCGGCGGGCCACCGTCCAGCGCGGGTGTCTATATGGGCGCAAAGAACACGGTGATGGTCCCTCTGGAGAGCATTGGAGTGAAGAAATTTGGCAGCTCGTACACTCGTGACCGGGACAAGAGCAGTGGAACACTTATCCACGAACTGACCCACCAGCTGACTCCATTCGAGTACTACGAAAGCGGGGCCCGTGGATGGTTCTCCGAGGGAATCGCCGAGTACACCACCGCTACGCCTTACCGCAATGGGCGCTTTCGCCTCACCAACAACATTAAGAAGGTGGCAGAGTACATCACGGAATTCGGGTCGGATGGTAAGGCGGGGCGCAGGTTGGGGGAAGAGATCAACGCTCCTGATCTGAAGCAGTTCATGCTGATGCCTTACAGTCAGTTCACTGGAGGCAATGCGAACTTCAACTACGGGTTTGCCTGTTTGCTGACTACGTATTTCATCCATTTGGACGGCGACGGGGATGCCGCGCGTCTGAAGGAATTCCTCAAGGCGCTGCGCCAAGGAAAGAAGGGCGAGGAAGCGCTCGCCGTGCTGCTTGATGGCCGCAGCTTCGACGAAATGGAGGAAGACATCAGCGACGGTTGGCGCCGCAAGGGGATCAAAGTGAGCTTCAACTAATCCAGCACAATTCTGCGCCACCCAGGCTACTCAGCCGGGGTGGTTTTTTTGTTTTGCGGGCGGGATCCCGGCGCGGTTGATCTCAAATACGCGGGTGTTGAGCATGCGGAGATGACGCGTCCGCTCGCGGTTCTGCGCCAAAATTGGACGCGTTGCGTGGTCTTTTGGTGTGTGTGTAGTTCGTTTGTGGTGAGGTGGTTGTGGTGTTTTTGTGGGGGCGTTTCCGAGGCAAGCGCAAGTTGATGGCTGGCATCAAATTGCGTGGTTGAGTGGAGTGGCGATGGACTGGTGCTTGTTCGGAACCCCGACCTGAGCTAGAGAGCAGGCATGTCATACGCTCTTGCATTTTCACAGGCTCATTTGGTCGGAATGGCGCTCGCCAAAGTGGGTAACCCGTTGAGGGATGAACCTCTACAGACGTCGAAGCAACTTTGTGAGTTCGACGAGGATGAGTCCGAGCTGCTCACCGCCACGTTCCTGAAATCGTTCAAGTCGCTTGAGCGGCAGCAGTTTTTCCATCACTCGGACCTGAGCAGCAACGAAGTGTACTCCTACGTCGATGGTGTGTTCTCCGACCCGCACACCCTGGTGGACAACGGCGCGATGATCGCCAAGCACCTGTACGCGCAGTCGAAGCACCCACAGATCAAGTCGGGCGATCTTTGCGTTTCGTATTTGGACGGCGTGTTGGTGGATGGCGAGCCGACCCAGGCCGTCTGTATCATCAAGTCCGAGAGTCTGGTTCCTTTCTTGCAGATCGCTTTTGATGGCGATGACCTGAAGCTTAAGACTCTCGACGGGATCTATCCTGAGAAGTTGGACAAAGGCTGCCTGATCGTGAACCGCGACAAAGAAGAAGGCTATGCGGTTTATGTGTTCGACAAGAGCGGGGGCTCGACCCACTTCTGGGTGCGCGATTTCCTCGGTGTTCAGGCGGTGAAGGATGCGTCATTCCTGACCAAGCGTTACTCCGAGCTGTGCGTGGCCTTCGCGGAGAAGGGCTTGCCAGAGGACACCGACCCAGAGCAGCGCCGCGAAGTGGCGACCAAGGCGGTGAGTCAGATCTCGGAGGTGGATGAGTTCGATTTGAACGAGTTCCAGGAGAAGACATTCGACAAGCCGGAAGTGCGCCAGCAGTTCTCCGAGTTCAAAAAGAACTTCGAGGAGGAAGTCGGTAGCAAGCTTGACGAGAAGTTTGCTGTGGTCAAAGACGAGGCCAAGAAGGTGGAGAAGAAGCTCAAGAGCCGGCTCAAGCTCGACAGCGGAGCGGATATCCGTTTCTCAGCACCATTCCTCAAGAAGAAGGACGAGTTCTTTGAGAAGGGTTTCGATGAAGAACGCGGCCTGCAGTATGTGAAGATCTACTACGATCGCGAGAAGCCGGTGTAATACCGCTGCGCCAATCAGATTGCCGCCTTTGTTGGAGACCAGCTCCAGCGGAGGCGGCATTTTTGTGCCCTGATTGTCCCGTGGTGCCGAGGTGAGGGGGCGTCCGCTCCGGTGCTGCGAGGGATTTGCATCGGCGGTGGGTGCGGTGCATGGTTGGAGCAATGGCTGATACTCCGTCCTCCGCAGGGAAGCGCTACGCGTACTTCGACCTTGATCACACCATCATTCCGCACGACACGCAGTTGTTGTTCTGCAACTACGTGCTGCAGCGGGAGGGTTGGCGGCGACTGTTGTTGGTTCCGTTTCTGGCGTGTTTACCATTGGCGGCGATGCGGGTTTTGAGAGCCCGTGGGATGAAGCGGATTTTCCTGGGCTATCTGGCGGGGATGAAGCGTGAGCGCCTTGACCAATTGGCGCGTGATTTTGCGACGAAGGAGTTTCGCAAGCACGCCTACGGAGAGATTATCGAGGAGATCGACCGCTTGAAGGCGGAGGGCTATGTGCTGATCCTCAATACGGCGAGCCCGCAGATCTACGCCGAGCCGATCGCAGAAGAACTGGGCTTCGAGCGTTGCTATGCCACCCGCGTGGTCATTCCCGAGCGGATGAAGTCGCTGGCGGAAATTGTGGGGCCGAACAACAAGCGCCACGCCAAGATCGACGCCATGGCGGATATTCTCCCGGCCGGTGTGACCGGAGACAACATTGTCGCGCAGCCTGGCGCGTTGTCCTTCTCCGACAGTAAGAACGATATCCCGCTGCTGGAGCTGGCGGAAGAGGGGTTTCAAGTGAACCCGTCGGAGTCGTTCCGCGCCACGGGTGAGGAGAGGGGCTGGAAGCTTCTCACACCAAAACAGCCTTATCACGGAGAATGGGGGAACCGCTTCGCGATGTTGCGTCAGTTGTTCGGCGTTTTCCGATAGCACCAATTGAGCTGCGCAATTGGTGCGATTTTCGAGTCCCCGTTTTTTTTGGGCGTTTCGGAAACGTTGCGCGTCGTGCGGCAAGTGGGCGATGATGGGGAGATCGTGAACACGAGGCTGGCGGCGGAGCCTTCTATTTAAAGGAGGAATTGCGATTCATGTGTTTTATGTCTTGGTTCCTTATTTTGTGTTAGTTATGTAGTTGTCTCGCGTTGAGCGGATATGGGCGGGCTTTCCGGTAGTAGGGAAATCCGCGCAACCCGCGCCAGCGCTGGCGCGTAACGCAGGTCGCCTGCGTTTCTCGACTGTGCATATTTTCCTAATGGAGCCGCGTGGATATGCGCCGCATATCTCGGTGACAGCTGGGAATCATGCACGATGATTCATCGGGTAGGGGCTCCTGCCCGGTTGTTTCGAACCCTAAAGCACTATGGCGACTAAAAGCGTTCCAAGATCACAAAGCATTCCTCGATCAATGACTCCAGCAACCATCCAGGCCGAATTTTTCTCCAAGCTACGACAGCCACTGGTTTGCGAAGAGATCTTTGACACCCTCACGGACACCGTGTTCTTCGTGAAGGACGCTCTCGGCCGCTACGTGGTGGTGAACCAGACCTTGGCGGACCGCCTTGGGGTGGAGAACAAAGACGACCTGATTGGTCTGACCGTTTTGCAGTTGTTCCCGAAATCGCTTGGTGAAGGCTTCGCCAATGAAGACCGCCTGGTGCTGACCAAGGGCGAGCACATCACCGACCGTCTGACCAAGCACCTGTACCGCAACCACCGCGAAGGTTGGTCGTTGCTGCAGCGCCGACCGATCTATTCGGATGACGACAAGATCATCGGCCTGATTGGTTTGGCGAAGGATCTGCACGCTCCGAACGAGAGTGGTGAAGATTTCCGTGCGCTTTCCGAAGTGATTTCGCACGTTCAGGCGAACTTCAGCAGCGCGCTGAAAGTGCCTGAGTTGGCACGCATGGCTGGATTGTCCTCGTATCAGTTCGACCAGCGTATCCGTAAGATTTTCCAGCTGTCGCCAAGCCAGTTCATCAACAAGACCCGTGTGGATCACGCGTGTTACTTGCTGACCAACTCCGAGCAGTCGATTGCTGATATCGCGAGCTCGTGCGGCTACGCGGACCAGAGTGCGTTCACGCGTCAGTTCCGTCAGACCACCGGCCTGACACCGCGCGCCTACCGTCAGGATCACGAGCACCACAGCCACTGATCGAGCGGACCAATTGATTTAAAAAGAAAGCCGTGGCGGAGACGCCGCGGCTTTTTTTGTGCTTGGTAGCCGGGGGGGAGGGCTCCCGGCGGTGCACGGAGCGGCTAGGCCTGTTCGTCCTGGATTTCGCGCACGAGTTGTTTCACGCGAGAGGCGCTGGGCACCCCTTGGAAGGTGACTTCGATGCCCGAGCTGCCGGCGGTACCGAATTCCACATCGCCGACACCGAGTGCACCGGAGAGTCCGGACTTCTTCACGTTGATCGAGCGGATGTCGGCGATGAGTGCCTCGCGTGAGCTCTTGGCGAGCCAGCCGGAGAGGACTTCGACCCGCCGCTCGGAGATGAGGTATTCGCGGGTGGAGCGCAGCCACAGCGTGATGGAGCCGGTGAGGAGCCCCAGTGCGACCAGAGCCGCACCGATCCAGAGCTCGTAGCGCCAGCTCAGGAGTGCAATGCCGCCGGCGCACTGGGCGGCGGCGAGCGTGAGCGGGTAGGCGTAGACGAGCAGTGACGGACTTCCGACCCACAATGGTTCGCTCAGATCCTCGGCGGCGTCATCCCACGCGGTGTCCGAGCTGTCCTCCGGGTCGACAACCGGAGCATTGAGCCATTCCGCGCAGGTCCACTCCTCGCCGGTTTCGCAGTCGAGGCAGGGTTCCTCCGGATCGATCACCATCAGCTTGATCCTGTCGCGCAGTGCGTCCTCGTCGAATGGACCGAGTTCACGGCCATCGCGAATGACGACAACAGAAGCGGACATGGGGGAAGCTGGTGGGATTTTGGGTTCTATCAAATGATCGGGCACCTCGGAGTACCAGATCGCTTGATATTATTCCAGTTCTAGTCCCGACGGGCTGGTGTTTTCGGGATCCGGGAGGTAATCCTCGCGGCGCATCAGCCGGCCGATGTCGAATTGATCGATCGTGTCTTTGGCTTTGATCAGTTCGGCGATTTGCGGGGTCATGCGGTCGAGTTCCGCCACGGCCGCGCTGACCATGCCGGGCAGAGCCTGGTCCATGCCAGCTGCGGTGTTGAAGACATTGGTGATGCGGAAATACGTGCGCAGGTTGTCCCAGTTCATTTCGAACGCGCCGATGGTGAGTTGCAGGTTGGTGCGCATCAGCAACTCGGCGAGTTTTTCGCGGACTTCCGGTGGCGTGTTGTGGTTGTCCTCGGCGACCACGGCGACGGCGCCAATCGGGCCGAAGATCTGAATGGTGATGGGTACGCGGGTGTGATGGGCGTCGAAGTCCATGCGCAGTACTTCCTGATCCGGGTTGTCCACCCGGGCGAACGACCAGCCCGCTTTGGTCAGTGCGGAGGTGACAAGTTGCAGCAATTGGGAATCTTCGGCCATGGCGGGATATTGGTGGTGATTCGGGCGCCGGTCAACACCGGGGGCTGCGGTACCGTGGTCGGTGGAGGAACGCGGATCCCTTCAATCGTCACAAGCTGGTTCCCTAACTTCTGCTAGATGGCTTGCGGTAGACAAAAAAATCCGCGCACCCGATCAGGGGTAACGCGGATTGTTAAAAGTGTAGGTATGTTTGGAGGTTATTATCTAAAACAAGGAGAGCCGGATTAGAGGCTTGCCTTGAGGTTCGACGATGGGGAGAAGCGAACCGACTTCGACGCGGCGATCTGCATTTTCTCACCGGTCTTAGGGTTGCGTCCTTCGCGAGCTGCACGCTCGGAGACCTTGAAGGTTCCGAAGCCGATCAACTGGACCACACCGTCTTTCTTGACGCCGGTAGCGATCGAGTCGAGGACAGCCTTAACGGCATCTTCAGCGGCGCGCTTCGAAGTGTCTTCACCAAGTGCGCTTTGGACTGCTTCAACGAGTTCAGATTTGTTCATAGGCCTCCGATTATGCCGCTCGGGCCTTGACTGTAAAGGGGAAATTGCGTGTCAAAAGCCGGATAATTTCTTGTTCTGAAAGGGCTGAGTGGGCACAGTCAGACGATGGCAATTCATTCATTACCGGGGCGCGATCCCGAAATTCACGAGTCGGCATTTGTTGCCCCAAGCGCGGACATCATCGGCGCGGTGAAGGTGGGGAAAGATGCGAGCATTTGGTATAACGCGGTTTTGCGAGGAGATATCAACCGCATTGAAGTGGGCGAGGGATCCAATGTGCAGGATGGTTGTGTGATCCATTTGGAGAAGAACCAAGGGACTGTGATCGGCAAGTACGTGACAGTTGGTCACAAAGCGATGCTTCATGCGTGTGTCGTTGAAGACGAGTGTCTTATAGGTATGGGTTCGATTGTGATGGACGGCGCGGTGGTCGGTGCGCGTTCGATTGTCGGCGCGGGGGCATTGGTTACGATGAACACAAAGATCCCTCCGGGGTCACTGGTGCTCGGGGCTCCGGCCAAGGTGATCCGCCAACTCAGCGTGGAAGAACAGGAAGCGCTCAAGCAAGGGGCGCTCAACTACGTCGAGTACCAAAAGGACTACAAGGTAAACTAGCAGCAGGTTATGACCAGTTCAGGCGACAAGGCAGTGGTGCCGGTAGAAGTAAAAGCGGTGGTTCCGACGAGCGGGGGCTGTGCGGTTTTTTTAGGGGATGACGAGAAAGTTTTCGTGATCCACGTCGATCCTGTGGTTGGCGCGGCGATTGCGGGGGCGCTTGGTGGCGTGCCGGCGATTCGTCCTCAGACCCATGATTTGATCGGTGCCTTGTTGCTGGCGTTTGGCGGAAAAGTCGAGCGTGTGGTGGTGAACGACTTCAAGAACGATGTGTTCTACGCCCGGTTGATTTTGTCCGAGGAGAACGAAGTACAGGAGCGCAAAGTGGTCGAGCTCGACGCGCGTCCTAGTGATGCGATTGCGGTGGCGTTGCGCCAGAAAGCGCCGTTGTTTGTTGTGCAGTCGGTGTGGGACGGCGCGGAGGACGTGACTGAGCTACTGGAGAAGCTCGCCGACCAAGGGTTGGTGCCGAGGCCGGAGGACGGTGAAAATGAAATCGGCGGCCTGGACGCGGAGTGAGTGCTTCGTCCGCTTAGGGTTATTCGGACCAGAGGTCGACGTCCTCTGGTTCATCTGCAGCTTCACGCGCTTTGCGTTCGCGGGCGCGCTCTTTGGCTTTGGCGCGGGCTTCGCGGAAGAATTGTTGGATGATGGAGAGGGATTCCTCCTCGCGCACGCCTCGGGTGATCTCGCATTGGTGGTTGAGAGTCTCTGTTTGCAAGAGGTTGATCCATCCACCGGCGGCGCCGCCTTTCGGGTCGCTGATGCCGTAGACCACGCGGGATGGGCGGCAATGAACGATCGCGCCGGCGCACATCGGGCATGGTTCTTTGGTGACGTAGAGCGTGCAGTCTTCCAAGCGCCAGTCCCCGATGGCTTCCTGGGCTTGGGTGAGGACGAGCATTTCCGCGTGGGCGGTGGCGTCCTTCAAGGTTTCGACCTGGTTGAACGCGCGGCCGATGATGCGCCCTTCGTGAACGAGCACCGCACCGACCGGCACTTCGCCACGACGGTAGGCTTTCAGGGCTTCGCGGATGGCTTCGCCCATGAAGTAGTCGTCGCTTTGGAGGTCGATGATTGGCGGTTCGTCTTGGCTCATGATGGGAAAATCAGTCGGGGCCTACGATAACCCCTGATTTCGGTTCGCCAAGTTCGGGCTACGTGCTAATGAACGGAAGCAGACACGACCATCATGAACCGCTCCGATCAAATTATCATCGCCCCGTCGCTGCTCGCGGCGGATTTTGGAAAAGTCACCGAGGAAACCCAGCGCGCCGTGCGTTGCGGAGCCGATTGGATGCACCTCGACGTGATGGATGGACATTTTGTCGACAACATCTCCTTTGGTCCGGCGATGGTCGAGACCGTGGACAAAGCGACCGATGTCTTTCTCGACGTGCATTTGATGATCTCGCGTCCGGATCACTATTTGCCGCGCTTCATTGCGTCCGGTGCGGATTTGGTGACCGTGCATGTCGAGGCGGATCACGACGTGGCGGACACGCTCAAGCGCATCCGCGACGTGGGTGTGTTGGCTGGATTGGCACTGAACCCGGCCACTCCGATCAGCGAAGTCGAGCCGTACCTCGAGCTGATCGACCTCCTGCTGGTCATGACCGTGGTGCCGGGCTTTGGTGGGCAGTCGTTCATGGAGGAAACGATGCCGAAGGTCGAGCAGGCCGCGGCGTGGCGTGCGGCCCGTGAATTAGACTTCCACATCGAAGTCGATGGTGGCATCAACGCGCGTACCGGAGCCATCGCTGCCAAGGCGGGCGCCAACGTGCTGGTCGCCGGCTCGTCGACCTTCTGCGCTCCGGAGATGGGCGCGGCGATCGACGAAATCCGCGAGAACGCCGCAGCCTGCCAGGCTTGATCCAAATGAACGGTCACCTTGGCGTAACCGTTCAATCAGTATCAGGCGATCGGTCCGAGTGATTTGAGTGTCAGAACCGGTTCGCCTTTGGCGTCCGAGGCGTCGAGGTCGACTTCGACCACCAGCACCCAGTCGTTGTGTTCGTCGGAGTCGATCAATACCTGGTCGACGCGCCAGCGGCGTGCGTTTGGCAGTTCGGAAATGTGGGCATGCTTGGCATTGCGCGCTTCCGGGTCGAGGCGGATGAACTCGTGACCGTCGTAGTAGTCGTCGAGGATGGCATCCAAGCGTGGCACCGACCACTTTTCGCCGTCTCCGTCGTCGGGCTCGATCAATGTGAGAGCCGAGGTCACGCGGTCGTGTGAGAGTTCTTTGACCACGGTGAAGATGGCGTGGCGCACGGCACGGGTGAATGCCTTTTTGCTGCGGCTGATCGGGACTTCCTTTTCAGGTTTGGCCTCGGCTTTTTCTTCCAGAGCTTGTTCCGGGTGGTGCATGCGCTCCCACTCGTCGAGGAGGCTGGAGTCCACGCCGCGCAGCAGGTCGCCGAGGTATTCCTGGGCTTCGAGAACCTCGTCCGTTTTCAACCCGGGGGGCACGGTTTGCTCGAGCACTTTGTAGACATCCGAGAGGTGGCGCAGGAGCACGGCTTCCGAGCGTTCGAGGCCGTACTCTTTGACGTAGTCCTCAAAGCTCATGTACTCCTCGAACATTTCGCGCACGATCGATTTCGGGCGGATGCTTTCGGCTTCGATCCACGGCTGGGTTTCAATGAAGCGGTTGAACGAGTCGAAAATGAAGTCCTTGTCGGGTTTCGGCCATTCGACTTGTTCGAGCAGTTCCATCCGCTCGTCATAGCCGACGCCTTCTTCCTTGAGGTCGTTGATGAGGCGGGTCTTTTCTTTGTTTTGCTGGGCGACCAGCACCGCCATCGGGTTTTCGAGAATCGCTTCGACCAGCGACAACAAATGCAGCACGTAGGTTGGGGATTCGCGGTCGAGCTGTGGGATCACGTCGAGCAGGTAAAGCCCGAGTGCCTGGTTCATCGAGAAATCATCAGGCAGGTCGACGTGGAGGCGCACTTTCACATCCGATGTGCGTTCCTCCTCCGGAATGATGGTGAGGACCCCACCCCGCACTAGCCCGCGGAACATGGCAAATGCCTGGCGTCGGTGCTTGCGCTTGGCTTGATCGGTCTCGTGGCTCGCGGCGATCACCCGTTTCAGTTCGGCGCAGCCGTCCTTGTCCTTCCGTGCCATCACATTGAGCAGCATGCTGTGGCTGACCTTGAAGCGTGAGACCAGCTTCTCCGACGGCGAGCTGATGAGTTTGCGGAACGTGGACTCGTCCCATGCCACGTAGCCCTTCTCCGGTGGCTTCTTCTTGATGAGCTTGCGCTTTTTCGTGCTGGCGGCGGCTTTGGCTTCGAGCTTTTTGTTCTCGATCACGTGTTCCGGTGCCTGGGCGACGACGTAGCCTATGTTGTCGAACCCGCGGCGTCCGGCGCGGCCGGCGACTTGTTTGAAATCGCGCACCGTGAGGATCTTCGTGCCCTGCCCGTCGAACTTACAAAGCTGGGTGAAGACGACTGTGCGGATGGGCACGTTCACCCCGACGCCCAGGGTGTCGGTACCGCAGATGACTTTGAGCAACCCACGCTGGGTGAGCTTTTCCACCAGCACGCGGTATTTTGGCAGCAACCCGGCGTGGTGGATGCCAATGCCGTGGCGCAGCAGTTTGCTCACCTCTTTGCCATACGGGCTGCGGAAATTCGCCTCGTGCAGTGCTTCGGCGATCTCGCGCTTTTCTTCCTTCGAGCAAAAGTTGACCGAGGTCAGGCTTTGTGCGGTTTCGGCGCATGCTCGCTGGGCGAAATGGACGAGATAGACCGGTGCTTTGTCGTTTTGCACCAGGCTTTCGACCATTTCTGCCAGTGGGGTTTCGCTGTAGATGAACTCGAGCGGCACTGGGCGCTGGTCGGATTTGACCAAGACGGTCTCGGCTCCGGTGAGGGTGGTCAGTTCATCTTCGAAGAACTTGGTCTCGCCGAGCGTGGCGGACATCAAAAGAAAGCGCGATTGAGGCAAGGCCAGCAGCGGGATCTGCCATGCGACTCCGCGGGAGTGGTCGGAGTAATAGTGGAATTCGTCGATGATCACGTCGTCGACCTGGGCATTTTCGCCTTCGCGCAGGGCGATGTTGGCGAGGATCTCCGCGGTGCAGCAGATGATCGGAGCGTCGCGGTTGACGGTGGCGTCGCCGGTGATCATGCCGACATTTTCAGGGCCGAAGGTGCGGCACAATGAGAGGAACTTCTCGTTCGCGAGGGCTTTGATCGGGACGGTGTAGAACGAGCGGCGCCCCAGGCACAGTCCGCGGTAATGAACGGCAAGCGCGACCAGCGATTTGCCGGATCCAGTGGGAGTGTTGAGGATGACGTTTTTGTCGTCGAACAGCTCGAGGATGGCCTCTTCCTGGTGGTCGTAGGGATCGACGCCGGTTTCCACCAGCCAGTTGAGGAATGCGTTGAGTACGTCGTCGTTGGACGCGCCCTTCAGAGGTTCGAGTTTCACCGGATCAGCCACGCCCCCAACAGAGGGCAGATGTGCCGGAGCTGCAAGTGTAAGCGAGAGGGGGACTTGGTTCTTCAACCGTGAGCGAGGCGGAGTCGAGGGATCGACGGCAGGAATGCCGTCCCCCCAGCGCTGAGCGTGCATGGATTGCACGCTGGAATCGCGACGGAGTTTTACGCGCAACGACAGGAGTGTCGTTGGTCCAGCGGGGAATGGTGGTAGAGTGTGTTGAGATGGAGCTGCCACACTCCTGTGGTAGAGAGTGGTTCCCGTCATTCTGAGTGACTCACCGCGAGCCACTTCAAATCCTCCTCACCCTGCCAATCCGCGGAAGAAAATGCGATCTGCGGTGACCGAACCGCCCTTTCCCTTCGCCGGAACTTGTCGGTCTTTGGGATCTCTGGGGCTTTGCGTGAGATTTCCCATCGACGGCAGGAATGCCGTCCCCCCAGCGCTGCGCGTGCATGGATTGCACGCTGGAATCGCGACGGAGTTTTACGCGCAACGACAGGAGTGTCGTTGGTCCAGCGGGGAATGGAGGGAGAGTGTGTTGAGACGGAGCTACCACACTCCTGTGGTAGAGAGCGGTTCCCGTCATTCTGAGTGAGTCACCGGGACCCACTTCTAATCCTGGCCATCCTGCCAATCCACGGAAGAAAATGCGATCTGCGGTGACCGAACCGGCCTTTCCCTTCGCCGGAGCTGGTCGTCCTTTGGGATCTTTGGGGCTTTGCGTGAGATTTCCCATCGACGGCAGGAATGCCGTCCCCCCAGCGCTGCGCGTGCATGGATTGCACGCTGGAATCGCGACGGAGTTTTACGCGCAACGACAGGAGTGTCGTTGGTCCAGCGGGGAATGGTGGCAGAGTGTGTTGAGATGGAGCTGCCACACTCCTGTGGTAGAGAGTGGTTCCCGTCATTCTGAGTGACTTACCGGGACCCACTTCTAATCCTCGCCATCCTGCCAATCCTCGGAAGAAAATGCGATCTGCGGTGACCGAACCGGCCTTTCCCTTCGCCGGAGCTGGTCGGTCTTTGGGATCTTTGGGGCTTTGCGTGAGATTTCCCATCGACGGCAGGAATGCCGTCCCTCCAGCGCCGCGCGTGCATGGGTGAAGCTCAGCGCTCCAGTGCCAGCGCCGCGCGCCTTACTCTTCCTCGGCGAAGTCGCGGCTGGCGAGTTCGGCGTAAAGGCCGTTGAATGCCATGAGTTCGTCGTGGGTGCCGGTTTCAACGACGCTACCTCCGTCGAGGACATAGATGCGGGTGGCGTTGCGGACGGTCGAGAGTCGGTGGGCGATGACGAATGACGTGCGCTGTTCGAGCAGTCGATCGAGAGCTTGTTGGATGAGGCGCTCGGTTTCGTTGTCGACGGCGGACGTGGCTTCGTCGAGGAGAAGGATCGGTGGGTCCTTGAGCAGGGCGCGGGCGATGGAGAGGCGTTGTTTTTCTCCGCCGGAGAGTTTGACCCCACGTTCGCCGACATTGGTGTCGAGGCCTTCCGGGAGCTTGCGCACGAAGTGTCCGGCGTTCGAGGCATCGAGAGCGGCCCAGATTTCCTCATCGGAGGCGGTGCGGTCGGCCAGCACGAGGTTTTCGCGGACGGTGCCGTTGAAGAGGAATGGCTCCTGGGTGACGTAGCCGATGTGTGAGCGGAGGTCGGACTTGGCCAAGCCGGAGATGTCCTTGCCGTCGACGGTGATGCGGCCGGCGCTGCATTCGTAGAAGCGGGTGAGCAGCGAGACAATGGTCGACTTGCCGGCACCGGTCGGGCCGACCAGTGCGATGGTTTCTCCAGGTTGGGCGTCGAGGTCGATGTGACTCAGGGTCGGGGTGTCGCCGTAGGAAAAGCTGACGTCCTCAAAGCGGACATGCGCTTTGACCGGACGGGGCAGGTGGTCGCCGGTGGTGGCGTTCGGCTCGTCCTCGGTGTCGAGGATCTCGAACACGCGGTCGGCTGCGGCACGGGCGGAAAGCGCCATTTGGTTGAGCTGGTGCAGGCGTCCAACCGGCTCGTAGAAGAGCGAAATGTAGAGGAAGAATTTGAGGAACTGGTCGTGCTCCATTTGCCCCTGCATCACGCGCCAGCCACCAAAGGCAAGCACCAGTACATAGCCGGTCATGGCAATGAACGACGTGCCGGGCGAGTACATGGCCCAGTAGCGCATCACTTTGAGTGTGGCTTTGCGCAAGCGGTTGGAGAACTCATTGAAGCGTTTGTGTTCCGCTTCTTCCGACGTGTAAGCCTTGATCTGTCGCACGCCGGAGAGGTTGTCGTGCAGCAGGGCGTTCATGTCGCTGGTGGCTTCGCGCTGGGCTTTGTAGCGGTGGCGTGCGTTGCGGGTGTAAAGCCAGGCGGAGAGGGCGAGCAGCGGCACGGGGATGGTGGCCCACATGGCGACGGTGGCGTCGTTCAGGTAGAGCATGGTGCCGATGATGAGGATCTGCAGCACGGCGACGAGCCCTTGTTCGACGCCGTCGATGAGCACGCGCTCCATGGCGGTGACGTCCTCGATGACGCGGGTCATGATGTCGCCGGTGCGGCGGCTGTCGAACCAGTTGAGTGGCAGGCGCTGGATC
The DNA here is from genome assembly GCF_010681825.2 of Sulfuriroseicoccus oceanibius. NCBI lineage: Bacteria > Pseudomonadati > Verrucomicrobiota > Verrucomicrobiia > Verrucomicrobiales > Verrucomicrobiaceae > Sulfuriroseicoccus > Sulfuriroseicoccus oceanibius. The sequence goes on along the minus strand of NZ_CP066776.1, from coordinate 371,110 downwards.
TTTTTGTAGAGGTCCGAGCGGACATCGTAGATGACCTTTTGCTCGAACACGTTGTTCAAGATGATGCGCAGACCATTGAGAAGCTCGCGCAGGAAGAACCCACTCAGGGCGAGCAGGACCCAAGGGATGAATTCATCGAACTTTTTGTTCGGGATGATGTCACGGGTGACGTGACCGGTGACTTCCGGGAAGATGATCAGCGCCAGAGTCATCAACACGGCGCACAGCAGCTGGCCCGAGGCGAGTGTCGGGTAGCGTTTGAGGTAGGCGAATACACGAACAACAGATGACATGGCCCACGGTACGTGCGACGGCGCCGAATTGCCACCGGAGGAAGGCGGAAATGTGGGGTGCTACCGAGTGCTGAAAATTACCAGCCGAAGCCGAAGACAATCTTAAGCAGGCTCCAGATCGAGCGCGGGATGAACGGGATCGCAGCGATCGGGGTGAGCAGCGCGACGTCGGCCAGCACGCGCAGGACGTCCGGTTTGAAACGGTGACGCTGCCAGTGGATGATCCCAATCAGTCCCGCCGAGGCCGCGATGCAGCTGAAGAACACGGAGTAGTATTCCGGATAGTTTTGATCAAACAGGATGCTGGTCAGCGGGAATGCCAGGGCTCCGCCAAAAAGAATGATGATGAAACGCGGCAAGATCTCGCGGATGTCCGGGAAGAACCGTGTGATGGCGGCGCGGTCGTTGACTCGGTCCGGTTGCCATTCCCAGACTGCGATGGCGATGCAGTTGAGTGCGCACAGAGCGGCGAAGAAGAGCACGTCCGGTTCCTTCAGGATCTGGACCATTGCAATAATGGGCGCGAGCAAACCGGCGGCACCGATGTTGGTGAACGTGCCGGCGTAGACAGTGGCGGGTAGCGACACGCCGATGGCGAAGATCGCACCGCAGAGAAGTTCTTTGGGCAGGACGGCACCGTTGGTGGCTGCGATGGCGCGGGCGTGGATGAGGTAAAGCACCACCACCCCGGCGACGAGCAGCCCACCGGTGACCAGTTGGCCGGGCAACTGGGTGAGCGCCAGGTTGGAGCCGACGACCATGGCCACGGCCAGGGCACCTGTCAGTGGGATCCTCCACAGACGGTGGAACCGGTGACGCCCGGTCATGGCCTCAACCGATGGCTTGCGTTTGGTGTCGAACAAATGATCGAGCGTGTAAACGCACCACACAGCGAGCGCGAGTACCTTGTAGGCTTCGAATGGAACGAAGACATCGCGGCATGCGGCAAAGAGCGCGAGCCAAACAATCGCCACCAGTGGGGCGTCCAGGTTGAGGTAGTTGGCTGCCATCCACCAACGCAAGCGCGGCTCATCGTGCCCGGATGTGGACACGGTGGCGGACGATGGAGGTGCGGAGGAGGACATGAACGAGGCCGGGGCGAAGCGGATGATGAGTGGCGCGGTTAGCGGGAGATTGACTAATTTCCGCTGGTTTGCGCAAGGATGGATGGCACGAAGTGCACATCGTATTCCACCGCATTCATAAACGTGGCGTATTTTGGATGCCAGCCTGTTGAGCGAAGTTTTCTGTTACTTACCGCTTTGTTCGTCCAGCCGCGGCGTTTGCCCAGGCTGCGTGGGGCTTCGTCCGGCATCGGGCGGTCGAAGTGTAACGACAGCAGTGAGTAGAGTGCGCGTTGGGTGATTTGCGAGTCATCGGAGACGTTGAAGACACCGGACGCGTTATAGTTGACCAGATGGACAATGGCGGCGGCCGCGTCGTCGCGGTGGATCTGGTTGAGGATGCGTTCGACGCCTTCGTCGATGGTGGCGGTGCCATCAAAGAAGCGCTTGAGCACGACCGAGCGGCCGGGCCCGTAGATTCCCGCTAGGCGCACCGCGATACCACCGGATCTGACTGCCAGGCCCTCGCCTTCGAGCAGGACGTCGCCGGTCGGGCGCAGTGGCACGGTGACGCTGAGTTCGTCGACTTCCGAGCCGTCGGTCTGGCCGTAGACCGAAGTCGAGCTGGTGAAGACGAATCGTTTCGGTTGGAGGGCGGCCATCAGGTGTTCGCTGCCGCGGGCGTACAGGTTGTGGTAGGCTTCGGCATCTCCGCCGCGGGTGCTGGCACAATGGACGACGACATCCACCTTGGTCTCGAGGTGCTTTGCCACGGCGTCTAGCGATGCGCGGTCGGTCAGGTCACAGGCTTGAAGTTCGACGCCGTCTGGAGCGGTGGTTCCATCGAGAGATTTCACCAGACCGATCACGCGGTCGCCCAAGTGGGCAAATTGACGCGCCAGTTCACTGCCAAGGTAACCGCATCCTGCAATGACAATGACTCGTGGTTTTTGCCCGCCTGGTAATCCTGAATCCATGGAAAAGTCTGCTTTGATGCTTTTTAACAACCGACGAATTGCCTAGCTTGAGACAACCCGCCATGAGTGAGCCGACCGCCCCAATAGACGATCCAACGCAACGCAAAAGGAAGCGACGCCGTGCCGACTGGCGCAACCGCCTCTATACGGTCATTTTCCACTCGAACACACCGGCAGGCAAGGCATTCGACGTCGCACTTTTGTTCTGCATCATCGGGAGCGTCGGCGCAGTGATGCTCGAGAGCACGCCGCAGATCGATGCGGTGATCCACCAGCAACTGCGCACACTTGAGTGGGTCTTCACCATTGGATTCACCATCGAGTACATCTTGCGCCTGATCAGCGCGCGCAATTGGAAGAGCTATGCCTTTAGCTTTTTCGGGATCGTCGATTTGCTCTCCACCATCCCGACCTACCTTCAGTTCTTCCTCCCTGGCGGTCAGTATTTGTTGGTGATCCGGGTGCTGCGACTACTGCGCATGTTCCGTGTGTTGAAAATGGCGAGGCACCTGCGGGAGGCGGACCTTTTTCTTACTGCGCTTAAGGCGGGGCGCCCCAAGATCATGGTGTTTCTCTTTACCATTACCGCTTTGGTGATGGTGATCGGCACGGTGATGTATTTGATCGAAGGGCCTGAGCATGGCTTCACAAGCATCCCGAGATCGGTTTACTGGGCGGTCGTGACGATTACCACGGTGGGTTATGGCGATATCAGCCCGGAGACTTGGTTTGGGCAGTTTGTGGCGTCGATCGCGATGATCACAGGCTGGGCGGTGCTTGCGGTGCCGACGGGGATCATCGGGGTGGAAGTGGCCCGCCGGTCCGGGATCGGTGGCGCACCACCGGAGGAGACTGGCACCGCTGGATTTAGCAGTGCCGGGATTCTGGATGCCTCTGCGCCGGATTGTCCGCGTTGCGGCTTCCACGGCGTGATGATTGACCACCGATACTGCGCCCGTTGCGGGAAAAAGCTGCCGGAGCCCCATGTGGATGATGGGGCCCCCCAGTAGCTTGCCTTGACGCTGAGATTTGCGGCTACCAGCGGATTTCCCACGCGTCTTCGAGCGGGTGGAAGCCGCCGCCGGGGAGGCGCACGATGAGTCGGCCTCCGCCGTCGATGCCGGTTGCCACGCCGTGGACTGGTTCGCTTTGTTCGCGGGTCATGGCGGTGATGGTGCGGCCGCTGACGCAGTCGAGTTGCTCGAAGCGCTCGAGAATGTGGCGGGGATCCTGCCACGCCAAGGGCAGTGTTTTGAGCAGGCTGGCCACCGCATTGCCGGCGATTTGGTTGATGTCGTGGGCGTCGCCGGTGAGCTGGCGCAGGGAAACCGCGCGATCCGCGATTTCACCGCCGAATGTGGATTGGTTGATGTTGAGGCCAAAGCCCACGACGACGAAACCCGAAGTCGGTGAGCTGATCTGTGTCTCGACCAAAATTCCGCCGAGCTTGCGGTCGTCGGCGTAGAGATCGTTCGGCCATTTTACCCGGACGGCGGCAGGCATGGCATCGGCCAGCGCAATGCCGGCGGCCAGGGTCAGCAGGCGCCAGCGTTCCGGTGGGGCGTCGGGATGCAGCATCAGCGACCCCGTCAATGCGGTGCCAGGTTCCGCCTGCCAACTGCGGCCACGGCGCCCGCGCCCCGCGGTTTGTGATTCGGCGAACAAGGCCACAGGGGCCTTCATGCCGCGGCGGCCCCAGTCGAGCAGGGTCGAATTGGTCGATGCGGTTTCCGCCATCACGCGCACGTCGCATTCCGGCGACGCGGCGAGTTGTGTTTCGATCAGATCCGGATTGAGAATCATGAGGGGGAGGGGTGATTGAGAGCGCAGGACGAGTCAGTTTGGTCGCGGCGCGTCTTTGCTGACTTTGGCTGACGCCTCGTTGAGAGTAGCGGCGACCTCCTCCGCTTCCTTGGCGCTTTCCCAGCCGGGAACCTGGCCGCTACCGCCGGCTATCGGCTCCATCACATTCGGCGCCATCAACACCTTGCCATTCACAATAATTGCGAGCCGCTTGCCGAGGTTTTCCTTGGTGATTTTAAAGAGTTTCGGTGCGCCCTTCTCGTTGAAGTCCAGATGAAGGATGTTCCCCTCATCCGGAACGAATCCACCGCTGGCCATTTTCAGGTCGGCTTCGTTGAGATCCTCGGGGGCACGTAGCTTCAAACTTTCTTCTCCCAGCGGAAGTTCGATTGCGAAATCCTCGCCCGGCTGAGCAACGGTTCGGAACTCAAGAACTCCTGCCACTGCCGATACAGCGAATGCCAACCATGTAGCGGCGATCATTGGGATTGTTTTCATGCGGTGTGTATTACTGGTGTTGGGGATTGTTTGGAATGGTGAAGTCCAAAATAACTTCTATCCTGCAATCTGCCGAAAAATGCGACCTGCGGCGAACGTCGCTCCATTCACCGCCACCGGAGCTGAGAGGCCTTCGGGATCTTTGGGGCTTTGCGTGAGGTAATCGGCAAGGTCGCTGCGCTCCTTTGGGGCCAAACTGACGGCTGGAATGCCGACCCACCAGCGCTTCGCGGGAGTGTGGTGCAGGTTAGCCTTTGCCGTCCAGGCCGAGGTCGAGGGAGACGGCGGAATGGGTGAGGGCACCGACGGAGATGAAATCGACTCCGGTTTCTGCGACGGCGCGGATGGTGTCCAATGTGATCCCGCCGCTGGCTTCGAACTCGACCGATGACCCGGAGGCCTCGCGCATGGCGACGGCCTGGCGCAGCACCTTGGGTGGCATGTTGTCGAGTAGAACGCGTTGGACGTCGGTGAGGTGGAGAACTTCTTCGAGTTGTTCGAGGGTATCGACTTCGATTTCCACTGCGACGGCCGGGTGGTCGGCGTGGAGGCGGTCGATGGCTTCCTGCATGGCGGCGATGCCGCGTTGGGCGAGCATGTGGTTGTCTTTGACCATCACCATGTCGTAGAGGCCCATGCGGTGGTTTACCGCGCCGCCTGCGATGACGGCGGCTTTTTCCAGGTAGCGCCAGCCCGGGGTGGTTTTGCGGGTGTCGAGGATCTTCACGCCGGTCCCTGCTACGGCATCGACGTAGCGCTTGGTGGCGGTGGCGACGCCGGAGAGGCGTTGCAGGTAGTTGAGGGCGGTGCGCTCGGCGGTGACGATGCTGGCGGCTTTGCCGGATATCCGCATCACGATTGACCCGCGCTCGAGAGGTGCGCCGTCGTTGAGTAGCAGCTCCACATTGAGCGACGGGTCGACTTGGCGTAGTGCTTCCACGGCGGGCTCCGTGCCGGCGAGTACACCGGGTTCGCGGGCGCAGAGGTCGACGGTCATTTCGCATTCCGGATCGAGGAAATACTGGGCGGTGAGGTCACCGGGCGTGCCCAGGTCTTCTTCCAGCGCGGCGCGCACGTGATCTTCGAGGTTGGGAATGGCGGACATGGGAGCAATTTAAGCCGCGTCCTGACGCGTGATCAACTCATTGGCATGGCGGACTGGCAGAAATAGGCTGGATAGGAACCCTGCCTCTGTGGGGGGCGTGCGACTTTCTCTCATTGCCAAAAATCCCATCGTCGAATTTTCCGCGAGCGGGTATCCGATTGACCGCACCCCGCATATCCGCTTCCCTATGCGCGACATGGCTGCCCCCGGACCTCGCAAACGCACGACGCGCAAAAAATCTACCACCAAGAAGAAGGCGGCCAGTTCGCGTGGTGGTGCCAAAAAGAAGGCAGCGAAACGTAAGGCTCCCGCCAAACGTGCGCGCCGCAAGCGCCCGGCCGCACGCCGGAAAAAGGGCTCGTTCAAACAACGCTTCCTGCGGCTTGCGCTGCTTTCCGGAATCCTGGGCTTTCTCGGCTTGGCGGTGGTGTTGTTCGTCTACGCCCGGATGGCTGCATCCTATGACTTGTCGGACATTTCGAGGATGCCCGAGCGCTCTCGGATCCTCGATGTCAAAGGGCGTGAGATCGGCTCTCTGCATGGAGAGAACCGCGAGACCGTCCCGCTTGGCGAGGTTTCTCCTGTGTTCATCGATGCCCTGTTGGCGCGGGAGGACAGTCGGTTCTACGAGCACGGCGGGGTGGACTACTTTGGCGTCGTACGTGCGGCGATCCGCAACGTGAAGGAGATGAGCAACGTCCAGGGGGCGAGCACCTTGTCGATGCAGTTGGCGCGCAACCGGTTTGGGCTCAAGGACAAGACCTACCACCGCAAGTTGTTGGAGGTGATGATTACGCGGCGGCTTGAGGCGATGTATTCCAAAGATCAGCTGCTCGAGGCGTACGTGAATTTGATCTACTACGGCAGTGGGATCTACGGCATCCAGCGGGCGAGTGAGGTCTATTTTGAGAAGCCGGCCAGGGATTTGACCACGTCGGAAGCTGCGATGTTGGCTGGGATTATCCGTGGGCCTACGCCGTTTTCGCCGTTCCGCAATCTGGACGCGGCGAAGGACCAGATGCGTCAGGTGTTGGACCGCATGGTCGACACGGGGGCGCTGACTGTGGCGGAAGCCGAGGCCGCGAAGAAGGCGCCGGTCCACATCCGCCCGCCGGAGCGTCGGATCATCAACGACACGTACGCGCTGGATATCGTGCGGCGTGAGCTCGATTTGCTCTTGGACGACGAGCTCGCTGTGGAAGGTGGATTGCAGATTTTCACGACGTTGGACACGGACCTGCAGAGTGCTGCGCTGACATCGCTTAATAGTCACTTGGAGAGCATCGAAGCGTTGCCGGGCTATCGTCACCAGAAGAAGGCGGACTTTCATTCCGCGGTGCGCAATGGTGTGCGGACCGCGCCGCGCTACCTGCAAGGTGCGGTGGTGGTGATCGACAACAAAACCGGAGGGATCCGTGCCATCGTCGGTGGGCGGGACTTGCGGGACAGCTCGTACAACCGCGCCATTCAAGCTAAGCGACAGGTCGGATCGATCTTCAAGCCGATGGTTTATGCCACTGCCTTCAGCAAAGGCATGCTTCAGTATCAGCGGGTGGACGACGGGCCGATCCGTCCGGGCGAGATTCAGGGGGCACCGCGATCGTGGCGGCCGTCGAACTCGGATGGCAAGTACATGGGGATCCAGCCGGCGGAGGTCGGGTTGATCAAGTCGCGCAACACAATGACCGTGCGCGTAGGCAACTATGCCGGGCTGAAAGATGTGAAGTACACCGCCGATGCGGTGGGGCTTGGCTATGACCTGCCGAATGGCCCGTCCATCTTCCTTGGTAGTTTTGAATCGACGCTCAAGGATATCACCAGCGCCTACACGGTTTTCCCGAACGGAGGCATGAAGAACCGGCCGTTTGTGATCAGCCAGATCCGCACGCGCGATGGGCGGATTGTCTACAATTCCGGGGTGATGGGATCGTCGGTGATTGCTCCCGGAGCGGCGCAGCTGACCGGCCGTGTTCTGGAGAAGGCGATGATGGCAGGTGGTACGGGAGTTGGGGCGCGGAGTTTGGGCTTCCGCGCGCCGGCGGGCGGCAAGACCGGAACGACCAATGATTACCGCGATGCGTGGTTTGTTGGGTTTACCGAATCGTTGACTGCCGGGGTGTGGGTCGGGCTCGACCAGAACCAGCGCACGATCGGGGGGGGCTATGGATCGCGCTTGGCGTTGCCGGTTTGGACCCAGGTCATGCTGACGGCTCAGAAGAATGGTTACCCGATGGGCGAACTTGGCTTTGGCCGCGATCTTGTGAGTGTGTCGCTGTGCCGTGAGAGCGGTCTGCTTGCGACCAAGTTCTGCCGCCAGGCGGGGCTCGAGACCAACACGAGGATGCCAAAGGATTTGAAGCCGGCACGTGCGTGCGGTCACAAGCATGACAACCAGCGCTCGTGGTTGGAGCGCACATTCAGCCGCTAATCTGCGCCCGCCGTCCTCGCGCGGGACGGTGGGATGTGCTATGGCTTGCCCTCATGTCAGGACCGACCAGTCATACCGAACCGCTTACGCTCGATCAGGCGGAGAAACTCCGCGGGATCCTTGAGCGCAAGGGCTTCACATTCTCCGCCAAGCCGTACTCGATCTATTCGGCGGCGAAGAAGTCGGAGAATGTGAATGTGACCGTGTACGAGAAGGGGCCAAAGGTGCTGATCCAAGGCAAGGGAACGCGCGAATTCCTCGAGTTCGTGCTCGAGCCGGAGATCACGGGCAAGGCGGTGATCGGCTATGAAGCGGTGCACAACCCGGAAATGAACGCGCCGCATTTTGGCATCGACGAGTCGGGCAAAGGCGACTTTTTCGGGCCGCTGGTGGTGGCTGGCGTGTATACGGATGAATCGATGGCGGCCGGGTTGATTGCCGCCGGGGTGCAGGACTCGAAAGCGATCAAGTCCGACCGCAAGATCCGCGATCTGGCGAAAAAGATCCGCGAAACCCCAGGCATCGCATACGACGTGCTGGAACTGCGGCCGGAAACCTACAACCGCCTCTACGCGAAGTTCGGCAATTTGAACCAAATGCTCGCCTGGGGGCACGCCACGGTGATCGCAAATTTGCATCAAAAGCGTCCCGATTGTCCGCGTGCGTTGTCCGATCAGTTTGCCAATCCAAGGGTACTTAAACAGGCGTTAGGTAGACAGAAGATTGCTATCGAATTGGAGCAGAAAACGAAGGCGGAAAGTGATGTGGCTGTGGCTGCTGCGTCGATCCTGGCGCGCGATCATTTCGTCCGATGGATGGATCGAGCGAGCACGGATCAGCGTGTGATGATGCCTCGTGGAGCCGGTCCCAAGGTTTTGACGGTTGGTCGGCAACTGGTTGAGCGTGAAGGTTCTCAGATTCTTGAAAGTGTGGCGAAATTGCATTTTCGGACGGCTTCTCAGTTGACGAACTGAGCTCAGAGAGTAAGGAAGGGGCGCCAATCGAATTCATTTATTTCACCTGAATGTCTGACGAAAATTCCATCAAGTCCAAGACCATCACCAAGCGTGATTTGGTCGTCGAGATCGCTAACCGTACCGGTCTCACCCAGCAGAAAGTTTTCGATGTGATCCAGTACACCATGGATGACATCACCAATCATCTCGCGCTCGGCAATCAGGTCGTGATGCGCAATTTCGGCACCTTCCAAGTCCGCCGGACGAAGAAGAAAATCGGCCGTAACCCGAACCAGCCAGGTACCGATGTGGTGATCCCACCGCGCTCGGTGGTGAAGTTCAAGCCTGGTAAGGAGATGAAAGAGCGCGTCGAAGGGGCGCAGCCAGTCATCGACTAAGCCATTGAGGCTGACAAATTTCAGGCCGCCTCCGGGGATTCAGATCCTTGGAGGCGGCCTTTTTTATATCCATGATGAAATTCGAGCTGATGCTAGAATCGGGCTTGTCACGGGTGAGATGACTTCCTTATGGTCGGCGCCCCATGTCCGTTCGTCTGATTCGCTTTTGTCTGCTCTCTTTGTTCACCTGCGCTGTGTGGGGGCTGTGCGCATGCCAATCCACGCCGCACGTGATCGTGCTTGAGGACGGGCGTGAGTTGTACTCGATCGATGAGCCGACGATGCACGAGAAGACGGGCTATTACCGCTTCCGCTGTGGTGAGAAGAAGGACCGGATGGTGGATGCCTCGGAGGTGGCGCGGTTTTACCCGCGTTGAGCCACAGGTGGGGCTCGGTGTGGCTCAACGGCCGAAGAGCCATGAGCTGAGCAGGGTGAGCAGCGCGGCGAAGACGAGGTTGAGCACGACCCCGGCGCGCATCATTTGCTTCTGCTGAATCAGTCCGGAGGAGAAGACGATGGCATTTGGTGGGGTCGCTACCGGAAGCATGAACGCACAGGATGAGGCGACCGCCAGCGGTAGAACCAGACGCGCGGGTTCCACGCCCATATCAATGGCCACCGAGGCGAAGATCGGAGCCAAAAGCGCGGTGGTAGCGGTGTTGCTGGAGAGCTCGGTGAGGAAGATGACGAACAACACGAGCACTCCGACAAAGGCAATTAATGGCCAGCCCGCGGTCACATCGCGGACACTGTTGGCGAGGTAGAGGCTGGCCTGGGTGGTGGAGAGGATTTTGCTCAATGTGAGGCCGCCCCCGAAGAGCAACAGCACTCCCCAGTCGGTGGTTTTTTCAATATCGCGCCAGCCGACGAGACGCGTGGCGGCCATGGCACCAATGGCGGCCACAGCGATGAGGGAGTCGAAATGCTTGGTGACGCCGAAGAAGTCAGCGAGCTGTCGGCTGAACAACCAACAAGTTAAGACCGCGACAAACAGTACCAGCATGCCCCACGCCTGGCCGGTCATTTTCAGGTTCTCGTGGACGATTTTGATGGCGCCGACTTTTCCCGGATGGAGCACCACCAGAAGCATCAGAAAGAGGGCGGGGAGCAGCAACGCGACGCATGGCAGGCCGATCGCCAGCCAATCGGTGAATGAGAGCCCGAGCTTGGCGGCGGCGATGGCGTTCGGCGGGGTGCCAATTACCGTGCCCAGTCCGCCGATGCTGGCTGAATACGCAAGTCCCAGCAGCAGGAACGGCGTGGTCCGCGTGGCTGCTTCCTGGCCGTCGGCGGCGATGAGCGTGGCGCGGATGCCGAGGGCAACGGGGACCAACATCGCGGTGGCGGCGGTATTGGAGATCCACATGGAAAGCACCGCGGCAATCCCGAAGAGGATCGCGGCGGTGCGGTAAAAGTGCCCTTTGCCAAGCCTCAGGGCTCCTTGAGCGAGCCAGCGGTCGAGCGAGTGGCGGGCTAGACCTGCGGCCAGTGCGAATCCTCCGAGGAAGAGGAAAATGAGCGGGTGGGCGAAGTTGGCAAAGCCGCTGGCGACATCCATCACGCCTGTGAGTGCCGCCAGTACGGGGACCATCACAGCGGTTGCTGCCAGAGGGAGCGCCTCGCTCAACCAGAGAACTGCGATTGCCGCCAAAATCGCCAGGCCGGTGCGTATCATCTCCGGGTTCTCAAAATCTGCCGGAACGGATAACACATGTTCGCTGCGTAGAACGAGAAACGAAATGACGGCTAGTGCGATGAACCAGCCACTGCGCCAACGGCTGCCGCCGGCTGCAACTTGCTTGTGACTTCCGCTCTCGGTGTCCTTGACCATAGCAAGGTCCATCCACTCAAATCTGGCGCCATGAGACAAGCACGATCGGCAATTGTGCCTGATCCTCAGTGGGATAGAGGGTTTGCGGTGGTGTGGCTCCGCGTGTTGATTCCCCTAGAGCGGGCGCAGTCGTCCGAGTCCGCCATCGACGTGAAGGACTTGGCCTGTGATGAATTTGGATTCCTCTGAGAGCAAGAGTTTGGCGAGTGCCGCGACATCCTCCGGATTGCCGATGGCGGCAAGCGGGTGGCGCTCGGCGGATGCCTTGCGCTTTGCCTCTGAGTTCACGAGGTTTTCAGCCAATGGCGTGTCGGTCAGGGACGGGGCGATGGCATTGACGCGGATCTTGGGAGCCAGTTCCGCCGCTAGTGAGCGGGTAAGCCCTTCGACAGCGCCTTTCGCCATGGCGATCGACGCATGGAACGGAAGCCCGGTCTGAACCGCGACCGTCGAGAAAAGTACGACCGAGGCTGCCGGCGACTTCTTCAGTGCGGGCAGGCATTGCTGGACGGCCGATGCCGCACCGAGTGCGTTGAGTTTGAACTCGTCGAGCATGTCGTCCTGGGTCAGGCGGTGGAAGGGCTTGAGCGTAATCGAACCCGGAGCGTAAACGAGTCCGTCCAGTTGGTCGGGCACGTCCAGCGAATCGCCACTGGTGGCGTCGTAGCTCTGGTGGTTGTCGCCGGAGCCTGAGCGGTTGGCGGTGAGAACGTGGTGGCCGGCAGCGGACAACTGATCGCACAGGGCTTCGGTGATGCCGTGGGACCCGCCGACGATGAGAATGGTTTTGCTCATGGGGTGGAGAGGTTGTGGTCTACCATGGTGGTACGATCACGCGGCACGGGTTGGCGCATAGTTCGGCAGCGTGGCCTTGATGGTGGAGCCGAGGCTGCCGATCAGGTTGTAGAGGCCGAAGTAGGTGCGGTTGAGGTAGAGTGCGTGTGCATTTCCTCGGGACGTGCTCAATTTGTTGAGCTCTTGGTCGAGGCGTGTGCGCTCGCCGAAGGCCGCAAGCTCGTCAAAGTAGCTTTGGTCTCCAAAGTTGAAGGCATCGCTCATGAACGGCCGCGAGAGTAGCTCGACGGATTCGCGGAACACGGCGGTCAGCTTGTCTTTGTCTTCCGGTTTGTCGGTGTCGAGCAGCAGGCCGATCTTGTGAAGCGCATCGCGGAAGAGCGCGTCGTCACCTAACACCTCTGGGTTCATCAGCGAGAAGTAGTCGCTGTAGAAGGTGTCGTCGAGTGCCTTGGTGCAACCGAAGTCGAGCACCCAGAGCTCACCGTTGTGGACTTTGAAGTTACCAGGGTGTGGGTCGGCGTGGAACAAACGCAGCTCGTGGATCTGATGGTGGTAGAAATCCCACATGGCCTGGGCGATGCGCTGCTTTTCCTCCTGCGGAGCGGCGGACTTGGCGTAGACGTCGAGTTGTTCGCCCTCCACCCATTCCATGGTAAGGATGCGTCGGCTGCTGAGGTCTGGGAAATAGGCGGGGAACCGGGTATGCGCGAGATGGGCCGAGCGGTCGGCAAGATCCTGCGAGCGCTCGAGTTCGAGTTCGTAGTTGGTTTCCTCCAGCAGGCGTTCCTGCACTTCGCGGATGTAGGGATCCAGCGCTTTGGAGTCGAGCTGGAAGAGCCGCATCGCGATCGGTTTCACGATGGCGAGGTCCGACTTCAAGCTGTCTGCCACGCCTGGGTATTGCACTTTCACTGCGTAGCTCTTGCCGTCGAGTTCGGCTTTGTGAACCTGGCCAATGGATGCTCCGGACATCGCCTTGTTGGAGAAGGTGTCGAAGAGTTCATTGGGCCGCTTCCCGAGCTCCTTGCCGAATGTGTTTACCACCAACGGATAGGTCAGCGGTGGAGCGCTGTAGTGGGCTTGGGAGAACTGATCGGCGTACGCTGCGGGGATGAGGTTACGGTCGAGGCTGAGCATTTGCGCCAGCTTGAGCGGGCCGCCCTTGAGTTCGCTGAACGTCTCGTAGGTTTGGCGGGCGGTGGTCTCGTGGAAGGCGGATTTGTCAGAGTCGCCGGTGAGGGACTCTTTTGCCCTGTGCTTGAGGTAATTGACGCCGACCTGCAGTCCGGTGCGTGCGAGCTTCCCCGCACGGCTCACCTTGTTCTTGGGAATCTTGGTTTGTTCTTTCATGGCCGGTTAAGAACGAGGGACAGTGAAGCGGCGGAGCAAAAAGCGCCCGAGGTCGAAGGCGGAGTCGAGCGTGCCGGCGCGTGCGACGTCGGCGCCGAAGCGGACGCTCTTCTCGATCAGGGCATCGGTATCCTGGAACTCGTGGGACTGGTCCTTGCGATGGAACTCGATGATGCCTCGGAACTGCTCGAACAAGAGCTGAGGGTATTTCTCGGTGAGTTTCTTGCGGTCGGCCACGCTGCCTTCCTCGACGCCCTGCTCGATCACGGACTTTGCCCAATCGAGGAACTTACGCCGCATGAGGGCGATGGTTTTGTTCGCTCCCGGCCGCGGGAAGAAGCTGACGAGGCGCGAGCGGTTCTTTTGGGCGTGGGCGAAGAACGTGTAGAAGAACGCGAGCAGTTTTTGTTCGCTGTCGTAGCTGGCGTAGTCCTCGTCGGACTCGAGCACGTCGATGGTTTCTGTGACCAGTTGTTCCCAATAGGCAGCCTCCAACGCGTCGAAGCTGGCTGCGTGGTTGTAGAACTCTGCCTCATCAATACCGATTTGCTGGGTGAAGGCATAGACGCTGGCGGGGCGTTTGCCTTCAGTCAGCAGCAGGTGCCAGTACTGATGGTCGATCTCTGACTTCGGATCCTTGGCTGCCTTTTTTGCTTTCGTGGTCTTGCTCATGACGTCGTGGGGGTGTCGGTGAAACCTATGGTGGCGCAATGCACCATTATGGAGAGGCGGGACGACGGAGGGATATTCCATTACGTCTGGGTGAGCGGGCGACGACACGGATCTGCCTGTCTGCGGCTCAGGGCAGGGACACAAAAAAAGCGACTTCCGAATGAGCTCGGAAGTCGCTTGTTAAGTATTAAGTAAACTAGGACAGGCATCTTCTGGGATCTGAGGAGCGGTTTCGGGCGTTATCGGTTACATTACGACGGCTCGAAACCTCACCGTCCGACCGGACGAGGACACGTTCTACCATTGCATCAGCCGCTGCGTGCGGCGGGCGTATCTGTGCGGCGTGGATGCCACGTCTGGGCAGGATTTCAGCCACCGGCGGCAGTGGGTGGTCGATCGGTTGGAAGCGGCGGCTGACTCCTTTGCCATCGCTGTCTACGGCTATGCGGTGATGGAAAACCACTTCCACGTCGTGCTGCAAACCAAGGTCAGTCGGGCGAGGGAGTGGACGGACCGCGAGGTGGTCGACCGCTGGTTGCGGCTTTACCCGCACACCCGCAACGACGCCGGAGATGCGGTCGGGCCGAGTGACGAGGAGTTGGCCGGGATTTTGTCTAACAAGGAAAAGGTGGCGCTGTGGCGTTCTCGGTTGTCGGATCTGGGGTGGGTGATGAAGTACGTGAAGGAGCCGATTGCCCGCGCGTCTAACAAGGAAGATGGCGTGACCGGTGTGTTCTGGCAGGGGCGTTTCAAGTCACAGCGGCTCGACGACGAGGGGGCGGTGGCGGCTTGTTTGGTGTATGTGGATTTGAACCCGGTCCGGGCGCGGGTGGCGGCGACTCCGGAGCAAAGTGCGTTCACCAGTGTGGCGGTGCGGGCTCAGGCCGAGGTGGCCCGCGAGGTGGTGGCGGCCGCGGGCAGGGCGGAGCAGCCGACCGAGGAGCAGCGGGCGGAGTTGAACTGTGCGCGCCAGGCGATTGCCGGGGCGGAGTGGCTGGCGCCGATCGGTTCGGTGGCGCTGGATCACGAACACGGGACGTGGGGCGTGAGCCTTGAGGAGTATCTCGCGCTGGTGGATGTGACCGGGCGTCGGATCCGCAGCGACAAACGGGGAGCGATCGACCCGGGAATTGCGCCAATCCTTGAGCGGCTGGAGCTGGATGCGGCGAACTGGGTGGCGAGCGTCGAGCGCTTTGGCGGGGCGTGGCATTTGGTTGCCGCGAATTTGAGTCTGCTGGCCAAAGCGGCTGTGCGAGTGGGGCGCAAATGGTTCTGCGGCCGGCGCCCTGCGGTGCTGATGTACTTCAGCGACGGTTAGAAATGATGCGTGTCCCGGTTTTACGGTTTTACTTGCCGGCTCAGTTTGGAAGTGTTGTATTCTCGAGGAGGATTTTCCCGAATAAGAGTCGCCAGTATAATGCGAGGGATTTCCAGAATATCTCGACCCATCTAGGAACTTTGCATAGTTGTTCAAAGTATATGGCGATTGTTAATAATCATCTAGAGTCGATTGGTTCGGAGTGTCGTGTCAGTTGCGATGAAAACGGGAAAGAAGATAATGTAGTGTATGCTGGCTGTGAAATTGAATCAGTATTTGAATAGCAAGCTGGCGCTGGCAGGGGCTCTTTTGGGAGTGGTTGTTTGTGTCGGCTCGAGTTGTGGCGACGCTGGGCATCAAGAGGCGATGGCTCAAGAACGGGAGCGCTACAAGGCAATTGGGGCTACCCGGGGGAGTGCTAATATTGTTCGAACGAAATACGTGGAATCAAATGATGTTCTGGTGACCGGTGAGTATCTTGCTATTCAGTGCGAAGGGGGAGTACGTTTCGTAAGGTTGGGTAATAAGGAGGAACTGATCGAAGACGGTTGGGGAAGGGCGCTTAAGGTGTCGGTCAATGAGACGGGTGTGAATGTGTTGTCAAGGGGGGAGGACGGGATAGAGGGGACCGAGGACGATCAGGAGTTTCGTTTACCTGCAACTTTAAGGAGAGAGAATTGACTGCAGGTGTCAAGTGAGTCCGATTCGCCGGTTGGCGGCGTGTCGGATGGTATGAAAGCGGCGAAAAAGCTCGGAAGTATGTGTTACGCGCCACTTTGATATCGAGCGGTATTTCCTAATTGATGTCGTTCGATTCACGTGAAATTTCCATGCTCTGATCGTGTTTTGGTTCCATTCTGATCGTAGGGATGGATGGCGGTTATGATGGGAGCGGCCATTTGAGTGGTGGCTTGGGTGCGTTTTGGGTGGATTTTTTGAGGGATGCCCAAGGGCTCCAGACAGTAGGTGCGCGGCTGCGCGGTGCTGTGTGCTTTGGATTATGATGCAGATAGGAGCACACCCTCTGACCGCAGTCGGATGGTGTGCTCCCCGGTTTGTGTAGCGACCTTTTTGTCTGTCGCCCTTGGTTCTGGCTATCCCTTGGAGCGGTTGCTTCCCAGCAGAGCCGTCCTCTGTTTCACCAAAATTTATGATGTAGTTGATTCTCTTCTGTTAGCTGTGTGCTGTGGTCGCTGGGATTACGATGGGTTCGGCAGGTTCGAGTTGCTGGCTGTGCCTCCAGTGCGGTTGCAGCAGCACGGCGTTAGCGATAAAACCGGGACAGGCATTTTCTGGGATCTGATGGGCGGTTTCGGGCGTTATCGTTTACATGACGACGGCTCGAAACCTCACCGTCCGACCGGAGGAGGACACGTTCTACCATTAACTGCGCTCCACTTCGTGCATGCTTAGTGTGGTTTCCTCCTCCGGAAACCAGAGGTAAGGTGCCGCTTGCGCGGCGAGGCATTGCATCAGCCGCTGCGTGCGGCGGGCGTATCTGTGTTGAGGATAGAACCAAGACAGGCATGAATGGCACTAACTTGAGGTGCGTCGTCGTGTTCTCCTGCGGCCATCGGGAGCCTGCTGCGCCTTGGTGGAATCGTACGCTCGGCCGATGTTTGGGGGCGCTGGTCTACCTGGGGTGGCGCTCGCTTAGGCTCGCTGACCCCAGGCTGTTATGAGGCTCGCTTTCAGCGGGGGCTTGATGGCGCTGGGGCTAAAGTCAGTGGCATTTGTGCGGGTCCTGAATCACTCCGTGCGCAGTGGGGGGGAGGATGGTTTTAGGTTGTTATGTTTTAGGGGGAAGTGGTCGCGGCGCTCCTTTGGTTTGGTTGCCGGGTGCAATCCGGTGGTCCAGTGGGTCGCCGCGCTCCGTGTGGTGGATGTCGACAGCCCAGCGGTGGGCGGCCGATGGGAGGCCTGTGGGCCGTGGTGGGATGCTTGGAGTGCAGTGAGAATCACTGCTTTTGATTGCAGGTGGAGCCGGGCGCAGTGATCGCGGCTCTTCGGGGGCTGGTCTTTCAGCGTAGTCCTGCGACTGAGGGATTGCCGGGTGCAATCCGGTGGTCCAGTGGGTCGCTGTGCTCCGTGTGTTGGATGTCGACAGGGAAAATATCTACTCAGGCCTCACCGAACGTTGCAGAGCGTGGACGGAAACAACTGACATATGACTGACATGGGGCGGTCTGGTTGTTTCTGGGAACAAAATAACCCCCTGGATACCAGGGGGTTAGAAAATTGGAGGCGAGAGCGGGAATCGAACCCGCGATGCAGCTTTTGCAGAGCCGTGCCTTACCACTTGGCTATCTCGCCGTTGACCGGGTGTTGCCGGTCAGGGAAGAAAGACATAACCGCGAAATGCGGGATGTCAACGGTTCATCACCAGATAAATGGAACGGGAATGATTTTGACTCCGCCGGCGGCTGGGTCGTCCTCGGTTTCGGAGATCGCGGTGGCCACGCCATCGGTGAATTCGACACGGACTTTGCCGGTTTCCACTTTCTCTGTGCTGACGGCCCGTTTGTAGGTCTGGCCGGTGCGTGGATCGCGCAGGTATTCGAAGTGGGTGATGGTGTCGTAGGTGATGTATTCCCAGGCGGATTGCTGGCCCTTGGTGGTGAGTTTGCTTTCCCTGCGGGTCGGCGTGCCGAGGACGCGGCTGACCTCCTCGGGTGTCATTCCGATGGCGATCTGGCGCTTGGCGATGAGTTCTTCGACCAGTTGGTGGCGTTTGATCACGGCATTAAGTTTGGTCTCCAGGTCTTTGTCCTTGGATCCGACAAGCTTTTTCGAGACCCAGCCGGCGAGGCGGCCGTTGCGGGCTTGCCCGCGCACTTTGTAGGCGAACTCGGAAACCGCGATCAGTTCGACGACACGGTTGCGGGGGAATACGCCAAGTTGGCGTTGGGCCTTGGTATCGCCGTAGGCCTGGGCAGGTTCGAGGATGATCAACTCAATCCGGTTCTTGGGCTTGGGCGTGAGGTCCTCGAGGTAGAGGGCGCCGGGTTCGCGCATTAGCTTCGAGCGTTCGATGTCTGAGCGGCGATCGTTTGCGCTGGAGGAGAAGGTGAGAGCCAGCGAGAGCGCGATGAGGAAAAACGAGGCGAACTTCATAGATGAGCGGTGGGTGGTTGCTGTGAGTGAGCCTATCAAATCGAGCGGCGGCGGCGAGGAGATGCTTGGAGTTGGCGTGCGATCGCCCGGTTGGTCAGTGGGATGGTGAAGGCTGGGAGCTCGACAAGCCGGCGTGCCGGGATCTTCTTGTGATGACGCGGACGTGGCTTCCCGTTGCGGATTAATCCGTGGATGTACGGGATTGGTGGTGAAATTGCGCGGAAATTTGCCATGTTGGATACGACACGCAGACCCTACTGATTATTCATTATGTCCCAGCCATCGACCCAAGGCCCGAAGTCCGCTGATTTGTTCACTCAAGCCAAGACCCTGATCCCAGGCGGAGTGAACTCGCCTGTGCGTGCATTCCGCAGCGTGGGAGGGAACCCGTTTTTTGTTGATCGCGCCAAGGGCTCGCGCGTTTGGGATGTGGATGGACGCGAATTGCTCGATTATGTCGGCACTTGGGGGCCTGCCATTCTTGGTCACGCTCCGGATGTTGTCGTCGATGCCGTGCGCACGGCTGCTGCCAATGGTGTGTCGTTCGGGATTCCCAACCCATACGAGGTCGAAATTGCCGAGCTGATCCGCGATTGGGTGCCGTCGGTGGAAAAAGTGCGCATGGTGAATTCGGGCACCGAAGCTACGATGTCGGCTATTCGCTTGGCCCGAGGCTACACCGGACGTTCGAAGGTGGTGAAGTTCGACGGCTGCTACCACGGGCATGTTGATTCGTTGTTGGTGGCGGCCGGATCGGGTGCGCTGACCCAGGGGACTCCGGATTCTGCTGGCGTGCCTGCGGGCTTTGCCGCCGAGACGATCGTCGTCCCATTCAACGATCGCGAAGCATTGGAGCGCGTCTTTGCCGAGCAGGGAGAGGATATTGCAGCGCTGATCCTCGAGCCGATTCCTGCCAATGCGGGGTTGATCCTGCCTGACGAGGGCTTCCACGCGTTCCTGCGTGAGCTGACTACCAAGAACGGCACGGTGTTGATTTTCGATGAGGTGATGACCGGCTTCCGCGTCGCCAAGGGTGGTGTGCAAGAGTTGGTCGGTATCACTCCGGACCTGACGGCGATGGGCAAGGTGATCGGTGGAGGGCTGCCGGTTGGTGCCTTCGGCGGGCGCGCTGAGATCATGGATTGTCTCGCGCCTCTCGGGCCTGTCTACCAAGCGGGAACACTGAGTGGAAACCCATTGGCAATGGCCGCGGGGCTCGCCCAGTTGCGCGAAATGGAGCGTATCGATGGCTACGCTCACTTGGAGAAGCTCGGAGCGCGTTTGGAAGCCGGGCTTCGCGGGATCCTTGCAGACATCGGTCGCCCGCTGACGCTGCACCGTGTCGGATCCATGTTCTGTTTGTTCTTCAACGAGAAGCCGGTGCGTAACCTGCAGGACTCCATGGCGTCGGATGGGGCTGTGTTCAATACCTTCTTCCATTCGACTCTGGCGGACGGGGTGTACTTCGCTCCGTCGGCGTACGAGACCGGGTTCATTTCCTGCGCCCACAGCGAGGCGGACATCGATCACACGTTGGAAGTCGTGGAGGCGGGCCTGCGCAAGGCGCTACTCTCGTAGTCCCAGCGGCGGAAACGCAAATGAGCCTCCTCGGAGGATTCCGGGAGGCTGGTGCGGTAACCTGGCGGAACCAGGCGGTATCCGCACACGTTACATGTGCGGCCTGCAGGTTTTCAGGCGGAGCCGTGCTTTCGTCGTCGAGTTCGCCGACATCAAGTCGATGTGGCCGCCCATGCTTTGAGCCAAGGCTGCAGCAACCGGCAAGCCCAACCCGAAATGGTCGGGCGCTTGCGAGGATTTGGTCGAGTGAAAGGGAAGGAAGACGTCTCTGATGACGTCCTCGGGGATGTCCGCTCCCGAGTTGGTTACGATGGCGTGAACTTCATCGAGGCGGCGCCCACGCGAGTCCTTCGCTTGGACGACGTCGAAGGCGACTGCTTTGTCGGACATTCCCTGGGATGCTTCGCAGGCGTTGCGGAGCAATTCGGCGAGGCATTCCCAGATTCTGGACGGGTCCGCGTTGATTGCCGGAAGTCCGGGGGCGATTGAGATGGCGATTGCGGTGCCGTAGCTGTCGCCTAGTTGCCGGATGCCGCGTTCCAGCGTGGGGAAAAAGGTATTGGGGTGGACTTCCTGGCGCACTGCTCTGGGGCAATTGACCAAGGTGAGCAGGCGACCCATGAGGCGGGAGGTTTCCTCGCCGGCCTGCTTCATGCGCTCGATGTTCGTGGCGAGCTCGGGATCCACGTTGTCGTCCATCAATGCGAGACTGCCGTAGCCTTGGATCAATGAAGAATAGTTGTCGACGCGTTGGGTCAGTCCTTTGAGCAACGACTCATAGTAGGCGTGTACCTCGCCGGTCCCCAGGGCCGGAGAGGGGGCAGGGATATAGGTTTCAGTCGACGTGTCGGTCAGGGTGGTCATGATGCGGTGGGGCGGGTGCTGGCCGTGGACGCTGGGGGGCGCTGAACCTTGCCGAATTTTCGATCGCGGTGCGTTTTTGCAACTTGTTCATCATGAGGGATTGGTGGGGGATTGTATTTCTTCATTCGCGTGGCGCGTGGAAAACGCTGCATTTTTTTCTGGAAATCCTTAAATCTACGACTACTTTCCAACTCCCTGAATCGGATTCGACCGGCCGCTCTGGTTGTGTTGATGTCGATGGTGACTGTAGCTCAGTGGTAGAGCCCCGGATTGTGATTCCGGTTGTCGCGGGTTCGAGCCCCGTCAGTCACCCCATTTTTCTACCGGTGAGTGGATCTTCGCCCCCCAGGATGTTCAGAGTTTTCTCTGGATAGGATGATCCTGGTCGGGTTAATGCAGTCAACGATTGCCACACAATGAAGACGCTCGAACAACAACTTGGCTACAAGTTCCGCAACTCTCTCTTGTTAGGAGAGGCTCTAACGCATCCCAGTCTTGCGTATGAGTCGATCAAGCCGCATTTCGACAACCAGCGTCTGGAGTTTTTGGGGGACGCCGTTCTTCAGTTGGTGCTGACAGAGGAGTTGTATCGTCGGTTTCCGCAGTTTCGCGAGGGGCGTTTGACCAAGTTGCGAGCGCGTCTGGTATCGCGTTCCGGATTGCGTGTTTTTGCCGATCGTATTTCCCTCGGTGACTTTGTGTTGTTGGGCAAAGGTGAGGAAGCGAATGGTGGCCGTCAGCGCTCGTCGACTTTGGCGGATGCTTACGAAGCTCTGATTGGAGCGGTCTATCTCGACAGCTCGCTGGATGCGGTGCGCGAGGTGATTGTCAGCATTTGCCGCCCCGAGTTGGATGCGATTTCCGATGAGGAAGACCAATTGATGGAAACCAACCCGAAAGGGGAGCTGCAGGAGGTGCTGCAAAGCATTGGTAACGCGGGGCCTTCCTATGTGACGGTAGCGGAGTCGGGCCCGGATCATGACAAGACCTTCGAAGCCGAAGTGCGTTGGAATGACATGACGCTGGGAAGTGGCAAGGGGCCGAGCAAGAAGATTGCCGAGACCGATGCCGCGAGATCCGCGCTCGAACTGCGCGTGTGGGAGTCGGAACAGGCATCTGAAGCTGCCAGCTAGACTCGGCTCATAGGGTAATTGATTCCGGGGGACTTCGACGAACCCAGCACTCTCAAAAGCAAAAAAAAGGCGCCGTGATGCACGGCGCCTTCTTTGTTTGGAGTGAGAATCAAACCTCGTCGTCACCGCCATAGAGCTTGCGGTATTCGATCGCCTCGACGGCGACGGCTGCTGCGGTTCCGAGGATTTGTTCCTCAGAGGCCGAGCGGGAAACCTGTGCGGCCGGGCGGGTGAGGCCTTGGATGATTTGGCCGTAGGGTTTGAGCCCTGCAAAGTGTGTCAGCAGTTTGTAGGCGATGTGCGAGGCGTCGAGTGACGGGAAGATGAGCACATCGGCAGCGCCACCGAGGACGGAGTTCGGGACTTTATTGGCGGCCACGGCTGGGACCAATGCGACATCGGCCTGGATTTCCCCTTCGATGGAAAGGTCGACCAATTCGCGTCGTGCGAGCTCGCGGGCCAATGCGGTGGCAGCCTCCATTTTGCGGGTGCTGGTGGAGACTGCGGAGCCTTTGTTTGAGTAGCTGAGCATGGCGACGCGCGGGCTGCGTCCTTCCAGGTGGCGGCAAAGGCGTGCGGTCTCGACGGACATGGCGGCGAGATGTTCCGCGGTTGGCTCCGGGTTGATCCCGCAGTCGGAGAGGAAGAGAATGCGGTCTTTTGGCAGGGACTCGCGGTCGTCGACCATGACGATGGTGGAGTAGACGGCTGGCACGGTGGCGAGCGGTTTGATCATCTGCAAAAGCGGACGGAAAACCGAAATGGGAGCCACCTGGTTACCTGCGACCAGGGCGTCTGCCTGACCGTATTGCACCATCATGGCGCCGAAGTAAGCCGGGCGTGACATGAAGCCGGACGCGTCTTTTTCCGAGGCGTAAATTTTGCGGTAGCGCTCCATGCGGCGGAAGCGGTCGCAGAAAAGCCCGAAGTCCGAGGACTCGGCGGGTTCGATCAAACGGACCATCGACAGACTGACGCCGTGTTCATCGGCGATGCGCTTCATCTCGGAGATCCGTCCGAGCAAAATGGGTGCGATGACCTCGCGACGGACACATTCGGCAGCTACGCGGATGACACGGATGTCCTCGCCCTCGGTGAAAACGACACGTTTCGGGTGCCGGCTCAGTTTGTCGAACAACTGCGAGGTGAATCGGTTGGGCTTTGGAAAAGCGAAGTCTGTCATGGTCGTGAGTCGGTCATGGCTTGGCCCCAATTTGCGGGGGGATTGCAGGGGTGCCACTCGGTTTGCCGGAGTCACTATCAAAGTGAGGCAGAAAGACTCAATCAGATTCGCACGGGATTGCCACGCTGAAAATTGGATTCATCGCACGTAATTGTTGGATTCGCGTCGGAGGTGGGGTGATGACGCCGGGCGGAGGTGAGGCGATCCGCGGTTGCGTGAGGGCGCGGTGTTGGGCAAGTTCGATCCATGATGCAGCTCACCGACTACCACACGCACAACACCCTGTGCCATCACGCCGAAGGTACGCCAACCGATTACGCATTGGCGGCGGTGGAGAGAGGGCTGGCGGAATACGGAGCTTCCGACCACAACCCGTCGCCGACGATCCACGATGACTGGCGTATGGAGATGGACAAACTCGACCTTTATATCGAGTCGGTTCGGGCGGCTGCGGATGCTGTGGCGAAGGTGGCTCCGGCTGAGTTCAAGGTGAAGCTCGGGATGGAATGTGACTTCCTCGTGGGTGAGGAACCGTGGCTCGACCAGCTCGCCGCGTATGCCGACTGGGATTATCTGATAGGCTCCGTGCATTACATCGACCGCGAATGGGCGATCGACGACCCGCGTCTGGCGTCCCGGATTTCCGCCAATGGGACGGAGGAGACGTGGCAGCGGTACTGGGATTGCTATGTGGCAATGATCCGCAGCAAGCGCTTCGACATCCTGGGGCATCCGGATTTGGTGAAAAAGTTCGGCGATGTGCCGGGCGGTGATCTCGATCGGTTCTTCGTTCCGGTGATCGAGGCGATGGTCGAGGCCGATGTCTGTTTTGAGATCAATACGGCGGGTTGGCACAAAGAGTGCGCCGAGCAGTACCCGCACCAGCGGTTTCTCGAGCTCGCGGGTGAGGCCGGGTTGCCGATTGTGATTTCATCAGACGCCCATGCGCCGTCCGAGATCGGTCGCGACTTTGAGCGTGCACTTGAGTTGGCGAAACGTTCGGGGATCCGGCATTTGGCGCGGTTCACCAAACGTGAACGTAGCTTGATTGAAATTGCTTAACCCATCCCGAGCGATGTCTGTTCCCTCTTTGCTCATTCCGCACAGCGACCGTAAGCTCACGTTTGAGCGGCCGTTGGTGATGGGGATATTGAATGTCACCGACGATTCGTTCTGCAACGACGGGACGCTCGACCCCGAGGAGGCTGTGCGTCGGGCCCGGCGGATGGTGGCTGATGGAGCGGGGATTATCGATGTCGGTGCGGAGTCTGCCCGGACCAACCGCGAGCCCATCACGGTGGAGGAGGAGATCGTGCGGCTGCGCGGGTTCCTCGTGCGGTGGCAAGAGGTTGCCGCTGCCATGGGTGTCGACGAGCGTCCGCTGGTGGCGATCAACACCTGGCGTCCAGACGTGGTTGAGGCGATCAACGATCTCGACTGGGATTTGCTCAACGATATCGGTGGGCTGGAAGACGATGCCAATGCGCGGCTTTGCGCAGCCGGCGGGCGGGCGTTGCTCATCATGCACACCACTGCGGCGCCGAAAGTGGCCCAAACCCATCGAGCGTACGACGATGTGATGGCAGCGCTGGATGCGTTCTTTGCCGCGCGCATTGAGTCGGCGGTCGCGGCAGGAGTGCCGCGCGGTGCTCTCGTGCTCGACCCTGGGATCGATTTCGCCAAGCAGCGAGAGGACAACCTGACACTGCTCAAGCGCTTCGGCGAACTCACGGCAAAGTTCGCCTATCCGTGGCTGCTGCCGGTGTCACGCAAGTCGGTCATCGGTCGTGTGCTCGACCTGCCGGACGCTACGACCCGCGACGCTGGAACGATCGCGCTAATCGAAGCGGGGATCGCCGGTGGTGCCGCGATTTTCCGAATGCACAACGTGCCCGCCGGGTGCCAGGCCGTCGCCACCCTCTGCGCGGTGCGGGATTTCCGGTGATGCTTACGCAATCAGGGATTCGGCTCGTGGAATGTCTTTGGTCAGTTCTTCGACCTTTCCACGGAGAGCGCGGAAATCACATTCGACTTGGAGCCCGTGCCAAAACTCGGGGGATTGTCCGAAGAAGGCGCCGAATCGGATCGACATCTGCGGTGTGATAGACCGTTTGCCATGGACGATTTCGTTGATCGCACGGGGGGGCAACACCGATGGCCCGCGCCATGGCGTTATAGGGTGGTGTCAACGTGGCTGTATGAGTCGTGCGAGTGCGTGATGGCGTCGCGAAGTGACGTGTTATTGGTTAGCCGGAGGTTTTAACCTCCGGTTCTGCGAGCAAGAGGGCTTCGTCCCAGAGGGACGGTTTACTTTGATGCCCCGCAGATCCTGCGTGCGTTGGGGGGACGGAATGAGGTAGTTTGCGTGGATGATGATGAGAATCTTGGGGGCATTGGGGCTGGCAGGAGTATCGCTGTCGGTGGCGAGTCCGCTGGTGGTGGCGCATCGAGGTGCGAGCGCGGAGGCGCCGGAGAATACGTTGCCCGCATTCGAGCTGGCGTGGCAGCAGGGGGCGGGGGCGGTTGAAGGGGATTTCCGAATGACCAGTGACGGCGTGGTGGTGTGCATTCACGATGCGGACACTCAGCGGGTGACAGGGCGCAAGCTGGTGGTGAAGGATTCCACTTGGGAGCAGTTGCAGCAGCTGGAAATCGTGGGGCCGGTGGCTCCGGATGATCGCCCGGTGGGGATTCCCTCGGCACGTCAGGTTTTTGCCACCGTGCCTGTGGGCAAGCGCGTGGTGGTCGAGATCAAATGCGGGCCGGAGATTGTGCCGGCGTTGATGGGCGATTTGGAAGCCGCCGGGCTGGCGGACGACCAGGTCGTGGTGATTGCGTTTGATGCCGAGGTGGTGGCGGCGGTGAAGCGTGCAGCGCCCGTAATCACAGCGCACTGGTTGTTAAGATTCGAGCGGAACTGGCTCGGGAGATCCAAGCCGTCGGTGAAGTCCGTGCTGGCCACGTTGAAGGAAATTGGAGCGGACGGCTGCAGCGCGAAATCCGCGGGACTCAAGGAGTCGATTGTGCGCGAGGTGCGGCAGGCTGGTTATCAGTTCCACGTCTGGACCGAGGACGATCCCGCGCGCGCCCAGCAACTGGCGGAGTGGGGCGTGCAATCGATCACGACCAATGTGCCGGCGACGATGGTCGGAGCGTTGGCGGATGGTGAGGCAGCACGCCTGGATCATTAGTGAAGATTTTGGTTCAGCCGCCGGGGCTGGTTGTGTTGCATTGAAGCGTTATGCGTCCGCATCACGAAAGGCTGGCACTTGCCTATGAAGTTTTGGAGGGACTCTCGGTGGGAGATGCCGTGGGGGAGGCGTTGAGTTATCGCTACTACGACAGCCGGCGGCTGAGTGGGTTTCAAGACATCGCGGCTGGAACCGTGAGGTTCACTGATGACACGGAGATGGCGATCGCGTTGTGTGAGTCGTTGTCGTTGCTCAAGAGTGTGGATGAAAGCGCGCTGGCGTGGGCTTTTGCTTCCCGGTTCAAGAGGGATCCGGACCGCGGCTATGGCAAGATGGCGCGGCGGATTTTGGAGGAGATCGGTGTGGGTTCACCGTGGGAGAAGGTGTCTAAACATGCGTTTGGTAGCGGTTCGTACGGGAATGGGGCTGCGATGCGTGTGGCTCCATTGGGGGCGTATTTTGCGGACGATTTGGCCGATGTGGTGCGGCAGTCGACGCGGTCGGCCCGGGTGACGCATTATCATCCGGAAGGAATCGCGGGGGCGGTCGCCGTGGCGGTGGCAACCGCAGCAGGTATTCGGGCGAGGGGAATGACTTCCACTCAGGCAGCGGAATTGATGTGGGACTCGGTGCTGGAGCACACTCCGGAGAGCCGTGTGCGAAGGATGCTGGAGGTGGCGCGGGATTTGGATGAGGTTCCTCCGGAGGTCGCTGCCCGTGAGTTGGGCAATGGAGCGGAGGTCTCCGCGCAGGATACGGTGCCGTTTTGCGTTTGGAATGCGACGCGCTGCCTGGCTGACTACGAGGAAGCGATTTTGAGCGCGATCGAGGTGGGCGGGGATTGTGACACCAACTGCGCGATCATTGGTGGAATGGTGACGGCTTACGCGGGGCGGGAGAGGATTCCCGGGCGTTGGCTCGAGGTAAGGGAAGAGCTACCGAGGAAGACGTGAGCCGATCCGTGATTGCATTGGGGGGATCTGCTGGCATCGTGCGGGTTTTCTTATGACCCGATCGATTCTTCTCTCTGCGACTACGTGTTTGTTTGGCGGCATAGTGAGCGTGGCTCCTGCATTGGCCGAGGTGCCGGTGACGCAGGTGAAGAAACCCGCGCCGCTAGAGATCACCGCCGCCGGCTCGCTCAGCGCGAGTAGCGGCAACAGTGATAGCTTTACCAGCGGGTTACAGGGAATGGCGACTTGGTTGGGTGACAGTCACGAGCTGGTGCTCGGGGCTGATTATCTCTACGGAGAAAATAGCGAAGAGACCACCACCGACACGATTCGCGCGTTTGGTAACTTCCGCTGGACGGTTAGTGACCGGATGTATGTTGGTGCGCGGGCCGGGTACCTGCACGATCCCTTGGCGGATCTGGAGTACCGGACCCAGGTGCTTCCGAAGGTCGGTTACGATGTGATCAAAAACGACCGCGTGACGTTGTCGCTGGAAGGCGGTCTTGGTTACCTTTGGGAAGACAAGGGCGGTGTGTCCGACCATTACGTGGCGGGACTGTTGGGTCAGCGCTTCAAATACCAGCTGACCGATCGTACGCAGTTTTGGCAGTCGGCGGGGTTTGTGCCGGAGTTCGGTGACTTTTCCAACTACCAGCTTGAGGCGGAGGCTGGGCTGACGACGCGGTTGAGTGATTTCTGGGCGTTGCGTTTTTCCGGACGGGGAGCGTATGACAACACACCTGCGGCGGGGGCGGAAACGACGGATCTGGTGCTGATGACGGCAGTAGAGTATGCGATTGGAGGGTTCCAACAAAAGCCGTCACCTAAGAAGCGTCGCACTTTATTCAAGGCGGCTGGCGGATCGTCTGCGCCGAAAATGGGTTGGGATAGTTCGGCGGGAGCCGGGGTGACGGTGAGCGATGGCAATGCGGAGACCGTGACGCTCACTGGTGGCTACGACGTGGCGTTCCGCTCGGCGAGCAACGAGTGGTTCTTTGATATCGATGCCAGCTACAGCAAAGATGAAGTCAGTACGACGTTGCAGAAGACTGCTGCCGAAATCAATTACAAGTGGTTGTTCGGGCCTCGGTGGTATGCCGGTGCCAATTTCGGGTTCCTGCACGATGACCTGGCTGGTGTGGCCTATCGCATGACTCCGTCCGCGCTGGCTGGTGCGTATTTGCTGAAGAACGATGCCATGACCTTCAGTCTGGATGGCGGCCCCGGTTATACATTTGAGTCGGTGGACGACGACCCGGAAGGGTATGTTTCGGTCTTTGTTGGTCAGCGGTTCACGTGGGAGTTGATCGAGGGGGTGACCTTGAAGCAGTCGCTCTCCGCGGTGGGTAATCCGTCGGATGTCAGCGATTATCATCTCGATGGTTCCGCGCGATTGGATGTGCGGTTGATCGGGAATCTGATGCTGCGCTCCGGAGTGACGTGGACGTACATCAACGAGCCTACGCGCGATCGGAAGAAGAGCGATGTGCTCGTTACCGGTGGGTTTGCGTATCGGTTCTGATCGATGCCGGGTGGCGCTCGCATCGGAGCCTCGTCGAGGGGTAAACCGTCCCTTCGGGACGAGCTGGATTGGGTGACGGAACCGGAGGTTGAAACCTCCGGCTAGCCGGTAAGTCGTCGCTTCGCGACGGCGGGTTGCGGAAGGTCGGAAGGTCGGAAGGTCGGAAGGTCGGAAGGTCGGAAGGTCGGAAGGTCGGAAGGTCGGAAGGTCGGAAGGTCGGAAGGTCGGAAGGTCGGAAGGTGCGGCCTGTGCGGCCTGTGCGGCCTGTGCGGCCTGTGCGGCCTGTGCGGCCTGTGCGGCCTGTGCGGCGGGTGCGGCGGGTGCGGCGGGTGCGGCACCAAGGAGTGGGCGTTAGCCAAGCTTGGTGCTGGCGAGGTGTCTGAGGGGATCCGGGATCGGCACTAACTTAAGCCTCGCTCGGGTCAAATCCTCCCTGCAAAGGAGACGCAAACCAGCCCCGGGTGACGGGAGACTCAGGCGACCACACCCTGGGATATCCCGCGCAGACGCAGTACGGGCCAAGCCCGCGACACCGCCGAAGCGCATCGCCGCCCCGCCGGCCGCTCCCGGCACGGCGAGATGCCCTAAGTTAGTACCGTTCGAGGATTGTCGGCTGTAGGTTTTGGGTCCGCACAGAGAATGGGCAGCGCTGTTGCGCCGAGCTTGGCGGCAGCTGGTCTGAGTGTGGGCTCAGGATCCGCTGCCGTGTTGGGCGTCGTAGTTCTCGAGCCATTGTTTGCGGGCATCGAGGTTGGCCTCGATATTGCGGATTTGGGCGCGGCGTTGTTTGAGCTCGTCGTACTTGCGGAATAACTCGTCCATATCCCGGTCGATGTCTTCGGCGACTTCGTGGATCAAGAGCTCGAGGTCGTGCGCTTCGTTGCGGCTGATCTTTTTCGGTTCGCGTGCGGGCGCGGTGGTACCTCCGTCCTCCATGGCTGCCTTTTCGCCTCCGGATGGCTCCCAGGCCCCTAGCATGGTGGCGAGTTGAGACTGGCGGTCCTCTAGGGTCTTTTTACTAACTGCGAGGTCCTTGCCGTAGATCTCGCGTTCCTGATCGTTCGAGCTTTCACGTTGGCTGAGGTCCTCCAGCAGCGTGATGCGTTTTTCCAATTGGGTGATGCTGCTCTTCAGAGCGTCGATCATGCCGCGGCGTTGGCTGTCGGTCTGTTTGGTTTCCCTGCGGTTTTGGGCGAAGTCCGGATTCTTGTCGCGGACGGGAACCGCCCAGCCGTGGTGGCCCCAGCCGCCGTAGTAGGTCGCGCCCTCCTTGTATTTGTCGTAGTCTTTGTGGTCGGTGAAGCTTTTGGAAAGGATGATCAGCTGGTCGATGCGTTTGTTTGCCAGTTCGTTGAGAGCTTTGAGGTCGGCTTGGGCATCTTCCCCGGTGATGCCTGAGTTGGGTTGTTTTGCCTCTTCGAGCAACTGATCGCGCTTACGTTTGTAATCGGCGATAACTTTGCCCAGGCCTTCCATGACATTGCTCTTGGTTCGGGCGACACGTGTTTTCGATTGGTTGGAGTCGCGATAGCTGGCGAGGGTGTCGACGATTTTATCAATGCGAGTCTCGATCTTCTGATGGAGTCTTTCCATATCGTCGGCGAGCTCCTTCATTTGCTCCTGACGGTCGGCCAGGCGGGCTTCAATCAATGGGATTGAGGCTCTGCGTTCGGCGAGTTCGTCTGATTCGATGGGAGCGATATTGGCGGGCGGGTTGGTGGGTTCCTCGGCGAGGGATGGCGTGGCGCAGAGTAGGCTGGCGCTGATGCCCAGGGTGGCGAGTTGGTATTGGGTCGGGGGTTTCATGGCGTTAGGAATCTGGAGCTCAGCCATAGGTTGGATGTGCTGTTATGAGCGGTACGATTCCAAGCTTGATTGATGACGACGAAACGCATTCTCTGGTGATGTTTTTTTACTGCCTCGGTGGGCGTTCACTTTTTGCTGTTATGTTTTCTCTAATCTCTCCTCGTCATTTGGTGTGCATCGCTGGATGTGCGGCATTGGTATCTGTTGGTGCGAGTTGTTCTTCGCTGCGTGGTGGGGCGGTGATCCAGCCCGAGGCTGATCAGGCCCTGCGTGCGATGTCGACGACTGTGGGCGGGGCACCGACGATGGTTTTCGAAGCCACCCGTTCGTCAGATCCCGAGCTGCAGCAGGCGGCGGGATTCGATCAGTCGGCGAAGGTGACGGTTTACGTGCAGCGGCCCGATCACGTACGCGTGCAGTCTGTAAGTCAGGAGGGAGGGCGTGATCTTTATTTCAATGGGAAGACAGTGACCACGGTTGACCACGGAGCCAAGACGTTCCGGGTCGAGCGGGCGCCGGCTACGATCAATCAGTTTGTGGATGATTACACCAAGGGTTGGGCTGCATACCCGCCGCTGGCCGACCTCGTTGTGAGTGCTCCGTACAGTCGGATTGCCAAGTCCAAGGGGCGGATCAGCTTGCTCAAGGATGAGACCGTCAATGGGGTGGAGTGCCGGCATGTGTTCTGTGAGGGCGACGCGGTGGATTGGGACGTGTGGATTGGAAAAGGGGATTATCTGCCGCGTCGGTTTGATGTGGCGTATGGCAACCTGAAGGGCGCTCCGATGACTGAAGGCGATCTGGGGAACTGGCAGCTCGCCGTGGCGATCGATGATGCGGTTTTCACTCCGGTGATCCCTGCCGGCTATCAACCTGCCGGACGCTGACCCCGTGGGTTCGAGCCTCTCCGTAGTCTATCGAGTTCACTTCATCCCGTTTGACCATGCGAATCTCGTTTCGTTCTATTCAACTCACCGCGATGGCGGTGGTGGTGGCTTTCGGGCTTACGGCCTGCCATTCGATTGTGAAGGTGAAAGAGCGCGCGCCTGTGTTTTCGCGCCAACTTAACGAGACGGTGGAAAAGGGCGAAGCGGCGAGCTGGCAGGCGCGTTTTGATGCCGCTCGGCGGGTGGAAAAACGCCAACCGCACGTGGCGCTCGGTGAGTATTTGGCGATCTGCCGGGACGCTGCCGAGGCGTTCGGGCAAACGCCCTACGACGAGGTCAGGCGCAGTGCGTACAACTTCGCGGTCGGGCGGGTGATTGAGTTGGTCGAGGCTCACGATATCACGCCGTGGGACGAGCCGGTGCGGGTGGGCGGATTGCGCGACGACTTCGTGTTGACCACCGCTCCGAATGTTGCCAATGGGCACGATCCGGCGAAGTTCAAGTTAGTGCCCACCGATCGGCTGACCATCAGTGGCCAGTATTTTTACGAGCGTACATTGATGCCGGGAGTGGGCGCGCCGGTGGTCGTCATCGCGGATGAAGATGTTGAGTTGGATGAGTTTGAGATGAAGCGTGGGTACGCTCCGGCCACCGCTTACATCAGTTTCGACGGTAGCACCGCAACCCTCGGGTTTGTGAACCCATTCGAGCGGGTCAACGTCGAGGTTTCCGGCTACACGGTGCCGATTGCCGCTGACTTGACCGCTCCGCTCGCCTACGGGATAGCCAAAGAACAACCCCAGAAGCTAGGGTTGGCGAGGTTGCTGAAACCGGCGTCGTACGAGGATACGACACGCTTGATACGCCTTCAGCCCTACGACAAGGAGCGCATTCCGGTGTTGTTCGTGCACGGACTCAAGGACACACCGACGAGCTGGGCGCCGATGATCAACCACTTGCACGGCATTCCGGAGATCCGTACGAGGTTCCAGTTCTGGGCGTTCAGTTACCCTAGCGGCTATCCGTATCCCTACTCGGCGGCACTGCTTCGGGAGGCGCTGGACCGCATCAACGAGACTTATCCGGGACACAAGCGGATCATTGTGGTCGGCCACAGCATGGGGGGGGTGATTGCTCGAACGTTGGTGACCGATCCGGGGGACAAGCTGTGGCGGATGTACTTCGGAGCCGGACCGGATGAAGTGGATTTGCAAGAGCGCAACCGCGAGATCATCGAGGAGGTTCTGCTCTTCAAGTCCCGGGATGATGTGGCGCGGGTGGTCTTCCTGGCCTCACCTCATAAGGGCAGCAAGTTCGCATCGAACTGGGTCGGGCGCTTTGGTTCGCGTTTGATCAAATTGCCAAGCTTCCTCGATGATCTGCGCCTCTCGGTGATCAATGCGGTGACGCTAAGCGGCAACGCCATCCGCATGGAGACCATGCCCAATAGCATCGACACCTTGTCGCCGCGCAATCGCTTTGTCCGAACCATCAATGAATTGCCTCTGCGGGAGGATATTCCATTCCACTCCATCATCGGTGACCGGGGAAAGGGTGATACGCCCGACAGCAGTGACGGCGTGGTGGAATACTGGAGTTCTCATCTCGACGGGGCTGCCTCCGAGCGGATCGTGCCGAGCAACCACAGCGTGCAATTGAGTCCTGACGGGATTCGTGAAGTCGCCCGGATCTTGCTCCTGCACCGCAAGGAGCTCCAGAGTGGGGGGCAATAGCGGCGCTTGAGGCGGTGATGGCGAACGGGCTATCATGGGGCGCTATGGGAACGAAAGGATCATTGGTGGGGGCCATGCGCTGTGCTTTGCGCGGGATCGGACTGGCTTGGCGCAGTGAGCGCAACCTTCGCATCCATTCGTTGGCGGTGGTCGTTTCCTCGGCCGGGGCGTGGGCGCTCGGCTTCAGCCAGCTGGAGTGGGCTGTGCTTGCACTGACCTGGGCGTTGGTTCTGGGGGCGGAAATGATCAACAGCAGCATCGAAGCCCTATGCGATCATTTGCATCCGGCGCGGCACCCGCAGATTGCGCGGGTCAAGGATGTGGCGGCCGGGGCTGTACTGGTGTGTGCGTTGGTTGCCGTGATTGTGGGAACCTTGCTTTTCGGGCCGAAACTTGTGGTGTTGCTTGGATGCTGATTCAGGGGGGGCTGGGAATCCGGAAATCTGGCGTCCGGCAGGACCTGTACGATTGACCATCTACCGTTGTGGTTGCTACCATGAAAATCGCTGAAAAGGCTTGTCATTTCTGGCCTGACCAGCGCATAAAACTCGGCTTGCACGTGACGTGTGTCATTTCTCATGTCTCGTGCGGGTCTTATAACAAACCCATAAACATCATATCGTTATGAAAAAACGCATTAATAACCAGGGATTCACCCTGATTGAGTTGTTGGTCGTGATCACGATCATCGGAGTGCTGGCGACGATCAGCTTCTCCGGATACACCCAGTTCATTGAGAAGTCGCGTGTGACCAAGGCGATCAGTGCCGCTAAAAACGTGCACAGCGTCATGTCGAACTACGCATCGGAAAACAATGGACGTTTCCCTCAGAAGGGCAAAAAAGCCAAGCGTATCGATGCTACTTACACCGATGCTGAGACCGTGTTCCGCGATCTGATTGCTGGCGGTTACTCCTCGGATGAAGGTGACTTCACCGTCGACAACAGCCCATCGCAGCCAGACGGCTATGTGGGTGAAGGTCCGGAATACCGCGATGCTTTCAGCTCGGCTGACGGCGGCGTGCACTGGGCTTTGCTTGGTGACGGCACCGACACCATGAAGGGCTCCTGCCCATTGGCATGGGAGAACTCGGTGAGCGGTGGCTGGAACCCAACCTGGGATCCTGAGCTTGCTGGTACCTCCGACCCAGGTCGTACCTGGACCAGCGGTAAAGTCATCATGGTGACCGTTTCCGGTAAGTCCGAGGCACTCGACCTTGAGAACCCGGAAGCAGAGAGCAAGCTGAAGAACCTTGGTGACGGTTCGAAGAACCCATTCACCGCTGCTTACTCGAAGCCACGTGAAGTGCTTGACCCTAACTTCAAGTAATCCACGAGAGAGCTCTTAATTAATCCACAATGCGCTGTCGGACTGATGTCCGGCGGCGCATTTTTTTTGTGCTCGTTGTTAACGGGTTTCTGGATCCGGGGAATAGAGAAGGGGGAATCCGTAGCGGCATGCGGGACGTTGTGGGTAGGACGAATCCGCAGATGTAGTGTGCGGATTTCTAAGTTTTTGCTTCGTGGTGCGTTTAAGCTCCTGATCCTCAGCGCTCTAGCGGGTCTGCTTTGGGTCGCCACAACAACAAAACTCCCCATGATGAAATTCTTCGCAATTGCCGCCCTCGCGGTGGCCGTGGCGCTACCGGCGTCTGCACAGACCGAGCCCAATCCGGGGCCGGGCTTGGGCAATCTCAGCTACACTTCGGGTGAGCTCTTCTCTGAGATCAGCCGCATCCATCCCGGTGATGGTGGGGCTCTAGGGGTGGGCACCAACTACGGCTACAACCTCGCGCATATGGTCAATGGCTACATGGTGACGGTGTTTGCCGAGGATGGTGGCGGGGTGCGCGGCGACGTTCGAGGTGGGATTCAGTTCTACGATGTGTCCAACCCGCGCAGCCCGCGGATCGTGAAGAAGGTGTGGGATCCGACCGGGACCACCGCGCGGATGCGGGAGATCCATGCGATGTGCTTTGGTGTCGTGGACGGGCGTCAGTTGATGTTGTTGCCGAGCTTGAAGGGGATTCAGATCTGGGATGTGACTGACGTCAATGCGCCGAGCCGGGTGAGTTTGTTTGAGTTCGTCAATGGTGGCGATTACACCGACACGCCGTGGCAGCTGATGTGGCAGCACCCCTACGTCTATGTCGCGACCGGCGGCAACGGCTTGTATCTCATCGACGTGAGCGATCCAGCGAATCCATCGCTGGCGACACGTGCCAGCGGCGGCCCGAACCCGATCCCGAATGGTCAGCTGGGTGGTTTCAATATTGGCCCGACCT
Source organism: Sulfuriroseicoccus oceanibius (assembly GCF_010681825.2). Taxonomy (NCBI): domain Bacteria; kingdom Pseudomonadati; phylum Verrucomicrobiota; class Verrucomicrobiia; order Verrucomicrobiales; family Verrucomicrobiaceae; genus Sulfuriroseicoccus; species Sulfuriroseicoccus oceanibius. The sequence continues at coordinate 335,370 of NZ_CP066776.1, read as the reverse complement.
GGGTGCTGGGGAACCGCTTGATCGTGTCGTCCATGGAGTCACGATCGGGCTTCTCCGTGCTGGATGTGGGGGCGCCGACCGAGCCTCAGTTGTTGGACTCGGTGGCGTCTATTCCAGAGCATCACTATTCTCCGGGTTTTACGGGGAGTCGGATGGCATTTGCCACGCGTCAGAGCAATGCGCGCACGCCGATTTATCGGATCGATGCGGACGGCAGCATTGTGTTGGAGAGTCATGCCGCGAGTCCGGTGGTGGCGGAGCAGCTCTACACGGCGTCGCAGGATCATTATGTGTTTCTCGGTTGTCAGGCGGAGGTGGTGAAGCTCGATATCTCCGATCCGACCGCCCCATTTATCGCCGGACGGGGGGGCTTGAATGCAGTGAGCAATCCGGATTTTGGTCAGGCCAACCCATTTGGCAATGTGATCCTGATCGGCAACGACCATGGCACCGGCACCGGATTCATGCCTCACCAGCAGGCGCCGGATACCGCGCCCCCGGTGGTGGACGCCACCAGCCCGGCGGACGGTGAGCTCGATGTCTCCCGCTGTGCCCGGGTGGGAATCGCGTTCAGTGACAACGTGGAGCTGACTACTCTGACGCCGCAGAACATTAAGGTGCAACCGTTGGTGGAGGGTGTTCCCGGTGACCCGCTCGACGGAGTGTTCACTCTGCAGTTCGGGTTGGTTAACTTTACACCGGCCGAGGAGTTCGCCGCCAATACGACCTACCTCGTCACGGTGGTGGCCGATGGGGTGGCGGATTGGTCGGGCAACGCCATTGCCGCCGATTATCAGTTTGCCTTCCGCACCGGCAGTCAATGTGGAACCCCACCGGTGATTGTGGATCCTGACGGTGAGATGCACCGGTGGTCTTTCAATGGCGATGCGAACGACAGCGTGGGCGCGCTGGATGGATCGCTTCAGGGCGGGGCGTCATTGAGTGGAGGCCGGCTGCAGGTCAATGGCAGCGATTCCTTCCTGCAGTTGAATGGAACGCTGGACGCACTGCAGGGAAGCGGCTCGCTGGCATTCTATTTGAGCACCAATCAGGCGGGCTCGAACAGCCCATGGCTTGCTCCAGGGGTGACGGGGATCGAGCTGGCGGGGAGTCAGGCGGATGTGTTCTGGGGCTGGATCAATGGCTCGGGGAGGCTTTGTGTCAGTGCGGGGGATGGCGGCGTGACCGAAACGAGCATCGCGGTGAATGACGGGGAGGCTCGCCATTTTGTCATCACGCGTAATGCGACCACAGGTGCGCAGCAAATTTTTATCAATGGGGAGCTCGACGCCTCGGGGACCGGGCGAACCGGCACGGCGGGGCAGGGGTTCTCAAGTCTCGGTCGGATTGAGGACAATGGCGGGTCCCCCGTGGATCTGGTGGGGACTCTGGATGAAGTGCGCGTGTTCAATTACCCGCTGACGACCACCGAGGCGGAGACGGTTTACTCGCAGGCTCAGACCTCATCGCTCCTTCACGATTGGCCGCTCACCGGTGATTTGGTCGATGCCGTAGGTGGGCTGGACGGGAGCGCCAACGGATCGCCGGTGCATGCTGAGGGTGGGTTGCGGTTCGATGGAGTGGACGATGTGGTGGTGCTTGGAGGAGGCGTTCAGGCAGGCGATTGGACGGTCTCGCTCTTTGCCAAGCGCAGTTCCGACGCGGACGAGCAAGTATTGCTCAGCGGAGGTGGTGCGGAGCTGCATTTGAGCCATCCTGGTACGGGAAATGGGATTGGGTTCACCACGGCTGGTGGGCAATCGTTTAGTTGGGACGTGGCAGCGCCGCTGAATGACTGGGCGCATTTGGTCTTTGTGCGCGACGGCGGGGCGGTCACGCTTTTCGTTGATGGTGTGTCCTACGGGGCTTCTCCGGTGGCCCTGGATTTGCCGCTTGAGTTGCTCGGCGCGGCGGGGACGATCGGTGGCTCCTCGAGCGCCAATGTGGCGTCGGCCAATGTGCCACAAAATATCAACAGTAACCAAACCGTGACCAGCACGCTTGAGGTGACCGGTGCCGGTGGGACGCTGACGGACGTGAATGTGCGGGTCGATGCCACCCACACCTACACTGGTGATCTCGATGTGTTTTTGATCCATCCGGACGGCACGCGCGTCGAGTTGACGACGGACAATGGAGGCACTGGCGAGAACTTCACCGAGACGTGGTTCGACGATGAGGCCGCTCAGGCGATCACCGAGGGTTCCGCGCCATTCACCGGATCATTCCAGCCCGAGGGTAGTTTGGTGACGCTCGACGGCAAGAGTGCCAATGGAACGTGGACCTTGGAGGTGACTGATGACGCTTCGAATGACGAGGGCGAGCTCATCGGCTGGCATGTGCAATGGACGACCAATGGTGGGGCTCCAGACTTGAATGGGTTCGCTGCTGCGGTCATCGACGATGTGCGCGTCTATGGCGCGGCATTGGACGGGGATGGCGTGGCGTCGTTGCGCAATGGGCTGGCGGCCAGTGCCACACCTCCGGCGGCGACCACATTGGGCGAGGCTACCAGCTTCACGGGAAGCGCGCATTCGGCTGCCGGCGATGTTCGGTTTGTCTGGGACTTTGGCGATGGCGCCACGAGCGCCGAGTCGTCGGACGCTGCGGTGACGCATACATACGACGAGCCCGGGCATTACACCGTGCGTATGATCGCAAGCGACCGACTGGGCGAGCGGATCGTGTCGTTCACTCATACCGTGGTGCGCGCGGCAACGGCTGGACGACCGGTGCGTTCGGGCACGATTGCAGTGGCGGGGGGCAAGGCCTATTGCGTGAACATAGACAACGATTCGATCACCGCGGTGAATGGCGAGTTCCCCTACAACCGCTTGTGGGAGGCTCCGGCTGGAACGCACCCAAGGTCGATCGCGGTTGCCGGAGATGGCAATCTGTGGGTCACCAACAAAGAAAGTGCGTCGGTGACGGTGCATCATGCATCGACGGGTGGGGTGATTGCCACCTATGAGCTCCCATTTGCCAGTCGGCCGCATGGCTTGGTGATCGCTCCGGATCAAAGTGCGGCATACGTTTCGCTCGAAGCGACCGGGCAGATCGCCCGGCTCAACCTGGCCACCGGTGCTGTCGAACAGCTGGGCGATGTCGGGGCCTGGCCGCGCGGGTTGGCGATGACGCATGACGCTTCGCGGTTGTTGGTGACCCGCTTCATCAGCGAGGACAGCGGCGCCGTGGTGCAGGAGGTGAACCCGGCCACTCTTGCGGTGGTGCGCACATTCACCCTCGCTCCGGATACCACGACGGTGGACGATTCATTCCAGGCCCGGGGGATCGGTAATTACCTCAACACCGTCACCATCAGCCCTGATGGGACGACCGCGTGGGTGCCGTCGAAGAAGGACAATATCTTTGGAGGAACGGGCCGGGATGGTCAACCGCTCGCGTTTGATACCAGTGTGCGCCCGATCTGCAGTACGCTTGATCTTGCCGGTAATGGCTCGGCGATGCGCCAGATCATCGATTTCAACGACGTCGGCCTGCCGGTGGATGTCGAGTTTTCTCCCAATGGCGGCTATGCGTTTGTCGCGCTGGAAGGGTCGAACCAAGTGGAAATCCGCGATGCCTTCAGCGGTGACCGTCGCGGCGGAGTGGACAACTCGGGGCTGACTCCGCGCGGGTTGGCGTTGAGCAGCGACGGCGGTGCGTTGTTTGTCCACCATTTCCTCGATCGCTCGATCAAGATTTTCGATGCCTCGGATGTGCGTGACGGCACCGGCTTCGCTCTGCGTGAGGTGGGGTATATAAAGACGGTGACCACCGAGGCGCTGGCGCCCCAGGTGCTCGCTGGGAAGAAGGTTTTCTACAATGCGGGGGATGCCCGCATGGCGAAAGATGCCTACATTTCCTGCGCCAGCTGCCATGACGATGGCGGGCACGACGGCCGCACGTGGGACTTTACCCAGCGTGGCGAAGGGTTCCGTAACACGACCACACTTCGCGGACGGTCGGGAATGGCGCACGGCAGGGTGCACTGGACGGGGAACTTCGACGAGATCCAGGACTTCGAGCATGATATCCGCAATGCCTTCGGTGGTACCGGGTTCCTCAGTGATGCCCAGTTCAACAGCGGCACGCGAAACACACCGCTTGGGGATCCCAAAGCCGGGCTCAGTGCCGAGCTCGATGCCATGGCAGCCTATGTTGCATCGCTCGACGACGTGCCCGAAAGCCCGCACAAGTCGGCGGATGGGGAAATGACTGAGGCCGCAGTGCGCGGGCGTGAGGCGTTCCTCTCGCTCGGCTGCTACCACTGTCACGATACGGATATCTTCACCGACAGTGCGGCCACCGGCACGCTGCACGACGTGGGCACTCTCACTTCATTGAGCGGGAGCAGGCTCGGCGTGCGCATCACCGGGCTGGACACACCGTCGTTGCTCGGTGTCTGGCACACGGCGCCCTATCTCCATGATGGTAGTGCGGCCACGCTACTCGATGTGATCACCACCCGTAACAGCGGCGACAATCATGGCGCAGTGTCGTCACTGACGGCGCAACAGAAAGCCGATCTCGTGGCGTACCTGCAACAGTTGGACGGAGCGGAAAAGGCGGCGCCAGGATACGATCGCTGGAAACACGAGCAACTCACGCTCGACGAGGTGCTCGGTGGGGCGCTCGTGTTGCGCAGTGCCGACGACGACCAGGACGGTCGCGACAATTTCTTCGAGTATGTGTTCGGCACCGATCCGACATCCGCCGATGGCAGCGCGGTCACTGCGGTTTCCCGCAATGCTGACGGCACGATGGATCTGGTCTTCGAAATTACCGACGGAGCCGAGGCCGAGGCTGCAATTCAATGCCAAAGCTCGCCAACTCTCGCCGCTGCCGATTGGCAGGACGTTGAAACAAATGAAGTCACAAGAACTCGCATTGGAAACCGACTTCGTATTACACTCCGCCTGCCCAGCCCCGCGGCAGGGAACAACCGACAATTCTTCCGACTTAGAGCAACAGAACGATCGCAATAATGCCCCAACCTCCCAATTCCTCACGTTCGTCCTCAATTTCATCGTATCGCGCCCGCTGGTGGCAGACGCTCGCCTGCGCTTGCGGACTGGTTACGCTGGCCTCTGCCGATACCATCAGCGTGAACTTTACTCCGCGCTTGAACGATGAGTCGCAAATGAAGCCGCAGGACGAGGCCGGCGCTCCCAAGTTCCGCGCCGCCCATTGGAATAACGTTCTGGTGAACGGTAGCTCCGGTCAGCAGAGCAACTTGATGTTTGCTGATGGTTCACCAACCAGTGTGAACGTCCGCTACACGACGGACGCCGCGGGAGCGACGTTGCCGATTCCTGTGACCAGTAGTGATGACCGGATGTGGAAGGGCTACATCGATATCTCAAGGAAGGCGACGATCCGGTTCACCAATCTGCCATTTGAGGGCGAGTTCCAGGTCGTGGTTTATCTCGATGGAGATAACAGCAGCGATTGGTTCACGTCGCGCGTGACAGTGGGCGGACAGGAAGCGAACCTCGAGGACTCGGAGAATACCAACTGGGGGCAAGGTGATAACAAAGCGCGCGTCTATCAGTTGCCGGTTCCTGGTTATGGAGGAAACCGCCCCTGGCCGCGCGCCGCAGGGGAAGGGAACAACAACGAGGGCAATTATGTCGTGTTTTCTAACTTGAAGGGCAATGCGTTCAATCTGGACGTTTACGCTCAGGGCCGTGCCGCGGTGAATGGGGTGCAGATCCTGGCCGGGAGTCCGGCTGCAACTGAAGGCGGTGGATCCGAGGTTGAGTGGAATGGCGGCACGCTTGTGTTGCGCCGAACCAACGGGTGATTTTGCTCGGTCCATACGCCATTCGCAGGCAAATCACGGCAGATTCAGGGCAATTGCGGAATCTGTCACCAGCCCGGCGAAGAATTTTGAAATACTTCGCCCTCAACCACTGTACTGCAGCCCGCTCATGAAACTGAACATCCTTCCACTTTTGGCATGTGTGCCGTTGGCATTTGCCTCGGCCAAGAACGAACTCATCATTCCGGAGCCGGCAGCCGCCGAGATCCGCGCCGGTGGCTATCAGCTTAGCGCCGATACTGTGATCCACGCACCCTCCGTGCTGGCAAACGAAGCCAAGGCGCTGCAGTCCGCGCTCGCTCCTGCCACGGGCTGGACGCTCAAGATCGACGACGCAGAAGCCAAATCAGGCATAGTTCTGCGCTTGAACCCATCGCTCAAAGGCGAGCTCGGCGAGGAAGGCTACAAGCTCGACGTGCGTGAGCAGGGCGTTGTGATCGTCGGTGCCGAGCCTGCCGGTGTATTCTACGGCATCCAGACGCTCAAGCAGATGCTTCCTGAGGAAGTCGTCTCCAGCGAGCCTGCTGCCGGCGTGAACTGGGAACTTCCCGTCGCCTCGATCACAGACCAGCCTCGCTTCGCCTGGCGCGCGTTCATGCTCGACGAAGCCCGCCACTTCAAGGGCGAAAAGGAAGTGAAGAAGCTGCTCGACCAAATGGCGGCGCTCAAGATGAACGTCTTCCATTGGCACCTCACCGACGACCAGGGTTGGCGTATCGAGATCAAAAAGTACCCGAAGTTGACCGAAATCGGCTCCAAGCGCACCGACACACAGACCGGTACCTGGGGTAGCCCGACCCGCTCGGGTGAGCCTCACTCCGGCTTCTACACCCAGGAGCAAATCAAAGACATCCTCAAGTACGCTGCCGACCGCCACATCACCATCGTGCCGGAAATCGGCATGCCGGGTCACGCGGTTGCCGCCATTGCCTCGTACCCTGAGCTAGGCACCCGCAAAGAGCCGATCGAAGTGATGACGGTCTTCGGCAAGGCGATCGACGTGTACGATCCGTCGTCTGAGTTCACCTACCAGTTCATTAGCGACGTGCTCGACGAAGTGGTGGCGTTGTTCCCGTCGCAGATCATCCACATCGGCGGTGACGAGGTGCGCTTTGACCACTGGAAGTCCAGCGAGAGTGTGAAGCAGATGATGGAGCGCGAAGGTCTCAAGACCATGGCCGACGTCCAGATCTACTTCACCAACCGCGTCGCCCAGATCGTCCAGAGCAAAGGGCGCAACATCATGGGCTGGAACGAAATCCTCGGCGATGACCTCCACGGCTTCCTCAAAGACGGCCAGACCGCCAAGGCGAGCTCGCTGGATCCGGACACCGTCGTTCATTTCTGGAAGGGCGGCGCCGACCTGGCACGTCGCGCGATCAAAAACGGTCACCGCATCGTCAACTCGTGGCACGGCGGAACCTACCTCGACTACGGCTACGGCACGATTTCCCTGCGTAAAGCCTACGACTTCGAGCCGATCATCGGCGGCCTCACCCCAGAGGAGGAAAATTCGATCAAGGGCCTTGGATGCCAGATGTGGGGTGAATGGATTCCTACCGTCGAGCGCATGGAATACCAAATCTACCCACGCCTCGCTGCTTACGCCGAGGTGGGCTGGACGCCGCGCGACAAGAAGGACTACAAGTCGTTCACCGAGCGCATGAAGCGTCAGTTCAAGCGCTGGGACATTCAGGGTATCGGCTACGCCAATGTCGACCTCACGTCGTATTCGGCGAAGGACTTCTTCAACTGGTCGAAAGTCGGCACATGGTCGGCCAACGGCTCGCTCGCCGATTGGCAGACCATCGACGTGCCAGCTGGCGAGGTGGTGAAGGCCGAGGGTAAGTACGATGTTGTCTTCCTCTACAGCAAAGGCGCTCACGCACTGGATATCAGCGAAGTGCACTTGCTCGAAGACGGCAAGGTCGTCTCAACCGACAAGCACGACGGCTTCAGCGGAAACAACCTTAAGGGCATCGTCTACAGCCTCGAGCTCAAAGCCTTCAAGCCGGGTGCGAAGTACACCATCCAGGCCAAGGTCAAAGGCAGCGGCGGCACCGACTCGAATGGTGAGATCAAAATGCAGCTCGCCAACTAACCGCAAGCTTTCTTGATTCCAAATCAATGGCCGCACTCCCACCTCCGGGAGTGCGGCCATTTTTCATGCCGAGATCGAGGCATGTCCAGAATGGTGCTAACTTAGGGTGTCTTGTCGTGTCGGGAGCGGCCTGCGGGTGGGAGCTACGCCTTGGCTGCATCGTACGCTCGGCCGAGGATTGGTGGCGTATTCTCCTGGGGGGGCGCTCGCCGGAGCCACGAGACTGAAGCCATCAAGTTAATTGGCAGTTCGTGAAGCCGGAATCCTGTCATGCATCAGGTGCCAATCTAACCGCTTTTACAGAAAAACGTTGCGTAGTCCCCCCTCGCGCGCATCTACTCTCACTTAGACTACCAAATTGAGATTATCGTGACTCGTTTCTTTGTTATTTATTTCGCCGTCTGCGCTGTGCTATTTGCTGGGAATCAATCAACGGTTAGCCTCGAGTTGACCGCTCAAGCATACAACGAACTGCCTTGCCATTCGGTGATTCATGTCGGCACTGAGCTCAATAGTAAACTGACCGTCGCAGATGGGTTTCGGCTTGTGGTGGTGAGAGGTGAGATCGACATCACTTGGCATGCCGAAGAAAATCGTTTTCATATCTATGGGAAAGATATTTACGCCAAAGGCCCCTTGACTCCACAGGAAGGCGAACAAATTAAACCATTGGGTGAGATTGATCGGCGAGGATTTTATCGGGATTATCATCAGTGGCAGCAGTTTAATCGTGAAAAAGATGCAGCCAATCAGACCGAATCTATCACTTCGCTGGTGTTCGCATTGCCCCAAACCACGGAGCAATTCACCTTCTCTTACGCAGGCATTGAGACACCTCTGAAAATTAGTAAAGCGAAACAGCCTATCTCCCAACCGTTCAAATCACTGGGGCAGTTTTCGGCTGAGTTGGCCAATAGCAATTTTACCAAATCGTTCCAATGGCAGACGCAGGAGCGAGGTGTGGTGCGAATATTTCAAACCAAGCCCACACATGGCAGACTTATCCAGCTCGACCTGAATATTACACCACAAAGCGTCTTCCGCCTTAGTTCTCACGATTTCAAGTTGCAAACCAACGATGGATTCCTGATTCCATTGCTTGGTGTCGGGTCGAAGTGGCAACCGGATAACCTTGACTGGCAATGGAGTACAACAACCCAAAAACATAGGGGTGAATTTCAGGAGATATCGGTTCCGCTCTTCTTCAATGTCAGCGATCAAACGAAATCAGTCACGCTCTATTGGCTTACTCACGAAATAGGAACCTACGAGCTTCCAGCGAAACCCTGACTCTCAGGATCTTGGGTGGCTGGCTGGTGGTTAGCCCTTTAAGATGCCTCAAAACCCGTAGCGTCTGCGGCGGAGGATGAGGGTGGTGGCGCTGAGGGCGAGCATGATGGAGGTGGAGGGCTCCGGGACGCGCCAGCCGATGTCGTAGAGGGCTGCGATGTCGACGTTGGTGAGGTGTTTGCGGGTGCCGTTTAGAATGGTTGGGTCGAGGGACGCTTCTTGTAGCGTGGTGGTTCCCGGGAGGTAGGATTCGAGACCCTCGAGGAAGTGACGGTTTGTTGGATCCTCGACTGATGCAAGCACGGTGGGGACGAATGAGGCTGTGAGCCCGTTGTCGCTGTTGTAGGCTGCGAGGGCATTGACTCCAGTGAACTGTCCAGGGTCCCCGACCGTAGAGCCCTGGGTCCAATGATCATTCCACGCGTCGTTGTCCGCGGCGATGCCGAAGAGGTGCCCAAGCTCGTGGACAGCCACGGTGTAGAAATCCGACTGCTCGGATCCGATGGCGGATGATGTGTGGTCGAGTTGCCAGTCCGCGTTGATGTCGAAGGTGGCGACGCCTCCCCAGAGTGCGTATTTGTCGGCCGAGTCACCGCGTAAGACGGCTTCGTTAAATTCCAAGGTTCCGCTGGCGGAGAAGCCGCCACGTCCGGCGCGTCCGAGGTTGCGTGCCAATGGGTTCCCAGGGGTTCCAGAGCCGACCGGATTGAGGTCGCGGGCGCCGACGTAGATGACGATGGTGTCGGCGGGGATGACGAGATCGGTTACGCGCCGCTCCTGACCGGTGGATGGATCGAGGAATACGGCATCCCATGTGTTGGATCCTCCCGGGGTAATGGCGCTGAACGATTGGTCGATGACCGAGGTGTATTGGGCAACGGCCGCTTCAAGCGAGGCTTTGGCTTGGGCGTTGCCGAAGAAATTGTTGGTGTCGTAGGTGTAGTCGAGGACGACGGTGACGGCCTGGGTGCTCTGGATCAGAGCGAGCGAGCTCAAGGTGAGCAGGTGAGCGAGTTTCATTGGGATCGAGGTGGGCGGATGTTATTTTGTGTGGGCGGGTGGTAACTCATGGGGGACGTGGAGGATTCAAGGTGTGTGAGGATGGGCGGATTGGCTGGTCAGGTGCGTCGGGGATGGGGCCGATTGGCATCTGCAGGCAAAGGACGCTACGCGGCGGTGGTGGGAGGGGATGCATTGAGTTGATCCGTAGGTTCGGTGTGACCCCGGGGGCCGTTGGAGGTATGTTGTTATGTGGTTTGAGCGAGTGTGGTGTTCGTCATGCCGAAACGTCTCTCGGTTTCAGGTGGGGGGCGGTTCGGTGTATTGTTTTGTGCGGTCGTTGTGTTCGTTTGAGATTTTTTTTCAGTAGGTTGTTCTGGGTGTGTGTTTCGGGGTGCACAAATTTTTGTGAAAACCGGGGTGGGTTCGGGCGTATTGGGACGGCACCGGTTCGAGTGCCGGTTGAGTGATTCAAAATACGGAAGCTGACTATGATGACATCAATTTCGAAAATGCTTGTGCTGGGGGCGTGTTTGACGTTTCCGGCTCTGGCGGATGTGCTACCTCCGGAGCCCTATGGGGCGGTGCCTTCAGAGCGGCAATTGAAGTGGCATCAGCTTGAGACTTACGCTTTTGTGCATTTCACGACGAACACGTTTACCGACAAGGAATGGGGATTTGGGGATGAGTCGCCTGAGGTGTTTAATCCGACGGATTTTGATGCCGACCAGATTGTGCGGACCCTGAAGGCCGGTGGGATGAAAGGGCTGATTCTAACAGCAAAGCACCATGACGGGTTCTGTTTGTGGCCGTCGGCGTATACCGAGCACTCGGTGAAGAACAGCCCTTACAAAGATGGAGAGGGGGACATTGTGAAAGAGATCTCCGACGCGTGTCGAAAGCACGGGTTGAAGTTCGGTGTCTATCTTTCACCTTGGGACCGCAACCATAAGGATTACGGGCGTCCGGAGTATATTGAGTACTTCCGCAACCAGCTGACCGAGTTGCTTTCCAACTATGGAGAGGTCTTCGAGGTTTGGTTTGATGGAGCCAATGGAGGCACTGGTTATTATGGTGGGGACCGAGGCGAGCGTAAGATTGACCGATCGACGTACTATGATTGGGAGAACACGTGGCAGATTGTGCGGGAGCTGCAGCCGGATGCGGTGATCTTTTCGGACGTTGGACCGGATGTGCGGTGGGTAGGTAACGAGCATGGTGAGGCCGGCCTGCCGTGCTGGGCGACGTACCGTCCGGAGTCGAACCAGCCAGGGAAGAATCCGGCACCTGGCGTGGTGAAGTACAAGCAGGGGTTCAATGGACACAAAGACGGGCAGTGGCTACCGGCGGAGGTGGATGTATCGATTCGTCCTGGGTGGTTTTACCATGCCCATGAGAATGCCAAGGTGCGAAGCGTGGAGAACTTGCTCAAGCTCTACTATGAGTCGGTGGGGCGAGGGGCATCGCTGAACTTGAATGTTCCGCCAGACTGGCGCGGGCAGATTCCCGCGATGGATGCGATGATTTTGGAGGCGTTTCAGCGGTCGGTGAGTGAGACCTTTGCGGTTGATCTGGCGCAAGGCGCGGAGGTCACGGCTTCCGACTCTCGGGGAGAGGGATTCGGTGTTGGCTATTTAGTCGATCAGGATGGAGCGACTTATTGGTCGACGGCGGATGGCCGGAAGAAGAACCAGGTGGTGATGGAGTTTGAGGAGCCGATCGAGTTTGACCTGATCTCGATGCGCGAATACTTGCCGTTAGGTCAACGAGTGCACGAGTGGTCGATTTCTTATGAGAATGAGCAAGGGGATTGGGTGCGCTTTGCTCAAGGGCAGTCGATTGGAGCCCGCAAGGTTTGGCGTGGGCAGACGATGAGCGTGGAAAAGCTGCGTTTCGACTTCAATGGGCCCGTGGCACCTGCGTTGTCCGAGATTTCGATTCACCGTCAGAAGATCTATCCGGTGGATGTCCGCTATCCAGAGTTGTCGTTGGTAGACAAGACCGGATGGAAAGTGGTGGCCGTGTCGGCGGAGTCGCCTGACGGCCCCGCCGCCCAAGGGATCGATGGCAATTCAGCCACCTTATGGCACACCCATCTGGGGGATCGTGAATCAGGGGTGCCTCAGTTTGTGACCATCGATCTGGGCGACGTGACGGAGATCAAGGGCGTGAACTACTTGCCGCGGCAGGATGGGAGCCACAGTGGTGTGGTGACGCATTATCGCGTGATGCTCAGCGAGGATGGCGAGAATTGGGAGGAAGCTGCTGTGGGCGAGTTTGGTAACATCGCTGCCAACCCGATCATGCAGAATGTGATGTTTGGAGATCCCGTGCGCACGCGTTTCATCCGATTCCATGCGCTCAAGGTGCTGGAAGGCGAACATGTGACTGCGGCTGAGATCGGGATCGTGAAGTAGCGAAATGAAATTGGCCCTCGTCCGGAGCTGTCCGAGGCGAGGGCCACTGTGGAGAATTGATGTTGGAAATCTGCAGCCAGTTACTTTCGGCGACGGAGGGTGAGTGCGAGTCCGCCGAGACCGAGGAGTGCGGCTGAGCTTGGTTCCGGGATCGGGCTGCCTCCAACGATTTGGAATCCTGCGATTGGTCCGCGGTTGCCACCTTGTCGACCGAGTCCGTCCACGACGAGGTCACCGCTGAGTCCATTGATGACGATGGTGTTGGAGTCGTCTAGATTTGGGTTGGAGCCCCATGTGCTCTTGTTCCCTGTGGTCGAGTACTCGTTGCCGTTGACATTGAATGGATTGTAGATTCCGCCGTCGGCGCCGGTTGAGAGGTAGAGGATAGCCGTGTAGGTAGAGTAGCTGATGCCGGTTACTGTGAAGTCGGCGCCTGTCGGGTGGCCGTCCCAGCCGTCGTCGATGTATCCGCGGACCAGTCGGGCGTTGGCGACCATGGCGTTTGCGTCACCTGTGGCGCTGCCATCGCCCCAGGTATTCGGCGACGACCAGGAAACGGATGCGCTGGTGGTGAAGCCGGTGGAGTCGACGAGGTCGTTCATGGCGCCACTAGGCCCTGAAGTGTTGTTCCAGTGGGAGGCTTCGTAGCCGGCGAGACCGGCTGTCATGTCGGTCTCAAGTTGTTCGTTAGCGTTTCCGCCGGTGAAGTTCACGCTGATTGTGGATGCGTGAAGCGCACCTGCCATGGAGAGGGCTGCAAGGGTGAGTGCAATGGGCTTCATGTTGCTTTGTTGTTGTTTGTTTCCACTGTGAGACCTGTTAGGCCGACAATGAGTAAGTCTGTTTGTACATAAGTAGTTGTTTGTGTAAATCCAAAGTTTTGAAAGTAATGGCATTGCCTCTTCGGTATTTGCCGATTCGGACGTTGGTTTGGATTGCCCTGTGATCCAGGGTTGGGTAGGACTGCAGGCATGCATATGAAGACCTTCCCGACGCCAGTGCTGACACGTGATGACGTGCCGGCGATTTGCCGTGAACTGACGGACGTGACCAGTGTGTTCAACCCAGGGGCGGCGGTATGGAAGGGGCGGGAATGGTTGATGCTGCGGGTGCAGGACCGTGGGCGTCGCAGTTGGCTGGTGCCGGCCGAGCGGCGTGGTGACGGCAGCATGCAGGTGCTGGCGCACGCGGCGAAGATCCGTGGGCTTGAGAAGCGCCCCGAGCAGATTTTCCACGTCTACGACCCGCGCCTGACCGTGCTGGAAGGCGAGTTGATGATGGTGGCGGCGGTGGATACGGATGCGGGTTGTCGATTGGTGACATCACGCTGTGTTAGTAATGATCTCAGTGAGTTCGAGATGGTCGGCTTTGATGCCTCAGGCGACCGCCGCAATGGGGTGTTGTTTCCGGAGAAGATCGGTGGGCGCTATGTGCGGCTGGAGCGACCGAATGGAATGAGCCTGGAGGGCGGCCCGACGAGCGGCGATGCGATCTGTCTCGCGACCAGTGACGATCTGGAGCATTGGGAGTTGGAGAAAACCGTGATGAGTGGTCGCTGGCATTATTGGGACGAGCGAATTGGATCGGGGCCGCCACCGGTGCGGTTGGATGACTCACTGGGTGGTGGCTGGCTGCATCTCTACCACGGGATTGCGACGCATTTTGCGGGTTGCAATGTCTACCAGGGCGGGGTGACCGTGTTGGATCGGGACGATCCGGGCAAGGTGGTGGCACGTTCGCCGATGAATGTGCTGGAACCTCGTCAGCCGTGGGAGTTCATGGGGCAGGTGCCCAATGTGGTGTTTCCGTCGGGGATGGTGGTGGAGGCGGATGCGTCTGGGCGAATCGGCAGTGATGCGAAAGTGCGGGTGTATTATGGCGCTGCTGATACGGTGGTGGGCATGGCCGAAGCGACGGTTGGGCAGTTGGTCGCTGAGTGTGAGTGAGTTTGCTAGGGTGCTAGCTTTTCGTGTGCAGCTCGCTGGCGCGTTGGGCGGAACCGATGCGTTGTGGCGGCGGGGTAAACCGTCCCTTCGGGACGAGATGTTGTGCGGTGTTGATACCGGAGGTTGAAACCTCCGGCTAGCCGGTAGGGCGTCGCTTCGCGACGGAGTACTGAGGCGCGACGGTGCGGCGGAATGCGGCGGACGGTGGCGGACGGTGGCGGCGCGATGGACGGTGGCGGCGCGATGGACGGTGGTAGTGCGATGGACGGTGGCGTTGCGATCGACGGTGGTAGTGCGATGGGGCCGGGGTGTTTCCCCGGCAAGTCCCGTTGCCCACTGACGACGATTGGGATGGTGATCTGGCGCTTCGCGATGGGCGGGCGACGATGCAGGAGCTGAACGGTATGGGGCTTTGCCGCAGCGTGGTGGTGGGTTACACCATATAAACGGTCACCTTGTCGGAACCAATGGGGATTGAGTGAGTAGGATCAGAGATGAAGAAGGTGATCTTGGCGGGATCTTTTTGAGTGATGCTGCGTTGCTCACAGCTCAGGTAGCCCGCTAGCATCGCGGTTCGCGCCTTGCCTCACTCGAAAAAGCTCTCCGCCATTCCGCCAATTTGACCGTTCAAATGGTGTTACTCGCCGAGTTTCTCGAGTTGTTCCGGGGTGAGGATTTGGCCGAGTTGTTCGCGAGATGGGTTCTCATTTTCCAGGTAAAGCTGGAAGAGTGCGTTGGACTGGCCCTCGTCGAGCGGGATGCGACGTTCGATGCGGGTGCTTGAGCGGTAGGCCTGGTTTTCGCGATCGAGGTAGTCCATGCGGGTGGCGTACTCGCTGAGGCTGTCGAGGGACTGGTCGTCGAGGCCGTCGGCCATTTCGGTGAGGAGTGCTTCGTCGCGGTACCAGCGTTCTGGCATTTGCGGGCGCATCATGCCCATGATGCCGCGTTCATCGAGAGATCCGTCTTCGGGGTAGTATTCTCCGAGGACTTCGCGTTGGAGTTGTTCCTGGCGAGCGGCGAGTTCGGCATTGAGTCCGCCTTCTTGTTGGCCCATTTCGCGCAGGGCGATGAGTTCGGCGAGGACGTCGTTATTGGCGGTGAGTCTGGAGAAGATTTCGCGTGGGCGTTCGGCGGCCTTTTCCATGCGTTGGCGGAGCAATTGATTGATCCGCTCCGAGCCTGCTTCATCGAGTCCGAGGTGGTTGGCGATACGTTGGGAGTCGCGGTCGACGTTGCGGTTCATCCAGCGTTGGCCTCCTTGTTCCATGCGTTTGCCCCACATTTGCATCATGCCGGCTTGTTGGGTCGCGCGTTCCCAGACTTCTTCGGAGACGCCTTCCGGGCGGGTGGACTCTTCGCGTGATTGTTTTGCGGTGGTGTTGGTCGCGCCGCTCCAGGGAGTGGTAGCTTCCGGGGTGGTTGCGGCGGGGGCATCCGTGGCGGCAACGACGGTATTGGTGACGGTTTTCTCGACCACGGCCGGAGGGGCTGCCTCGGCGGGAGATGAGTTTTTGGTGGCCATCCATGTGATGCCGGCCGATGCGGCGGACGAGAGGACGACGAGGGTGACGACGGATGCTGTGTTCATGGCGAGGAGTGAGCGTCTGTTTGAACGGTGTTCTGTTTATGAAACAAAAACGCGCCGGAAAATCGATGACGATTTTCCGGCGCGCGTTGAATTTGAGACGCTTGCTATGAACTTCGATTAGAAGTGCATGCGTGCAGCGAGCATGAAGGTCCAGCCGTTGTAGGCGTCGGCATCGTCGGAGATGCTGTCGTCGACACCAGCGGTAGCGTATTCCACGCCGCCCATGAGCTTGAGCTTGTGGTCGCAGATGTAGTAGTTGAGGCCGCCGTAGAAGGCATTGTAGTCTTCAGCTCCCGAGCTGGTGACCTTGCGCTCATAGCGCTGGAGCTTGAGCGAGTTGTCGGTGCCGTAGGCCAGCTGGTAGCGGAAGACAGCCTGAAGCTTGTCGGTAAGGTCGTAGCTAGGCATGAGGACGAGGCCGTACTGTTCTTCGCCTGCGCCGAAACCGCTGAGGGCGTCGGTCTGGAGGCCGAAGTTTCCGCACTGACCACCGAAGCTGAGGGACACGATGTTCTCGTTACCGAGACCAGCAGGGCCGGAGACGCGGCTGGCGACACCGTAGTCGAGAGCGACGTCCGACTTCTCCATCAGGATGCCGGAGGTGTCGTAGCTGAGGCGCAGGATACCGAATGGCTCTGCGTCGTCGCCGAACCACTGGTCGTAGCGACCGTCGTAGGTGTCGGCATAGATACCGGCGGTGTACGACCACTTGTCGATCTTACCTTTGACGTCGACACCCCAAGGAGCGTCAGCGACGAACTTGGAGATGATGGCCGAGCGCTCGACGGTGATGATCTTATTCGACGAGGTGGCGTACTCGCGGGTCATGGCCGCTTTGACCTTACCTGCGCGCAGGTTGAACTCAGGGCTGAACGCGTAGGTCGCGTAGGCCTCGAAGATGTTGTTGATCTCAGGATCGAAGTCTTCGAACTCGATGCCCTTCATGCGCCAGCGGTTGACGATCTTGAGCTTCTTGTCTGCCATGGTGGCGCTGAAGCCGAGCCATGCGCGACGTGTTTCGTAGTCGTTGTAGGTGCCCTGGTCGCTGTCCACCCATGCGTACTGGGAGTGGAGACGGCCGACGAGGCGGAAATCGCTGATGATTTTGTTATCGTCGTTCTTGTAGAGCACTGGGATGTCCCAGATGCGCTCGCAGAGCGACTTGGTAGCTGCTGGCTCGACAGGAGTGACTTCCTTGGCCGAGGTGCCTGCGAAGCTGGCGGCGACTGTGGTCAGCGCCAGGCCCAATGCTGCAATACGTGTTTTTTGCTTCATATGTGTGTGTTATGGATAACGGGAGAGTCCGGGTTGCGGCCGGGCACCTCCGAAAGTGGGGCAATGGAGGGGAAGTTGGGAGGGGTGGCAGGCTGCGGCAATTGCACGAAGACCCGCTGTGGGAAATTGGTGATGAGAGCTGCTATCGTCGCACAAAAAGCGGCCGCGTTGCACGAGGGCAGCGCGGCCGTATAGCTGGAGATGCTTCGGTTAGAAGCGGAAGACGAGATTGAGGCGCATCGAGTGGAAGTTGCCGCCGTAGGTGTTGTCGAGGCCGGTTACTTCAGTGACTCCGAGGAAGTTATAACCGAGGTCGAAAGCGATGTTCTCGGTTACAGCGAGTTCGCCGCCGAAGCCGAAGGTGTACCCGAGCCCGTAGTTATCGATATCGACGAGGTCCTTGCGGTCGTTGGTGAGGTTGATGCCGGTGCGGCTGAGTCCGACTCCGCCTTCGCCGTAGATTTTGAAGGTGCCGGAGAGCCCAACGGGGAAGTGCGCGCGGTACATGGCGAGAGCGGACAGGTGATCGACGTCCTGGGAGAGATCGAGGTTGGAGTCACTGTCGCCTGCGATGAGCACGTTGAGGCCGATGAACGAGTCGATGGTGATGCCCGGGACATAACCGCCGACTTCGACGTTGGCACCGAGCATGGCGTTCTCCTCACCTTCGGTAGGGTTGAGCCAATTGATGCCGCCGTCGATTTGGAGTCCGGCGTTGGCCTGTGACGTGCTACCGGCCCAGAAGGCGGCGCATCCGATGAGGGTTGGGATCCACGCGTTTTTCATATCGGAGCTATTAGTAGTACGGAAATCTTAATGATTCAAGTCGCAGCTCACCGATGATGGGAGTTGGTGCTTGTTGATCAACTACTTGCGGGTGCCGAAGGCATCGACGCCGCGCAGGTGGAGGAAGTTGGACTTGTTTTGCGGGAGTCCGATTTTGAGGAACGCGGCATCGACCGGGGAGTCGAGGAGGACATCCCATGAAGCTTCGATGGAATCTGCCTGCCAGACTTTGGTCCAGGTGGATTTGTCGTTCGATGCCCAGACGGTGAGTCCGTCGGCGCGTTCGTGGATGTTGCTGCGGTTGGTGATGCGCATGGCGCGCAGTTCACACAGGCCGTCGAGATCGATGACGATGTGTGCCCCTGCCTCTTTGGCGGTGTGGAATGCCGCGCCTTTCCGGGCGAATGCACCGGAGAAGAGCGTGTGGTGGGCGGCTCCGTCGTCGTGGGCTTGGGACGAGAGGGTGTAGCTCGCGCGTCCTGCGGTCAGGTTTTCTCCAATGCTGGCGGTAGCGAGTGGCGATCCCGGCTCGAAGACCGTGCGGGACGGGATGCCGGCGGCGCGGCGGCCGTATTTCAGCAAGGCTTTTCCGTTCGGGCCGTCTTGATCGAGTTTGGCGGCTTGTTGGAAAGTGGCCCAAGCTTCTTTGAGCTGGCCCTGGGAGGTGAGCGCGCGGGCTTTGGCTCCGAGGATCAGTGCACGTTGTTCCTTGGTGAAGTGGGAGTTTTTGAGCAAGTTCTCAGCTTCTTCCAACACGAGCTCGGCCTTGCCTTCGTTAAGTTGCTTGGTGACGTCGCGCATGTAGTTCCAGCCTTTGAACTGAAGGCGGGATTGCCAGCCTGAGGTGTCGTCTGGATCCACGGCGGCGAACATTTCGGCCATTTTTGGCTCCGGATTGATCGGGAGCAAGACGAGTTCGCAGAGGGCTTCGAGAGCGGATTTCTGGTCGTCTGCCTTTTTGGCGGACTCGTAGGTGGCGAGCAGTTTTTCGCGTTGGCGTGCGGCGTCGAGGATCGGGTTGAGCAATGGGGCGAGTTGCTCCGGTTTGGCGGAGTCGCGCAGGTTGGCTCCCTTCAAATGAGCGAGCAGTTGTCCTTCAGGGCTGTAAACCTGCACCGCGGGGTAGCTTGGTTGGCGACCTTCGACCCATCCTTCGCGGGATTTCTTGTCGCGCTCGGCCTCTTCCTTGGTGAGGTTTTGGCGGATGTGAACGTCGGTCATGACGACGTCGCCCTGGATGAGCGACGCGAGGTCCTCACCGTGCCAGATGCCTTCGAGGAAACGCTCGCTTGCCGGGTGCCATGATTTGCCATGGACAAAGACGACCAGCGGCTCGTCGGCGGATTTTGCTTCGCTGCGGGCCTGGTTGAATGTGTCGATGCGCGTGATCTCCGCGTTAGCTCCGATGGTCAGAGTGGCCGCCAGAGCGAGGGTGAGGAGAGAGGTCTTAGTTCTGCTTGTGGCCATAGACGTGGAACTTATTGAAGTGAATGGAGCCGTGGTTTGGCTGGAAGACGCGGACGTAGCCTGCGTCGATATTTTGATCGCTGAGGTCGATGCGGTAGATGCGCTGGTGCTTGGTGAACGTGTGGACGTCCGTCCAGCGGTCGCCGTCAGTGGAGACCTGAAGCTTGGCATTGCCCATGCGGTAGAAGTGGCTGTTGCGGGTCACGATGACGACACCGGTAAGGCGACCGAAGTTACCGAGCTGGACGGTGGCGGTGGCAGGTGTGTGGTCGGTGTGGAACGTGCCGCCGTGAGGTTCGATGACGCCCCAGTGTTGGCTTGGGCTGTCCCAGCGATTGCCTGGTTTGGTGATGGAGAACGCGCCTCCGGAGCTCAGCAGCATACCTGGGAATGGCTCCGGGTTGACGTCGCAAGGATCGTAGTATTTGGCGGACAACTTACCAACGAACTGGAAGGTCGCGCGGTCGCCGCGGCGGGCGGCATCCGGCAGCACCTTGGCGGCCATGGTTTCGACGACCTTGCGGTAGGCGTCGTTATCGCCGCCAGTGGAGAGAGCGCGGGATAGGCCGGCGATGTAGCGTTGGAGGCGTGGTTCGTCGTCGCCGATCTGCTTCAATTGGTGCTCAAGAACGATAGGTGAGAAGAGGTTTTCCGCGGCGTGTTCGGTGAACACGGAGACCATGAACTGATCCGCGGTTTTCTCATCGGCGGCGAGGCGTTTGAGCTGGCGGTCGAGGGCCTTGGCAAAGTCCCAGCGGCCGGTCCCCCAGTTGTTGAATGCATTGTGGAAGGTGAGAAGGATGCTACGGCGTTGGCCGACGGCGGACTCACCTTTTGGCATGACGCGATCGTAGACGTGTTGGTCGAGGATGTGGAAGGCGACCTCGCTGGAGATTGGGGCGAGATGTTTGATCACATCCTGGTGCAAGTCCTGCCAGGCTTGGTTGGAGGCGTTGGTTTTCTGCAGCAGGTCGAGAGACGCTTGCCAGTTGAGCCAGTCTGCCGGGAACTGGGTGCGGGCTTGCTGGATGGTAGTGAGAGCGGCATCGGCGTCGCCCGACTTGAGGTGGTATTGGGCGAGGCGGCGCAGATCGCCTGCGGTGCTGGCGTCATCGCGGTTGTCGTAGGCCTGGTTTGTGAGGATGTGCCAGCCCCACGTGCCGCCGAAGTAGCTGGTGTGGATGCCGCGTTGCCACGACAGGCTGTAGGCGGGCGACCAGTTTTCCGGCTCGATGCGCACGGCATAGGCGCAGTGGCCGGGCTCGCCCATGGTTACAGCGGGTACGCCGTTGGCGATGGCAGCAGCGGCGCCAAAGTTGGAAAGTGAGCCGCAGACGCCACCGACTTTGTGGACCATTTCGGCGGCGTTGTCGTAGGAGTTCTCGAATGGACGGTAGTAAAGCGGGCCGTGGATCGAGTCGCCGAATGCGTTGTGAAGGAGATAAGGCGAGTACCAGCAGGCGCCGGTGTAGCGCTCGGCCGGGAGGCAGACCTCCTCGTTCTGGTACTCCATGGATTTGATGCCATTGAGGTGACCGTGCTGGACGCCATTGGCGAGGTAGCGACGCTCGAAGGTGGTCAAATCCTTGTACTGCACGTTGAGCAGGCCTTTGGCGTACTTGATGCGGAAGAACATGTAGCGCTCCAATGCGCGCTCGAGCTCCCAGCGGCGGCCTGGGCCTTCGAGTGCGATCGCGGTGGCCATTTTGCGGTCCACCGAGCGGGTGGCCATTTTCGGATCCTTCTTCCAGATGGCGAAAAGCGTGCGCACGGCTTCGACTTCATCGAATACCGGGCCGGAGTCCCACAGTTCGTGTTGCCAATCGGTGGATTCGAGGAGTTTTGCGGCGAAGCGCTCGTGTCCTTTGCCGCTGAGGTTTGCTTTTTCGAGGACGCTCTCCGTGTGGGCTTTGAGCAGGTCATCGGAGTCCGGGGCGGCAAAGGTGAGCGCCGAGCTACAGAGCAACGACAGAGTGGCGAGGCGAAGGAATTTGATCATGGCAATGCGAGGGTGACGCGGGCACGAAGTACGCATATCTGTGTGATAACTTTCGACAATGTGCAAATAGAGCGGCGCAAACGAAACGGATCAGCCAGCGAAATCTTGGGAATCAACGCAGAGGGATGGTGCTCAGAGGCCATAGCTGTTGCGCGACAGAGGGCAATCACGGTTGCGCCTGAATCCGAAACGAGCCACCCTGCGGCGACCGAACCACGCGAACTTATGACCACTTCTTCTTCAGACTCGACGATTATCGGTATCGATTTAGGAACCACCAACTCGCTGGTGGGGGCGGTGGTTTCCGGTTTTCCCATTGTGTTGGCGGATGCCAATGGCGAGCGTGTGACACCGTCGGTCGTGCATTATCCGCTCGGCGGCGGGGCTCCTGTGGTCGGTGCGCCGGCTTTGCGCCAGCGTGCGCTCACACCCGAGCGGACGATCCACTCGGCCAAGCGCTTGATCGGCCAGCGACAGGGCGAAACCGGATGGGTGCCGGAGTACGAAACGGAAGCCGGCGACGGGGGCGGAGTGAAAGTGGTGGTCGATGGCGAAGCGCGAACGCCGGAGGAGGTCTCGGCGGATGTGCTGCGTCACTTGAAAGCGGTGGCGGAAGAGGCGCTCGAGCATGACGTACGCCGCGCCGTGATCACGGTGCCTGCTTATTTCAACGACGCCCAGCGCAAGGCGACGATGCGCGCCGGTGAGATGGCCGGGCTGGAGGTGGAGCGAATCGTTTCCGAGCCAACCGCCGCCGCGCTGGCCTACGGGGCGGACCGCAAAGAGGGCGCGCAGAAGGTGGCGGTTTATGATCTGGGTGGCGGTACGTTCGATGTGTCGGTGCTGGACATCAACGACGGGGTTTTTCATGTGCTGGCAACGGCGGGCGACACGCGGCTCGGTGGCGATGACTTTGACCGCGAATTGGCCGGGCTGATCTGGCAACGGTTCGCGGCAGCCAATGGGCGTGATCCAGAGGGCTACGGCGATTTGTCGGCTCTTGAGCGGGCGAAGCTGATGGAGGTGGCTCGCGACGTGAAGCACAAGCTGAGTGTGACGGACGAGGTCACGGCTGAGATCCCGTTCTTTAGTGGCAACGCACACGTGAGCGAAGTGATCACACGCGATGATTTCGAGGGGCTGCTGCAGCCGTATCTGGCTCGCTGTGCCGCGCATTGCAGACGGGTTTTGATCGACGCGAATGTCGAAGCAGCGGATCTGGCGTCGGTGTTGTTGGTCGGTGGATCGACGCGGATTCCTGCGGTGCGGGCCAGCGTGGCGGAGGTCTTTGGTCAGGAGCCGGATACCAGCCAGGATCCGGACGAAGTGGTCGCCAAGGGCGCGGTGGTGCAGGCGGGGATTTTGTCGGGCAGCTTGCGCAACATGGTGCTGGTGGACGTGACGCCGCTGTCGCTCGGGATCGAAACGTTCGGTGGATTGATGAATGTGATCCTGCCGCGCAACTCGACCATTCCCGCCAAGGCCGGAGAAGTCTTCACCAACGCGGTGGACGGCCAGAGCGCGATGTGTGTGCGCATCCTCCAAGGCGAGCGAGAGATGGCGAAGGACAACTGGGAACTCGGGCGGGTGGACGTGCCGTTCGAGCCATCACCACGCGGGCAGGCCCGTGTGGGGGTGCAGTTCAAGATCGATGAAAATGGCGTGCTCGAAGTGCTGGCGCGCAACCTTCAGACC
The DNA here is from genome assembly GCF_010681825.2 of Sulfuriroseicoccus oceanibius. Lineage (NCBI taxonomy): Bacteria > Pseudomonadati > Verrucomicrobiota > Verrucomicrobiia > Verrucomicrobiales > Verrucomicrobiaceae > Sulfuriroseicoccus > Sulfuriroseicoccus oceanibius. The sequence goes on along the minus strand of NZ_CP066776.1, from coordinate 311,980 downwards.
AACGAAGACACCGTGCTCGAAATTGCCAACTCGGCGGTCGACGTCGCGGATGAGCGGGTCGAACAAATGGTCGCCGACAGCGTGGACCACGCGTTCGAGGACATGGAAGCCCGCATTTGGACCGAGGCGAAGATGAAGAGTGACGAGCTCTTGCCTGCGGTGTCCGCTGCGATGGAAGTGCTCGGAGATGAGATCGATGCGGAAGAGAAAGCTGAGATCGATGCCGCGGTGGCCGCAGTGGAAGCCGCGATGCAAACCAAAGACGCCAACGGCCTCAAGCAAGCCAACCGCAAACTAGACGACGCCACCGAACAACTCGCCGCCCGCCTGGTGGAAAAGGCGATGGAGGAGAGCATGGAGCGGCGAGGGTTGTTGTGAGTTTGCTAGTGTTCAGTTGGCAGTTTTCAGAAGACGCGGCGTGGAGTGCGCCGGGTGAGGCGCGGGGGCGTCCGCGTCAGTGATCTTCCAGAAAAGCTAAGGTCTTGTCGTCGGGCTTGCCTTGGTAAAACGCATTGAGCACTTGGTGGAATGGGCTGTCGTTGTCCGAGATGGCAGCGAAGAGTGTCATCGATGAGCGGAGCTTGAGGTCGTCGGGGTAGCCCATGATGGTTTCGATGGGCGTTCCCCGATGTTCTAGTAGAGCGTCGGTGCATTCGATCAGCCTGGCTCCGAGGGTCGGGTGGTTGAGAAATTCAGTGGCTTCCGCGTGGCTTTGAATTGCGAAGTGTTGTGCCATCGAGCTGAAGCCCAGACCGGCGACCTGAGGAAAGATGTACCAGATCCAGTGGCTTTGCTTTTGGCCGTTTCGAAGCTCTGCCAGCGCGGTGGCATAGTCGGATTCTTGAGCATCGATGAAGCGTTGGAGGAGGGGGTGGGAATGCATCGGATGTGGCGTTTATTTAGGAGGCGATGATTGGAGTGGGGGTATTTCCTAGGCGATGTCCAGAGCTGTCTTTTGCGCTTGTTAGCGCTGGAGATCCCTGGTCAGACGACAGATTGGAATGGGGGACGTCAGACCGGCAAGACTAATACGTGGCACTCCGGTTAACTGTCTGGTCGGTAGTTGCCCGGCGTGGGGCTCACCTGTCCATTGGCAGGGACGAGTCGAATAAATTTTGAGGACTTGTGAAGACGTGCGGAATCACGTACGTTTCCAATGTGAAGACAATTACCGCCACGAATGCGCGTTCGGAGCTTTATCGGCTGATTGATGCGACCTTGGAGAGCCACGAGCCGGTTCAGATTACCGGCAAACGTGGTAATGCAGTGTTGGTGTCTGAGGGGGATTGGCGTGCGATTCAAGAGACTCTGTACCTGCTCGGCGTGCCTGGGATGAGGGAGTCGATTATCGAGGGAATGGCGGAGCCGATCGACGAATGCTCGAAGGAGATTGATCTGTAGTTTTTGTTTGTTAGTTAAATGCGGTGACCTCATTCTCAGGTATGGCATACGAACTGGTCTACACGCGGCAGGCGAAGAAGGATGCCAAGAAGCTGAAAGGATCGCCGCTTGCGGAGAGGGCGAAGCAGTTGCTGCGGTTGATTGGTGAAGATCCCTTTGCCGATCCTCCGCCGTATGAGGCGCTAGTGGGGGACTTGGGCGGAGCGTATTCACGCCGGATGAATATCCAGCACCGCTTGGTATATGCGGTGTATGAAGATGAGAAGACGGTGAAGGTCTTGCGGCTGTGGACGCATTACGAGTGATCCTCCAGAAAGGCTAAGGTCTTGTCGTCGGTGAGGTAGGTTCCATAAGTCCTATAGGACTGATAGGACCTATCGGAGTTGTGGCGCTCGTGGAGCACAAAAAAGCTCCGCCGACACCCTGGTGGGCATCGGCGGAGCGGGAATGATTCGGTGACCGGACCGGTTACGCTGCTTTGGCTGGCGTTGGGTTGGCGGTTTCTGCGGCTGCGTAGCCGTTTTGGATGCGCTTGATCTCTTTCTTCATCAGAACCGAGATGATCAGGGCGACGACGAAGGCGCCACCGAAGACCCAAAGGCTGCCGCTGTAACTGCCCGTGGTCTTGTAGACGTACTCGTTGATCGACGGGCCGACGATGCCGGCTGCGGACCAGGCGGTGAGGATGAAGCCGTGGATGGTTGGCATTTCCTTGAGGCCGAAGAGATCCGAGATGTAGGCAGGGATCGCGGCGAAGCCCCCACCGTAGCAGGTGAGGATGATGAAGGTCACGGCCATGAAGGCAATCGGGCTACCGGTGAGGTAGGCGAGAGCCGGGAAGGCGATGATTTGGATCGCGAAGAAGGCGACGTAGGTGTTCGAGCGGCCGATGAAGTCGGATGCCGATGCCCACATGATGCGGCCGAGACCGTTGAAGAGCGAGATTCCCATGACGAGAAGGCCTGCTTGGACTTCCGGCAGACGCACCATTTCATAGCCCATCTTCTTGGCGGTGGCGATCACAGCAATGCCGCAGCTCACGTTGATGAAGAGCATCAGCCACAGGCCGTAGAAGCCTGGGGTGCGCACCGCCTGCTTGGCGGTCATTTCACCCGCCACTGCGGCGGACTTGGCTTTCTTAGGATCGCTGCCCTTGGCGAACTTATCGGCGTAGCCGGCTGGTGGCGGTGCGATGTAGAGCGCACTAGGAACCATCACGAGGAGGTAGATTCCGCCGAGGAAGAGGAAGGCTTTGGTGATGTCGCCTTTGTCGTAGACCAGAGTCGACTTGAAGCCGTCCTTGATCTCTTTGGCGGCAGCGTATTCCGGCGTGTCGGTTTTGTGCTCACGGTGCAGCTCGTCGGCCAGTTTGCTTTGTTCCTTGTAGGTCTCGAGAGCAGGAACGGTGGAGACGATCTTGGCGGCTTCCTCTGGAGCGGTCTTTTGGAGCTCCAGATAGTCGTAGGTTTTCTGGTCGGCTGGCAGGACGATTTCGTCTTGGGCCGGAACGAAGGTGCTGATCAACTTGGCACAGACCAATCCACCGAAGCCGAAGCCCATGATGGCGAGACCGGTGGCGAGGCCGCGCCGGTCAGGGAACCATTTCACCAGTGTGGAGACCGGCGAGATATAGCCGAGTCCGAGGCCGATACCGCTGACCATTCCGAAGAAGAGGAAGAAGAGGTAAAGGTTCTGCAGGTAGCAGGCGAGAGCCGACCCGAGCAGACCAACCGAGAAGAAGCTGGCGGCGAGGAGTCCGCCTTTGGATGCGCCTTTCTTCTCAATGAAGCGGCCGAGGAAGGCGGCGGAGATACCGAGGAAGAAGATGGCGATGGAGAATGCGGTGGAGGTGTCGGACGACGACCAGCCGAATGCGTTCTCGAGCGGCATTTTCCACGCGCTGTAGGCGTAGATCGAGCCGATGGAAATGTGAAGGCCGACGGCGGAGGCCGCGATGAGCCAGCGGTTTTTCGTTTTTTGTGCGGATGACATGAGCCAGTGGGTAGTTGGAATTGGCTGGGGGCTCTTGGGGATTCCGCAAAGAGAGGCGAGCCACCGGGTATGGGTGGTGCGTCGTGTCTGTGCGGTGAGAGGGATTCTGTGCGTCCGCTCACCGCGCTGCGGCGAGTGGGGATCGCCGCGTGGTTTAGAGTGCCGTGACGCCGTAGTTGGCGAAGATCTGGCGCGTTGCGTCCATTTCTTCCGGCGTTGGGGTTGGGGTGTCGTTTAGGTTGTAGGCTTTGCCTGCGCGTTCGTATTTGTTTTCGCCCATTTTGTGGAATGGGAGGATTTCAACGCGGTCGACATTGCCGAGCGAGGCGACGAAGCGCGCGATGCCCTCGACGTTTTCCGGGGCGTCGGTGAGGCCTGGGACCTGGACGAAGCGGATCCACACCGGGATACCGAGTTTGTCGAGGCGGCGGGCGAATGCGAGCGTTGGCTCGAGTTCGACGCCGGTGACATTCTTGTAGGTGGCCGGGAGCCAGCTCTTGATGTCGAGCAGGACCAGGTCGGTCTTGGAGAGGAGGTCGTCATCCGCGTTGCGGCCGAGGAACCCGGAGGTATCGAGTGCGGTGTGGATGCCGTTCTCCTTGGCGAGAGTGAAGATTGCGCGCACGAACTCCGGCTGCAGCAGTGGTTCGCCACCGCTGACGGTGAGGCCACCGCCGCGCAGGAAGTTCTTGTAGCGCATCAGGTCTTTGACGATCTCGCCGGCGCTCATCGGCTCGCCTGCGGCGCGTGCCGCCGGGCCCTGGGTGTCAGGGTTGTGGCAGTACTGGCAGCGCAGCGGGCAGCCTGAAACGAAGGTGATAAAGCGCACGCCCGGACCGTCCACGGTGCCGCAGGTCTCGATCGCGTGAACGTAGCCAACCACGTCCTCGGGTTGCTGGTTGTTCGGCTCGATCGAATGGGGCTGCGATGGGTTGTGGGGGCAGGTCACGGGCGTGCTCATTATCGGATTAGGTTAAGGATGCGGATCGTTAGATCTTCTCGTGGAACGTACGCTCGATGACGTCGAGCTGCTGTTCGCGGGTGAGCTTGATGAAGTTCACAGCGTATCCGGAGACACGGATGGTGAGCTGAGGGTACTTCTCAGGGTGCTCCATTGCATCCATCAATGTCTCTTTTTCGAAGACGTTGATGTTAATGTGGTGGCCTTTCTCGGCGAAGTATCCGTCGAGGAGGTTGGACATGTTGGCGATGCGGTCTTCCGGTGTTCTTCCGAGTGCTTTTGGCACGATCGAGAAGGTGTAGGAGATACCGTCCTGGCTGTCCTTGTATGGAAGTTTCGCAACCGATGCCATCGATGCGACGGCGCCTTTCTTGTCGCGGCCGTGCATTGGGTTGGCGCCTGGAGCGAATGGCTCGCCTGCTTTCCGTCCGTCCGGGGTGCTGCCGGTCTTCTGACCGTAGACCACGTTCGAGGTGATGGTGAGCACCGACTGGGTTGGGACGGCGTTGCGGTAGGTTGGCTGCTTGCGCAGTTTGTCCATGAACTTCTCAACCAGACCGGTAGCGATCTTATCGACGGCGTCGTCGTTGTTGCCGAAGGCTGGGTAATCGCCGATCACCTCGTAGTCGACCGCGAGGCCTTCTTCGTTGCGGATGATCTTCACTTTTGCGTTGAGCACTGCCGAAATCGAGTCCGCCGATACCGAGAGTCCGGCGATACCGCAAGCCATGGTGCGCAGGATCTCGCGGTCGTGGAGAGCCATCATGATGTTCTCCGGCGAGTACTTGTCGTGCATGTAGTGGATGATGTTCAGCGCCTTGACGTAGACTTCTGCGAGCCAGTCCATGGTGGCGTCGAAGCGAGGCATGAGCTCGTCGTAGGTGAGGTAGTCACCGGTGATTGGCTCGCTGACAGGAGCGACCTGCTTGCCGGACTTCTCATCCTTACCGCCGTTGATGGCGTAGAGCATTGCCTTGGCCAGGTTGGCGCGGGCACCGAAGAACTGCATCTGCTTGCCGATCCGCATTGCCGACACACAGCAGGCGATACCGTAGTCGTCGCCCCAGTAGCCGCGCATCAGGTCGTCGTTCTCGTACTGGATCGAGCTGGTCTCGATCGAGACGCGCGAGCAGTAGTCTTTGAAGCCTTTTGGCAGGTCCTGCGACCACAGCACGGTGAGGTTTGGCTCAGGTGCTGGTCCAAGGTTGTAGAGGGTCTGAAGAACACGGAAGCTGGTCTTGGTGACCAATGGGCGACCGTCTTCGCCGACACCACCGATGCTCTCGGTCACCCAGGTAGGGTCGCCGGAGAAGAGTGCGTCGTAGTCGGTGGTACGGATGAAGCGCACGATACGCATCTTCATCACCAAGTGGTCGATGATCTCCTGAGCTTCTTCTTCGGTGCAGGTGCCTTCTGCGAAGTCACGCTCGAAGTAGATGTCGAAGAAGGTCGAAGCACGGCCGAACGACATGGCGGCACCGTTCTGGTCCTTGACCGCACCGAGGTAGGCGAAGTACGTCCACTGGACTGCTTCCTTACCATTGGTAGCTGGGCCGGAGATGTCGAAGCCGTAAGCGGCTGCCATGTTTTTGAGAGCAGCGAGCGCGCGGATCTGGTCGTTGATCTCTTCGCGGCAGCGGACCCACTCGTCGGAGAACGCTTCGCCGTCGGATGCGGCGAGCTGTGCCTTCTTGTCTTCGATCAGGCGGTCGACACCATAGAGAGCCACGCGGCGGTAGTCGCCGATGATACGGCCACGGCCGTAGCCATCTGGAAGACCGGTCACGATACCTGCCGAACGGGCTTTGCGGATGTCTGCGGTGTAGCCATCGAAGACGCCGTCGTTGTGGGTCTTGCGCAGTTTGGCGAAGGCTTCGGCGGTCTCAGGGTCGAGGTCGCGGCCGTGAGCCTGAAGTGCGGCGGCTGCGATACGGACGCCACCGAATGGAAGGAGACCGCGCTTGAGTGGAGCGTCGGTTTGCACACCGACGATCTGCTCGAGGTCTTTGGTGATGTAGCCCGGGCCGTGCGAGTCGACGGTGCTGACGACTTTGTCATCGGCGTCGAGGACACCACCTGCAGCGCGTTCCTTGGCGAGCAGGACTTTCAAATCGTCCCAGAGCTTGTTGGTGCGCTCGGTTGGGCCGGTGAGGAAAGAGTCGTCGCCAGTGTATGGCGTGAAGTTCTTCTGGATGAAGTCGCGGACGTCGATGGAGTCCTGCCAGTCGCCAGCGGAGAAGCCGCGCCATGGCGACGAGCTGGTAATGGAATCGTCCGATTTTGTCGGTTCTGCAGTAGGTGCAATCGTGGACATGATATTGGGTTGGTTGTCGTTCGTTTGACGGGCCCATTGCCACGAGGCAGGGGCGCCGGCACGTGCCATAATGGTCTACCTTTGAGAGCTGGTAAATCAGCCTAAAGTCAATGCGCGTGCTTCTTAGTAGAAAGTGCGAACTTGGTCGAATCGGAGAAATTGAGTTCTTTGTTTCTGATTTCGAGTGCACAGGCAGCGGTTTTGTCTACAGACCAGGGGGCGGGTTTCCTCGCATCTGCTTGTGTCACAAGGGGCTGCTGGGAAGGGCTGTGTGATGGCTAAAGTCAAGTGGTTCGGTGGTGTTGCCTCAGGATGGCTGCGGTGGTGTGTCTTTCGACGGGCGGCGGGGCTTTTCAGAGCAAAAGAATTGTCACCAGCAGCGGGCTGGTTGGTCGGGGGCGAAGTGCTTGCTGCTGTGGAGTTTTCGCATCTTTTACTGGTGGGGCTGCGTATCCGATGCTCCCCCGGAGTCAGCACGGAGCGATGAGATCAATCTCAGACGATGAGAATACTTTTCGCTTAGGGAACAATGATTACAGGAAAACCTTTTAGGCTCGCTGTATGCGGGGTGGGGGAGTTGCCGGAATTGGCGCGGCATCCCGTGACGCAGTTGATTTCAATTTGGCATCCGGCGGCGGAGCGGGAGGCCTACGAGCCGGCGGTGAGAGAGATGTTTCCCACGGCTCGGATCTTGTTTGCCGAACTGAAGGATGAGGCGTTTGCGGAGGGGGGAGAAGAGGCAATGGCGGAGGTCGACCGGTTGCTGGGTTTTTCTGCTGGTTTCGGACCACAAGACAGGGTGGCTGTTCAGTGTTTGAGCGGAGTTTCCCGAGCTCCGGCGGTGGCGATGGCAGCGATGGCTCAGCATTTGGGACCAGGGTGTGAAGTACGGTCGATTTCCAGAGTGCGGCGTTTACGCAAGCGGTCGCAGCCCAATTTGAGCCTGATTGGTTTTGCGGATCAGGTCTTGGATCGGGAAGGTGCGTTGATACGGGCGGTGGAGGACAGTCTCGGAGCTGTTTCTAGCGCGGCTGAGGATGGCTGGGAGAAGCGTCCGCCATCGCGTGGGTTCTATATGCCTTGAGGGTTCAAGAGGAACGGGTTACGCGCAGGTGTGTAGTGTTGGCGGTTTGTAAGGTGTTGCCTTATAACGGGTTGCGTTTTTTGTTTGTGCGTTTTTTGGATGGGCTTTCGCATCTTCAAATGGGTTCGTGGGCGTATCGTTTTCCCCCGAAGCACGGCCCGGAAATCCGGATTCAGAGACCGACCAGCGCAAAGCCCCAACTATTGCCGCCATGCCGAAAGGGACCCCATTCAAGCTCGCCATTTGTGGAGCCTCCGAGTTGCCGGAGCTCGCCAAACATCCAGTCACTCATGTGGTGTCGATTTGGCACCCGGGCGCGCAGCGGGCGACTTACGAACCGGCAGTGCGGCATTTGTTTCCGATGGCGCGGATTTTGTTCGCTGTGTTTGACGACATTGCGTCGGAGACCCAGGCGGGCTCGGAGGATCGTCCGCCGACGCTTGATCAAATCGAGCGCATTTTGGAATTTACGGCGGGGTTTCGCCCGGGCGACACCGTGGGGATTCACTGTTTGGCTGGGATCTCGCGGTCTTCGGCGGTGGCGACGGCGGCTCTGGCGCAGCATCTGGGACCTGGCGCGGAAGCGCAGGCGATAGCCAAGGTGCGAGAGGTGCGCAAGCGCTCGCATCCAAACCGCTTGATCATTGAGTATGCGGATCAGCTACTCGGTCGGAAGGGTGCGCTGGTTCGGGCGGTCGAGACGAGTTTCGGGATGTTCTCCTACGAGTCCTTCAAAGGGTGGCGGCGCAGGCACCCCTCGGACAGCTTCTACATCCACTGAGCTTGATGAGTGCGGGGAGAAACCGAGGCTCCTCCCCGCTGATTTGTTCCATTGGGATTAGCGCACGATGCCGAGCCATTTGGTGCTTCCCACCGGTGAGAAGCGACCGACATCGGCGCTTTCAAGGGTGTCGTCCATCGTTCCTTCTTCCGGATCGACCATTTGGACGCTGCCATTGGCGAAGAGCACGAGGGCTTTCCGGTTGAAGCGGAAGTGGATGGTTTTGTCGCTCTTGTCGAAGCCGTAGAACTCCTCCACCATCGGGTTTTCCGGAGTGGCCGCGCCTTGGAACGTGTTGACCTGGGCGCACGTGGCGAAGACCGCAATCTCGCCCGAACCAAACTTGGTCTTGGCGAGGTTGAGACGCGGTCCTCGGCCGGACCATCCGCCGCCGATGTGGACGTTGTAGCCGTAGCCGAACGAGGCACCTTTGAACTTGGCCTTGCGGAGGTCCATGTATTTGCCCATGCCCGGGCAGAGGTCTACGCCGCCGGCGGCTTTGATGTATTTGCCCAGCGGACCCTCGTCGGTATGGATGTCGCGTGAGCCCTCACCGCCGCTGCCTTTCGGCTCGCGGCCGAACCACCACTGCACCCCGCCCTTTTGGGAATTGGAGCGGTAGGGGAAGAAGCGGCTGTTGTGCTCGCCGAGGTAGTCGGCAACGGCGACGCCCAGGATCCGCAGATTGTTGGCCGAGGACGTGCGGATTGCCTGTTCTTTGGCCCGGTGCAACGCGGTCAGAGTGATCAAAACCAGAACGCCGACAATCACCAAACTGACCATCATCTCGACAATGGTGAAGCCACCGCTGATCGAGTGTTGTCGTTGAGATTTCATGGCTGGGGTAGCTGGTTACGACCTTCTGCGGCGCAATCCGAGGCCGACGATGCCGAGTGAGGCCAGAAGGGATACGGTTGGCTCGGGTACGCGGGTTGCGATGGGATCCCTTAGTGGGGTCGGATCGGTGTAGTTGAAATCGAAGTCGGTGCCTGAGTATTTCCAGACATCGTAGCTGCCGTCTTCGAGCGTGCGCCAGTCGGCTCCTGTGGCGCTGACATTGAGGCTGGTGGTAGGGTCGCTACCTTCGGCCCATGGCTCTGGCTGCCCGGAGGATGGGTTGTACTCGGAGTAGGCCCAGTAGATGAAGTTGTCGTTGTCCGACAGGGCGGTGCGTGGGCCGTTGCCGTCACTATCACCGGCGTAGGTGAAGCCAGTGAGGAACGCTCCGAAGTCCGGGTGGGTGTCGAAGTGTCCGGTGAGGCGTGGGTCGCCGTTGAGGACGGTGTTGAGGAAATCGGTGCCACTGAGGGAAACCGAGGAATCCCAGCGCATTCCCCAAGCGAGTGGTGCGTCGTCCGAGTTGCCGGTGGACCAGTCGATGACCAGCACCGCTTCGGAGAGCGACCCGGCGCCTGCGGCCGAGCTGTGATCGACCCAGACCTCGACGTCTGACATGACGAATGCGGCATCGGCGGATGCTATGAGACTACATGCTGCGACGGTCGATACCGCGGCAGCCCAACTGTGCTTCCAGGATTGGATCTTCATTTTTCTCTTAGCCCTCAAATTGCGGAGGGCATGGGATATGACACGGCGCCCGTGCCCGCGGCGCTGGGTGTCGATGGAGAGTGGGGCGAGACAAGTATTCGGACTCCTGGCTTCAGACCTCACTCCCTCCTTCACCCGGGGTGAGCCGGATTGGATTTGTGGGAGCTTGTAGCCAGATACCGCAGCGCAACTGTTCCGGGTTCTCACCGGATTCCATGCATTCGCCCCTGCGGGACGGGAAGGTACGCGCGGATAGGGGGCGCAACAACCGACCATCTTCTAAAATTATTGTGGATCCGGATTGCCTCGGCTGGCGCTCTGGGCGTAAAAACCGAGCCATGATCAAGCAATTCTTGAAATCCCTCCCTGCCGTGGTCGCTGCTGTGACCGTTTCCTTTGCCGCCGCGACGTCTTCCGCCCGCGCTGCTGACGATATCCGTATCGAGCTCAAGACCAGCAAGGGCAAGATCGAAGCGACCATCTTCGCCTCCAAGGTGCCGAAGACCGCTGCCAACTTCCTCAACCTGGCCAAGCGCGGTTATTACGACGGCTTGATGTTCCACCGCGTGATCAAAGACTTCATGATCCAGGGTGGTGACCCAACCGGGACCGGCCGTGGTGGTCCGGGCTACCGTTTCGGCGATGAGTTCGATGCTACGCTCAAGCACAGCAAGCCGGGCATTTTCTCGATGGCGAATGCCGGTCCTGGGACCAATGGTTCGCAGTTCTTCATCACCCACAAGCCGACCCCATGGCTCAATGGCAAGCATTCCGTGTTCGGTGAAGTAACCAAAGGTCAGAAGGTGGTGAATGCGATCGCCAAAGGGGATAAGATTGTCAGCATCAAGATCCTTGATTCGACCGATCAGCTCTTTGCCGAGCAAGAGGCAAACCTCTCCAAGTGGAACGCGGTGCTTGATGCGAACAAACGCTAGAGCGATGTGGTTTCATGGAGCGGCACCCCGTTCCTGATTTTCCCCAAGCGGCAGCCTGTGACGGGCTGCCGCTTTTGTTTTTCGGCAAGAGCGTTGGGGCGTTGAGGGTGTCCGGTTGTATCGGGAGTGGCCGTCGGGAGGATGCTGCGCATCGGCGGAGTCGCTGGCTCGGCCGGGTTGGGGTGCGGTCGCCTTTTCCCAGGGTGAGGTCGCCGGAGGCTCCCTTCATCCTGGGCTGGTTTGCGATTCCCTTGCAGGGAATGGGGCCATTCGGGGCGTGTGGGGGATATGAGGATCTTCCGCTGCAGAGGTCTTTATCCTTATCGTTATCCAAATCACAATCGGAGCGCAGCGATCCAGCCCATCACATGTGCACGCGTTGTCTTCCCTCTCGGTATCGTCATCGCCAATGAATCGGATGACGGCGACGTGCTGCCGGCGCGAGCGGGGCTGGGACTGGATTTCGCATTGGCCGCGTCTTTCGCTATGGCGTGGAGGTCAAAAAGCAGCCGAATGAAGGAGTTGTCTTTACGTGTTAGTTGAGGTTTGTAGCGTGGGCAGATGCGTGTGTTTTCAGCTTTTTTGATGTTTGTGGTGATGGTGGGAGTCTCCTCGGCGAGTGCGGATGATGATCCTTTTGCGGCAGTTTTAGAAGATGTGCCGGAAGTCGAGACTTTTGAGACATCCTCGTTTTTTAAAGTTACGTGCCCTCGAGAGGCCGGGCATGCTCCAATCGAGGAGGGGGTTTGGCCGAAGGTTGAGAGCCCAACGAGTTTCAATAGGCTCTTTGAGAGGCCTTCAAAGGTCTGGAGACATGAAGGGGGCTATTTCGGGGCGTTTGATGCAGGTGAATTTGGAGGAGGCTTGTTCTTTGTGGCAGCGAACGAGGAGCGCTGGATTCGGTTGGTCGATACACATGTTCAGGACCTTGCCCGGTTCGATAAAGATACGTTCTTAGCCGTTGGTGGGCTTGGTCATCGTAGTTTCGCTGGGGGAGATGCTTACTTGATCACCAGAGATGCCACAGGGGAATGGACTTCGCGGAAGGTGTTCGCGTCGTCTGATGGTATCCCCCGCATTATTGGGGTTTGCGGTGATTCTCGGTTTGATGAACTGCAGTCAGAGAAGCTGTATGTGATAGAACTAGTTGCTCCCCGTGCGGCTGAGCTTGCGCTGTTTGGCATCGATCGAGAAGGGGCGTTGCATTATTTGGGTGAGAGGTGGAGCCCAAAGCATGCGGGTGGCCATCTGCTTGGGGCTGGTGGACAGTTTGATCGTGAGATCTCGGTGGCGGAGGTGGAATTGGAGCTGAAGGCGGAGTGGATCAAGAGTGAGGCAAAGGATGGGGACGACTACGTGGCGTACATTTACGATGAGCCGAATAAGGGCGAGAGGATCTTGTTTTCTGATCTGAAGGGCGGGGCGATGTACGAGGTTTTGAATGTGCCGATGCCGCATCGTTACAACTCGCATTTGTTGTTCTCTGCGCCTGGGGTGCTGAACTTCAATCGCTGGTCGACGCCGCATTACGCGCTGCACTACGAGATTGATTTGCTGACGAGGAAGCTGAAGACGGTCGAGATCGCGCCGGATCGGTTTTATCGGGAGCAGAATGGGGAGGGTGCCGGGGAGTAGGCTCCGGTATTCTGTTCTAGGCCTCGTACCGCGCATTGCGCATCTCCAATCTTGACCGCGGCGGGTGAACGACAGAGCGTGGGCGCATGTCAGATTCTTGCTACGATCGATTGTGTGCGTTGGACCGTGAGGTGGCTCCGTTGGGGCAGGCGATGGCGGTGATGGGGTGGGACCAGGAAGTGAACCTGCCACCCAAAGGGTTGGCGGCCCGTGCGTCGGCGCTGGCTGCATTGGCGGGTGAGTCGCATCGTCGGCTGTCCGCGCCCGAGGTCGGCGAGTGGCTGGCTGGTGCCGAGGCGGAGGGTGCCAACGACGAGGTGGCTGCGGCCAACCTGCGGCTGTGGCGCGAGGGGTATGATCGCAGAACCAAGTTGCCGCAGTCGTTTGTCGAGGAGAAGTCCAAGGTATCGAGCGAGGCGAAGATGGCGTGGGCAGGGGCGCGCAAGGCGTCGGACTTTGCGTTGTTCGCCCCATTGCTGGAGAAGCAGGTCGAGCTTGCTCGGCGTCAGTCGGACTATTTGGGTTATGACGACCATCCGTACGATGCGTTGATTAATTTGTACGAGCGGGGGATGACGACGGCGAAGTTGCGTTCCTTGTTTGGCTCGTTCCGTGCAGAGTTGGCGGAGATTGCAGCGGAGGCGGTCGAGCGGACGAAAGCGAACCCGTCACGTGAATTCACCGGATCGTTCCCGGTGGAGGCGCAACAACAGTTCAACCGGGAGGTGGCGGAGTCGATCGGCTTCGACTTCGAGGCCGGGCGGATCGACACGACGACGCATCCATTCTGCAGTGGCAACGCACCGGGCGACACGCGTTTGACCACGCGGTATTATGACCATGACTTTTCGGCATCGTGCTTCGGTGTGTTGCACGAGGCGGGTCATGGGTTGTACGACCAAGGGTTGCCGGCCGAGCACTACCCGCATCCGGCGTATGAGTCGGTGTCGTTGGGGATCCACGAGTCGCAGTCGCGGATGTGGGAGAACCACGTGGGCCGCGGCCTCGCGTTCTGGCAGCGTTGGACCCAGCGGGCTGGGGAGTTGTTCCCTCAGTTGGCAGGCTGGACGCCGGAGGAAATGGTGGCGGCGGTGAACCGTGCGAACTTCAGTTTCATCCGGGTGGATGCCGATGAGGCGACTTACGACCTGCACATCGCGCTGCGGTTTGAGATCGAGCAGGCGTTGGTGAGCGGTGAACTGGAGGTCAAAGATGTGCCGGCCGCGTGGAATTCCGCGTTCAAGCAGAGCTTCGGTCTGGAGGTTCCCGACGACTCCAAGGGCTGCCTGCAGGATATCCATTGGGCGATGGGTGGGATCGGATATTTCCCGACCTACACGCTGGGGAACCTGGCATCGGCCCAGCTGATGGAAGCGGCGATGCAGGATGAATCGGTGGCATCAGGCTATCATGCGGGGGATACCTTGCCGTTGCTCGCGTGGATGCGCGAGAGGGTGCATCGTCACGGCAGTATTCTGACGCCGGATGAGATCATCCAAAAGGCGACCGGCAAGGAATTGTCTCCCGATGCGTTCCTGGGTCACCTGCGCACGCGGTTCCTGGGGTAGAGTGGTCGCTGCGCTCCGCAGGTTGGATGTCGACAGGAATGTCGACCCACCAGCGAATGAGAGAGCGAAGCGCTGGAGGGATGATCCCGCAGACGGGAGTCACACATGATGCCGTGGCTCCCGTCTGTGCGATGCCGACTTGGGTCAAAGCTCAGAGTCAGCGTTGCTCCACTCCTGCCGAAGGCAAATCTTGCTAATCGGTGCAATCGGTGGAAGAAAAACAGCTGCTCCGGCGAAGCCGCTAGATCTCTTCCTGCGACTGGAACTGCAGGTCGTAGAGGCGCTTGTACTCAGGGCAACGTTCGACCAACACCGCGTGCGGCGCGATGTCGAGGATCTTGGAGTCCTTCATCATCACGATCTGGTCGGCGTTGAGGATGGTCGACAAGCGGTGGGCGATGGCGATGACCGTGCGGTCCTGGGACAACTTGTCGATCGCATCGTGAATGTGCGCTTCACTCTTGGAGTCGAGCGCCGAGGTGGCTTCGTCGAGGAGGAGGATCGGTGCGCTGCGGACGAATGCGCGGGCGATGGTGAGTCGCTGTTGCTGGCCGCCGGAGAGGTTTCCGCCTTTGTCGCCGATGACGGTGTCGTAGCCCTTGTCCTGGGCGAGGATGAACTCGTGAGCGTGGGCCTGCTCCGCGGCGCGGTAGATGTCTTCCTTGGTGGCGTCCAGATTGCCGTAGCGGATGTTGTTGTAGATGGTGTCGTGGAAGAGGAAAGTATCCTGGTTCACGATGCCGATGTTATCGCGCAGCGACTGCTGGGAGTAATCGCGGATGTCCACGCCGTCGATGAGGATGGCGCCTTGCTTCGGATCGTAGAAGCGCAGCAGGAGGCTGAACAAAGTGGACTTGCCGGAGCCGGACTCGCCGACCAGCGCGTAGCTCTTGCCTTGTTCGACCTTGAAGTTGATGCCCTGCACCGCCGGGGTGTCTTTGACGTAGTTGAACGCGACGTCTTTGAACTCGATCTCGCCCTTGCAGTTCTTGAGTTCGATGGCGTTTTCCTTGTCGTCGATATCGAGTGGTTTGTCGATGATGCTGAAGACCTTGGTCGTGGCGACGAGGGTCTTTTGCACCATGATCTGCAACTGTGAGAGCGCCTTCACGTGCGGGTAGATCCCGATCAGCGCCGCGTACAAGACGAGGAACTTCGAGGCCGGCATGTCAGTGGCCCAGGCGTAGGCCAGACCGGCGCCGATACCGAAGGACGCCACGGTTTCCACCATCGGCGCGACGATGATGATGGCCTTGCGCCAGCGCATGATGAGCTGCATCAGCAACTTACTCGCGCTGTTGAAGCGATTGCTTTCGTAGTCTTCGCGGGCGTGGGATTTCACCACGCGGATCCCGGCGAACGCTTCCTGCATGGTGACCATGATGGCACCGGCCTCCTCTTCTTCGCGGCCACCGGCTTTGCGGACCTTCTTGCTGATCTGGACCACGGGAACCATGCACAGCGGGAAGACAAACAGCGCACAGACGGCGAAGATCCAATCGAGAAAGAAGAGGGCAATCACCATGGACAAGATGGAAATCGGGTGCTTGACCAGGTTGGCAGCCAAGTCACTGCCGGTCGATGCCGCCATGCGGGTTTGGTTGAAGACGGTTTGAATCAGTTCACCGGTCTTCTGCTTCGAGTAGAACTGCAGCGACTGGCTCATCAGGCGGTTGAAGCAGGTCGAGCGCAGATCGTAGAGCACTTTTTGGCCGACCCATAGCATGCAGTACTGGTTGACGTAATTGAGCAGGCCGCGGATGGCGATGAGCACGGGAATGAACCCGCAAACGCCGATGACCACCCAGAATGCCTGATCATCGTTGAGGTTGACCTCGGGGAGGGGGATCTTTTTGTTGATGATCGGGATCTCGGGAGCCTCCAACTGGCGCGGTTTGTCGGGGTCGCCGGGGAGGACGGTCTCGAAGACGAACTTCATCCCGAAGATCATGGCCGCGTTGTAGAGGCCGAAGAGCACGCCGAAGAAGATTCCGATGAAGAAGCGGAGTTTGTACGGTTTTACGTACTCATAGAGCCGCTTCACAGGTGCTCCGGCTTCCTTGAGGAACTCCTTGGTGCTGAGTTTCGAGACCTCTTTGCGCGTGAGTTTGCGCATTGGGGCGTTGGGTTGTGGCGATTTGGCCATGGGAATCTGGATCGGGATGGGAAAATCAAGCACCCCGCGTGGATTCGCGGGGTGGGGAATAGGGCGGGCAATTGCTTACCCAAGGAAGTAACGCTCC
Organism: Sulfuriroseicoccus oceanibius; assembly: GCF_010681825.2. NCBI lineage: Bacteria > Pseudomonadati > Verrucomicrobiota > Verrucomicrobiia > Verrucomicrobiales > Verrucomicrobiaceae > Sulfuriroseicoccus > Sulfuriroseicoccus oceanibius. The sequence continues at coordinate 295,518 of NZ_CP066776.1, read as the reverse complement.
CAGTCAGGTGGCATGGTGGTGCCTTCGATGCCGGATTCGATGCGTCCTTCGTTCTCCGGCAGGAATGTGGTGGACGTGCCGTAGACCATGATCAGGTCCTTGGTGCTGAGGCTTTGCAGCGAGTGGGCGACTCCGGCAGGGATCACGACACCGGCGTTGTTGTCGCCTGGTTTGTCGTCGCCTTCGATGACAAAGCGCATTTTGCGGCGTGGCATGCCGGCGCGTTCGTCGACGAGGAACATTTCGCAAATGCCTTGTGGGAAGAACATGGCATCCCACTGCTCATTGGCGTACGGGCGCAGGCTGTAGTTTTCAGGCTCTTCGACGAAAAGCTTCTGGAACCAGGCCTCCGGATCCTGGTCGTCGGCGATGAATGGCGGATGGATGTGGAAGCCCTTGGCGGACTCCGCGTTCATCAATGCGGTGGCCCACTGCTTCGGCCACATGCCGATCTCGGCGAGTTTGCCGTCGGTTTCGCGGGCGAACTCGGCGAAGTGACCGCGTTGTTTTTGCTGGAACACACGGCGGGAGAAGACTTCGACACCAGGGATCCACCAGTCTGGCTTGTCGCTGCCGCCGCCGTCTGCTGCGATCAATTCCGAGGCATTCACGCCGGAGGTGCTGACCCGTTCTTCGACAGGAGCTTTTGAGTAATCGCGGGTTTCGAGTTGTTGGCGTGCTTCGGCTCGGAGGCCTTTCCAGAGGTCGGTGCTCATCGTGGAAACGGATAGCCCAGCGATGGGGTGATGTAAACCGTAAGGACGACGGGGAGGCGGAGTCGGCTGGATTGGTTCTCGTTGCGCGGCGTCGTGTCCGGTATCTGGTTGGTAAACCCAGCCATTGAGTGGCGCTGTGATTCCCCCTCATTCTGTCTTGGCATTGATCGCTGTTTGAGTGATCGTGCCGCCATGCAGCAAAAAGGCATCATTCTCGCAGGGGGAGCTGGCACACGGCTCGACCCATTGACCCGCGTCGCGTGCAAGCAGCTCTTGCCGATTTACGACAAGCCGATGATCTACTATCCATTGGCGACGTTGATGTTGGGCGGGATCCGCGAGATCTTGATTATTTCGACTCCGAAGGATTTGCCTCAGATCGAGGAAATTCTTGGGGATGGATCGCAGTTGGGCATCCGCATTGAGTATGCCGAGCAGGCGAAGCCGGAGGGGATTGCCCAGGCATTCCTGATTGCCGAGGAGTTCTTGGCTGGATCCGGAGCGACGCTCATTTTGGGCGACAACATTTTCTACGGTAAGCTCGACTTCTTCCGCCGTGCGATCGAAGGCGTGAACCAAGACGGCGGTGCCTGTGTCTTTGGTTACCACGTGCGCGATCCTGAGCGATTCGGTGTGGTGGAGTTCGACAAAGACGGCAAGGTGCTCTCGATCGAGGAAAAACCTGCCGAACCGAAGAGCTCGTACGCGGTGCCTGGTCTCTACGTTTACGACGGGTCGGTCGTGGCCCGTACCAAGGCGCTCGAGCCATCTGCTCGCGGTGAGCTGGAGATTACCGATTTGAACAACGCTTACCTTAGCGATGGCGAACTGAAGGTGGAATTGCTGGGCCGCGGCATCGCGTGGCTCGACACCGGAACCCCGGGCAGCCTGCTCGAAGCCGGCCACTACATTGCGACCATCGAGCGTCAGCAGAGTTATAAGGTGGCGTGTCTGGAGGAAGTTGCCTTCAACATGGGCTTCATCGACCTGGCTCAGCTCGAAGAGCTCATCGGCGAAACGCGCAACCCGTACAACAAAGAGTACCTCGAAATGGTGCGCGACGAACAGGTCGGGCACTAAGGACTCGGTGAGATCTTACGAAAAAGGCGGCATCCTCCGGGGTGTCGCCTTTTTTGATGGGTTTGATTGGCGGCTGAACTTTGCAGCGGGGTAAGCCGTCCCTTCGGGACGCGTTTTTCTTTGATCTGGTTCCGGAGGTTGAAACCTCCGGCTAACGCTGTAATGCGTCGCTTCGCGACGGCCTCTTGGAGGTGACTGAGGGGAATGGCACTAACCTAGCCCCCAACGCCGCGCTGAAAGCGCGTCTCATACCAGTCTGGGGTCAGCGAGCCTCAGGCGAGCGCCCCCCCAGGTAACTCCGCCCGCCCTTCCTTGGCCGAGCGTACGATGCCGCCAAGGCGCAGCTCCCTCACGATGGCCGATCAAGACACTGCGACGCACCCTAAGTTGGCGCCATTCCTGGCTGAGGGCATTCGATGGCTGCCTGAAGGGGCGGCGATTGGAGGGTGTTTATCCTGCAGCGCCGCGATCCGGGGCAAAAGGATGTCGTAATCAATACTCAGGGTAGAGGCCGACTTCGTCGACGGGGTCCTTGGCGAAGGGCTTCTTCTCGTTGTCGACTGGGATGAGTCCAGGGATATCGACGAGGACTTCTGCGTCTTCACCCGCAGGAAGGACGACGCGTTCGCTCTGGACCACTTCTTGAGGCTGTGGATCTGGCTCGTCGGCAGGTGCTTCATCGGCTGCAGGCTTTGGCTGGGCGACTGCGACTTTTGGTTTTTCCTGCTTTGGTTTGGCCCCGGCGGTCTGTGTGCGCTTTGGTTTGGCCGCTGGCTTGGTGACCGGTTGAGCTGTGGCGTTCTCGATGGGCTGGGCCGCTGCGGGCTCCTGCTTGTCCGTCGATACGGCGACTTCCGAGGGCTCCGGCTTTTTGACGTAGATGGCGCGGGTCAGGTAGCGGGGCTTTGCCGTCTCTTGTGCGGCGCGGCGTTCCTGTTCCCGCATTTGCCGGATTTTGTGTGCGGCGGCGCGTTCTTCATCGGTCAGGTCGCGGTCCTCGGGGGGGAGGTCGGCCTCGTTGATGCCTTGTTCTTCCAGATCGTAGATCAGGGAATAGCGTTCGAGAGCCTCGTTCTTTTGTTTTACATCGGCGCTCTGCATCACCTTGCAACTGGTGAGCGAACAGGCCGTCAGGACGAGGGCTCCTGCGGTGAGAAGATGGGAGATTGAAAACTTACGCATGGGCGGGGATCGCGGTGCAGGTGGGAACTGATTCCAGAAAATGGCAGCGGGATCAATCCTAGTGGGCAGGATTTGCAAATTTGCGTTCGCATCGCAGGTCGGAGCTGCTCGCCGGGCGAGTTGACTATAGTCCGGTGCTGGGCAGGGTGAGCCGACCCTTTGTTGATCCGATGCCCGTCTCCCCCGATCTTGATTTGCCCGAAGATGGCGTGGTGCGGATTCTGTCCGACCTGCATCTCGGGCACCCCGGGTCGATCTGCCGGTCGGTGGACGAATTCCGCCCGCTGATGGAGGGCGTCACCACCTTGGTACTGAATGGGGACACAACCGAGGATTGCTCTTCTCAGTTGGCCTCGGAATCGCTGAAACAGTACGATGCTCTGATCCAGATGACGGGGGCGTGCGGCGTGGCCGTGGTGCGCACGCGAGGCAACCACGATCCCGATGCCGAGCCTGTTGGCTGTTTGTGGGCAGCTGGGCGCAAGGTGTTGGTGACACACGGGGATGTGTGTTTTCCATATGGTTCGCCGTGGAGTGGTGGGCTCGAGCGGGCACGGCCTGCGCTGGAGCGAGTAGCGTGCGAGCATGGCGAGGTGAAGACACTCGACCAGCGACTGGCGTTGGCGCGGGACTGGGCTGGCTGTTTTCATCCTCCCGTACGCAAGGTGACTTCGCGTGTGAATGGATTGATCCGCGTGTTGTTGCGTGCGTTTTGGCCACCGAGCGCCGCGTGGCGGTTGATTTCCACGCGGATGGCTGCGTTGGGCTATGTGGACCGTTTCCTCGACGAGTACGCGCCGGATGTGCGGGTAATGGTTTTCGGGCACATTCATCGGGCGGGTGTGTGGTCGGGGCGACGCGGCGGCCGGACGTTGATCAATACGGGTGCCTTTCAGCCGTTGGCGGGGCGCGTGGCTTGCGATTTGGATGTTGAAGGGATCACGGTGCGCAAGATCGTGCGCGGCAAGGATGGGCGCTGGGTGACGGCGGGGCGTGTGTGGCATGCGTCGTGGGAGAGTCTCGGGGCGTGACGCGACGGCCACGGCCGAGCGTATGTTGCGGCGTGCCGAGCCGAGTGAGCCCTTGACCCGGTGGGGCATCAGGGGAATGATGCGGCTCCCGATGACCCTGCGGCGACCGGTTGGCAGGGAAGGGAGAACCCAACGCAGCACTACGATTATGTCTTCTCAGTTCGGCACACTCTTTCGCATCTCCACATTTGGTGAGTCCCACGGTGGTGGGGTTGGCGTGGTGATTGACGGTTGTCCTTCCGGCATTGCGCTGAGCGAAGCGGACATTCAGGTGGATTTGGACCGCCGCCGCCCAGGGCAAAGTGAGATCACCACACCACGCAACGAGGCGGATGAGGCGGAGATTTTGTCGGGCGTCTACGATGGGCTGACCACCGGCACTCCGATTGCCGTGATCGTGCGCAACAAAGATCACCGTCCGTCGGCCTACGACGAGATGGCCAAGAAGTACCGTCCGTCGCACGCGGACTACACCTACGATGCCAAGTACGGACGCCGGAACCCGAATGGAGGTGGCCGTGCGTCGGCACGTGAAACGATCGGCCGCGTGGCAGCCGCCGCGGTGGCGAAGAAGGTGCTGGCCACGATTGCGCCGGAGATTGAAATTTTGCCGTGGGTGGCGTCCATCCGCGACCTTAACGCGAACGTCGATCCGGCTACGGTTACGTTTGAGCAGATCGAGTCCAACATCGTGCGTACCGGTGATCCGGAGATGGTGGATGCCATGATCGATGCTGTGAAAGCGGCACGTGCCGACGGCAACTCGCTCGGTGGCACCATCGAGTGCGTCGTGCGCGGCGTGCCAGCCGGATGGGGTGAGCCGGTTTTCGACCGCATCGAAGCGGACCTGGCGAAGGGGATGCTTTCCTTGCCTGCGACCAAAGGGTTTGAGATCGGCTCCGGCTTCGCCGGGACGTTGCTCACCGGCCGCGAGCACAACGACCCATTCCGTCTCGATGAGGACGGCAAGGTCGTCACCACCAGCAACCGCTCCGGTGGGGTGCAGGGCGGGATCACCAATGGCATGCCGATTGAGTTCCGTGTCGCGTTCAAGCCAACGGCGACCATCATGACCAGTCAGGAGACGGTCGACAACGAAGGCCAGGAAACCGAGCTCAAGGGCAAAGGTCGCCACGATCCATGCGTGCTGCCACGCGCAGTGCCTCTCGTCGAGGCCATGACCGCGCTTGTGCTGTGCGACCACGCGATGCGCCAGCGCGGCCAGCAGGGCTAAGGGGACGCGCTTTTGTGATCCGCAGATGACGTCGATTCTGCGGATGGAGTTGCGCCCCTCGATGACTGAGATCCCCTTTCCCTCCGCCGGAGCTGGAGGCTCTTTGCGTCTCTGCGTGAGCCTCTCCCATTGTCGGCAGGAATGCCGACCCACCAGCGCTGCGCGTGCCTGATTCTGAGAGGGCAGGTTTCTCTGAGTACGACGTTTGACCGGCGGTGCCTTACCCGAAGGAGTGACGGCGTCGATCATCTACGGCAGGAGTGCCGTAGCTCCAGCGGGGAATGGAGGTCGTGCGGTTGATGTGATTCTCTGCGACCAACGATTTGGCTCTCAATCCTCCCCATCCTGTAATCTGCGGAAAGAAAACGCGATCTGAGATGACCGGTGCAACCTACCCCACCGCCGGAGCTGGAGGCTCTTTGCGTCTTCGCGTGAGCCTCTCCCATTGTCGGCAGGAATGCTGACCCACCAGCGCTGCGCGTGCCTGATTCTGAGAGGGCAGGTTTCTCTGAGTACGACGTTTGACCGGCGGTGCCTTACCCGAGGGAGTGACGGCGTCGATCATCTACGGCAGGAGTGCCGTAGCTCCAGCGGGGAATGGAGGTCGTGCGGTTGATGTGATTCTCTGCGACCAACGATTTGGCTCTCAATCCTCCCCATCCTGTGATCTGCGGAAAAAAGCGCGATCGGAGATGACCGATGCAATCTACCCCTCCGCCGGAGCTGGAGGCCCTCTGCGTCTTTGCGTCTCTGCGTGAGTATTCCGCAGTGACCGCCCGCATTCGCTGTGCTCGGTTCGCGATATTCGGGGGGATCTATCGGATCCGCTGAGCGTCAGAGTACGTAAATTTTGTGACGCGCTCTTTGATTATTGGCGCTTGTTGATTCGCGAAATTACCGTCATCATAATCAGTCCTTGGTTTCGCTTCGGTAGCAGCCCGGATAAACTTTTAAACCCACCTCTTGTATGAAGTATCTCAAGTCGCTCGCAGTAGTCGCGGCATCCAGCGTGATGTCGCTTTCGTTTGTCAGTTGTGAAACCGCTCAGGGCACGGGAACTGCCGTGGGAGCTGGTACCGGTGCCGCTCTTGGTGCGGTGATCGGCAACAACATGGGCTCCGGTCACTCCGCCACGGGCGCGCTCATCGGTGCGGGCCTCGGCGGCCTCGTCGGTAACCAAATGGGCGCCACCCGCGACCGCGCCAACGCCGCCCAGGCCGAGGCATCGCGCGCCAACACCCAGGTGGTCACCATTCGCAACAGCAACGGTAGTTATGAAAACATCACGCTGCGTCGTGTGCAGGGCAATGTATGGGCCGGACCTCGTGGTGAGCAGTACCACGGCATCCCAAGCGCCCGCCAACTCGCGGACATGTACGCACGTTAATCCTGCATAGCGCGCATAAGAGCTTGCCACGTAGGCTAATAAATCGCATTGATCCCGCCCCGGCAATTCACCGCCGAGGCGGGATTTCTCTTGCCGGGTGGCGGATGCAATCGCATCAAAGGCAGGGTTGCCAAGTACCGGATCCCCGCTCACATTAGCCATTCGTATTTTCAACCACACGACGCACTGACATGATCATCAAGCCAAAGACCCGTGGATTCATCTGCACCACCGCGCACCCGGACGGATGTGCCGCCAACGTGCAGGAACAAATCGATTACGTGAAGTCCCAGCCCGCCTTGGAGGATGGACCGAAGCGAGTCTTGGTGATCGGGTCGTCGACTGGCTACGGACTTGCTTCGCGCATCGTGCCGGCATTCGGCTCCGGTGCATCGACGGTTGGTGTGTTCTTCGAAAAGGAAGGCACCGAGCGCAAGACTGGAACCGCCGGTTGGTACAACGCGGTGGCCTTTGAAAAAGCAGCCCACGAGGCAGGTCTCTACTCGAAGAGCTTCAACGGCGACGCCTTCTCTCACGAGATGAAGAAGAAGGTGATCGACACCATCAAAGAAGACCTCGGCCAGGTCGACATGGTGATCTACTCGTTGGCTTCTCCTCGCCGCAACGATCCGGACACAGGCGAAGCTTACCGCTCGGTGCTCAAGCCAATCGGCCAGACTTACACCAACAAGAACCTCAACACCGACCTCGCTCAGATCGAAGAGGTCACCATCGAGCCAGCCAGCCAGGATGAGATCGACCAGACCGTGAAGGTCATGGGCGGCGAAGATTGGCAGCTTTGGATCGACGCCATGGAAGAAGCCGGCGTGCTTGCCGATGGCTTCAAGACCGTGGCCTACTCGTACATTGGGCCTGAGCTGACTTGGGCGGTGTACACGGAAGGCACCATCGGTCGCGCCAAACTCCATCTCGAAGAGACCGCCAAGAACATGAACGAGCGCTTCGGTGCCGGTACTTCGGTGGTTTCAGTGAACAAAGCACTCGTCACCCAGGCGAGCTCGGCCATCCCTGTGGTGCCGCTTTACATCTCGCTCCTCTACAAGGTGATGAAGGAGAAGGGTACGCACGAGGGCTGCATCGAGCAGATCCAGCGTTTGTTCGCCGATCACTTCACAGCTGAAAACGGACCGACCCTCGACGAAAAGGGCCGCATCCGCATCGACGACTGGGAAATGTCCGACGACATCCAGGCGCACATCAACGACGTGTGGGAGTCGGTGACCACCGAGAACCTGACCGAGATCTCGGATTTCGACGGTTATCAGACCGAGTTCCTCCGTTTGTTCGGATTCGGCCTTGAGGGCGTCGACTACGAAGCCGACACCGATCCGGTGCGCGAGCTTCCATCGGCCTAAGCGCTGACGGTTGAAATTCATAAATTAGAAGCCGCTCCTGTGATGGGAGCGGCTTTTTTTGTCGGAGTGGTCGGCTGTAGGCGGTGGGAGATACTCACGCGGAGACGCGGAGACGCAGAGGGCTTTGAGCTCCGGCGGCGGTGAAGGAGGCAACGAGCACCACAGGTCGCGTTTTTTCCGCAGATTGCAGGATGGATGGGATTGAGGTCTGACGACTTATTCGTTGGTTGTAGAGAACAACGAGAACCGCACGAATAACAATCCCCGATGGAGCTACGGCACTCCTGCCGTAGGACTGGGGACACCGTCACGAGTGCAGCGCTGGAGGGACGGCATTCCTGTCGTCGTTGGGAAATGCTCACGCAGAGACGCGAAGACGCGGAGGGCGTCCAGCTCCGGCGGTGGGGAAGGGGAGCGTCGAGCATCACAGGTCGCGTTTTTTCCGCAGATGATAGGATTGGGAGGATTGAGTTGTTTAGAGTTCGTTGCTCGCTCGTGGGAGATAACGTGGGGCTGAAATGAGGAGAGTGGTCGCTGCGCTCCTTGGTAGTGTGCCAAAGCTTCTGCAAAAAGGGTCATGATGATTGATTAGGTTTTTAACAAAACAAGAACCCCTAATCGTCACACCATGACCCCACGACCAGATAAGACCACAACGCCGCAGTTGAAAAGTATTCTTGCCGAGCAGGAAGATTTTCTGAGGCCCTTGGTTCAGAAATTGATGCAGGAGATGCTCGAAGAAGAAATGAACGAGACACTCCAGGCGGTAAAATCAGAACGCAGCGACAGACGCCGAGGTTATCGCAGCGGCAGTTATCAACGCAGTCTCCTGACACGGGTAGGAAGGATCGAGCTGCGCGTTCCTCAAGATCGCGACGGACTCTTCAGCACCGAGATCTTCGATCGCTATCAACGCAGCGAGAAGGCTTTGGTAAGCACCCTGATCGAAATGTACGTGCAGGGCGTCTCGACACGTAAAGTCGCGCAGATCACCGAGGAGCTCTGTGGTCACCGAGTTAGCGCCAGTGTGGTAAGCAGGCTGAACAAAACGTTGGATGAAGAGCTTGAGAACTTCGCCCGACGCAAGCTCAGCCATGCCTATCCCTATCTCATCCTGGATGCCCGGTACGAAAAGGTTCGGGAGAACGGCGTGGTGCGCAGCCAGGCTGTGTTGATCGCCATTGGCATCAGTTGGGATGGGCGACGGGAGGTCCTTGCGACCGAGCTCGATCAAAGGGAAAGCGGAAGCAGCTGGAAGAACTTCCTACTTCAACTCAAGCAACGCGGACTGACGGGTGTTGAGTTCTGCGTGACTGATAACCATGCCGGCCTGCGACGAGCTATCAGCGAAGTGCTTCCCGAGGCGCTATGGCAACGCTGCTACGTCCACTTCCTTCGCAACGCTCTTGATCATCTACCTCGCAAGCATGACGACGACTGCTGCACTGAGCTGCGCTGGATCTATGACCGTCGAGACATCAATGAAGCGCGTCAGGATCTGCGGGCATGGTTGGCGAAGTGGGGAGGCAAATACCACAAGCTCTGTGACTGGGTCGAAAGTGAGATCGAAGAAACGCTTACCTTTTATCGACTTCCCAGAGAGCATCACAAGCATCTCAAAAGTACGAATATGCTCGAGCGACTCAATGAGGAGATTAAGCGTCGTACGCACATTATCCGAACCTTCCCCAACAAGGCTGCAGCCCAACGTTTAATCCGGGCTGTCACGCATCAAGTCCATGAGCAGTGGATCGATCAACACCGCTACCTGAACATGGATCACCTCAAAGAAGCCCAAAAGCTCAGCCTTACTTCAAATCAAACGTCCGCAGCCTGATCATCATCCTTCAAAGCCCTTTTTGCAGAACTTGACGTACATAACCCGCTCCTTTGTTTTTGGTGGCCGGATGGGAAACCTGCGGTCCGAGGGGCCGCACGGGAAGCGACGCGTGGGCATGCGCAGCGCTGGAGGGACGGCATTCCTGCCGTTGATGGGAAGGGCTCACGCAGAGACGCGGAGGGCTTTGAGCTCCGGCGGTGGTGAAGGGGGCAACGACCACCACAGGTCGCGTTTTCTTCCGCGAATTGCAGGATGGATGGGATGGGAAGGTCGTGGGCAGCTTGTTGGCTACCCGGACGACAATCATTGCCCGCTGTAACTGGCAAGAAAATCTGAGCAATCGGCGTCATCTGCGGTTCCCAAAAAACGATGCGCCGCTGACCGCGAGAGTGTTCGTTGGGTGCGAGCAGTTGCATCGCTAGTCCGGACGTGCTGAGATGCGGCTCCTTATGAACGATCGAAACGTCCATCTCACGCTCGGCAACCGCGGCGGATCGGTGGAGCACTACTATCATTTCCTGCTCGGCTTTTTGGTGCCGTTACTGGAGGTCCGCGACGAGCGGGACGAGACCACGTTTTTCGTGCGCAGTTGCGCGGTGATGGATCGGCTGCTGCGTGAGGTGGTGCGTGACCGAATGGTGGTGGTCGATCGCGACGTGCATCAACGCATCGGTGAGGGGATGGCGTCTATGGGTGTGGAAGGCTATGACACGCCGGTGGCGTACGATCGTGATGTCTTTCTTCGAGCCAGGCGGACGGTGGAGTCGTTGTTGCGAGGTCGGATTGAGGCGCTGCGAGCTGAGTTCGTATCCGGCTTGGCCCCCGATCGGCCCGTGATTGTCCTCATCGACCGCGAGGCTCCACATGCTTTCTATCAATCCGAGCACTGTGAGATCCGTGGGGCTGGTGCATCGAGGCGGTCCATCCCGAATGGAGCGGAGCTGGAGTCAGCGCTGGCTGCTGAGTCTTCGAATGTGCTGCGGGTGTCATTGGAAGAGCATTCGTTGGCGTGGCAGTTCGCGTTGTTTTCTTTGGCCGATGTCGTGGTCGCGCAGCATGGAGCGGCACTGGCGAATCTATTGTGGTGTCGGCCCTCGGCGGCGGTGGTGGAGATTCACCCGGATGACATGGCTCCGCAGCTTGAGGATAAAGGGTTCTTCTCGCGCTTGAGCGGGTGCTTGGGATTGACTTACGAGCAAGTGCGGCAGCACGGATCCCACGGGGCGGTGGACGCGGGCGCCGTGGTTGCTGCTGTCCGTGATGCGCTGGGGTGTTGAGCCCAACTCATTCGCACTCTGGAACTTTTAGGCTTGGCAAGATTATCACGATCTGGTGATCTTTAAGTCCTGTTGAATAAACAAACCAACAGCGCTCAACGCCGGAGGGTTAGTCAGACTAGCTCGAATGCACGGCACAGCGATCGCCAGCCTCAGGTGGTTGGCGATAGCGAGCGCGGCGCTCAAGCTCCAGCTCAGTCCTCGGGACACCGCTCAGTCGGCGTCCCGTTTTTTTGTGCCTGGTTGGACCGGTGCGCCACCTCTACCGGACCTCGAAAGCGGATGGCGTTGATGCGGGAATCTGCATCGCCGGAACTCACGACTGCCTGGATGCGGCCGTGATCTGCAACATCAGAGATCCTCACAGAACCCCCAAAAAAAGAGAGAACTCCCAATGATCAATCAAAAGCCGGATGTGCAGTCGGCTCTCTTCACCGAAGAGGCCGCATTAGGTGCCACGACAAAAGCGAATGCAGGGAGCAAGCGAGCGCGGAAGTCGAAAGCAACGACCCGGGGGCTAAGGGCGCCATCCGCATTGGGGAAAAACTTCGTGCTCGATACCAATGTGCTTTTGCACGATCCTGGCTGCCTGCAGCGGTTTGCGGACAACCACATCTGCATTCCGGTGGATGTGTTGTCGGAGTTGGACCGGTTTAAGAACGAGCAGAGTGACCGTGGGGCGAACGCGCGTCAGGTGCACCGTGCGTTGAATGAAATGTTCTCCCGCGAGGGGAGCGAGGTTACGACCGGCGTGCCGACCAATGGCGGTGGCTCGGTGAGGTTGGTGGTTTTTGATCCGGGAGCGAGCAGTGACGTGCCCGACCGGATGAAGGAGTTTTTGCGTGTGTTTCCGGATCAATCCAAGGCGGACCACCGGATCCTCGGCTGCGCATTGATGGTCGGGGAGAGCAATCAATCGCCGGTCAGTCTGATCACCAAGGATCTCAACATGCAGCTCAAGGCGCGTGCGCTTGGGATTCATTGTGCGGACTACATGAATGACAAAGTGGAGCCGCGCGAGGTGACCAACTATGAAATGGCAGTGGTGGATGCCGCTGCGACCGAGCTGCAGTGCCTCGCGAGCTCAGGGACACTGGAATTGGACGAATCGAGAACGCGGAACCTGGCGGTGAACCAGTACGTCTTGCTCAAGGCGGCGGAGAAGCACACGTTACCGGCACGGTTTGGGGCGGACGGTCAATTCCACAAGCTGCAGATTCCCGATGCGCTGAAGATCCCGAAGGCACAGGCGATCAAGCCCCTCAATCTTGGCCAGCGCTGCTTGTTGGATGCGTTGTTGAACCCGGAAATCTCACTGGTGACCTGCTACGGTCAGGCGGGAACGGGCAAAACCCTGATGGCTGTGGCCGCTGGGCTGGCACAGGTCTATGACCGCGAGTTCGACGGCTTGACCATCAGCCGTCCGGTGGTGGCGATGGGCGATACCGTGGGCTTTTTGCCCGGGACTCTAGACGAGAAGATGCGCCCGTGGTTGCAGCCGATCTACGACGCGCTCGAGGTCGTGATGCGGAAGGAGAACAAGGGCGGCCCGAGGCGCAAGCAGGGGCGTGACGAGCCACTCGGCAACCCTGGCCAGAAACCGTACGAGAACCTGGTGCAGCAGGGGATCGTCGAAATCGAAGCGCTTTGCTACATCCGCGGACGCTCGATTCCGAACCGCTTCTTCATCCTCGACGAGGCACAGCAGATCACTCCGCTCGAGGCGAAAACGATCGTCACGCGCATGTCGCAAGGGTCTAAGCTGATCATGGTGGGTGACCCCGGCCAGATCGACAACCCGTACGTCGACTCGCGCAGCAATGGCTTGGTGTATACGCGCAAGCGGATGCGCGGTCAGCCATTTGCCGCGCATATCGCCTTGAGCAAAGGCGAGCGCTCCGACCTGGCGGAAGTGGGAGCGAAGTTGCTTTAACGACCTGCGACAGGTTGTTCATAGGTCCCTCCGTGTGCGCATTGGTAGTTGGCGTGTGCGGAGGGGTTTTTCGTCGGCTGTGGGGCGGGATCGGAGGCCGCAGACTGGGAATCCGGCGCAGTGGGATGGATCCGATTGCAGCGGTGGCGGCAAAGGGCGACCGGTGCGCCATGACTGCTGTGCCTTGTTCTTCGCCAACGCTTCCGAGCTACCGTGCGTATGGTCCGTGGCTGCGTGAGAAGTTTGCTGGAAAACGGGTCTACAAGGTGATCGCCGATGCTGGTTTCACGTGTCCGAACCGCGATGGCAGCAAGGGTTACGGTGGCTGTGCTTATTGCAATGTCGAGTCTTTCACTCCTGCGTTGGCGCGCAAATTGCCGACCATCCGCGAGCAGCTCGAGGCCAGTATGGAGAACGCACGGCGGCGCTTCGGGGCGGAGAGGTTCATTGTCTACTTCCAGCCGAATACCAATACCTACGCGCCGGTGGAGCGGTTGCGCTCCTTGTACGACGAGGCTCTCGCAGTGAACCCAGAGCAAACCGTGGGGCTCGCCGTCGGGACGCGTCCGGACTGTCTCGACGCCGCGAAAATCGCGCTGCTGGAGAGCTACACCGACCGCTATGTCGTCGACCTTGAACTCGGTATGGAGTCGATGCACGAGGACACGCTCGACCGTATCAACCGCGGCTGCAGCCACCAGGTGCTAGTCGACGTGCTGAACGGATTGGTGGGTTCGCCGCTTCAGGTATGCGTGCACATGATCTTTGGCTTCCCTTGGGAAACACGCGACCAAATGTTGGCTTATGCGGACGAGATCAACCGCTTCGAGGCGGTCGATTTTGTGAAGTTCCACCACCTCCATGTGGTGAAGGGTTCCATCCTCGGGGCGAAGTATCAGAAAGAGCCGTTTCCTTTGTTCGACTTGGAGGGGTACGCCGACTTCTTGTGTGACTTCCTGCCGAGGTTGCGCAGTGACTTGGTGATCCAGCGTCTGTTTGGTGTGGCTGATCGTGAGCTATTGATTGGTCCCGATTGGGGACTACGCAAGCCGGAGGTGCAGGCGTTTTTGGAGAAGGTGTTACGCGAACGTGGAGTGGTGCAGGGGAGCGCGGTGCGCGGTTAGTTTTACGAGTGAAGGATTTTGCAGCAGGCTTACTTCACGTCGCTGCGGTCGATGATGACATCGAAGGCGTGGCTGGCGGGTGGTTGGGCGAGGCCGAATCGAATCACCGTGCCTGGAGCGGGCGGTGTGTCGAATTCGAATTGGAAGGTGTTGTCGAAATCGGTGCGGCCTCCGGAGCCCGAAGATCCGCTTCCCCTTCGATCGCCTCTTTGGATCGCGTCAGGTTGAGAGTCGAAGAAGCAATAGAGCTGGGCTGTGTTCCAGCCGCCGGTTGCTCGGTCCGCTGCCGCTTCTTGGCTTTCATTTGCCCAAACCCCATCCCACTTGAGCTCCATCACATGGCGGTCGTTGCCGTAATACGGACTCCATTGGACTGTGACCTGGATCAGGCCAACGCCGGCTCCGCGGACGACGGTGGCCGGCTTTAGTTTGCCATTCGCGTCTACCTCCAATTCAGCCACCATCAGCGCGTCGCGCTCCGGGACGGGAAAGTGCTGGGACGGAACGGCTGAGAATTGGAGCTTGAGCTGCTTTTCCTCAGGGTCAGGAAGGTAATTGGCAGATGTCGCGCCATGGGGTCCCTCCAGACCTGTGAATCTCACGTCGTACGCATTGGCCACGGGTTGGCCGTTCTTGGTCAGGTGGCTGGTGATGTTGGTCTTTGAGCGTATGGTCGGATGATTGCCGCGATTGTTCGTGGTGACGCCTTCGAGTGTGAAGCTGAACTCAGGGCGGGTGATCGTAGCGGGTAGCGGTTGGCTCGCCCAAACGGCAGGCGGCGACTTGGGGGCTGGACTGGCAAATGTGAACTCCAGCGGTTCGCTACCCGGGCGGATTGCTCGGAAGCGCAACTCATCCACCGAATGCGGCCACGCGGGGAAAACGACAGCTCCACGTCGATCCGGATCTTCTTCATGGAACGCAAATGGACCGAGACCATTGATCCAATTGCCTTGGCTATCGGCGACTTGGAACAGGATGTCCGGCAGTACCGCGCCAGTTGTGGGAGACAGCATCGCATCGATGCCACTGAAGTCGTCGATGCGGGAGTTGCTGTTGATGCTGGTGGAGTAGATCTCCCCGCCATCAGACAGTACCTTGAGTGGGTTGGGGTAAAGGTCAGCGGCGTCTCTGAGGATCACTTCCAACAACAGTGAGCCGCGCTCGCCCTCGAAGGTGAGTCGAGTCAGCACACCATTGCGGCCTTCGTAGGTTTGTTGGATTCCGAAGGTGCTCCTGCTGCCTGAAAAGCTGCTGCCGCTCATGCCAAACAGCCCGCCGCCCGAGGGTACGTGGCGCTTTTCCTCAATCATTTCCTCGCCGACCTGAATCAGCCCTGCCGACCAGCCATCGTCAAAATAGAGTGTCTCCTTGGGTGGAGTGAAATCTCCGAGTTCTTCTTCGGCGGGCAGGAAGTGGTCGCGCACCTCAAAGGCAACCAGACAGAGTGCGATCACGACGACCGTGATGATGGTCCAAACAACGGTTGGTTTCATGGCCGGCAGGGTGGGTGATTTGGTAGTAGCGTGCAAGTGCTAGTCCGCTCCTCCGGCATCTTTTCCAGCGGCGTGGGGCGTATCCATTACCCAGCCACATCGCGGATGCGGGTGGCTGGTTCGTCTCAATCAGTGACGAGGATCGGCGGTCCCCCGCCCGTGTTTCAGAGCACGGGTAGCCACAATTGTCGTAAGTATTACAACCAACCCCAAACCGCTACTATCATGGGCATTCTCTCTTGGATCTTCCTCGGCCTCGTTGCCGGCGCACTCGCTAAATTCATCATGCCGGGCAAGGACCCCGGTGGCTTCATTGTGACCACCCTGATCGGGATCGCGGGTGCGGTGCTCGGTGGTTTTCTCGGCAGCTTTATTGGTCTCGGCCAAGTCGAATCGTTCGACCTAGGAGGAATCTTCATCGCCACGGTCGGCGCGATTGTGCTTCTCGTGATCTACCGTGTGGTGAAGAAGAAAAAGGGTTAGCGCATCAAGGGGGGCTCGTTCTGGTAAACCGCACCTTCGGCGCGGGGGTGTTTGGTGTAATCCCACCTGCGGATGAATCCGAAGGTTAACCGGGAAGCTATCGCTTCGCGATGGCGATGCGTTCGGGAATGGTGCTGACGTGGGGTGTCTCGGCGTCGGGAGGGCGGCCGTCGGGAGGTGGCTGAGGTATCGCGGAACTGCAGGCTCGGCCGGGGATGGGGGGGCGAGGCAACCTGGGGTGGCGCTCGCCGGAGGCTCGCTGACCCCAGGCTGTTATGAGGCTCGCTTTCAGCGAGAGGTCGGCGGAGTTGGGCGTCTGGCGTGGAGGAAGCGGCTTGTGTGAGTTGTTCCGCGTGACCCGTAAGCCGCACCTACGGCGCGGAGGTGTTTGGTGTACTCCCACCTGCGGATGAATCCGCAGGCTAGCCGGTAAGCCATCGCTTCGCGATGGAGCGAGTGCGGCGTTGCGGAACGGTCCGAACTTCCGGTGTTTCGGCGTGGGGAGGGCGGCCGTCGGGAGGTGGCTCAGGTATCGCGGAACTGCAGGCTCGGCCGGGGATGGGGTGGCGAGGCAACCTGGGGTGGCGCTCGCCGGAGGCTCGCTGAGCCCCAAGCTGTTATAAGGCTCGCTTTCAGAGAGAGGTCGGCGGAGTTGGTGTTCCGTCGCGGAGCGACGATTTACCGGTTAGCCGGAGGTTTTAACCTCCGGGAGTAAAGAGCAATGGGGGCTCGTCCCGAAGGGACGGTTTACGAGCGAACAAAAAAAACGCGGCCGAGGAGGATCTCCCGGGCCGCGTTGGGTTTGAGATTGGATGATTTAGCCCATCACGCCGGCGTCTTCGCCGAAGATGATCTTGCAGGCTTGTGGGACGTCTTTGTCGCCGCGGCCCGAGCAGTTCACGATGATGATCTGGTCCTTGCTCATGGTTGGGGCGACTTTGCGCACCTGCGCCATGGCGTGCGAGCTTTCGAGCGCTGGAATGATGCCCTCGATGCGTGAGAGTTCCTTGAAGGCTTCGATCGCGTCCTCGTCGGTGGCGTAGTCGTACTCGACGCGGCCGATTTCTTTAAGGTAGGCGTGCTCAGGGCCGACAGCCGCGTAGTCGAGGCCGGCGGAAACCGAGTGCGTCAGCTCGATCTGGCCGTCGTCGTCGGCGAGCAGCCAGGTCTTCGAGCCTTGAAGAACGCCGAGCTTGCCACCTTGGAAACGAGCAGCATGCCGTCCCGGCAGAATGCCATCACCGCCGGCTTCCACGCCGATCATGCGCACACTCTCGTCGCCGAGGAATGGGTGGAACAAACCAATCGCATTCGAGCCACCGCCGACACAGGCGATGAGCAGGTCCGGCAGTTTGCCTTCTTTTTCCAGCACCTGGGCGCGGGCTTCGAGGCCGATCACGCGGTGGAAATCGCGCACCATCATTGGGTACGGGTGCGATCCGAGAGCCGAGCCCAGGATGTAGTGCGACGTGCGCACGTTGGTGACCCAGTCGCGCATGGCTTCGTTCACCGCTTCCTTGAGGGTGGCCTGTCCGGCTTCCACACCGCGTACTTCCGCGCCGAGCAAGCGCATGCGGGCGACGTTGAGAGCCTGGCGCTCCATGTCGACCTTGCCCATGTAGACCACGCACTCGAGGCCGAAGCGGGCGCAGACCGTGGCGGTGGCGACCCCGTGCTGGCCGGCGCCGGTTTCCGCGATGATGCGCTTTTTGCCGAGGCGTTTGGCGAGCAAGGCCTGGCCGAGGGCGTTGTTGATCTTATGGGCTCCGGTGTGGAGCAGGTCCTCGCGCTTGAGGTAGATTTTCGCACCGCCGAGGTGTTCCGACCATCGTTCCGCGAAGTAGAGCGGAGTTTCACGACCGCAGAAGTCTTTGAGCAGTCCGTTGAGCTCCTCGTGGAAGCTTGGGTCGGCTTTTGCCGCATCGTACTCTGCGATCAAATCCTTCAGTGCCGCCATCAAGGTCTCGGGCACGAACATGCCGCCGTACGATCCAAAGTGGCCGGTGGCGTCAGGGGATGATGTGAAGTCGGACATAGGCCTCGACCGTAAACGAGAGATCGCGCTCCCGCAACAGGCGACATTGCGGGGGCGCGGATCCTTTCGGGTCGATGGCGAGCGGCGGAGTGGCAGGCCTAGAAAAGCCCGCTGATGCGTCCGTCCGATGAGAGGTCGATGCGTGCGGCCGCCGGCTGTTTCGGCAGGCCCGGCATGGTCATGACATCGCCGCAGATCATGACGACGAATTCGGCACCCGCCGCCAGTCGGACTTCGCGCACTTTGACCACGTGGTCTTCCGGAGCTCCGAGTAGCTTTGGATCGGTCGAGAACGAGTACGGCGTTTTCGCCACGCAGACCGGGCAATTGCCGAACCCTTCATCCTCCAACCGCTTGAGCTCCTTGTGGACTTTTGTGTCGGCGACCACTTTCGAGGCCCCGTAGATGCGCGTGGCGACGGTTTCCATCTTCTCCCACAGCGAGGTGTTGTCATCGTAGATGAAGCGCAGGTTGGACGGGCTGTCATCGATGACATTGAGCACCTCGTGGGCGAGTTCTTCGGCACCGGCACCGCCTTTTTCCCAGTGCTCTGCCAGGACGACTTTGACCTGGAGGTGGGAGAGGCAGCGTTTGAGTTGCTCGATTTCGGCGTCGGTGTCGCTGCTGAAGCGGTTGATGGCAACGACGGCAGGCAGGCCGAAGCGTTCGCGGATATTGCGGACGTGGCGTTTGAGGTTGCGGCTTCCGACTTCGAGCGCCTCCAGGTTTTCGGTGGTGAGGTCCGAAAGTGGTTGGCCACCGTGGTACTTGAGTGCGCGGATGGTAGCGACGACGACGGCCACATCAGGACGCAAGCCGGACTTGCGGCACTTGATGTTGACGAACTTTTCAGCGCCAAGATCCGCTCCGAAGCCAGCTTCGGTCACCACGTAGTCGGCGAGCTTGAGGGCGGACTTGGTGGCAATCACCGAGTTGCAGCCGTGGGCGATGTTGGCAAATGGTCCACCGTGAACGAAGGCGATGTTGCCTTCCAGAGTCTGCACGATGTTTGGTTTGAAGGCGTCCTTGAGCAGCGCGGCCATGGCGCCATTCGCATCGAGGTCGCGGGCGCGGATCGGCTCGCGCTTACGGGTGTAGCCTACGATGATATTGCCCAGCCGTTGCTTGAGCTCCGAGCGCGATGTGGCCAAACAGAAGATTGCCATAACTTCGCTGGCGACCACGATGTCGAATCCGTCGGTGCGAGGGAAGCCATTGCCAAGTCCGCCGAGGGCGACGGTGATTTCACGCAGCGCGCGGTCGTTCATGTCCACCACGCGGCGCCAGACGACGCGGCGTTGGTCGATGCCGAGGGCGTTGCCGTGGTGGATGTGGTTGTCCACCATGGCGGCGAGGAGGTTGTTGGCGAGCCCGATGGCGTGGAAATCACCGGTGAAGTGGAGGTTGATGTCCTCCATGGGAACCACCTGGGCATAGCCACCGCCGGCGGCTCCCCCTTTGAGGCCGAAGCATGGTCCGAGTGAGGGCTCGCGCAAGCAGGCGACGGTTTTCTTGCCGATGCGGTTGAGGGCATCTGTCAGACCGACGCTGGTGGTGGTTTTCCCTTCACCTGCCGGGGTCGGGCTGATGGCGGTGACGAGGATGAGTTTGCCGTCGGGGCGCTCCTTCAGGGAGTCGAGATAGGAAAGCGATAGCTTTGCCTTGTAGTGGCCATAGGGTTCGAGGTGCTCGTCGGGGATGCCGAGTTTTTCCTCTGCAAGTTTTGAGATGCGGACCATCTCCGCTTTCTGGGCAATCTCCAAGTCGGTCATGAGCCGAGCATGCGGAGCGATGGTAGGTGGGTCAAGTGGGGGCGATGGACTCGGCGGTTTCCGTGCTGGCGGGCGCAAATGTAGCGCGGCGGAGGGAGCAAGTCCCTACGAGCGGAAACCAAACCGGGGCCGACAGTTGATCTGTCGGCCCCGGCGGCTGGAGCGCGATGCTCCGGTTATCTTTCTGCAAAGGTTAGCCCTGGCGGTCGAAATCGACGCGCACTGGGCGGCCCTTCATCTTGGCGTGCTTGAGCGCCTTCACGACATTGCTCGCCACGTCTGCGCGCACGTCCACCAAGGTGTGACGTGGGAAGAGCGAAATGCGGCCGACGTCGTCGCGGCTCAAGTTGGCCTCGTTGTAGATCATTCCGGCAATCTCCCCAGGCTTGGCTCCCGCGGCTTTACCGACGGATACAAACAAGCGGGTCATGCCCTCTTCGACCGGACGAGGACCGAAGTCGCGGCCACCACGATCACCACGATCTCCGCGGTCGCCTCGCTCACGGCGATCACCTCGGCGGTCGTCGCGGTCGCGGAACTCCCGGCGGTCACCACGGTCACCGCGTTCGCGACGCTCCCCACGACGTGGGGCGTCGTCGCCGGTGCGGCGTGGTGTCGGGCGGTCTGGGTGACGGTCTTCCTGAATGGTTTCTCCTTCGCGGCCCTGGGCTTCGCGCAAGAGGGTGAAGAGAGCGCCAGCGATATCAGTCGGGGTGTGTCCCTGTTCGAGCAAGCGGTCGACATACTCCTGCTGCTGGTCGAACTTGCCGCTCTCAAGGCGGTCCTTGAGCGCTTCAAACAAGAGGTCGGAACGTTTTCCTTCAACTTGCTCCACGGATGGGATGCGCTCGCGGCGGATGATGTGCTTGGTGTAGCGCTCCACCATCTGCAAGCGGTGGATGTCACGGCCGAACACGAAGGTGTAAGCCTTGCCCGAGCGACCGGCACGACCGGTGCGGCCGATGCGGTGGACGTAGTCTTCCGGATCCTGTGGCAGGTCCAGGTTGAACACGACATCGATGTCATCGACGTCGAGACCACGTGCGGCCACGTCGGTGGCAACGAGCACCTCGACGGTACCCTCACGGAAGCGCTTGAGCGTGCGCTCGCGCATCTGCTGGGTGATGTCGCCGTGGAGACGGTCGGCATTGTAGCCACGGGCGATCAACGCCTCGGTGGTTTCGTCCACGACACGCTTGGTGTTGCAGAATGCGATCGCGAGACGCGGTGACTCCATGTCGAGGATGCGGCTCATGACCTCGACTTTCGAGCGGTTGCGTACTTCGAAGTAGCTTTGCTCGATGCTGTCGACGGTCTTCGACTTCTGCTCGATGGAAACGGTTTCCGGATCGTTGCCGAAGCGCTGGATCAGGCGGCTCACGCCTTGGTTCATTGTGGCCGAGAAGAAGAGCGTCTGGTGCTCCTCAGGCATCGAGCCGAGCAGGTCTTCCATTTCCTCGCGGAAGCCCATGTCGAGCATGCGGTCGGCTTCGTCGAGAACCACGGTTTGAATGTGGTCGGTCTTGAAGGTCTTGCGGCGCAAATGGTCGAGCAATCGGCCAGGTGTGCCGACGACCATCTGTGGGCCATTGCGCAAGCTGCGGATCTGGCGGTCGATCGGGGCACCCCCGTAAACAGGAACGGCGCGGAAATTATCGAGGTGAGCTGCGAGGCGGTGCACTTCTTCGCACACCTGCACGGCAAGTTCACGGGTAGGGCACAGGATCAGCGCTTGTGGAGCGTTGATGGCGACGTCCAATTTGGCCAAGACCGGCAGGGTGAATGCGGCGGTTTTGCCAGATCCAGTCTGCGACAAGCCGATCAGGTCACGGCCGGTGAGGGCGTGTGGGATCGACAAGGCTTGAATAGGGGACGGCTTTTCGTAGCCGAGGGCTGCGACTGCTGAGACGAGGGCGTCTGGCAGTCCGAGTTCTGAGAACGGTGGGATATCCATAGTGTGATGGGTTCAACTTCATCGCCGCACACACACTTCGGGGACAAGATTCGCGCGGGAAGCAACTTATCGCCGCGAATCCGTAAATAGCAACCGCTCAGTGGAGCGGGTGGCGGCCATCCCGCTTGTTCGGATACGCGGGTTTGCAGGGTTTTATGAGTGATTCGGGTGAGCTGTGCCTATCAAACGATTAGAGCTCCTTCTCTTATGGTAGAAGGGCCGCGTGGGTGTTGAGCCTGTGTGAGATACGGGGTCAAGTGGGGGGCTTCGCAGCGCTTTTGTGCCGTCGTTGTGCGGACGCTGCAGGTCCGCAAACGAAGGTCACCGGGGCATGCATGCGCAGCGCTGGTGGGATGGCATTCCTGCCGTCGTTGGGAATGGGGCACGCAGAGACCACGCTGTCGCTAAGACGGAGAGAGCTTTGGGCTCCGGGGGCGATTTGGGGAGTGAGGTCGCTGCGCTCCTTTGTGATTGGTGGCCGGGTGCAATCCGGCGGTCCGAAAGGGATGCTCACGCAAAGCCCGAAGCGCCCAAAGAGGTTTCATGCGCCCGCAGTGGGTAAGGAAACGTCGTCCACCACCGGCGATCGTAATACACGCGCCGACCATTGCATCCTGGAGTGACGGTGTCCCCACCGTCGGTGCGGTGCCGTCCATTGAGTCAGGCAACGAACCAACGGACCCTCGTCGTAACTCACCAAAAGAATCCGCGCCAATCGGGGTAATCTGCGGTTCCTAAAACCGAGCCACGCTGAGCTCCGCGGCGCACGTCAGTCCTCACCGCTTGGGTGGAGTGGTAGCACCTTGCCAATCGCCAGCATCGCCAGGCCAATTGCCATCGCGAGAACGAGTGTCCACTCGCCTTCGAGCAGCGGTGTGGCACCCTTAGCTCCGGTGTCGACCAAGGTGGCTTTGCCGCCAAACCATGACTCCATCCAGCCCGCCTCGGCGAGGCCTTCATATTGAAGCGTGAAGATCCAGGCCCCGACCAGCCCGCCGAGGATGAAGGTCAGTGCATCTTTGCGGCCGCGGCCAGCGGCGACCACCCCCGTCCCCGGGCAGAACCCACCAAGAGCCCAGCCGAGTCCGAGTAATGCCCCGCCGATGAGCACGCCGGGGTACATGCCTTTGATCGAGAGGTGGCTGATCTCCACCAGACCCATGGCGACGCCAGCAAAGAGTAGCAAGGAGGCGATGCCGATGGCGCTGAAGATGGCCTTCATCAGATGGAGGTCCTTCAGAGTGAGCATGCCGATGATCTTGTCCGGGTTGGCGGCGCCCGCTCGTTCGAGTACGAATCCGAAAAGCCCGCCAAGCAGTAGTGCGAGTAAAATGTCCATTATACGTCCTCCGATGATTTGCGTTTATAAACCAGCAAGGCGGTTGGGATCGCGACCACGAAGGCGGCTGCGGCAAAAAGGTAACCGCTGACTGCTGTCTGCATCATGCCGCTCATCATGTGGCCGCTGGTGCATCCCCCAGCGAGGCGTGCTCCCCAAAGGACGATTGCGCCTCCTATGAATGTGAGCACATACCGCAGCCAGATGTTGGATCCGAAGCGACGGGTGTGTGCGATCGGGATTTGGTCTAACGACTTGTCTTTCCGCGTGAGCCGCGAAATGAGCCCGCCCCCGACCATCGCGATCACGAAGACAAATCCGTAGTTGATCGGCTTGGCGATGCTCTTGGCGTATTTGCCGCCGGATTTGTTGAGGTAGGCGTTCGGGCTTTCGTAGCCGCTTTTTGCCTCCGGGTTTTCCTGAACGAGTTCGGGGTTGATCGCGTTGGCAATCACCCCGTCCAGAATGACAAACTGTGTGGATACTCCGATCGGTTTGACCAAGATCACAGCGAGTAGGAAGCTCGCGGCCAGGGCCAATCCCGACTGGAACCATGTCCATTCTTTCATTGAATCCTCCTTTGTAAGTTCACTCCACGTGGTGGTGGTTAATGAAGAATGTTACCAGTAAGCTACTTTGATTATCAATGAGTTAGGAGGGGGTAGAGGGGCGAAGACGCAGAGGGCTTTCAGTTCCGGCGTCGGGGAATGGGGAGGCGAGTGTCACTGGTCGCGTTTTTTTCCGCAGATTGCAGGATGGGAGGGATTGGGGTGTGGGAGCTTGGCCCTCGCTCGTGTGAAATTGCCTGGGGCCGACCTGGGGGGGAGTGGTCGCTGCGCTCCCTTGTTTTGGTGGCCGGATGGGAAACTGGCGGTTCGAAAGGGATGCTCACGCAAAGACCCGAAGATCCCAAAGAGAATCGAAACGATCTCATCGGGTAAATAAGAGTCGGCCACCACAGGCGATGGAGCGCCGACCCATCTCAGCTGGAGCGACGGTGTCCCCACCGTCGGTGCGATGCCGTCCATCGAGTCAGGCGAAGAGCCAGCAGACCTTCGTCGTAACGCTCAAACGGAATCCGCGGAAATCCTGATCATCTGCGGTTTCTCTAAAGGAACCACCCTCAGCTCGGTAGCCGCGGGGGAAAGAGGGGAGTGAGGTTGCTGCGCTCCTTTGTTTTGGCGGCCGGATGGGAAACCGGCGGTCCGGAGGGCCGCACATGCATGCGCAGCGCTGGAGGGACGGTGTCCCCACCGTCGGAGTGATGCCGTCCATTGAGTCCGGCGAAGAACCAGCGGACCTTCGTCGTAACGCTCAAACGGAATCCGCGGAAATCCTGATCATCTGCGGTTCCTCCAAACGAACCACCCTCAGCTGTGCGGCTCACTTGGCGGGGCCGGTGGACCCGCCGGGGATGGGTTTCGGGATGATCCATCCTTTGTGCTTCTGCACGTTGCCGGTGTGGGTAAGCGAGGTAACGCGGCGCACCACGCGTCGGGCGACGGAAGAGGGGGACGTGCGATAGCGGTCGATCGCTGGGACGAGGTGATCGAGGAACTGCTCGTCGGCGAGCGAGATGATGCTGATTTTCCCTGGCACCCGGATGCCGTGACTGCCGAGCCAGGTGAGCAGCGTCGCCACTTGGCGTGGGCGGGTGGCGATGAAGGCGGATGGCGGTCGAGGCGAGATCAATGCGGCCTCTGCGGCACGGCAAAGTCCTGCGGCGGTTCCGTCTTCTTCCACCTCGATGGGTTCGAATCCGTCTTCGTTAAAGCCCTGGATCCCTCGTTTGGCCGCTGCAATGCCCAGCAAGGGCTCGGTTGGCACGAGCAACGCAACACGGCGGTGACCGAGTCGCCACAATCGGCCGGCAGCATGGCGGGCAGTGGCTTCCCAATCGACATCGAGGAACGGAAGTTGAATGCCGGCGTGGATGGAGCCTCGCACGATGCAGCGAATCTTGTGATCGTGGAACCAGCGTTGGATTGCTTCGGTCGAGCGCAGCAAGATCCACGAACTGCAGCGGGCCTCGGCAATGAGCGTCTCCAGTTGTGCCGATGGATCCGCCAAACCGTGCCAGCGCGGAGAGAAAAATTCCATCGATCCATCTTTGGCAGCCAGTGCGCCGCGGATGTGGTCTAGCTCCAGTAGCATCGGTTGTTGCAGTTGCTCCAGTGGCTGGGGTGAAAGCACACCGACCCGCAGGGCTTCTGGTGAGCTTTGTTTGCGCGCGGCGTCCGGGGCGATCATGCGGCGGCAGCCAGGCTGAGCGGGCAGGATCCAGCCATCGTTTTCGAGCTCTTGCAGCACCATGCGGATGGTGTCGCGTCCGACGTGCAAGGTATTGGCGAGAGAGCGTTCGCCGGGCAAGTGGCTTGGCCACTCGTTGTCGGCGATGCGTTGTTTCATCACACGCAGGGCTTCGGTGACGAGGCTGGTGCGAACGGGGATGGGTCCTTTTGGCATGGCGATGAGTGGTTGGCTCAAGCTACCAGTGATTGCGCCAATGCGAAACTGAAATTCGAAGCTGTCGCACTGGTTGGGTTTACCAACCAAAAAAGCCCACCGCGCCGGATGGGCACGGTGGGCTCTCGAATTCGTTTTCGGGCTGCGTTGCTACCTTACTCCTCCGGCTGTTCCGGAGTGGCGTTTTTTGCCATCAGGTATTCAGCCAGCGCCTGGAAGGCAGGCAGCGAGGTTGGGTCGATTGCCGCGTTCTTGGCTTTCGGGTGCGAGGCAAAGCGCACGATCACCATCTCGGCGGTCGGGTCGATGTAGATGGTCTGGCCATGCACGCCGCGGGCGGCAAAGGCACCGTGTGGGTTGTGGAAGATCCACCACATGCCGCGGTAACTTCCGCCTTCCAGTGCCTTGTAGCCCGCTTTGGCAAAGGCTGCCTTGTCTCCTCCGCTGCGGATGTTCTCCACTGCTTCGACGGGGAAGATTTCCTCACCATTGAGTTCGCCGCCATTGAGCACGAGCTGACCGATGCGGCCGAGGTCGCGCAAGCCGGCGCTGAGCCCACCTCCGGCGAATGGTGTGCCGGTCGAATCGACGGTCATGTAGCCATCTTGTTCCGCGCCGATTTTCCGCCACAGCCGCTCCGAGAGCAGGGTGGCGACGTCCTTGTTGGTGGTGCGGGCCAGGATCCAGCCGAGGGCGTCGGTGTTGATGGTTTTGTAACCGAATGCCTCACCGTGCGTGCCTTCTTTCTGCACGGTTTGGAGGTACTCGTAATATCCGCGCGGACCGGTGTAGTCGGCGGGTTTTGGGAGTGGGCTGGCGGCGGCGCTGTAGACCCAGATATCGGCGTTCGGGTCGGCGTAGTTTTCGCTGTAGCGGAGGGCGGTGGTCATATCCATGACCTGGCGCACCGTGGCGTCGCCAAACGCGCTGCCTTCCAACTCCGGCACGATGGTGACTACCTTTGCGTTTTCATCCAGTGTCCCTTCCGCCACGAGGATTTCAGCGAGCAAACCGGTCATCGATTTGGTCATCGACATGGCGCCGTGTTTGCCGTCTTCCCGCAGTGCGCCGAAGTAGCGTTCGTAGACGATTTCGCCTTGGTGGAGAACGAGGATGCCGTCGGTGTAATTGGCGGCCAGCGAGTCCTTCCACGTCATCTTCGTGTCACTGCCGATGGGCGTGAAGGTCACGTAGTCGATTCCTTTGTCCTCAGGGGCCACCGGAAGTGGAATCGGTGCGCCCAGTCCGCGGCTCACTTGTTTGGTAGGCAGAAGCTCACGGAAATGACAAACCGTCCAGCGCAGCTTTGGAAAGCTGAAGTAGTTCGAATCGGGCTGGCCGATGAGTTTGTTCTGCGGTGGCGGGAATCCCTCCATCCACCCGAGTTTCACCGGATCGGAGGCGTCTGCGTCCAGCGCGGGCGCTTGTTCTGGGCCGGCGTGGGATGACATGGCGACAAGGGCCGAAAGCCCGGCGGAAATAGCAGCGAGTTTAGTAGTTGAGTACGGCATTGAAGAAAGCTCCCGTCCAGTTCGGCGCGCTTCCGCCCGCGGCCTCTTTGATGCCGGCACCGGGGATGGAAATGCTGAACCCACCTGTCAGGAAGAGGTTAGGGGTTACGATATGGGTGTATTCGATGAAGAAATCGTCCGACAAATGAGCGTCGACCACGCCGGAGGCGACGGTGGAAATGCCGTCGGAGAACTGAAGCCTGGTGGCCTGGCCGAACTGAACGGGGCTGAGCAGTTCGTGAGCGCGCACATGGGCGTAACGCAGGGTCACGATGTCCTTGGGCGATGGGTTGACGCGCAGTGTGAGGTTATGGGACTGGACGTTGGAGTTGATGAAAACCATCGCCGACTTTGATCCTGTTGCCCACCCGCTTGGTGAGCCGTTGTAGTACAGCGGGTCAAAGCGCTCGAGCTTGCTGGTCTTCGGGTCGTCTCCGGAGAATGCCTGGTAATGGTAGGCAAGGCTGGGCTTCCACGGGGCGTCGTTGAACGTGTATTCGCCCACGATCCGTCCGCCCCAGGCCTGCATGTCCGGGCTGTCGTTCCACTGGTAGGCGGCGTCCAACCAGATAGCCAAGGTGTCCAATGTGCCTTCAAATGGCCGGCTGCGGCCGTAAAAGTTCACAGACTGGAGACCCTCACGACCGCCAGCAATGATATTGGGTGGACCGAATCCACCCAGCGCCGCTTGTGGGTACGGTGCTTCCGACTCCACGACGTTGATATAAGTCAACCCGGCGTAGGTCTTGCGTTCTCCATCCCAGCGCAGATCCAGTCCGGCCATTCGGTTGGAGGAGTCACTCGATGCCAGTTCGTTGGCATCGATGTAGAAAGCGATGGCTTGGAACGGGCCGTGGTCGAGCCGTGTCATGGCGTTCATTTCCCACGCATCACGAGGACCGAACTTGAGGGTTCCGCGTTCGAAGCCATCGGCGCCCCCATTGAAAATCAGCATCCCTGTGCCCAACTTGAGTGGGCGCGGTCCGATCGACCCCTGCAGAGTGGTATCTCCAGCCAACTGCGCCTTGTAACCAATGTAGGCTTCCTCGAGCGTGATCCTTCCCTCGTCGCCGGCGTCGAATGCGTCGGTACCAGATGTATTGGACGCCACCGCGGAGACTTTGCCAAACCAGGATGACCCTGAATCGAGCTCATAACGGAAGCTGACTCCCGGTTCGACGAACGACTCAAGCCATCCGCTATCGGCGTCGAAGGTGTCGTTTCCCGCGGCACGGCGGGCGAGGTCCCAGAACAAATTCTTCTCACCGATCGCGTTGGTTCCAGCCTGCAAATGGCCGCGGACCTTGAGGCGGTCGGTGCGGTGCAGCTTGAGCTGACCGGCGCCGGACTTCACCACCTCCGACCGTTTGACCACTGGGGAAATCGGTATCGCCTGCGCGACTTGAGTCCAGGCAATGGTTGCCGCCCCTGTGAGCAGACAGATTGAGCTCAGTGATAACGAGATGCCGCATTTTCGGCTCGTGGTGCGGTTGGGGGCGTGCTGGTTAGACATGGGGGGGCGAGCTCGGGGTTGGTGATCCGTTGTCAAACAGAGGGATACTACTTTGAAACTCTGTTTAGACCGATCAAAAAAGAAGTCTTTGGATTTTGAACAGGTGTCCGTTCCTGTTTGGTATGCAGTGATCCACTACGAACCTGAATGCATGGAGGGGAACCCCGAAGCGCAAGAAATTGGAGGGCCGGAGTTGTTTTTGGAGCGATTGCCAAGAGGGGAGTGATGCTCGTGCGCGGTGCAACCCATGGAAACAATCTGCGGAATCGGTGTCATCTGCGGATGACTAAAAGCTTCTACGGTGGGGCTGATTTCAGCAGCGTGGGACGTGGGCACAAAAAATCCGCCCGGCCGCGGGTGGCGGCGGGGCGGATCTGAGGTCTCAGGATCTGAGAGAGGGATTAAGCGGAGACAAAGCCTTCCTTCGCACGGGCGAGTGCGTAGTCCTTGTTGAGCTTGGCGATGTTGACTGCCGAGATGAGTTTCGGGCAGGCGGCTTCGCACTCGTAGTGGTTGGTGCAGTTGCCGAAGCCTTCTGCGTCCATCTGCTCGACCATGGCGATCACGCGGCGGGTCTTCTCTGGTGCGCCCTGTGGGAGGCGGTTGAGGTGCTCGGCCTTGGCCGAAACGAAGAGCATAGCCGATGCGTTCGGGCAGGCGGCGACGCAGGCGCCACAACCGATGCAAGCAGCGGCGTCGAAGGCTGCGTCAGCGACGTCCTTGGCGATTGGCATTGCGTTGGCGTCGATGGCCGATCCGGTGCGCACCGAGATGTATCCGCCGGCGGCGATGATGCGGTCGAAAGCCGAGCGGTCGGTCACCAAGTCCTGCTGGATTGGGAATGCCTTGGCGCGGAATGGCTCGATGTAGATGGTGTCGCCGTCCTTGAACTTGCGCATGTGCACCTGGCAGGTGGTGATGCCGTTGTCCTTGCTGTGAGGGACGCCGTTGATGGTAAGCGAGCACATGCCGCAGATGCCTTCGCGGCAGTCGTGGTCGAATGCGATCGGGCGCTTGCCATTTTGGAGCAGGTCCTCGTTGACGATGTCGAGCATTTCGAGGAACGACGCCTCTTCCGGGATATCCGGGGTCTGGATGGTTTCGAGCGTGCCTTGCTGTGTTGGGCGCTCCTGGCGCCAGACTTTGAGCGTGAGTTTCATGACAGTAATGGGCGGTGAATTGGGAAGGTTGGGGGTGCGATCGATTCGGTCAGTTTTGGGTCAGCGGAGTGAGCAATTGACGGGCGGCGCGCCAGGCGATGGCGGCGCATTCGGTGCGGGCTGGGAAGCGTTTGACCGAGAGCAGCGTGTTGAGATCGGTGATCTCGTCACTGGTGGGCTCGTCCGCCGACTGAAGGCTGGTGAGGAATTGATCGATTTGTGCGAGTGCCTGCTCGGGTGACTTGCCCTGAAGTTCATTGGTGAGGATGGAGGCCGACGCGCGGCTGATGGCACATCCGTTGCCGATGAACTGAAGGGAATCGAGAGTCTGGTGGGCAGGCTGGTCTTTGGGAATGATGATGGTGACTTCGTCGCCGCAGAGCGGGTTGGTGATCTGTTGGCCGCAGCCGCAGGAGCCGATCTCCTCCACCTCATGCACGGGGTGCTTGTGGTGTTGAAGAATAACGGCTTCGAAGATTTCTGCGGGAACGGCCACGGCGACGAGGTCTGGTTGATCGGCTTACTTGTAGGATCGGGTCGACGGCTTGACGAAGTCGAAGTTGAGCCACTCCTTGTGAAGGATTGGAGCCTGACCCGGCTGGGTGAATTCCCAGGCACCGACGTAGGAGAACTTCTCGTCGTCGCGCTTGGCTTCACCCGGGGAGAGCAGGCCGGACTTCACTTCTTCGTCTTCCTCGGTGTACTGGTGTTCCTCGCGGAAGTGACCACCGCAGGATTCTTCGCGGTGGAGAGCGTCGTAGAGCATGACCTCGGCGAACTCGAGGAAGTCTGCCACTCGGGCGGCTTTTTCGAGTTCCTGGTTCATGTTGTCGGCGTCGCCCGGGATGAAGAGATCCGACCAGAACGCTTCGCGGATGGATGGAAGTTTTTCGATGGCTTCCTTGAGGCCTTCCGCGTTACGGGCCATGCCGCACTTGTCCCACATGAGGAGACCGAGTTCCTTGTGGAACGAATCAACGGTGCGCTTGCCCTGGATCGACATCAGTTTGTTGATGCGGTCGCGGACTTCGGTTTCGACCTTCTGGAACTCAGGGTGATCGGTGGTGATCGAGCCTGGCTTCTGGCCGGCGAGGTATGGCGCGATGGTGGTCGGGATGACGAAGTATCCGTCGGCAAGGCCCTGCATCAGTGCGGAAGCACCGAGGCGGTTGGCACCGTGGTCGGAGAAGTTGGCTTCGCCGAGCACGTGGAGACCTGGCACGTTGGACATCAGGTTGTAGTCCACCCAGAGGCCGCCCATGGTGTAGTGCACCGCTGGGTAGATCTGCATCGGCTCCTTGTATGGGTTCGTGCCGGTGATCTTCTCGTACATCTGGAAGAGGTTGCCGTAGCGGGCGCGGATCGCGTCTTCGCCGAGGCGCTCGATGGCGTCGCGGAAGTCGAGGAACACACCGAGTCCGGTTGGAGCCACGCCGCGTCCTTCGTCGCAAACTTCCTTGGCCGAGCGGGACGAGATGTCACGAGGAGAGAGGTTGCCGAACGATGGGTACTTGCGCTCGAGGTAGTAGTCGCGGTCGGCTTCTGCGATATCCGCGGCGGTTTTGCGGCCTTCACGGATGGCTTTTGCGTCTTCCTTCGATTTAGGAACCCAGATGCGTCCGTCGTTACGGAGCGACTCGGACATCAGGGTGAGCTTCGACTGGTAGTCGCCGCTGACCGGGATGCAGGTCGGGTGGATCTGGGTGTAGCATGGGTTGGCCATGTAGGCGCCACGCTTGTGGGCGCGGAGGGCGGCGGTGACGTTGCAGCCCATGGCGTTGGTGGAAAGGAAGAAGACGTTGCCGTAGCCGCCGGTTGCGAGGATCACGGCGTCCGCGGCGTGGGACTTGATCTCGCCGGTGACCATGTCACGGGTGATGATGCCCTTGGCGTGACCGTCGACGAGGACGAGGTCCATCATTTCGCAGCGGTTGTACATTTTGACGCCACCGTTGGCGATCTCCTTCTCGAGCGCCTGGTAGCAGCCGATGAGCAACTGCTGGCCGGTCTGGCCACGGGCGTAGAAGGTACGCTTCACCTGAGCGCCACCGAACGAGCGGTTGTCGAGCAGGCCGCCGTATTCACGGGCGAATGGCACCCCCTGTGCGACGCACTGGTCGATGATCTCTTCACTGACCTCTGCGAGGCGGTAAACGTTGGATTCGCGGGCGCGGAAGTCACCGCCTTTGAGTGTGTCGTAGAACAAACGCCAGACCGAGTCGCCGTCGTTCTGGTAGTTCTTGGCGGCGTTGATACCACCCTGGGCCGCGATCGAGTGGGCGCGGCGTGGGCTGTCTTGATAGCAGAAGCAGTCGACCTGGTAGCCGAGCTCCGAGAGCGTGGCGGCTGCCGATCCACCGGCGAGGCCGGAGCCAACGACGATGATCTTGAATTTACGCTTGTTGGCCGGGTTGATCAGCTTGGAGTCGAAGCGGTGGTTGGTCCACTGGGACTTGAGGTCACCTTTAGGAAGTGCGGCTTCAGTGATGTCTGTGCCGGTTGGGTAAAGTGGGGTGTCCATTGGATTCAATGTGAGGGCTAAAGATCGTGAGTTGAGAGTGGGAGCGGATTACTTGTCGAGGGTGACGAATCCGAACAGGATCGAGAGTGGCACCACGGCGAAGGCGAGCCAGATGATGACGGCGTAGGCTTTGCCAACGATCTGGAAGAGGTTCTTTGAGCGGTCGCTGCGCAGGCCGAGGGTCTGGAAGACCGAAGCCACACCGTGCGAAAGGTGGAAGCAAAGCAGGCTGATGCCGACGATGTAGAAGATGGTGGAGGCCACGTTTTGGAAGCCGAGGATCACCATGGTGTAGACGTCGAAGTTGCCGTGTGGGTCGAGCGGCAGGTCGGCGAAGCCGTGGAAGCTGCGCACGGTGTAGTGCAGGATGTGGTAGACGACGAAGGCCAGAATGGTAAGACCGGAAACCATCATGGTGCGGCTGGCAGCGGTGCTGCGCATTGGCGTCTTGACCGCGTAACGATCACTGCGGGCCGCGCGGTTCTGGCGCGTCAGGTGGATCGTTGACACGATGTGCACGATGAAGGCGGTCAGAAGGCCGAGGCGGAAGACCCAGATCATGGCACCGTGACCGGCGGTTTGCAGGAAGTGCGCGTATTCATTCAGAGCTTCCTGACCCGAGAACACCAAAAGGTTGCCGATGGCGTGAGCGGGAAGGAAGAGCAAGAACACGATGCCGCTGATGGCGACAACGATTTTCTTACCGATGGATGATGCGTAGAAGCGCTGGGCTTGGGCGAGTGGAGAAAGAGAGGCGCTCATCGAGGCTGGTCTTTTTGGGTGAAGGATTGGGTTCTAATAGTGGGCCGGTTTCGTTGCCCGTCACGATCCACGCGACGGGGCGACCGAACGGACCCACATACCTAGGGTGTCGCCTTACGCGATGCAAGACTACAATCGGAGGTAAACCTGACTTTTTCGATTCTCAACAAGAGCCGGTTCGATTCCCGATGTTTGGTCGGTTTTTTCAGTGGCTATTGGTTTTATGCGGGGCGTCGAACGATAGTCAGACGAGGGGTTTGCTGCGACGTAGTCTCAATAAGCTCTTGTCTGAATTTCGGTTTCTGTTAGGCAAATCCGCATGGTGTCGGGGTGTTGCTGAGGTGGGGTGGGTGGGTTAGGCTGCGCGGGTTATGGCGCAGGATTTTCCCTCAGTTCAGTCTACGTTATCGGTGGCCGTGATTGGTGGCGGGCCTGCCGGGTTGCGTGCTGCGGAGGTGGCGGCGGCGGGTGGTGCGAGGGTGACGGTCTATGATGCGATGCCGTCGGTGGGGCGGAAGTTTCTGGTGGCGGGAAAGAGTGGGCTCAATCTGACCAATGGTGAGCCGATGGATGGCTTTCTGGAAAAATACAGTGGTCCCGGATTGCCGAGGGAGCGCTGGAATGCGCTGGTGCGTGGATTCGACAACGAAGCACTGCGGCAGTGGGCGGCGGGACTAGGCGTGGAGACGTTCGTGGCGAGCAGCGGCAAGGTGTTTCCGGTGCCGGTCAATGGGATGATCAAAGCGGCGCCGTTGTTGCGTCGGTGGTTGGATCGGTTGCGGGAGATGGGGGTGGAGTTTGCGACGCGTCACCGCTGGCTGGGGATGGATGGGGCTGGGCGTTTGCGGTTCGAGCATCAAGGGCAAGGCTTGGAAGTGGTTGCGGACCGTGTGGTGTTGGCACTGGGTGGCGGATCGTGGCCGAGGACGGGATCGACCGGCGGCTGGGTCGCGGTTTTGCGTGAGTTGGGGATTGAGGTGAACGATTTGGAACCCGCGAACTGTGGCTGGGAGATGGATTGGCCTCAGTCGGTGGTGGAGGAAGCCGAGGGGCTGCCTATTAAGAACGCGGTATTCCGTGCCGGCGAGATGGAGCGACGGGGTGAAGTCGTGCTGACGCGATATGGATTGGAGGGCGGTCCGATCTATCGGCTCGGCCCGGCACTGCGGGGAATGGGTGATGCCGAGCGAGTGCTGACCATTGATTTCAAACCGGACCTCAGTGTCGAAGATCTGGTGGAGAAGATGGGCGCGGTGAAAAAGAACTACGTGCGGGAGGCGCGTCGGCGCTGGAAGCTTGATGCGGCGACCTGTGCGTTGCTCAAGCATTTGCCGGACCGCGGGCCATGGCGATCGGTCGAGCAGTTGGCTCGGGAGGTGAAGGCGTGCCGGATTCCGGTCGGGCGGCCGCGGCCGTTGGAGGACGCGATTTCCTCGGCGGGCGGGGTGGCGTGGAGCGAGTTGGATGAGTCGCTGATGTTACGCAAGCTGCCGGGCGTTTACGTGGCGGGTGAGATGGTCGACTGGGAAGCGCCAACCGGCGGGTATTTGCTGCAGGGATGTTTCGCCAGCGGCACGCATGTCGGGAGGCGGGTGCTGGAGGGGTAAAGTGGGTGTGCGCGGCGTCTGCCGTGGATCCTCATCGATATCGATTTCCTGATCGTAATCGAGAGCGATGAGAGGGACTCACGCAAAGGCCCAAAGATCCCAAAGGAGTATGTGTTTGGGAGTGCGGCGAGGATCGCTGCCTTCGATTGGGGGCGGAGCCGGTTTTGATGGCCACGAAGAGGCACAAAAAGCCACGAAAACGGGATGGTGGGCTTTGTTGGGGCCGGAGCTGCGAGCTGGGCTGGTTTGCGATCTACTTTCAGGAGATGGAGTGCGGAGGGGCTGTCTTGTTGCTGGGTTTACCGCATCAGGCGCTGGATGTCGTCTTTGATGGCTTTGGCCCAGGCGTCGTAGCCGGCGGGCTTGAGGTGGATGAAGTCACTGGTGAAGAGTTCTGGGTTCAGTGTGCCGTCGGCGAGGATGAAGGTGTTGCTGATGTTCTTGTAGGTGACTTGGGGATGCGCGCCGAGTGGTGCGATCATGTGATGGATTGTCCGGATGTCGGTGCGTCGAGGGGCGTCTGGGGCACGGCCTGATGGGAGCGGACCGAGGACGAGGATGTGGGATCTTGGGCACTTGGTCCGGAGTGCGTTGACGGTGGCTTTGATGCCGTCGGCGACTTGAGCGGGTGTGTGTTTTCCTATGTTGAGGTTATTTACACCGATGGTGAGGACGATGACTTTGGGGCTGATGTGGTCGAAGTTGCCGTGCTGAACCCTGTAGAGCAGGTGCTCGGTGCGGTCGCCGGAGATGCCGAACGATGCGGTTTTCCAGTGTTTGCCGAAGGTGCGGTCGATGGCGCGATTTCCGTCGGCGGTGGCGAGGCGGTGGTGTGAGCCGGTCCACGACTGTGTGATGGAGTCGCCGAGGAAGACGAGTTCGAGATCCTGATGTTGGGAGCTGAGTTGGTTGATGCGCTCGAACTGATCCCACCAGGTGCCACTGCCCCAGCCGGCGGATCGTCCGCGGAACTCAGCGCCAGGGGTTGGGGCGGCTGCCGGGTTCATCGGGGTGCCGGCACAGCGCAGAGCCCAATGTACGAGTGGCGTGGGGTCTACCAACGAGTGTGGATGGTGGCCGGCTTGTGGTTTGCGGATGACTTCAACGGGCGCCCCAGCCTGCAGGTAGGCGCTGATGGCGCGCTCCGCGTTGGCTGCGGTCGGGACGACCTTGTCTTGTGATCCTACGACGTAGAATGCTGGGACGCGGGCGGATGCCAAGGTGTGGATCTGATCGACGGGGTTCTGGTTCCAGGCGAGAGCGTCCTCTTTTGACGTGAAGTTATAGGCATCGATCAGGCGGGGAATGTCCTTGGGCGATCCGGCGCCCGGCATGCCGAGGGGCCAGCTCTTGATGTCCATCACCGGGTTGTCGGCGTAGATGCCGGCGACCTTTGTCGGGTTGGCGGCGGCCCAGTTGTGGGCGATCAACCCGCCGCGGCTCATGGCTTCGATGATGGGTTTGTTGGAGAGCCCTTGGCTGGTGAGCAAATTGTGGAATTTGTTCCATCGATCGATGGCCTTTTGCGATCCGTACAGGTGGCTGACGTCGATGTAGGCGATGTGCCACCCGAGCTCGAGCATGGCGCGGTCGAACTGCGGCTCATGGTTCCAGAAGCGGGCACGCCAGATCCACGGATAACCGGCGGCCGGACGGCGTGGGCGCACGATTCGGGCGGGGACGCCATCGGCTTCGAATTCAACCATGGGGTGGCCGTGGAAGTGCCCTTGTTTGAGCCGCTCTCCGAGTCCTTCGAAGCCAAGCACCGGTACCCGCGGGGTGCGGAGGATCATGGAGAGGCGCTGTGCTAGAACTTCCGCGCCGAGCGCTGTGGGGTGAACGGCATCGGGGAAGTGGCGGGCGTGCTCGATGAGAAATGGCGTGAAATCAATGATCTCGGCACCGGTGGTGATTGCTGCTTGATGGAGGGCCGGGCGGATGTGATCACGGATCGGAGCGTTGCGGATGACTCCCTCTTTAAAGACCGGCGGAGGAACACAAACCAGGACGCGCGGTGAGCTGGGGAGCTGCTGGAAGCTTTCAATCAGAGAGGTGGCGTCGTGGAGGAACTCGTCACGGTGTTTCCAGTTGTGTGGTTTGCTGTCGTTGGTGCCGAGCATGAGGATTACCGCGTCCGGTTTCCACTGGAGGGCCGCTTGGTATTGCTGGGTGGCAATGTAGGGGCGGTCGCCTTTGCTGAGTATGGTTCTGGCGCTGACGCCGAAGTTGCGTACTTCGTAGGCATTGCCAAGGCGTGCGGCGAGTTGTGCCGGATAGCTGAGCCGCTCGCGATCGACGATGGTGGCTCCAAAGGTGATCGAGTCTCCGACGCAGGCGACTTTGGTGGTGGGCTTGGCGAATGATGGGGCGAGCGTGCCGAGGATCAGGGTGATGAGGAGGAAGAACCGATGCATAGAGCGGGAGTCTACTTCGTGAGTGTGTGCAATCTTTCTTGCATTTGTGTCGGTGTCTCTGGGGAGTGGGGCTGTGCGGATTATCAGCTGACGAAGGGGGGAAGCGTGTGTAGGGTCACGCAATTGACCCAATAAACTTATGGACTACGACTTTGTGATCGTCGGATCGGGGATTGCCGGATTGAGTGCTGCGCTGAAGGCGGCGGACCATGGCCGCGTGCTGGTGCTGACCAAGCGGATGCCCGAGCTGTCGAATACAGCCTGGGCGCAGGGCGGGATTGCTTGCGTAATGGGGGATGATGATTCGTTCGACGAGCACGTGGCCGACACCTTGAATGCGGGGGCTGGCTTGTGTGACGAGGCGGTGGTGCGGACGATGGTGGAAGAAGGGCCGGCACGGATCAACGAGCTGATCGAGTGGGGAGTGGAGTTTGATAAGTCGGGCGAGTTCAGTGGAGCGGCGGAAGCTGAGGAGAGTCACTCGAGTTACGACCTCGGGCGGGAAGGAGGGCACACCAAGCGCCGTGTGTTGCACCACCGGGATTCGACCGGCAAGGAGATGATCGAGAAGTTGCTCGCTGCGGTGAACGCGGACGAGCGCATCGATGTGTTGCCGAATCATTTTGCGATCGATTTGATCACCACAGGCAAGCTGGGCTTTGTCACCCGCGATGAGGTGGTCGGGCTCTACGTGCTGGACGAGGACAGCGGTGAGGTGAAGACGATGCGCTGCCAGAATGTGATCCTTTGCACCGGCGGCTGCGGCAAGGTCTATCTTTATACGACGAACCCGGACACAGCGACCGGTGACGGGGTGGCGATGGCGTGGCGTGCGGGGGCAACGATTGCCAACATGGAGTTCATGCAGTTCCACCCGACCTGTCTTTACCACCACGAGGTGAAGTCGTTTTTGATTTCGGAGGCGGTGCGCGGTGAAGGTGCGGTGCTCGTGGGGCAGGACGGTAAAGAGTTCATGCACAAGTATGACGAGCGCGGGTCGCTGGCGCCGCGTGACATCGTGGCGCGTGCGATCGACAGCGAGATCAAGCGCACCGGTGGGCCGTGTGTGTATTTGGATTGCACGGCCAAGAGCCGCGAGTTCTGGGCCGAGCGCTTTCCTTTGATCTTCGAGACCTGCCAGAGCATTGGGATTGATATGTCCAAGCAACCGGTGCCGGTGGTGCCTGCCGCGCACTACAGCTGTGGTGGGGTGGAAACCGATATCAATGGTCGTTCGTCGCTGCCGGGCTTGTACGCCGTGGGCGAAGTGGCCAATACCGGGCTGCACGGTGCCAACCGTTTGGCGAGCAATTCATTGCTCGAGGGGGTGGTGGTCTCGCACCGTGCGATCGATGATATTGTGAAATCGCGTGCCGAAGGTGTGGCGCGGACTGAGGTGGAGATCCCGGAATGGGAGAGTGGTGACGCGGTCGAGCTCGATGAGTTGGTGGTGATTTACCACAACTGGGATGAAATCCGCCGCTGCATGGGGGATTACGTGAGCATTGTGCGTACCGGCAAGCGTCTCAAGCGTGCGGCCACGCGGTTGCGGAATTTGGCTGCCGAGGTGCAGGAGTACTACTGGGGGCACACCGTGACGACTGACCTGCTCGAGCTGCGCAACCTGGTGACGACTGCGGCGTTGATTGTGGATTCGGCCCAACAGCGCAAAGAAAGCCGTGGCTTGCACTACACGCTCGATTATCCCGAGCGCGACGAGAACGAGTGTCATCCTACGCGGTTGCGCCGGTCGTGAGCGCTGTGTCTTATCAGCTGAGTGGTTCGCATAGATCCATCGATTGAGGAGTGGGTCGCTGGCCGATCTGTCCGCTCGATTGGTATTATTCGAAATTCATACAAAAAGGTCTTGCGCTCGAATCGGAAGCGAATATAGTGCCGGACCGTTTCGCAACGAACATTAACGACCCGTTCGTCTAGCGGTCCAGGACTCCGCCCTTTCACGGCGGCAACACGGGTTCGAGTCCCGTACGGGTCGCCATTATCCACCGGATTTCCGGTGGATTTTTTTTGCCCGGGTTTGATCAGAGCTGGGTGTCTTCCGGTGTTAGGTTGAGTGCTTTTAACAGAGCGTGGTATCGGTTTTCTGATCGAGGTGAGCGGGTGGGAATTCGCGATTGATCGATTGCTGAGAAAAACGTGTTGCGCGTGATTCGGAAGCGGATATAGTGCCGCACCGTTTCGCAACGAACATCAACGACCCGTTCGTCTAGCGGTCCAGGACTCCGCCCTTTCACGGCGGCAACACGGGTTCGAGTCCCGTACGGGTCGCCATTATCCACCGGATTTCCGGTGGATTTTTTTTGTCTTGGTGGCGGGAAGATTCGTCCCATCGTCCTCTTTGGGGAGGCGCTCGATGAGAGTGATTTCGTTGCCTTCCGGGTCGCGGATGCGAGCGGTCTTCATCGCGTGCTTTTCGATCAGCGACGGGGCTTCGAGCCCTTCGGCGCCGGCGACCAAGCACAGCTCGTAGACGTGGTCCAAGTCGTCGTATTGAATTGTCAGTCCGGACCGGGAGGGGACGTCTCCGTTGCCCATTTTGATCCAAATGGTGACGTCGCGGTAGCCGAGCTCCGACCACTGCTCGTTACTCACCAGAGGATAGAACCCCAGAATGTTCTGGTAGAACGAGACCGCACGCTGCATGTCGGCGGCCTTGAGCAGGAAATGGACGGCAAGTGGCTGCATCAGGGCGCTGAGGTTTCAACCTAGCGGGGGATCACTGATGATTACGCCTTAACCTGTGGAAGTGGTTGCGGATGAACGCAAAACACGGCCACCGGTGCTGGGGCTCCGGTGACCGTGTGAAATCCGATCCATTGGTATTAGTCCGCGATTGGCAGGGGCTTGCCAGCCTGAAGGGTCTCGAGTCGGCGCTGGACGGAGGAAAGAGCGACGCCCTTTTCGTAGGCGGCGGTGGCTTCATCCATCTTGCCCATTTCGCGGTAGATGTCGCCGATGACGACCCAGCAGTGGGAGGCGTACTCCGAATCCCTGAGAAGCGCCTGGCGCTCCATGCAGTGAATGATGGTCGGGTAGGAGTCGGGCTTCAGCTCCTCTTTGGTGATGAGGTATTTGAAGACGCGGCCCTGGATGAAGCTGCTATCGGGGAACTTGTGCGCGGCATCGTTCATGGCGGCGAGCGCGCCTGCGGGATCTTTGTGCTCCAGGCACAGGCCGAAGCGCAGTTCCTGCAATTGCATGAACATGAAAGGATCGTGGCCAAGTCGTTCTTCCTCCTTACTGATCATGGCGTTGAGCTCCTCCAATGATGCACCGCCTTCCGAGGCTTTCCAGATGGCGTCGGTGGTTTTGCGCATGGTCTTGAAGAGCTCGGCGTCGTCCTTGCGGGCCGCTTGATAGGCGTCGAGGTCGAATTCGGGGCGGCTGGCCTGTGTCACCAGGCTTTCCGGAATGGTGGTGCCATCGCCGGACCACAGCAGCACGCCGTTTTTCACGATGAGTGTGTGGGGGAAGCTGCGGAAGCCGAGTGGCGCGAGCCAATTGGAGTAGATCGTGCCGGAGGGGCCGTCGTTGGCTACCGGGTGGTCACATTGGAAGACGGGCAGGGTGAGGAACTTTTTCACGCGCTCCGGCGATGACGTTTCGTTCACCGCGATGGTGAGCAGCTGAATGTTGTCGGGACGGTTGCCGAGCCGTTCCATCCGCTCGAGAAGTTCGTAACCGAAATAGCCGGGCTTCTTGCGGAAGAAGTTGTACGAGCGGGGTCCTTTGCCCGGGGTTTTCCAGAGGTCGATCAAATAGACCGTGTCCTTTTCGAATTCGGTCGGGGCGTTGCCCTGGAGCCATTCGGTGGGGAGTTCGGCGAAATCGAGAGTGTGGCCGGGGAGCCATTTTTCCGGTTTCTGGGTGGCTTGCTCTTGCTTGGTGTTGTCGGTCGGTTGGGGGACCGGGTTCATCTTGCCTGCGAGCAGCGGGGTGGCGACCAGTGAAGTGATCGCGGTGGCGGTGAGAAGGTATTTCATTGAGGAAATGGGTTACGGTGAGGACTACTTGAGCGCGTCGAGGTGGGCGTTGAGCGCCTTGCCTTGGCGGCTGTGTTCGACGGCGAGCTTGGCTGCTTCGATGGCGCCGTCGCGGTCACCCATTTGAAGTTTGGCGTCGGTGATGCGCTGGTAGGCGACGCTGGCGTTGTCCGGGTTGAGTTCGATATTGCGTTCGAGGCAGCGGACAGCGAGTTCCAGGTCTTTGTTTTCCAGTTCATCGGTGGTGACGATGATGGTGCCGATGCGGATCATCGAGATCGCGTCGTCTGGTGCTTCATCGGCCAATTTGGCGAGCTCTTGTTGGGCGGCTACATGTTGTCCCGCGTGGAAGAGTGTGTTGAACGCGGCCGAGCGGAATCCACGGATGTCGTCCGGTCCGCGGTGGTCGCCAGCGACCATGGAGTCGGCGAGGGATTGAACCTGATCTGGCGAAGCACCTTGGATCTGGCCCAGCTTCTCGAAGTGTGCTCGTTCGGCGGCTTTGTCGTCGGCCTGTTTTTTCAATCGGGCCGCCTCGAGAGCTGCCGCGTCGCGGCTTGGATCTTTGAGCTCCGTGATCAGGTCGAGGTTGAGCTTGGACGGGTGGCCGCGCCAGAGGATCTCGTGGTTACGCACGGCGATTGCGTGTGGGATTCCGGTCACGCCCAGTGGGCCGAGCCACTTTTTGGCGACGTTGCCTTTGCGCGATCCATCCGCGGCGACAGGGTAGGTGACGCCCTGCTTTTTGATGAAGTTCTTCAGCTTGTCGACCTCTGTGTTGTCGAAGACATTGATCCCGATCAGGCTGACGGATTGGTCGTCTTTGGTCGCCTGATAGAGCTCCTCGAGGTGTGGCATCTGGGCGATGCACGGGCCGCACCAGGTGGCCCAGAATTCGAAAATATAGAGATGGTCCTGCTCCATCGCCGCGACTGGATCGCCCTGCAGCCAGTGTGGAGGCAGGCCCTCGTCGAGGATTTGAATCGGGGCGGCGGCTTCTTCTGCCACGGCTTGCGGCAGGGTGGCGAGTGTCGTGAGCCCGCCGATCCAACAGGTGGTGGCCAGCGTTGCGATGCGTAGTACGTTCATAGAAATTTTCCGATGCTGCAGAAGATGCGGGCGAGCCGCCCGGCAAGGTGGGGCTCAGCGCATCTGTGCGCTTGGGTTGTTTGGAAAACTCCTGAACCTGCGACATTCTTAGAGGGAATGTCGAGTCTTGTGGGGAGGGCTGTGTGGTGGCTGTTGCTCTGTTACTTCCGCAAGCGGTTCACGGTGCCGCAGTATGGGCAGCGTGGGTTGTTGTGGCAAAGCGTGTGCACCGCGAATGTGAACTGGTGGGATGCCAGCGGGAATTTGGGAGCCTTCGGGCTCATCTTGCACTTCTGTTTGCGCATGAAGGGCATGGTGCAGACGCGGCAGCGGAGGCTGGCTGCAGCGATCCATCCCCAGATCACGAAAACGAGCGCGATGGCCGGCAGAGCGACCATCAGGACGGGGTGCTTGAGCCCGGTCGCTGCGAAATAGCAAGTGAGGAGAATGGTGGAGTAGATCGACACTTTGCCGATCACGTAGAGGGCCGCGCCGAATCGGAGTTTGCCTGGGTGAAGGAACTGAGGGCCCTTCGCATTCTTGGTCGCGGCTTCCTCGCGCTCGCTGGGGGCGCGGTCGGCGGTGCGCTTGAACGCAGGGCGGCTCGCAGTGGCTTCGTCGAGCGGGACGGTGCGGTGGGTGACCTTGCGCCGTGTTGCCGGGGCTGCTTCGGTGGATGGGGCGGGCTTGCTTTCCTGCGTGACGTCATCCGGCGTGGTTGCCTTCGGCGAGGCAACAGGCGGCCCGGGCGTGCGTGTTGACTGAGCGGGCGCGTCCGCGCTTGGAGTGGCACCTTGATCCGCCAGTGGCGTGATTTTGCCATCACGTACCACGGCTAACACACGACCATAGCGTGGTTTGAAGCTGGTGGCTGGGGATGGGGGAGTCTCGGTCACTGGCATGGAGAAATCGGCTGAGTCGAGAACGTGCCATAGCTCGAGGAGTCGGGCGAGATCATTTTCACCGGAGGTGGAAATGCTGCGACACCGCGGGGCATCAATGCTATACGGGATGCGATGAGCGACTCGGGAATCTCGGTAATGGATGTGGTGTGTGCGGTGTTAGTGGATGCGCGCCAGCGCTTGCTTGTGGCGCAGCGTCCGCTGGACAAATCGCTCGGCGGGCGATGGGAGTTTCCGGGAGGAAAAGTGGATGCGGGCGAGACTTTGGCGCAGGCGATGGTGCGTGAGTTAGATGAGGAACTGGGCACCGATGTGGTGGTGGATGAGGCGGGGAGCGCGAAGTTTCTGCCGGTGGACCACAAATCCGAGGACGGGAGGTGGTTGATCCGTTTGCACCCGATGGTTTGTGAGCTGGCCGCTGGTGCGCCGGAGCCGGTTGCACTCGAGCATCTGGCGATCGATTGGGTGGCGCTGGCTGATGACGCGGCACTTGATGCGATCGATTGGGCGCCGGGGGACCGCCGGATCCTGGCGCAGGTGCGCGAGTGGTGGGATCGGTAGTGATTGGTGTCGCGGCAGTTGGGGCACCTTTGGAATCGGCGGCGATGCGTTCGATTGGGGTTGCCGATGGGCGTTTGGTTGGCGAGGATGAGCACATGTCTGTTGCCGAGTCCCCAGCTTACAAACAGTTCTGTAGTTCGTGTCACATGCCCGAGGGGCAGGGTGTCCCCAAGTTGTTCCCACCGTTGGCTGGGTCGCAATGGTTGCAGTTGTCGGACGAGACGCTGATCAAGATGCAGCTGCATGGGATCAACGGTCCGATGATCGTGAACGGTGAACCCTACCGCAACGTGATGCCTGCCAACGCGGCGACCATGAGCGACGAGCAAGTTGCCGAGGCGCTGACGTACGTGGTGAAGAAGTGGGGCACGGATCCGGCGCGGGAAATTTCAGTCGATGCGGTGGCAGCGACGCGGGCGAAGTACGCCGGGCGCAAGGAAATGTGGAATGTGGAAACGTTGGGAGAACTGCCACCGGAGCAGATGGAGTATTTGGCGCTGAAACAAAGCAACCCGACGGAAGCCGCCAAGGTGACCGAGTCCGAAGGGAGCAGCGGCTTCACTTGGATCTTGATTGGTGTGATCGTGTTGGTGCTCATCGGGGTGGCAATCGGGACGTTGATGGGGAGGGGGAAGTAGGGATTGGTTATTCGGTATTCGGATAAACCGTCCCGTTGGGACGAGGTGGTTTTGGTGGTGTGGGGACCTGCGGTTGAAACCGCAGGCTAGCC
Organism: Sulfuriroseicoccus oceanibius; assembly: GCF_010681825.2. Lineage (NCBI taxonomy): Bacteria > Pseudomonadati > Verrucomicrobiota > Verrucomicrobiia > Verrucomicrobiales > Verrucomicrobiaceae > Sulfuriroseicoccus > Sulfuriroseicoccus oceanibius. The sequence continues at coordinate 251,019 of NZ_CP066776.1, read as the reverse complement.
GGTAAGGCGTCGCTTCGCGACGGGAGATGCGGCGATCAATGGCAGCGTGGAGGATTGAGAGCTGCGGCGTCGCGCGGCAACGACATGAGTGTCGTTGGTCCATCGGGGAATGGTGGGCGGACGGGATGCGATGGAGCGACCACGACTCTTGTGGTCGGGGCGATGGGGCGGGGCGGGCAGGCTGGCTTTGCGGTGTCGCGCGGCAACGACAAAGTGTCGTTGGTCCATCGGGGAATGGTGGACGGACGGGGTGCGATGGGGCGACCACACTCTTGTGGTCGGTGGGCGTCTTCCGTCCTTCCGAGCGGTCCACCATAACCCCACTCCCAAATCCTTCCCATTCTGAAATGCCTGACGGCGGTCTCCGCAGGCTCCGATTCTGCGGAAGGAAAACGCGACTGGCGGTGACCGCTCGCTCATTCTCCGTCGCCGGAGCTAGCCGCCCTTTGGGATCTTTGGGGCTCTGCGTGAGACTCCCCCATCGTCGGCAGGAATGCCGACCCTCCAGCGCTGCGCGTGGATGTTTTCGGATCCTTATCCCTTTCCAAATCCCTATCGGATTCACTGAGGTCGATGCTGCGCGGGGCTGGCTGGCTTTGCGGCGTCGCGCGGCAACGACAGGAGTGTCGTTGGTCCATCGGGGAATGGTGGACGGACGGGATGCGATGGGGCGACCACACTCTTGTGGTCGGTGGGCGTCTTCCGTTCTTCCGAGCGGTCCACCACACGCCCAACTCCTTCCCATCCTGCCAATCTGCGGAAGAAAACCGAACCACCCCGGGCTCAGATTTTCGTGGTTCTACAGCCACTCCCAGTTGGAGAATGTGGCGGCCTGGCCGGCGGGGTTGCCGTTGGTGTCGGTTACGTTCCAGACGGTAGCACGCTGGATGCGGAATCGGCGGCCGGTCTTGGAGATGCGGATGCCGGAGTAGTTGTCGATGAACCCATTCTCGGTGACTTGGCGGAGAAGTTCTGCGCGTTCGTCGCGGTTGGGGGGCTCGGCGGTAAAGCGGGAGGGCGTGGAGGTAAACTCGTCCCAGGTCATCTCGAAGAGCTCGAGCGCCGTGCGGTTGCCGTAGGTGAGGACGGGGTCGCCGCCGCCGTCGTGAGAGGCGACCATGAACGGAGCTTCTTCAAACAACCAACGGGCGGCTTCTTCGGGCGAGAGTGAAGGGTCGATCAGATCGCGACCGGTGAGTTCCTTGAACGAACGTACGAGGTTTTGGATGTGGTTGGTGTGAAACTGGTTGGCGGAGGACGGGGTGGCGGTCATGGAGGAGGAAGATGTGCGGCTTCGCCGGATGCGGTTGGCTTGCCAAGCTGGAGCTTGGCGTTCCAGTTGGGGGTCGGCGGGTGTCGGTATTTACCGTGCGCTGAGGATGGCTTCGGTCATGCGCAGGGCGTGGTGGTTTTCCTGCACGTCGTGGACGCGGTGGATGAGGACGTTTTGGCGGCGGGCGTGCGAGGTGAGCGCGACGGTGGGCCACAGTCGCTTGGACAAATCGGTGTCGCCGAGGATGCGGGCGATGACACTTTTGCGTGAGACTCCGAGGAGGATCGGGCGGTTGGCCGGTGCGAGGGTATCGAGGTGGGCGAGCAGGCGAAGGTTGTGCTCGTGGGCTTTGCCGAAGCCGATGCCCGGGTCGAAGACGATGCGGTCGGCGGTGATCCCGGCAGCCTCGCAGGTTTTGAGTTGTTGCTGGAAAAACGCGCGCACCTCAGCGACGACGTCGTCGTAGCGTGGGGCGTCCTGCATGGATTCCGGTGACCCTTGCATGTGCATGATGACGATGCCGGCGTTGCTTTGGGCGCAGACTTCGAGCATGCGGGGATCGTGGGTGAGTCCGCTGACGTCGTTGACGATGTCGGCGCCGGCGGCGAGTGCGGCTTCGGCGACGGCGGCTTTGCGGGTGTCGATCGAGAGCAGCGTGGAGCTGGGTAGTTCCGCACGGAGGGCGGCGACGACGGGGGCGGTGCGGGCGATTTCCTCGTTGGTCTCGACTTCCGCGGCACCGGGGCGGGTGGACTCGCCTCCTACGTCGATGATGCCGGCCCCTGCGGTGAGCATTTCGCGGGCGTGGGCCAATGCGGCGTCGATCCCGACATGGGCTCCGCCGTCGGAAAACGAGTCCGGCGTGACATTGAGGATGCCCATGATCAGCCCGGGAGCGTGGGGCGAAAGGTCGAGTGTGGCGGACGGAAGAGACCAGTTCATGGCGGGGAAAGAGGATGACGCAGGAGGTGGGGATGTACCCTTGCGTTGGCTTGTGAGAGTCCTTATGGTTTCGGCGATGAAAACGATGCGGGCAAGGAAGATGATGCGTGATTTGACCCTGGTACTCGGGCTTTCCGCAGTGCTGGGGATGGTGCCACAGGCGCTGGCACAGGGCGGACGCGAGGCGGGGGTGCTGGCCAAAGTGGTGCTGCACGATGACGGCGGCCGCACCGAATGGATCGACGACAAGAACGAACGGGTGACCGAGTCCCGTCGGTTTGATGCGCTGGGCAACCTGGTGACGAAGCAGATTTTCAAACTCGATGCAAATGGCCGCGCACGCGAGATGGTGCTGATGAACGCGGACAACCGGATCGTGGCGCGCACTCGTTACGGCTATGACGAATTTGGTCGGGCCAAAGAGCAACGCACCTACAACCGCCGCGGTGTGATGATCCACCAGTTGATCTACAAGTACGACTCTAACGGCAACCCGTTGCCTCCTGTGGAGCGATCGATGGTCGACCATCAGAACAAACGTGAGCCACGTGCTCCGATGGCGCCATTGCTGACTCCGAATGGACGGATCAAGCAGCGAGTCGAGGCGGAATAACCACAGAGTGATTTACGCTTTGCCATGACGCGTCCTGCTGCAGTGTTGTGTTTGTTGTCCGCCGTGGGGATTGCGGTGGGTTCTGTGGTGTGGGGCACGCATTGGAAATCGCGCGTGCTGCGTGCCGCCGAGGCAACCGATGGGCCAAGCGAGGCGGTGAGCTTTTTGGAGGAGGAAGTCGATGTGCTGCGCGATCAGAACGATCGCCTGTTGGCACGTGTGTTTGAACTCGAAACTGGCGGCGGTGCCGAGGCGGTCGAGCGGTTCTTCCGTCCGGAGGAACTCGAAACGGAGGTGGAAGCCATCCGCGGGCTGAAGTTTCTCAAAGAGCCCGAATATCATGTGGTGCCGCAGGAAACGATTGACCTAGCGGTGCAGGTGGCGATCTCGTCCTCGTACGACGACGATGCCTTCGAGGCGATGGCTTTGTCGTTCGGCGTGCTCGGGCTGACCGAGCCGATGATCAATCTGCAGCGCGCCTGGGTGGCCCAGCGCTCTGGAAGCCGCGTCTATTATGATCCGCACAGCCAGACGATTCTGGTACGGAAAGAGGTCGACCCAGCGAATCCATTCGATCGACCTGAGGTTGCACGTGAGCTGGCGCTTGCCTTGATTGACCAACACGGAGCGAATTTAGCGGAGAATTTGAAGGTGTCGGGAAACCTGGATGCCGGGTTGGCGCGGCGCTCGTTCTTCATCGGCCAGGCGTCGGTTGTGGCGGATGTAGTGAGTGAATCGACGCTGGGCGACCAATCGCAGACGGACATGCCGATCCTCGATGATGGCAACCCATTGCAGCTTTTGGCGGCGGTGCCGATTCCGCCCTTTGTGCGTCAATTGCTGACGTTTCCGGAGATCGACGGTGTCCCGTATTGTTTGGAGCTGCGCGATGCCGGAGGGGGCTTTTCTGTGTTCGACCGCTTGTTGGCGGAGGGGGCGTTGCCCGAGTCCACTCGCGAAGTGATGGAGGGGGAGGCACCGGAGAAAAGGGAGTTGTTTGAGGACGTGGAGCCGCAGTTCGAGGGAGGTGCCCCGATCTTTTCTAACACAGTAGGAATGTTCGGCATCAGGGCGCTGCTGGAGACGTTCATTGGCCAGAGCGCTGAGGATGAGCCGCGGGCTGCATCCGGCTGGGCGGGCGATCGCTTCCATGTGTTTGCCGCGGGCAACCAGGACCTGCACGCAGTGTGGCTGAGTGAGTGGGACGATGAAGCTGCTGCAGATCGGTTTGTGGCGATGATGCGCGAAGCCAGCGAGGTGCGGATCGGGATGACGCCTGAGGATTCGATGCTGCGTGAGGATGCGTTCCGTATTCAAAAGATCCTGCGCCCGTCCCCTACGCGGGTGGTGTTTATCGACGCCCAGACCAAGGAGGCTGTCGTGGAGATCGAGAAGCAGGTCGCCGCGGAGTGAGGGCTTCTTGGACGGAGCTTGGGGTGGTGGCTTTTTTGTAACCACAGAGGACTCCGAGGGCACAGAGGTTCTTGGGAACCACGAAGGGCAGGAGAACACGAAGGTTTTTAGTGGCTGTTAGCCGAGTGGTGCGGCTGGAAGTGGTCGCTGCGGTCCGATGGGGTTGATGGCCGGGTACAATCCGGCGGTCCGAAGAGCTGCACGGGAAGTCATCAATGGGATGCATGCGCAGCGCTGGTGGGACGGCATTCCTGCCGTCGGTGTGATGATGACGTTTAGGGGCGCGACCGATCTGCTCTGGATACGCTCTTTCCACTAAAAAGAATCTGCGTAATCGGCGTCATCTGCGGATTCTTACTACCGATCGAGGAGGATGCTGTTGGAACCACAGAGGACTCCGAGAGAAGTTCTGCGTGAGTCTTTCGCAAAGTGGGAAGCCGATGGTCCCCGCTGGGATTAGAAATCGAGGTAGATTTCGGCGCGGCGGTTGGCTTTGCGGCCTTGTGGGTTGTCGCGGCCGTCGGGGAGGAAGTTTTCGCGGCGTGGCTGGGAGGCGCCGGCGGCTTCGATCTCTACCTGGTCGGGTTCGAGGCCGAGTTTGATGAACGCGAGGCGCACTGCGGCGGCGCGTTTGGCGGAGAGGGTCTCGTTGTAGTTGTCGGTGCCGAGGGCGTCGGTGTGGCCGGTGATGCGGACTTTGCGGTTCGGGTCTGACTTCAGCGCGTTGGCGACGATGGCGAGTTGGCGCATGGTGCGTGGTGCGAGTTCGGCGTCGTCGAAGCCGAAGTAGAGCACGATGAGGTCACCGCCTTTTGGATTTTCGATGATCGGGGTGTAGTAGCGGTCGCCGTTGCCGAACTGCTCGGCATAGAAGGAGAGGAGGCGGTCCAGGTTGACTTCCGAGACGGTCCACTGGTCGGCAGTACGTTTCATCACCAGCCCGAACTGCGAGTCCACATCAGAAGACGGGGAAAACACACGAACGAGGAACCACGCCACATTTTCTTTGGCGACGGTGGCTACCATCGGCTTGTTGGCGGTGAGGGCGAACTGCCCCTCTTCGAAGATCAAGCAGAGGCCGGCGAGCTTGGCATCGCTGACACGTGACGAGTCCACCAGCGAGCGGGCTTTTTCGATGTCGAGGGCGAGCAGGGCATCGACGAAGCGGCGTGCGTGGTCGAGTGCGCCAAGGCTGCGGGTGTGCTCGAGGCGGTCGTTCATGGCGACTGAGCTGGCGGAGCGTTCGACGCTGGCCATGCGCACGCGGGCGAGCGACCAGCCGGTGGCGGACTCTTCATCGGCGGCAAAGTCGAGTTCCACGCGGTCGACGGTGGTTGGGTCGTCGCGGTCCTGGAGCAGGACGGCCCAGCGGATGATGCGTGGGGTTCGGCCGAGTTCGACCACCGGCGACTCAGGAACGAGTGTCCACTTACCATTGGTCAGCGCGGCTTGGAGTGGGGCGAGTGCCTCGGCATCGAGAGCTGCCCGGGCGAGCAATTGATCGACGGATTTGTTGTCGGCCTGGTTGATGGCTTCGGCAAAACGCTGAACGAACTCGGATGGTGCCAATGGCTTGATCTCAGGCTCGGCTGGCGGCGTTGGTTCGGGAGCGGGGGCGGGAGCTTCGGTGACCTCTGCAGGCTCGGATGCCGGAGCCTCGGTTTCCGGTGTTTGGAGTTCAGCGACCTGCTCAGGAATGGTCGATTCAGGTCCCGTTTCAGGCTCTTGCATCGACGGCAGAGTGACGAGGAAGAACCAGGCGACACTAGCGATGAAAAGTGTCAGAAAAATCGCGATGCCGAGCTTTGCGGAGCCGGCTTGGCGTTGCGGTGCGGTGTGGCGGGTGTGCATGGTAGCGGGAAATTCGATCAGACTGCCACTAGGTGGCGCGTGGCCGCACTATATCAGCGATTTTCGTAAATGGTGAGTGCGGGATGAAAATTACCGGAGATTCAGTGATTCGGGCGCCCCGGGTGCGGATCAATAAGGTGGCTCAAAGATGGCGCGGACGAGGCGCCCGCGGCGGATGATGCGCAGTTCGATCCGGCCGTCATTGCGGGCATTGAGCACGGCTCTGTAGAACTCGGCGGGTGAGCTGACGGTGGTGTCGTTGACTCCGGTGATGAAGTCGTCGACTTCGATGGAGAGAGCGGTTTTGCTGCCTTCGCGCAGTTTTTCGACTTTGACTCCGGCGATATTGGCTTTGAAGACGGGACCAACGGTGACGCCGAAGCGCTTGAGGAAGGTACGCTCCGCGTTGTGGTTGCCGGATGGTTCCGCGGCGGACTGGTCGCTTGGGAGTTCGGCGACGACATTGCGGTCGGCCAGATTGGCTACGGTGAGGTTGACGCTGTGCTGTTGGTTTCTGCGGATGATCTCAATGGTGACTTCCGTGCCGGGTTCGGTGCCGTGGATGAGACGTGCAAGTTGGCGGCGCGAGGTGACCGGCTGGCCCTGGTATCTGGTGATCACGTCCAGCGGCAGCAGGCGCGCATCTTCGGCTGGGGAGTTGGCGAAAACCTGGGTGATGTAGACTCCATTGACTTTCGGGTTCTGCTCACGGATTTCGGATGGGATGTCATTGAATGCCAAGCCAGCGTAGCCAAGGACAGGTGCGCCTTTGTCCATGATAGAGGTGAGCGCCATGTTGGCGTCATTGGCGGGAATGGCGAACCCAATGCCCTGGGCGGGTTGTTCGGCGGTACCGCGGACGACGATGGAGTTGATGCCGATGACCTCACCCACGATGTTGATCAGTGGCCCGCCCGAGCTGCCTGGGTTGATCGGGGCGCTGGTTTGCATGTAGGCGGGGCCGCCGTCGGAGATACGGCGGTCGAGGGCGGAGACATTGCCCTGGGTGACGGATTTTTGCAGGCCGTATGGGTTGCCGATGGCGAAGACGACCTCACCGACGTGGACCGCGTCCGAGTTGCCGAGCTTGAGTGCGGGGAAATCGTCGCGCTCCGATTGGATCTTGAGCACGGCGATGTCGAGTTTCTCCGTCGCGCCGACGATGATGGCAGGATACATCTTGTGTTGTTCGTCGTTGGTGGAGACGTGGATGCGGATGTTCTGCTTTTCTTTAACGACGTGGTAGTTGGTGATGACGTGGCCTTCGCGGGTGACGATGAAGCCGGAGCCTTGATCCGGACGCGTGTTGCGCGGGCGGTGGAAGATGTTGGCGTTGGGATCCGGGGTGGAGGTTTCAATGGATACGACCGACGGCATCACGGCACGGGTCAGCTTGGCGATCTCGTCGTTGAGACTGGCGAGGCCCGGAACCTCGGCGCGGTCCACGGCAGGGCCGGTGGCGGTGGTGTATTGCTCGGACTGCTGCTGCGGTGGGCGCTTGCCTTGCAGGAAGTCGAAGAAGGAATAGGACTCTTGCTGGAAGTGAAGGAGGTAGATCGCACCGGTTGCGGCCAGGAAGATGGCAACGGAGATCAAGATGCGTTTGAAGGTGTCCTGCATGAGTCGGGAGCGGAGATGGAAATTAAACAGCTGTTGGGTAGAAATACGGATACCACAGCGCGGGCGCGAGGGAAAGCGACGTTGCCGTGTCCCGCCGCGTGACGATTTGCACCAATGAGGAAAAGAAATCCGCCAGGTCGCTGGTGGTGGAATCCGATCACAACGCGGATCGGTCGGGACATCTTGCGAAAGATGGATATGCTGGGGCACTCATGGACGTGAATTTCCAACTGGCATCAGACTACCAGCCGCAGGGGGACCAGGGGCCGGCGATCGAGAAACTGGTCAAATCGATCGAGCAGGGCAACCGCCACCAGACACTGCTCGGCGTGACCGGATCCGGCAAGACGTTCACGATGGCCAATGTAATCGCCCGCATCAACAAACCGACGCTGGTGATTTCCCATAACAAGACGCTCGCGGCGCAGCTGTACTCCGAGTTCAAGAGCTTCTTCCCCAACAACGCGGTCGAGTACTTCGTGTCGTACTTCGATTACTACCAGCCCGAGGCGTATATCCCGCGCTCGGATACCTATATTGAGAAGGACTCGGCGGTGAACGAGGAGATCGAGCGCCACCGATTGTCTGCGATGGGGGCGTTGCTCACGCGCAAGGATGTGCTGGTGGTGGCGTCGGTATCGTGCATCTACGGATTGGGCTCACCGGACGACTACCAGAACATGATGGTGCCGGTGCATGTGGGGATGGAATTGGAGCGCGATGAGTTTTTGCGTCGTCTGGTGGACATGTTGTTTGAGCGCAATGACATCTCATTTGAGCGCGGTAAGTTCCGTGTGCGGGGCGATGTGGTGGACGTGCACCCGGCGGAATCGGAAAACGAAGCGGTGCGTGTGGAGTTTTTCGGCGACGAGATCGACCGGATTTCGATTTTTGATCCGTTGACGGGCAATGTGCTGCAGCGGGTGGAGTCGTACACATTTTCTCCGGCCAAGCAGTTCGTGACGTCGGCGGAGAAGATGAAGAAAGCCGCGGTGTCGATCCGCAAGGAGTTGGACGAGAGGGTGGCGTGGTTTGAGAAGAACCAGAAGTTTCTCGAAGCCCAGCGGATCCGCCAGCGCACCGAGTACGATCTCGAGATGATGAAGGAGATGGGGTTTTGCCAGGGGATTGAGAACTATTCGCGCCACCTGACCTTTCGTGAGCCGGGCGCGCGGCCGTACACGCTGCTTGACTTCTTCCAAGGCGATTTTCTTACGCTGATCGATGAATCGCACGCTTCGGTGCCACAGATCGGCGGAATGTATGAGGGCGACCGCAGCCGCAAGAGCGTGCTGGTTGAGCATGGGTTCCGTTTGCCTTCGGCTATGGACAACCGGCCGCTGCGTTTTGAGGAGTTCATGGAGATGAGCAACCGCTTGCTCTACGTGACCGCCACACCGGGGCCGTTCGAGTTGCTCAACTCGCGGGTCGGGCAAACGGGCTACCTGCCGGTATCGAAGTCACAGGTTCCCCCGAACGAGCGGGATGGATTCGAGCCGCCCTTGTTCAAGGTCGAGCACGCCGGGCTGCGCGGCAGCGGGGCGGATGTACCGGTTGAGCAGTTCAACGTGCGCACACCGGGGATGCCATTGGTGGTCGAGCAGATCATTCGCCCGACGGGGCTGGTGGACCCAGAGGTGGAGATCAAGCCCTTGCGCGGGCAGATCGACGAGACGATGGCGCTGTGTCGCGATCGTATTTTGCGCGGCGAGCGGGTGTTGGTGACCACATTGACCAAGCGCACCGCCGAGGATCTCACCGACTATTTGGTCGATTTGGATTTCCGTGTCCGTTACATCCACGCCGATGTGGATGCGATCGAGCGGGTGGAAATCCTGCGCTCGCTGCGTGCCGGCGAGTGCGATGTCTTGATCGGGATCAACTTGCTGCGGGAAGGGCTCGACCTACCGGAGGTGTCTCTGGTTTGCGTGCTCGATGCCGACAAGGAAGGCTATTTGCGCTCGGCCACGTCGTTGATTCAGACTGCGGGGCGTGCGGCGCGTCACGTGAACGGCCGGGTGGTGTTGTTTGCGGACCAAGTGACGGGATCGATGCAGCAGTTGCTGGATGCGACGGCGTACCGACGGGCGCGCCAACTCGAGCATAACGAGAAGCACGGCATTGTCCCGCAGTCCGTGAAGCGTGGCGACCAGAAGAGTTTGCAGTTGTACCGCACCGACGACACACCGGATCCGCGTGTGGCCGATAGCGAAGGTGAACAAAACGCGAGCCGCGAGGATGTGATGCAAGTGATTGCGGACCTGCAGTCTGAGATGCGCGAGGCCTCGGTGGCGCTCGAGTTCGAGCGGGCCGCGTTGTTGCGCGATCAGATTGCCGAGTTGAAGAGCAGCTATCAGATCAAGGACTAGACGGGTGGAATTGTGTGTCTGCCCATACCTAGACTTGAGCCGCGGGCGATCCTGACGCATCGTAGCCGCTAATGAACGCTGACAACGATCCATCGCTCGAAGAACACATCCGGAAAGCCGCCGTTCTGGTGGAAGCCTTGCCCTACATGCAGTCGTTTCGGGGCGAGACCTTCCTGATCAAAGTCGGTGGCAGTGCCATGGATAACCTGGATCTGTTGCGCAGTTTGATGCGCGACATCGTTTTCCTGGAGGCCGTGGGGGTGAACCCGGTCGTGGTGCACGGCGGCGGCAAGGCGATCTCTGCCGCCATGGCGCGTCAGGGGCTCGAGCCAGTCTGGGCGTCGGGTCTGCGCGTGACTGACTCCGCGTCGATCGAAGTGGTGGCCAAAACATTGGAAGACGAAGTGAACCCAATGCTGGTGGAAATGCTTCTTCGTTACGGCGGCAAGACCGCCGGCGTGAAAGGCCGCTCGATGCTCACCGGCGAGCGGGCGGTGGGACACGATGACGACGGCAATGAGGTGGACCTCGGGTTTGTCGGTAACGTGACCGGATGCAATGCCGATGCCGTGCGCGATTTGGTCGAGCGCGAGGTGGTGCCTGTGGTGAGCCCGCTGGCGTCCGAAGTGGGCACCGGTTTGCCGTTGAATGTGAATGCGGATTTGGCTGCGGCGGCGATGGCGAAGGAGCTTGGCGTATCGAAGCTGATTTACCTTAGCGACGTCCGCGGATTGCTGCGCGATCCATCGGATCCATCGACGCTGATTCCAAGCGTCACCCGTGCCGGGACCGAGGCGTTGATCGAGGACGGTATCATCAAAGGCGGCATGATCCCGAAAGTGCGCTCCGCAGCTGATTCGATCGAGCATGGCGTGGGCAAAGTGCACATGATCGACGGACGCATTCCGCATGCGTTGTTGCTTGAGGTCTTTACCAACGTCGGTATCGGCACCGAGATTTTGGCCTAGTGGGGGCGGGAGGTTGTGCCGCCCATGCAGGGCTATTGATTTGCGGGGCGTGCGGTTCCCATGGCGATGCCATGGGCTGTTTTTTGCCGCGCCTCCGGCGCTGGGGTGCGGTGGTTGATGGATCGTGAATCTGGGGCTGGTAGCAGGTTCGATCGAGCATTGCGTGCGGTTCCGATGGCGGTGCCATGGGCTGCGTTGTGCCGCGCATCCGGCACTGGGTGGATAATTGAACGGCCATCTTATCCTAATCGATGGCAATTTAGCTCCTGTTATGGCTTTGGTCGCCGGGATGCTGTTCTGAGTGGTCGAGGACGTCGCGAAGCGACAGGTTACCGGTTAGCCGGAGGTTTCAACCTCCGGATAGGTGTGACGGATTACGCGTCCCTTAGGGACGGTTTACAGGGGGGGAGGAATCATCAGAGGTAAACCGCACCTTCGGTGCGAGGGGATTGGAGCGGCCGTGCCAGCGGATGAATCCGCTGGCTAACCGGTAAGTCATCGCTTCGCGATGCGGCGATGCCATGGGCTGCGATGTGGCGATGTGGCGATGTGGCGGTGTGGCGGTGTGGCGGTGTGGCGGTGTGGCGGTGTGGCGGTGTGGCGGTGTGGCGGTGCGGCGGTGCGGCGGTGCGGCGGTGCGGCGGTGCGGCGGTGCGGCGGTGCGGCGGTGCGGCGGTGCGGCGGTGCGATCCCGTGGGGAGAACTCGTTCGTGGGCGTTTGGTAGGAAACAAAAAAACCAGCGGACGAATCCGCTGGTTTGAATGAATCAGTCCGCGGCCGCTTGATATGCCGCGCGGAGCTGGGATTTATATAGTATTAATTCTGCTCTTTCTCCGTGAAGGTCACGAGGATGCCCATGTCCTGCAGGTCGTACCACTTGGTGCCGTACGAGTTGAAATCGAAGAGATAGATAATATCGCGTGGTCCAAGAGTAATGAGTCCCGTTTGAGTATCGACGTACGGGGTCAGGTAGTCCTCGACCGCCATCTGGATATCGAATGCAGGATCGTATTGCGGAGCAGGATCTCCGTTGGTCAGTGTGACAATGTTGGGAGTTGCAAACTCAGTGGTGAACAATGACGACCATTGCGAGAAATAAGGACCGGATTTGTCTTTTGCTCCGCGTCCGGAGAAATGGATCACGGTGCCGGCGGGGAGTGTGTTGGTGTAGACGACCTTTGACGAGTCGATCATCCAGTGGTCTCCATAGAAGATTTCGAAGAATGACGAGGAGCCTACCCGCATCTTGCCCTCGACGTAGTGGAAGTTTGTCTTAAGCCCCCAGCCCGCGCCGATCATGCGGGTCTCCATGACCACCTCGGTTTTCGTAGTGATGGAGTTGTCCTTCAGTGTGACGAGATCCGCCAGCCCGAGCGGGTAGCTGACATCCCAATTGACCGATGGCACGTTGCCGACTTGAACGACTTGCTCGGATGCGGTGATGTTGCCGACCCAATTGTTTTGGTTGGCGTCATCAGCGGCGACGGCGGGGAGAATTGAAAGGATTGCGGCGGATGCGATCGCAAGGGGATTTTTCATGGAGAGAGGGTACTTCGAGGGGGATGAAGGCGCTGTGGCCGGGTAGGGTGGGGGGAATAGTGATTCAAAAGCAGCGGTTAGCCGACCGAGGGGGACGTGCCATTTGTGCGTTACGAACCGGGCTGCGGAATGGGAGACGCATGATTTGGCGAAAACTACTCAAATTCTCATATCCGAGAATTTGAGTTGGTATGGTTGGGTGAGCGATTTGTGATTCTTATGAGAATTTGAAGGTGCTTGGTGGAACAGGGAGGGGGATCAGGGATTGGGTTGTTGATCGGACTCGGAGAAGGTCACGACGACGACCAGGTCCTGAAGGTCGAAGTACTTGGTTCCGAACGAGCCCTCGGCGAACTCGAAGAGATAGATCACGTCGCGCGGACCGAGGGTGATGAGCCCCGTGTTGCCGTCGATGTATGGGGAAAGGTAGTCCTGTACGCCGTCCTGGATTTCGTATGCGGGGTCGTAGTGGGGGGCGGTATCGCCGTCTTTGAGCAAAACGACATGAGGCGTCACGTCCGTGGTGGAGTACCAAGGGGACCAGCTGGATGCGAATGGTCCTGATTTGTCCTTGGCGCCGCAGCCGCGGAAATCAATCACTGTGTCGACGGGGAGCGTCGCTTGGTAGACGACTTTCGACGAGTCGATCATGTGATGATCCCCCCAGAAGATCTGGAGCCATCCGGCGCCAGCTTGGATTTGCCCTTCAACGTAATGGAAGCTCCTTGTTTTTCCCCAGGCGGCTCCGATGACGCGCACTTCCATTTCGATCGTTTTCTTGGAGGTGGCGGTATTCTCGTCCAGAGAAACGAGGTCCAGCAGGGCGGCTGGATATTTCACATCCCACGTGACTGTCGGTACGTCGCCCACTTGGACGACTTGCTGGGACGCTGAGATTGAACCGACCCAGTTGTTGGTGTCGGTTTCGCTTGCGAGGGCGGGAAGAGTCGCAGTGAGAGCGACCAGTGATTTCACAAAAAGGGAATGCTTCATGGGATACGGGGGCGGGGGATAGGGGGCGCGAATGACTCCAGGGGGGGAGGTCAGCGCGGCGGGAGGGCGTGGTTGCCGGGAGTGTGTGGTTGCCGAGGGGGCTTTAGGTCGTGATCACCGAGAAGGTGACGATGATGCCGGTGTCTTGCAGGTCGTACCACTTGGTCCCAAAGGTGTTGAAATCGAAGAGATAGATGACTTGGAAAGGGCCAAGGGTAATCGTCTCGGTGGTCGTGTTGACGTAGGGGGTGAGGTAGTCCTCGACCGCGGTTTGGATATCGAATGCGGGGTCGTACTGGGGGGCCGGGTCTCCATTGAGCAGAGTCACCACATTTGGTCCTTTGATTTTGTTGGATTTGAACCAATCGGACCATTGGTTGGGGTTGGGGCCGGGCTTGTCCTTGCCGCCGCGTCCGCCGAAGTCGATTGAGGTGCCGGCGGGGAGGGGCTCGCTGTAGATAACTTCCGAAGCATTGACCATGTGGTGGTCACCGAAGAAGATCTGTGTCCAACCGGAGCCCAGGTCCATGTGGCTGTCCACGTAGTGGAAGTTCTCCTTAAGTCCCCAGCCGGCGCCGATGAGGCGGACTTCCATCACCACTTGTTGTTTTGTGGTGATATTGGTGCCGGTGATAACGATCAGGTCGTCGATGGTGAGCGGGTAGGTCACGTTCCACGTGATTGACGGCACGGCCCCGACTTGAACGGTTTCGTTCGGGGTGGAGATTTCGCCGATCCAGTCGTTCTGATTGGCTTCCTCTTCGTTGGCGAAGGTGGGGATACAGGCTGCTAGAGCCAATATTGACGTGAGAAAGGGTGCATTTTTCATGGCGGATGCGGGGGGGAAGGGATTCCATCCTGCGGGGGAGAGGTCAGGTCGCGAATGGTGGCACGAGCTGACCGCGGCAGGAGCCATTGACCCCTTGCTGATTTCTGATTACGGGATGAGGGAACCTCTTGAGATGCAGTGATTTATAATTTAGAGCGGGTTTCTCATAGGTGTGAATTGTAGTGGTTATACAAGTTACAGTTTGGCTCGCCTTTTATAGAAAATCGTAAGACGCGGGGGCTGGCGCGCAGGGGGGGCGTTTTTTTGGCAGGGGGCTTGAGCGGGATTGATCTTGCTGGTCGCTGACCCACCGGCCATGGTCTCGTCTCGTATGAAAAGGTTGATCGTGTTGGTGGTGGCGTTTTGGAGCTGGTGTGGGGTTGCTGCCGCGGATTCCCTGGCGGAGGCGAGCCGGTTTTGTTCGGTGGATGAGGGACGGGCGCTGCTCGGGGTCGAGGACGAATACATGCGCTGCTGGAGTCGGTTTGATACCGAGTCGAGAGTGGGCAAGGCGGGCGGAACGCAGCAGGAATGGCGTGCGTTTGCGGCGGAACAGGTGCTGCCGTGGAGCGTGCGGGATCGCGAGCGGATTGGCGCGATCCTGAAGAAGATGGATGAAGAGGCGGCTCTTCGTGGGTGGACGTCACTTCCGATTCCGGATCGGATACGTTTTGTGAAAACGTCGATGCGCGAGGAAGGCGGGGCTGCTGGTTACACCCGGCAGGATTACATTGTGCTGACGGCTCGCTTGGATGAGATGAGCGATGCGCGGCTGGAACACCTCGTGGCGCACGAGGTCTTTCACGTGTTGTCCCGCAACGCAGAGGATTTCCGGAGGGCGATGTATGGCATCATTGGGTTCTCGATGATGCCCTCAATTGACTATCCGGAGGGGTTGAAAGAGCGGCGGATTACCAACCCGGACGCGCCTCAGACGGATTGTTACATTGAGCTGATGCGTGGTGGGCAGGAGATCAAGGCGATGATGGTGATGTACTCGGAGGAGGACTACCGCGGGGGGAGCTTTTTCGAGTATTTGCGGATCGGGTTTCTCGTCTTGGACGAGTCACTGAAGCCTCGAATGGTCGATGGAAAGGCCGAGGTGTTGGATGTGGCAGAGGTCGGGAATTTCTTCGAACAGGTGGGGCGCAATACCAATTACATTATTCACCCGGAGGAGATCATGGCGGAGAACTTCGTGTTGGCTCTTTTTGACCGGACCGAGGTGAGTGACCCGCGGATTGTGAAAGCGATCCAGAGCGCGTTGGCAAAGTAGGTTGGCGCGTCGGTGCTATCCCATTTGAGCGTCCAATTGGTATTAGACCGCCCTTGCAGGGCTCGATGTGGGGGCGGGCGTAATCCCATGGCTTCGCCAGGGCTATGTTGGGGCTATGTTGGGGCGCGCCTCCGGCGCTGTGTGGGATCCAAGTACGTGGGCTGTGTGTGGGAGGCAAGAGCGTAGGACGAGTGTGGATCCGTGTCGTACGGGTAGCTGGACGCGAGATAGCGCCGGAGGTGCGGACTAGCGCAGCCCACGGCAACGCCGTGGAGATTGGCGGGTTAGACGTTGGAGCCCTGCAGGGGCGGTCCAATTGGTGATTCCAGGAACTGGTGGTGGATCTATCGGTGATTACACCATTTGACCGGACATCTTGGCGGGATCTTTTTGAGCGACGCAGCCTTGCTCACTGCTCAGGGTAGCCCGCTGGCGTCGAGGTTCTCTCCTTGCCTTAATCGAAAAAGCTCTCCGCCATTCCCCCAATTTGACCGTTCAAATGGTATCACTTAGAGCGCTTGACCATTTTGCGCAGCGAGGCCATGTCGTTTTCCATCCGTTCGAGGATGTGTTCGACGTCCTTGCTGGTGAGGTCGGGATCTGGCAGTTCGCTGAGTTCCTGCATGGTGGAGACGATGATCCCGATGAAGAGGTTGAGGATGGTGAACGTGGCGATGACGATGAACGGGATGAAGAAGGCCCAGGCCCATGGATAGACATCCATCACGGGGCGGGCGATGCCCATGGACCAGCTTTCCAGCGTCATGATCTGGAAGAGGGAATAGAGGCTCTCTCCCAGGTTGCCGAACCAGTGGGGGAAGGCGCTGCCGAAGAGATGGGTGGCGAGCACGCCTGCGGTGAAGAAAAAGATCGCCATGATCATGATCACGCCGGTGAGGCCGGGGATCGAGTGGAGGAATGCGGCGACGACGCGGCGCAGGGCGGGCAGTGCGGTGAGTAGGCGCAGCACACGGAAGACGCGGAAGGTACGCAGGATGGCGAGCGGGCCGCTGCCAGGGACGAGCGCGACGGCGACGACGAGGAAGTCGAACCAGTTCCAGCCATTGCGCCAGAAGAGTTGGCGGTAGGCTGCCATTTTGATGCCGAGTTCCAACACGAAGATGGCGAGACAGGTGCGGTCGATCCATTTCAGCGTGGCTCCGTGTTCGGCCATGATGCCGGGGAAGGTTTCGAGCCCGAGCACCGCGGAATTGAGCAGAATGACGGCGATGATGAACCGCTGCAGGAACGTGGATTCGATCCAGCGCGCGAGTTGCATGCGCCAGCTGGCGACGGATTTTTGCTGCATCAAGGCAAGGAGGTCGGACTCGCTCATGGTGAGGTGGGTGGGGTGGAGCGTGGGGTGGTTCCGGGTGGATGGAAATGCGGCCACGAGGTGCACGCACCATCGTGGCCGGGAGGAGGCTTCTGTCTAAAAAACGAGGGGAGCCGCGTGTGATTACTGCGCGGCCGGTTTGTCGCTGATGCCGTGCTTTTCCTCTTCTTTGAGGCGGAGTTGACCGCAAGCGGCGTCGATGTCGTGCCCCTTTTCCAAACGAAGGGTGGCTGGGACGCCGTGGGTGGCAAGCATTTTGCGGAATGTCTGGCAACGGTTGTTGGACGGGCGTTTCCAGGTCAGGCCATCGACGGTGTTGTAAGGGATGAGGTTGACCTTGGCGTCGAGCTGCTTGGCGCGTTTGGCGAGTTCGACGGCCTGGTCCATCGAGTCGTTGATGCCGTCGATGAGGATGAACTCGAAGGTGATCTTTTGTTTCTTCTTCGAGCGCCAGTATTCGAGCGATTCGAAGAGGGCATCGATATTCCACTTTGAGTTCACCGGCATGATGCGGTCGCGTACTTCGTCGGTGGCACCGTGGAGCGAGATGGCGAGGCGGACAGGGATTGGGATGTCGGCGAGCTTTTTGATCACGGGCGCCACGCCGGAGGTGGAGACGGTGATGTGGCGTGCGCCGATGTTAAGTCCCCAGTGGGAGTTGATGATTTCCAGAGCCTTCGACAGGTTTTTGAAGTTGGCGAGGGGTTCGCCCATGCCCATGAAGACGATGTTGTTGATCTTTTCGCCGGTGTGGGCCTCGGTGGCGAGAAGCTGTGAGACGATTTCGCCGCTGTCGAGGTTGCGGGTGAAGCCGGCGAGGCCGGAGGCGCAGAACTTGCAGCCATAGGCGCATCCGACCTGGGATGAGACACAGATGGTGCGGCGGTCAGCGCGGTCGCCATAGAGGGACGGCGAGGCGGGAATGAGGACCGACTCGACGAAGCGTCCGTCGTTGAGACGGTAGAGGATCTTGCGGGTCTTGTCCTTGGCGCCCTGGACGGTGACGACATCGGCGTGGGAGACGACGAAGTTTTCCTTCAGCGTTTCGCGCAGCGGAGCCGGCAGGTTGGTCATGTCGTCGATCGACGTGACGCGCTTGTTGTAAATCCAATCGAGAACCTGGCCTGCGCGGTAGGCGGGCTGGCCGGCTTCTTTGAGTTTGGCGGTGAGTTCGTCGCGGGTTAATCCGCACAGGGCTGGTCTCTTATCGGTCACGGGATAAAGAACATCACAATCCGGTGGATGTCATGTGCGGATGTGGGGATGGGGTTTTAGGTTATTAGGTTGTTAGGTTTTAGGGTGGTGTGACGGAGGGGGAGGGGCGACGGAGGGTGGATTGGGGTGGTTTGCGGGCGGTTGTTGGCTTGGCCGGATTGGTTTGCGGGCTGGGGATCCCAGGGTGGCGTCGCCTGAGGCTCCGTTCACCGCTGGGCTGGTTTGCGTTTCCCCTTCGGGGAAGTGAGGGGCGGCGGAGTAGTGGGGCAACTCGTTATCCTTATCCTCTTCCTTATCGGATTCACGGCGGTTGATCACTGCGCTCGATTCAGGGGAGTTCGAGAGTTGAGCTGATGACGGAGCTTCGCGAGCAACGACAGGAGTGTCGTTGGTCCAGCGGGGAATGGTGTTTGTTGGTGTTGCGATGGAGCTATCCCGCGGCCGCGGGATAGAGAGCGGTTCAAGTCATACAGAGTGACTTACCCCAACCCACTTCAAATCCTCCTAATCCTATAATCTGTGGAAAAAAAAAAGCGCGACTACCGGTGACCTCCGTGCCCTACCTCGTCGCCGGAGCTGGCCGCCCTTCGGGATCTTTGGGGCTTTGCGTGAGGTTTTCCAATCGACGGCAGGAATGCCGTCCCTCCAGCGCTGAGCGTGCATGGTCGGGCGGTCCGGGCGATGGGCGGCGTATTCTTATCGCTATCGCTATCGCTGGGCGGATCGGATCAGGATAAAAAAGAGGATAATGATAAGGAGAGTGGGTGTGGGGTGGGAGTGATGTTTGAGGTGGGACGGTGAGGAGGTTTTGGTGATTTGCTCAAAAGCGTGGGGCGTGGGCATTTTTCGCGTTGCATGGAGGGGCATCCCTCGCCTTTGTTGAGAGCATGCAAGCCAACGAGATTTTCCAGAACATGTCCGCCGATCTGGCCGGGACGATCTTCCAGTATTTCCGTGAAGAAGAGCGCGACGCGTATCGTGGTGCGATTGCGTCGCTCGCCGCGCACCGCAAGTTGCGTCCGGTTTTCGTGACCAAGAAGCCGGTCGACCAGCAGTTTGTGTGGTTGAAGGATGCGTGTGCGCGCAAGCAGTCGGCGGGTGCTGCCGAGCATTTGTTGCAGGTTTGGTTGATGCGTGCGCGCAGTGAGATGCTGGTGAAGTTCCTCGATGCGGCTGGCATTTCGCATGATGGTGAAGGCGCGATCGACGACCTGCCAGAGACGCTTGAAGCGGAGAAAGTGAAGGCTGGTGTGGATGCTCTTTTGGCTGATTACCCAGGTGAAGAGGTGGCGGTTTACCTGCACGTCTTCCAAGGGCAGACCAACGACGGCTGGCCTGAACTGGCTACCGTTTTGGCTGAAGACGAGCGTCTGAAGCTTGGTGCCTAATTCGAACCCAAATTACCCCCACCCGTATTCTTTTCCTCATGGCTGATCACCCATTCCTCAACGAACAACTCGATATCCGCTGGTCCCAGCTCAATCCAGAGCACATCAAGGGCGACTTGGAGGCTGCTCTCGAAGAAGCGCGCAAGAACATCGACACCCTCGCCAATCTGACCAAGAGCGGTGAGACGCTGACCTACGAAAACACAGTAGGCGCATTGGACGAGTCGACCAGTTCGCTGAGTTGGGCGTGGGGACTGGTGAGCCACCTGACCTCTGTATGTGACTCGGATGAGATCCGCAAGGCGCAGGGTGAGATGATCCCGGTGGTGACCGAGTTCTACAGCAGCATTGCGTTGAACGAGGGGCTGTGGCAGACGCTCAAGGCTTATGGTGAGTCGGACGCGGTGGATTCGCTCGACGCGGTGCGCAAGCGCCACGTGACCGAGACGTTGGCTGAGTTCCGCGAGAGCGGTGCCGACTTGGACGCCGACAGCAAACAGCGCTTGATGGAGATTGAGTCGGAGTTGGCAACGCTGACCAAGACGTACTCCGAGAACGTGCTGGATACCACCAACGAGTGGGAGATGCTGGTCGATGACGAGCGTGAACTGGCCGGGCTTTCGGAGTCGGCAAAGGCCGCTGCGCTGGCAAGTGCGGTGGAGAAAGGTCAGGCGACCGAAGACAATCCACGTTGGCGTTTCACGCTGCACATGCCGTCGTATATCCCGCTCATGGAGCAGGCTGAGAACGACAAGTTGCGCCATGAGGCTTGGAAGGCGATGTGCAAGGTCGGTGCGAGTGGAGACAAGGACAACAGCGACCTGATTTGGCAGATTCTTGAGCTGCGCCATGAGAAGGCCCAGTTGCTTGGTAAAGCGCACTTCCCAGATTTCACGACGTCGCGCCGGATGGCGAAGACGGGTGAGGCCGCGTTGGCATTCATCGATGATTTGGCCGACCGCGTGCGTCCTGCCTACCGCGAGGAAATGGCATCGCTCGAGAAGTATCGCGCCGCCAAGCTCGACGAGGAAGTCCAGCCGATGCAGCCGTGGGAGGTGTCGTATTGGAGCGAGCGTCGTCGCCGCGAAGAGTATGCGTTCGACGACGAGCAGTTGCGTCCGTACTTCGAGGTGAACCGCGTGATCGACGGTATGTTCGAGCTCGCCCAGCGTTTGTTCGGGGTGGAGATCAAGGAGCTGCCATCGACCTACCTCGAGGATGAAGGCGATCTATTGCCTGAAGGTCACTACGAAGTGTGGCATCCGGAGGTGAAGGTGTTTGAGATCCGCGATGTGGATGGCGACGGCAGCCTGCGCGGAATTTTCTACACTGACTGGCACCCGCGCGAGACCAAGCGTGGCGGTGCGTGGATGAATACATTGAAGACCGGCCTGCCGCCGATCGCTGGCAACGAGCGGATCCCTCATATCGGCCTGATGTGCGGCAACATGAGCCCGGCGGTTGGCGACAAGCCATCGCTGCTCACGCACAACGAGGTGGAGACTGTGTTCCACGAGTTTGGTCACTTGATCCACCATTTGTTCGGCGATGTGCCGGTGAAGGGGCTCAATGGCATCTCGGTGCCTTGGGACTTCGTCGAGCTGCCATCGCAGATCATGGAGAACTTCTGCTGGGAGCGTGCATCGCTCGACTTGTTTGCGCGTCACTACGAGACAGGCGAGGCGATCCCTGAGGAGTTGTTCGACAAGATGCGCCGCGCCCGTAACTACATGGAGGCGAGCGCGTTCATCCGTCAGCTTTCGTTCGGTAAGCTCGACCTTGAGATGCACTTGCACTTCCAGAAGTTCAAAGGGCGTGACCTCAACGAAATCGATCGCGAGATTCTTGAGTCGTACCGCGTGCCGATGAAGACGGACTCACCGACCATGCTGGTGCGCTTCACGCATTTGTTCGGTCACTCGACCGGCTATGCGGCGGGTTATTATTCGTACAAGTGGGCCGAGGTGCTCGATGCCGATGCGTTTACCCGATTCCTCGAAGAGGGCGTGCTGAACAGCGAAACCGGGTTGTCGTTCAAGGATACGATCCTGAGCAAGGGGAACTCGGAAGACGTGGCGAAACTTTACCGTGATTTCATGGGCCGCGATCCGGATCCGGAAGCGTTGCTGCGCCGCGGTGGTCTTGCCTGATTGGCGGTAGACAATTGAATCACAAAAGAAGCCGGTGTGCGGGTGGATTCCCGGGCACCGGCTTTTTTGTGTAGCGGAGGCATGGGGTGTGCCCTCGCGTGGGGATCGGGCCTTCGGGTGGGGGGGGCGTGTTGGCGGAATCGCACGCTCGGCCGGTTCAGGTTTGTGGGGTGCTTTCCCAGGGTGAGGTCGCCCGAGGCTCCCTTCACCGTGGGCTGGTTTGCGTTTCCCTTTCAGGGAAGGCTGCGTTTCGGTGGTGCTCTTTATCCGTTGTCGCTGGCCGCGCGGGATGCGATGTCCCGTCTGGGCATGTGGACGGCGGATGGCGTGACCCCAGGGCGATGTCCCTGGCTGACAAAGGCAGCTCTCGCTTCATCGCGAAGCGATGGCTTACTGGTTCGGTCGATCTGATCAACTCGCGCCGAAGGTGCGGTTTACCTCGATGATCTGCCCTCTACTGTAAACCGTCCCTGCGGGACGCCTGATTCGTGCACTTATATCCGGAGGTTGAAACCTCCGGCTAACCGGTAATCTGTCGCTTCGCGACGATCGCTCAGGTCCGTTTCTTGCCGATCGGGGGTGTCGTTGTCTTCTTTCTCGAGACGGTGTCCCTGGTTTGTATGAGAAGCACCAATGGTGCTCATTGCTGCGGGTTGACTCTGTAAGTGCTGGCTTACCGGTGGTCAGGTCGTTCCAATCAGCTCGCACCGAATGTGCGGGTTATTCCCCTGAGCTGGCTGGGAGGGGGAGGGCGGCTTTGACGGGGCGGTGGTCGGAGGCTGTGGCGTCGTTGATGACGGTGGAGGTGACGCCTTCGGTGGGGAGCCCGATGGTGGCGATGTAGTCGAGCTCCTGTTGGGGTTGGTCGGCGGGCCAGGTCAGTGGCGAGCCATTTTTGGGAACGATGGATCCCATGGCGCGGACGACTTCGAGAGTGGTTGAGTTGGGTTCCGCATTGAAGTCACCCGCGAGGATTACCGGGTGGGTGCGCTTTTCCAGAGCCTTTTTCAAGGTGTTGATCTGTGAGAGGCGGAGGTCTTCGCGGGTCCAGTCGAGGTGGACACAGACGAACGAGAGCGGGGTGGGTGAGCCTTCCGGTTGGGTGATGATTTCCAAGGCGACGCGTGGTTCCGCTCCGTCTGGAAGTCGGTGGACATGGGTTTCCAGGATGGGGTGGCGGGAGAGGACGGCGAGCCCGTATTGGCCGCCGCCGATGTCCATGAACTTGGCGAACGAGTGGCTCATGCCGAGAGCTTCGCCAAGCTTGGCGGCCTGGCTGACTTTGCCGCTACGGTCGACTTCGCGGTCGACCTCCTGCAGAGCGACGAAGTCCGACGGGTGGGCTTTGAGCACGTTGGCGATGCGCTCCAGATTGACCTGACCGTCGTTGCCGCGACTGTGGCGGATGTTGTAGCTGGTCACCGTGAGGGGCTCTGTAGCGGTGGCGATAGAGCACAATGTGAGCCAGAGGGTGAGCGCGAGCGCGGTGACGCGCGCAGGTACCCGCGGGGTGATGCGGCAGATTGAAGCAACCATAGCGTTTGTGGGTACGGGGGGGAGGGGCGGTGGTTTATCGAAAAATTGAGGGATAATGGGGACGGTGACCGTCCTGTCGAGATCGATTTGGAGACATGCGCAATCGGGCTTGCATGGCCGCGGGTCTGATACCACTATCGCGCGAAGTTACGGATTGGGAGGGTTTCCCGGTCTGAAAAATGTGCGCGATCCGATTCCCCCAGACATGAGTGATATCTTCTTTGAATGTTCGAACTGTGAACAGCCACTGATCGTGGGAGAGGAGGGGCGCGGGCAGACGATTGAATGCCCGGAATGCGCGCACGATGTGGTGGTGCCTGAAGATGCGCCCTTAGTCGATGTGGATGCCGACGACCTGGATCCTGCGGGCGGCGAGGAGCTGCCGGAGGACGGGGTTTCGGATGCAGGCACGTTGGAAGAGGACGCGTTGGCGAGTATCGAGCATGTGCGGTTTGGCTGTCCGACTTGTCACCAGCTGCTTGAGGTTGGGTTGGATGCGTTGGGGATGCAGTTGGACTGTCCGGCGTGTGGGCATGCGATGATGGCGCCGAGTCGTGCGGATGTGATGTCTGCCAACGTGAGCGAAGTGGTGGCCGGCGAGGAGATGCCTGCGGACTCAGGTGGGTTTGGTTATCTGCCG
This sequence comes from Sulfuriroseicoccus oceanibius, assembly GCF_010681825.2. Lineage (NCBI taxonomy): Bacteria > Pseudomonadati > Verrucomicrobiota > Verrucomicrobiia > Verrucomicrobiales > Verrucomicrobiaceae > Sulfuriroseicoccus > Sulfuriroseicoccus oceanibius. The sequence continues at coordinate 227,067 of NZ_CP066776.1, read as the reverse complement.
CCGCGACGGGAATTGGTTTCGAGTGCTGAGGATGGCACGGTTCAGCCGACTTTGAGGCGCAGTGAGTGGCGTGATGACGAGTTGCTCAAGCCTCGGATGGAGGCATCGACTCCTGTGGGGAACTTACCGGAGAAGAAGCGTCCGTCGCCGGATCGTTCCGGTAGCGCGCGGCGTACGGTTGAGGTCAGCGCGGAACCAAGGATGCCCGCTCCGGCAGTTCGTGAAGTGGAGGCCGGTGATGCACCTGCTGAAGGTGGTCGAACGGTTCGTGTTGAGCCGTTGCGCCGGGTGTCCGACGGACAGGAGGAGCAGGAACGGATGCGGGCGGCAATGGGCGAGGGCGATTTGGCCGTCAAGCGGGTGCCTGGAACAGAGACGATGGTGGTCCATTGTCCCGAGTGCCACCAGCGCTATGTATTGAACTTTAGAATGGCGGGCAGCGAGTACGTCTGCCGTGGCTGTCAGTCGACGATGATGCTGCCGCGTCCGGATCAGGGCAAAGCTGCGGTTTTGGTCGGTCAGGGGGAGCGTCCAACGCAAGCGCCGCATCGGCATGCTCATCGGCAGCGGGTGGCATTGCCAGATCGCAAGGGGGATGGTCCAAACGAGTCGCCTGCGCGCGATGAGAGACGGCCCACCGGACCGATGGGCGGGCGTCCATCGGCGATGCTTGAAGGCGGGCGGATTCCGACACCTGCTGAGATGCGCCAGATGGCGGGAGTGGTGCCGGAGGTGCAGAAGCCAAGGGATTTTCGTGGGGCATTTGTGGTGGTGACCGTGGTGGTGGTGCTGGGAAGTTTGATCACGTGGGGGATTGCCAGTTTTGCCAGCCGTCAAAGTGCGAAAAAGCCTGCGTACCAGGTGGATCCGATGACAGGTGAGGTGGTGCAGACGAGTGGTGCCGCCGCATTGGACAAACAGATTGCCGATCAGAATGCGGATCAGTTCAAGCTTCCAAGCGAGAGGCGGCGTGAGCATTTCGAGAGGGTCGAGCGCACGGTGAAAGAGGCCATGGCGGCCAGGGAACCGGCGGCTTTGCTCAAGTACTGTGACCGCCCGGGGCTGGTGGCTCCGAAGATGAAGGCATTTTATGCCCGTCAGGGGGGGTACAAGAGTTTCAACAAGCGCTTCGGTGGGGTGACTGTGTTGCTCAAGCGCCGGGCTGAGTATCACGGGCGCGAGTACCAGTTGATCATGGCGACCTTCGACGGTGTGGGAGCTGAGGAATCGGATCCCGAAATTCTTCACTTGGCGGTGTTGTTGCAGGATGGCGAGGCAAAGCTCGATTGGTTCCAGCTGGAGCGTTATTCCGAGATGAGTCTGGAAGAGCTGGGGCGCGCATTGCCGGGCGAGCCGCAAGAGGTGCGGGCGACTGTGGATGTGAACGCGAATTACTACAATTTCGGGTTCCTCAACGACGATTGGCATTCGCTTTATTTGTTCGACCCTCAACCTGGAGCCGAAGCGACCCTGCCGGTTTATGCGCAGCGCGGCACTGATGTGTTCAAGAAGTTGGAGGAAATCGGGGAGAAAGCGGCCCTGCGAGGGGAGAAACTGAACGCGCTGCCCTTGACCCTCAAGGTGCGTTACGAAGAGGCCGACGGGCACCGGGGCTTTGTGGTGGATGAGGTAGTGGCAGGCAACTGGCTGATGCCCTGAACACAGCGACAATGAAAGGATTCATGGAAGATCAATCAAACATCGGATACCAAACAGTGGGCGAAGGGATGGTGGTGTGCGCTAGCTGCAATGCAGTACAGCCTCTGACCTCCGATGGCGACGTGCCAGCCCAGTGCGAGCGCTGCGGCGCGGTCTTTGGTGAGAATCATCCAGCCGGGCCGGTCGCAGCGGACGAGCTGGAGCATTACGAGATTGATTGTCCGGAATGTGGAACGCATTACGCGCTCGACATCGAGCCTGGCGAAGTTGTCTTCGATTGTGACCGCTGTGGCTGTGCGTTCACGGTGAGCGATGATGCCGGAGAGGAAGTAGCGCCCCCCGCGGAGCCGGCGGCAGCGGCGCAGGTCCCGACATTTAACCAGGCGATGCAGGCATCGGCGGGTGGCAAGAAGCGCCGTCACCGTGCGCATCGTCGGCCGGGAGGTGGGCTCAAGTCCCGGGCGGGTGGAATTTCCCTGATGTTGATCACCTTGGCGGTTCTCGGCTTTTTTATCTGGGACGCGGTGAAGGATCATCAGGAAAAGGCGGCAGATGCGAAGGCCGCGCGTGAAGCACGTGCCGCGGCATCCAACGTCGGAGGCGAGGGCACGGCGGAGGAAGTACGTGGCTTCCGTATCGGCGGTGGCGATTTCTCCGCGCGAGCCGCGCTTGAGCAAGTGATGACGAAGTTTCTCAATGCTTCGGACTTCGAGGCGAGGTTGGAGCTTTGTCGTCACCCCTTGGAGACGCGCCCACGGATGCTGGCCTTTGAGAGGCACACGAGGATGGCTGCGTTTGACGGAAGCGGCGGCAAGTTGAGCGCCGGGCCGTATGTGGTGGCGGCTCCTAATGGCAGCCGGTTTGTGTATGCCTTGGTGGAACTTCAGCCAGAAGACCAGCGGCATTTGGTCGTTGAGGTGACTCCGGATGGGGAGAAATTGATCGAGTGGGAGTTGTTTGTCGATTACTCCGAGTTCCCGTGGGCGGGTCTGAATGACGAGCGGCCACGGCGCGCATTCGAAGCCTTGGTGCGGGTCGAGCGGTCCACTCGCTATCCGCGCCAGTTCCCGCCAAGTGAGTACGCCAGCTACCTTGTTTACCAAGGGAGTGGAATCGATTCGTACGCTGTGTTTGTCGAGCGTGGTAGCGACCAGCACAAGGCGCTGGAGGCAGCGTTCAAGGAGGAAGCGTTCCCCCTGGAGGAGGACGCGGGCCGCCGCAAGGTGCGCTGGGTGTTGGCGGAGCTGAGCCTGCCGGCCGAGCGCGACCCCTCAATCAACCGCATTGAGCTCAAGCGGGTGGTCGTTGCCGATCCCGTGGCGGGTGTGCGGGACTGATGCAATTTAGGCAGTCCCGGATGGCACTAACTTAAGGCATCTCGCCGTGTTGGGGTCGGGCCGGCGGGTGGGTGATGCGCCTTGGCGGAATCGTAGGCTTGGCCGGATGGGGGCGTCGATGAACCCAGGGTGTGGTCGCCTGAGGCTCCCGTCACCCTGGGCTGGTTTGCGTCTCCCTTGCAGGGAGGGATTGACGACGGCGGGGCTTAGGTTGGCGCCATTTTAGACGGTCCCCATGTCGGAATCGGATTGGGGGCGCTCAGCCATCCCGCTCGTTCCAGCGGGATAACCGTACCCAATTTATCACTGATCGGCGCTGCGGGTGGCGGCGTGCGAGTACATGACGTGCATGGGGAGCACCAACTCCTGACCCGCCTGAAGGTTGGCATTGGCTGGCAGTTTGTTCATGCGGGCGATTTCGGCCGGCGAGAGGAAGAACTTGCGGCCGATGCCGTAGAGGGTTTCCCCTGGCTTCACTTCGTAGGGGGCCATGTCGTCTGGAGAAATGGGAGCCGGAGATTGGCCGCCGCTTGATGACTGGTCGTTGTTTGCTGGAACCTTGAGCTCCTGGCCGAGACGAATGTGGTTGGCGTCCGGCAGTTGGTTCAATGCGATGATTGCCTCAGCGGTGGTGCCGAATTTCCGGGCGATGGCGTAGAGGGTCTCGCCTTCCTGTACGATGTAGGTGCGGGTGGCAATTGGCTTCGCGCGCTCGCCGGGAGGGGCTACATCGCCAGCGTCGCCGATGACAAGTTTTTGGCCGACGCGCAGTTGGTTGGCGACGACGCCCGGGTTGGCTGCGAGCATGGCTTCCACGGTGGTGCCGTGTTTGCGGGCGATGGCGGAGAGTGTGTCACCGCTTTTGACCGTGATGGTCGCAGGTTCCTTGGGTCGGTTGCTCGCAGGAGGAGCGAGTTCAGCCACTGCGGCGGCGGTTTCCGGCTCGGCTTGTGGCGTCGGAGCTGGATCTTCAGCCACAGCGACGCTGCCGGGGAGAGTCAGGACCTGGCCCAACTGGAGGCGGCCCGGGTCGTCGATCCCGTTGATCTTGGCGAGTTCCTGCCAAGTTGTGCCGTACTGGCGTGCGATTGAGGATAAGGTCTCGCCGCGTTGAATGGTGTGCGAGGCAGCGGGAACGATGCGCTCTTCTGGCTCGGGATCCGGTTGTGGTGCCGGGGACACAGGTGTGGGATTAACGGCAGGCTCGGGAGCAGGCTCAGCGGCCGGCTCTGGCGCGATCGGTTCAGGAAGAGGCTCCGGTTGGGGGGCTGGTTCGTCAGCCGGGGTTGGTTCTGGTTGTTCTGCTGGCTCGGAGGACGGCGCTGGCGGCACTTCATCCGGCAACTCAACGGGTTGGTCGGATGCGGTGTCTTCGAGGAGTTGGCGCAGTTGCTCAAGTTCCTGACGCACGCGCTGTACTTCGCGGGCCTGGTCGTCCACGGCATCCTGAAGGCGCTGGGTGCGTTCGACGTCGGCATTGTGCGCGCCAGATTGGGCGGTGGCGCTTTGAACCGTGATGGGGACGGCAGTCAGAATGAGAGCGGTCAGAGCACGGCGGGAAAAGGATCCTGCAGGGGCGGGCTGGGATGAATGAAAGTCGCTGGCTGATTTCATGATGTCCTGGGGCGGCGCGGCGGAGGACGGGCGGGTGCCCCGTTCCTATGCGGGTGGGCTTCATCATGCGTGATGCGGTGCCCGATCACAAGTGGATTTGAAACGGTCGTTAAGAATGGTTGATCATTCTCATGTGGGCATGTATGTCAGTGCCGGACAAGAGATTAGAGGAGTTGGATGGACAGTGCATTACCTAAAGGGATCTGGATCGCAATTGTCGTCGCCCTGGCGGTGGCGATGGGGGCGATGCATTATGCGCTCCGTGATGGAATGGGAACCGGTGACCAGAATGCGGGTCAGGCGGAAGTTGGAGAGAAAGCGTCTGCAGGTGGGCTGTCGCGTCAGCCGGTCGAAGTCGTGCTCGACCCCGGGCACGGTGGGGACGACGGCGGGACGGTGGTGTTTTCCCTGTTGGAGAAGGAGTTGGTTTTGGATATCTCGCAGCGTGTGCGGCGTGAGTTGGCGCGGCACAAGATCCGTGCGGTGATGACGCGAGAGGAGGACGTTCAAGTGGAGTTGCCAGACCGGGTGGCGATTGCGCGAAAGCACCCCGGCGTGCCTTTTGTCTCGATTCACCTCAACCGTTTCCGCAAGCCGTCGGTGGCGGGGATGGAAGTGTATGTCCATGACGGCGACCCCGTGCCGGTTCCTCGAGCGGCTGGTCACGATAGTGGGGCCAAGGGCGGTGAGCTGCAGTGGTTGAATGACGGGGATGGGGAACGGAATACGTTCTACGACAGGCGCAGCACGACCTTGGCGCATCTGATTCTCGATGCGGTGACCACCGAGACAAAGCTCAACGACCGCGGGGTGCGACAGAAGAATTTGTTCGTGGTGAAGAACACACCACCGCCATCGGTGCTGGTGGAGTGTGGGTACCTTTCCAACCCAAACGATGCGCGCAAGTTCGCCAAGGCGGCGTTCCGCGAAACCGTCGCGAAAGCGATTGCCCGTGGGATCATGGAGTTTCTTGAGGGATCGAAGACAGATCCGACCTATGGCTTCGACCGCACCGGTGAACTCGGCAATAGCGTGCTGACGGTGAAATAGGGCAGAAGTTTGCTAGTGTGCTTGTGTTCAGTTTTCAGTTCGCTAGCGCGTGGGACGGTGGTTGCCGGCACCCTTTCAGGGTGCGTTTTTTCGGGTGAGGACTCACTGGGCTGAAGCCCTGAGCTTTGATCCAGCCTCCTTTCAGCAACTCTGTTTCTAATTTTGTTTTATCGGCTCGAAATTGGGGTCGGAAAGAAGGCGGTTTACGAGTCTGACAAGCTTTCGGATCACGGCGGTGATGGCGACATGATGAGGTTTTCCTTTGGCGATCAGACGGCCATAAAATTCCTTCAAAATCGGGTTGTGGTTCGTGGCGCATAGAGCAGGCATGTAGAGGCTGCGCCGGAGTAAATGCCTTCCTCCGCGGACGTGCCTCTTGCCGCTATGAGTGCCGGTGTCTTTGTTGAATGGCGCAACTCCAACTAAAGCCGAAGCCTGGTTGTCGGTGATTGCGCCCAGTTCTGGCATTTCAGACAAGAAGACCGTGGATGCAGCCAGACCAAGTCCTTTGATCGACTCGATTTTGCGCTTCTTCTCACGCAGCACGGCGTCTTTCGCAATGAGTGTGTCGAGTTGCTTTTGGCAACGAGCAATCGCTCGCTCAAGGCTTTGGATTTGGGTCTTGAGCTCCTTCTTCACAAAGCTGTCGGTGACCTTTTGAAGGGCCGTTTTCTGAGCTGCAGCTTGGCGGGTGAAACGATCCTTAATCCTGGCGATCGCTGACATCTTCTCCTGCAGAGCTGTAGGTTTTACGCGGGATGCCGGGGTGATCGACTCTCCGAAGCGAGACAAGACCGTGGCATCCATCGCGTCAGTTTTCGCTGAGATTCCCATGGCCTCGGCAAATGCTCGTGCTCGCTTTGGATTAACCAGGCTGATGGGAATGTTTAGCTCCAATGCTTGAGCGAGGAGGCACTTTTCATAGCCACCGGTAGGCTCACAGATGATGTGGATTTCGTCCTGTTGTTTGGATAGCTTGAGGAGCTCCGATTTTACCTTTGATGGAGTGTTGGGAACGGTCCAGGAGCGCTTTGTTTTGGGGTGATAAAAGTCGAGTTTATCTTTGCTGACATCGACGCCGATATAGTGTTTGTTCTGAGTGTTCATCTGTATTTCAACCTTGGATCTACGAGCTCTCGGGCTCTTGCAACTCTACGAACTGCAGATGGATTTGAGGGAAACAGGCCTCCTTGCTGAAAGACGAGTTCAAGGACTCGAGGAGGAACGGAGTGACTGTTTCAGCGATCGAGGTGGGGGTGGCCACCCCCACCTTGATCAACCTCCGGTTTCGTATGAAACCGATGGAGCTAGGAATAGCTCAAATTGACCAACCAAGGAGGACCGCGTGCGGGAAGAGGCGGAGGGGGAACGGAAAGCAGATCGGGTGAGTAGCGCGAAAGTGATAGTGTTGATTCCGGCGAACCACAGAAATGCCCAATGGATCTTGCGGTAGTTTTCGCTCAGGCGCTGGAGTCTCCAGTCGGCGAAGGCGAGATATATCTCGAACTGTTGCGTTTTAGGAGAGCGTGGGATCTCATGAGTTTCATTGATCTGATCCCATCGATCTGCGAGTGGCACATCCATGACTGAGGCGCGTTGGACCGGCTCGTAAGGCCGTTGGAGGATCAGGAGGCAGAGCACCGAAAATGATGCAGCCGCCATCATGGCGAAGAAGTACTTCATGGTTAGCGTGGATGATCTGGCAATTTGCAGTTCGTTCCAATCCTGAAATTTGCGGAGCTTCTATGCTTTGGTTCCTGAGAGGAACATGGATCGAAGCCCAACAGCTTTAGCCTTGGGGATGGAGGAAGTCGTCATAAATCCCACCCTGAAGGGGTGGTGGGGAATTCGTGGGACGCGGGAGTTTCTCTCGTAGCTGGGGCCCATCCTGAAATCTGACCAATGCGGCTTTCCTCAGCCTCTGAGGATGTCGTCGATCATGCTTTGGGCTTGGGTGGGGTAGCCGCCGCCGAAGAGGATGGCGTGGTTGAGGATGTGGTAGAGGTTGTAAATGGTGCGGCGTTGCGGGTAGCCGGGGGGCAATGGCCATTCCTCGTCGACGCCTTTGAAGAACGCTGGGCCGAAACCTCCGAAGAGTTCGCTCATGGCGAGGTCGACTTCGCGGTCGCCGAAATAGGAGGCGGGGTCGAACAGCACGGGGGCGGAGTCAGAGGCGAGGAACCCGGCATTGCCCGTCCACAGGTCTCCGTGGACCAGTGACGGTTCCGGGCTGTGGCGGTCGAGCACGGTGGCGCAGGCATCGACCAGAGCCTCGGTGTGGTGGAGGTGGATGCCGAGGTCGTGGCAGGCATCGAGCATCGGGCGCAGGCGTTGGCCGATGAAGAACGCGCACCAGTCTGTGGTGCGGGCGTTGGATTGTGGCGTGGTGCCGATGAAGTTGTCGCCGTGCCAGCCGAAGCGGGGCGACCAGGCGGACGTGGTCTGATGGAGTTGGGTGAGCTCGCGGCCGAGACGCCGTGGATCCGGGGCTCCACCGAGTGGGAGCCATTCCATCACGAGCCATGCCATGTCGGGGGTGCTGCCGCTGGCGAGCGGGCGTGGGACGCGGATGCATTGTGCCCGCCACAGATGCTGCAGGGATTCCCGCTCCGCCTCCATCATGGCGGCTTGGCTGGATGGTCCGTATTTGACGAAGTAGTTCTGCCAGTGCATGGCACTGGAGATGCAGCCGCCGCCGACTTGATGCCAATCGCCGTCTGGCGGGTCGTAGCCGGCATCGGCGATGGATTGGCGGATGGGATCTGGGTTCATCGGGCCACCGGGATGCGGATTGCTACGAGTCTGGCAGGATTTCCACCACGTACTCGCTGCGCACCCATCCTTCGTTGTGCGGTTTGTTCATCTGCTTCACCAAGGTGAACTCGCCGCTCTTTTCTTTGATTACGGCTGCGGACCCAGCTCCGACAACCGGACCGCTTGTGTTTTTTGCCAGAGGGACACTGCGCAGGGTGTCGTCTTTGACGACGACCGCGATGTCCGAGGCGGGAGGCAAAAGCGAGCGTCCGATCAACGCGGTGGCACTGGCCAGAGTGAAACAGATGCCGATGACCAACGCCAGTGTGGCGAGGCCGTGCCGCCACAGTGTGCGGCGCACCAGCAGAACAACAATGGTGAACCAGAACGACGCGGAGAGCGCGACCCACAGCGACGTGGTTGGGCTGACGGCGGCGAGGACGGTCAATTGGTCGCCGCGGGACTCATCGGTGGCGAGTGGTTCGATTTCGTTCATTTTGGCCATCAGATCGGCGGCGCGTGACGGATCGAGAGCGAGTGACTGGAGGAATGCGGCTTTGGCTTCGGCGGTCCGGTTGGCGCGGGCGAGAGCCACGCCCTGTGCTTCGAGGGTTTCGGGGGAGCGGTGGCCTGAGTCGTGAAGCGACTGCAGCGTCTCTGCGGCGGTGGCCCATTGCTCTGCGGCGATGAGCTCCTTCGCGGCGTCGACGACGCCCTCGGGATCGATGGAGGGTTCCGCCTGAGCGGTAAGGGCGAGCGCAGCTGTGACGAGCCAGGCCGTGACCAGTGTTTTGACGATTCGGATCATGGCTTAGGAGAGGTGGCGGGTTTCACGTTTGAGTTCGGCAATCGCGGCAGGTAGAGCGGCTGCGGCGCGTTGTTGTTCCTCCTGAGAAGGAGGTGTGCCGTCCTGCGTGTTGTAAGTGAGTCGGTCGTGGACATTGCGCAGCAGAGCCCAGTTCTCGGTGTCGGTTGGTGGGCTGTCCAAGGCGTCGTGCACGGTGATGAGCGCGTGCAGGCGCTCGGCGAGCGAGCCATTTCCACCGGCGGTGCGGAGGTGCTGCAGGGCTTCGCTGCGGGTCATGTGGGCACCGGTGTCGGGGCGTGGACGGCGGCGGATTGCCATGGCGATCAGCGCTGCCGCGGCACCCGCGCCGACGACGTTGGTGGCGATCAATGCGCCCTGACCGATCGGCTGCCCTGGAGTTACCCAGCTTGGCGATTCCAGCGACGGGAACGCGAGCACCTTCGGTTGCGGCGGAATCCCTGGCGTGGTGGCGGGAACAGGAGCCGGGGCATTCAGATCCGGGAATTGGTTGATGTCCCACGGTAGCTCCAGTTCATCGGTGGAAAGAGTGACGTATTCTTCCTCGTCCGGGTTGAAATAGCCGAACTCAAACGAGGGGAGTGTGGTTGTCGGCTTGGTGGGGCGGAGCACTTTGTTGAAGACGACCGACCCGTCGCGCATGACGGTGCGGGACGCGCCCATGTTGTAGGTTTTCCACGCTCCTTCGGGGTCCTGGATTTTTGGTTCGGTGACGAACTCGGGATCGCCGTCGCCGCGGACGAGTAGCTCCAGCTCCACGGCGTCGCCAGCGTTTGTCGGCGTGTGGATGAGGTTTGCGTTCATGGTGTAACGGCCCACCGCACCACAGAACTCAGGCGGTGCCGGCGGTAGTTCTTTCACTTCAAAGCTGTGGTCGGCGCCGGTTGCGGTCAGCGGTGTGGTGTCGCGCTGGGCGAAAAATCCGGAGGCGCGGTGCGTGACCAATGCGAGGTCCATCGATGGGGCCTCGAGTGTGAGTGTGCCGGCGTGCACTGGGGTCACCGTGGTGTTGAAGACGGTGTAGTTGAACTGCTTGCCGTTGATGAGAGAGATTCCGCTGACACCCCGCTCAATGCGTCCGACGCTGAACCCTTCATGACGGAAGGTTGGTGGCGTGTTTGGCAGTTCAAAATCGCCCTCGGTGGTGGTGTAGAGTGCAATTTCCATCGGGAACGACTGCCGCTGGTAGACCGGGGTTGTCGGGGTCCAGACATCGAGGAAGACCTGGGCGTCGTTGGCGGCGAGCTTTTCCAGATGGTCGTTCGAGCGAACCTTCAGAGGCTTGCGAGGTGTCCAGTAGTCGCCATCCCGGGTTTGGGTTTTGATCGGCGGAAGTTCCGTGGCGACTGGGTTCATCGCGGTGACCTGGTAGAGGAAGTCGTATGAGGACTGGCCATTGGTGAACGACTGTCCTTCTCGGATGCGGCGGATGTTGAGTCCGGGGATGGACGGGATCTCCGGATAGGTGACGGGGCGGGCATCCGGGATGCGGATGCGGAGGTAGCCGCGCTGGTTGACCGTGAGTCCTTCGGGCATGAAGAGAAGTTCGGCCTTGGGCTCAGGGTCGTTCGGGTTGGCAATGGCGGTCAGGGTGGCGCACCAGATCACGGCGGCGACCCATGCCAGCAGGCGGGTGATAGATGGGATGGTGTTCGTCATCGGTGAGTGAAAGATTGGGTTACCAGTTCTTTTCCGGTTGGCGCAGGCGGGTTGGCGGGACGCGCAATGGGACGCCGGTGGCCTCGTTGGCGCGGGCGCGGAGCAGCGCGCGGATTTCTTCGATTGCCTGTTCGCGTTCTTCTTCGCTCATTTGCTCCAGTTGTTCCTTGGTGAGCTGTGCGACCGAGCCCGGAGTGCCGCGTTGGCGATCGCGTGACGAGGTGGGCTCGCCGTCCCCGTCCTGCTCGGACTGCTCGGACTGCTCGGACTGATCCGACTGATCCGACTGCTCGGACTGATCCGACTGCTCGGACTGATCGGACTGATCGGACTGATCCGACTGGTCCGACTGGTCCGACTGGTCCGACTGGTCCGACTGGTCCGACTGGTCCGACTGGTCCGACTGGTCCGATTGATCCGATTGATCCGATTGATCCGATTGATCCGATTGATCCGATTGATCCGATTGATCCGATTGATCCGATTGATCCGATTGATCCGATTGATCCGATTGATCCGATTGATCCGATTGATCCTGATCTTGAGTCTCGTTTTCCTGGTCGTTTTCGCCGTCCTGCGGGTCTTGTTTCTCTTGCTCCTGCTGCTTCTCGAGTTCTTCGATCTGCTTTTCCAACTCGTCGATGCGCTGGGAGACCTTGGCGTGGTTGGAGCGGGCTTGTGGGAAATCCGAGCGGTGGCGTGAGGCGTCGTCGTAGTGGGTCAGCGCGGTGCGGAGTGTGGCGACGGCTTGCTTGAGCGCGTCGATGTCCTGCTGGGCTTCCTCGCTGGCGATGGATTTTTCCGCTCCCATGGCGAGTGCATTGGCGAGGTTGTACTCGGCGTTGGCGCGTTGGGTGGTGGTGCCGTGGGCGAGCGACTGGCCGAACCATTCGGCGGCTTCGTCATAGCGTTCGAGCCGGTAGGCGGCGCTGCCTGCGGTGGCGGTGACGCGATGGCGGGTCGCTGCGTCGAGTTTGCCGGCGTCCTCCGCGTTCAGTGCATCGCGGTACGCATTGAGAGCGGCCTCGTGGTCGGCTGCCTGCCAATGCTTGTCCCCGCTGGCGATGTGGCTTTGCGCAGCAGATTCGGCGCGGGCGTTGGTGGTGAAAATGGTGGCTACCCCGACGACGGCGAGCGCGAGCGGCGTGCTGGTGCGGCGCAGCGAGCGGACGAGTGTCGGTAGGCCGGGCAGCAGTGAAAGTGCCGCCAAGCCGAGCCCTGCGCCCAATGGCCAGGTGAAGCGTTCGATGGCGGCTTGCTTTACTTCCTGCTCGATTTCCGTGGATTGCATTCCTTTCAGAGCCTCCTCTGCGGAAGCGATGACCGCAGCGGGCGAACTGGTGAAGATAGCGTTGCCGTCGGCGATGCGGGCGAGCTCCATCAGCCCGTCGCGGTCGAGGCGTGAGATGACGGTTTTTCCTTGGCGGTCGACGACCGGGCGTCCGCCTCGGTCAGGGTCTGGGATGGGTTCGCCATTGTCCGTGCCGAGTCCGACGGTGAGCAGTTTCACATTGCGGTTGGATGCGTCGCCGAGCTCCGAGGCCGAGCGTTCATTGACCTCGGTGTCTTCGCCATCGGTGAGGACGACGAGCAGCGCGCCGCTGAGGTCCTTGTTGACCATGCTTTCGCCTGCGATGCGGATGGGCGACCCGAGTTCACTGCCTCCGACGGGGATGTTGGTGACGTCCAGTTGCTCGATGGTTTCGCGCACCGCGCTGTGGTCGAGTGTGAGTGGGGCTGCGGTGGCCGCGGTGCCTGCGAACGAGATGATTCCGATGCGGTCGTCTTTGAAATGGTCGACCAGATCCGAGGCGATGATGCGCGCCTGCTGGAGGCGGCTTGGCGAGACGTCGCGGGTGAGCATGCTTTTTGAGACGTCGACGGCGATGAAGATGTCTCGGGTTTTGGCGACCTCTCGCACTTCGGTGCTACCGGATTGTGGGCGGGCAAGCGCGACAATCAACGCAGCAATTGCCAGCAGCCTCAAGCTTGTGCGGGCAGCCCCCGACACATTGCGTGCCGGGAACACGGAATCCGCGACGCGTGCGGAAACCACCGCTTCGATCATGCGGCGCTTGCGGGCACGTTGGGCCGCCAGCGCCACGATGATCAGCGGGATCGCGGCGAAGGCGAAAAACCAGGCTGGAGCAGCAAATGTCATGGGTAATCAGTTCGTCTTGAGGTGACGCGGGCGGGGAAGGTTGGCGGCGCGCTCGTCCAATGGTGGGATCAGCGTGCCAATCACCAACGCGAGCAAGGCCGCAGCGGCCGGCCAGTGGAAGAGTTCGCTGGTGCGGAAAACGGTGGTCTTCGTCTGCGTCGTCTTTTCCAACTCGTTGATGGTGGCAAAAGCGTCCTCAAACGACTTGGTGCTGCCGGCGCGGTAGAACGCACCACCGCTCACTTCGGCGATCTCCTGCAGGGTTTCAGGATCGAACTCACTGACCATGGTGGCGAGGCGCGGGCGGCCGAATGGTCCGGGCACTTCGATCTGGACTTCGCCCTCCGTGCCGACGGCGATGGTGTAGACCTTGATGCCGAGCAGCGCGGCTTGTTTGGCGGCGTCGATCGGGTCGATGTTGTCGACGTTGTTGGCGCCGTCGGTGACGAGCACGATGACCTTGCTTTTGGCCGGGCGCTTGTCGATGCGCGATGCGGCGCTGGAGATGGCCGATCCGATTGCGGTGCCGTCCTCGACCAGGCCGATGCGCAGGTCATCGATGTGGTCGTTCAGCCACTGGTGGTCAAGCGTGGATGGGCCGACGGGAAAGGGTTGGCCGGAGAAAGCCACCATGCCGATGCGATCGTTCGGGCGTTGTTCGATGAACTCTTTGGTGATCTTTTTCGCGACTTCGAGGCGCTTGGCGGCCTGGTTGTCGAGTTTGAGGTCGCGGGCGGTCATCGAGCGCGAGACGTCCAGTGCGATCATGACTTCAATGCCACTGAACTCGCGGATGTCCTCGGAGTCGACGAGTTGCGGACGTGCCAATGCGACGATACCGCACAGCAGGGCGACTCCGATCCAGCCGGAGAACCCAATGTGGCTGCGGCGCACGGTGGCGTGCTCGGTCACCGGCTTGGGCAATGTGACGCGGAGCCCCTGGCCGCCGAGCTTGCGGCGCGCGCCGAGAAGCAGGAGTGGGAGGAGCAAAGCGAGCCACAGCACCCAGGGGTGGGCGAATTGGAAGTTTTCCCACATCATGCCGAGCCTCCTTTCTTTGGATCCTCAGCAGGTGCGCCCAATGCATCGGCGAGCGTGCTGGTGATGGTATCGGTGTCGAGCTCGGCTTGCCAGCGTGCTGGTGGAAGGAAGCGGTGCGGTGCGAGTTGGTCGCGCACATTGACCAACGCGGCGATGGTGTCGGGATCGAGCTCCGCGTGGTTTTCGAGGGTTTGGTTGATCCAGCGGTGGACGACGCCGGGCATTGAGTCTGCCGTGTTTTTGTGGGTGGCGAGGGCGTGGCGAAGTGCGGTGAATGATTCGCGTGCGCTGACCACGGCCGGTGTGCCTTGGGGCGACTTCTTGCGCATGGTGACCCTCCAGACGGCGGCTGCGATCAAGGCGGCAAGCACCACGCCACCGACAACCCATGGCCACACGACGGGCTCGGGTTGTGGGATCTCAGGTGGGATGATGTCGTCGAGTTCGAGCATGGGAGATCGGCTAGGATGCGGACGGGCGGGTGCGCGCGCGCTGGCGCAGGTAGCCGTGCAGCGCGGGCAGATAGTCTTCGTTGGTGTGGAGCACGATGTGGCCGGCACCGGCTCGCTTGAGCGTGGTGGCCAGCTGTTCGTCCGCAGCATTGAGGCGGCGCTGCAGGTCTGCCGCGGCGGATTTGCTCAACGGCGAGATCACCGAACTGCGACCGGTTTCCGGGTCTTCGATCAACAGCGGGATGCGTGCGCCCATCAGAGCTTCCGCGCGGTCTTTGATCTGCAAAACGAGCAGGTCGTGGCGACGGGCCGTGCGCTTGATGGTGTCTTCGATGTCATCGCTGAGCATGTCGCTGATGAGGATGACGAGCGAGCGGCGTGGAAGCGCGTGGTTGATGGCGTCGAGCGCCGGGGTGATGCGGGTTTCTCCTTCCGACGGCTCTGCGGCGAGCATTTCGCGCAGCAGGCGCAGCATGTGGTTGCGTTGTTTGCCGGGGAGGAACATGCGGTCGGCTTCGTGTGAGAAGAGCACCATCCCGACTTTGTCGTTGTTTTGAATGGCGCTGAACCCAAGCAAGGCGGCGAGTTCGGCGGCCAGATCGCGCTTGCTCTGCGGGCCGCTGGCAAAGCGCAGTGACGGACTGACGTCGACCGCAAGCATCACGGTGAGCTCACGTTCCTCGATGAACGTGCGGATGAACGGTGCGTTCATCCGGGCGGTGACATTCCAATCGATGGCGCGGGTGTCGTCGCCCGGGGTGTACTCGCGGAACTCGTGGAAGTCCATCCCCTGGCCACGGAACGAGCTCTGGTACTCTCCGGCCAGGTTCTCGCTCACGAGTGAGCGGGTACGCAGCTCCAGGCGGCGCACTTTTTTGAGGATCGCTGTGAGTTCGTCGTTCAAGGCAGCGGAAGTTTGTTCAACAACTTGGCAATGACGTCGTCGGTGGTGACCTCTTCGGCTTCTGCTTCGAAGGTGAGCAGGATACGGTGGCGCAGCACGTCCGGGGCGATGGCTCGGACGTCGTCAGGGGTGACGAACTCGCGTCCGGCGAGGAAGGCGAGAGCGCGGGCGCAGCGGGTGAGGTTCAACGTGGCGCGTGGGGATGAGCCGGTGCGGATGAGTCCATCGAGCGACGGATCGAGGGCTTGTGGTTCGCGGGTCGCGCGGACGAGGTCGACGATGTACTCCTTGATGCTGCGGTCGACGTGGATGCGGGATGCGATGCGGCGGCTTTCCACCAGCGAGGCGATCTCGGTGACGGGTTTCGGGCTTGGCGGGGATTCCACGCCACCCATCAGGTCGAGCACTTCGAGTTCTTCGTCGCGGGTTGGGTAGTCGACGGTGAGTTTGAGTAGGAAGCGGTCGAGCTGGGCTTCCGGAAGTTGGTAGGTGCCTTCCTGTTCGATCGGGTTCTGGGTGGCGAGCACGAGGAATGGATCGGGCAGCGGGTACGAGGTTTCGCCGAGGGTGACCTGGCGTTCCTGCATCGCTTCGAGCAGGGCGCTTTGGACTTTCGCCGGGGCGCGGTTGATTTCGTCGGCGAGCACCAGGTTGCCGAAGACCGGGCCGAGCCGCGGTTGGAACGTGCTTTCCTTCGGGTTGAAAACCATGGTTCCCAAGACGTCGGCAGGGAGCAGGTCCGGGGTGAACTGAATGCGCTTGAACGTGGCATTGAGGCAGGACGCCAGCGAGTTCACCGCGTGGGTTTTGGCCAGTCCGGGTACGCCTTCGAGCAACAGGTGGCCATTGCAGAGCAGGCCGATGAGCAGGCGGTCGACGAGTTCGTTTTGGCCAATCAGGACGGTGCCTAGTTCATCGCGGAGCGGCTGAACCCAGGTGTTGGCGGCTTGGATCTCGGCGAGGGATGGTGGGGATGAGGGGTGGCTCATGACAATGCGTTCAGTGAATACAGAAAATGCGGTAGCCATAGCGCACGCCGGTGAGTGGCTTGTTTACTCTGTTTTGGTCGTTCACAGGAATTTTTGCGGTGAACGGGAGAGGACAGAGTGGTGCTAGGCGTGCGACTGGTTGATCGCGTATCGAATCGCAAGGATACGGATCAATGCAACACTGAAGGTGGCAATTGCCATTGCCAGACTGTTTTGAACGCCCATCAAGTCGAGCCCGATGAGGATCAGTCCGCCGATAATGCAGGCGGTGGCGTAGATTTCGCGGCGGAAGACCAGCGGGACTTCGTTGCGGATGATGTCACGGATGACGCCGCCGAAGGTGGCGGTAATGACGCCCATGGCAGTGCATGACCACCACGGAAGCTCGTGAACTTGGCCGGTGCGGACACCGAGGCAGACGAAGAACCCGAGGCCGAGGGCGTCGAAAAACGAGACCGCTCGCGTCATCTTGAGGAAGAACGGCTCAAGGCAATAGGCAAGCAACGTGGCCAATGCCGCGACGATGAAGTAGTGCGGGATCGTGAAGATCGCCGGCGGGACGTCGCCAATTAGGACGCTGCGCAGGGCGCCGCCGCCGGTGCCGGTGACCAAGCCGGCAACGAACATCCCGTAGATGTCCATTTCAGTCTGCTTGCCGGCCAATGCGCCGGACAGGCAGAAAACGAATGTTCCAAGAAGATCCCAGAGAAGAATCATGGGCGGGATCTTTCAAGTGGGATTAGCCGTTGGTGATCATCTGCAGCACTTTGCCGCCGTAGACCAGGAAGAAGCCGATGAGGCCGAGGACGAGGATGATGCCGCAGACGTAGATGGATGCTCGGGACATGGTGGTGAATGGGTTGGAAAGGAATAACGCGGCGATTACGCCGATGGGTTGGGGAGTATTGAACCAAAGCCCGCGGCTCGCAAGCGGGAAAGTGAGGTGAGCGAGGGTGTCCTCGCCGTCAGAGTTGCTCCCTATCCCTATCCCTATCCCTATCGCTATCGCTATCGCTATCGCTATCGCTATCGCTATCGCCATCGCCATCGCCATCGCCATCGCCATCGTGCGCGGACTCATGGTTGTGGGCGCTTGTGTTTGGCGAACTTGGTGCCTGCGTTTGGTGCATCGGCGATAGACGAGCGGCCATCGGTAGCGGGCAGCCCTTCGGCGGAGTCGTAGGCTCGGCCTGGTTTTTGGGGCGGTTTTACCCAGGGTGTGGTCGCCTGAGGCTCCCGTCACCCTGGGCTGGTTTGCGTTTCCCTTTCAGCAACTCTGTTTCTAATTTTGTTTTATCGGCTCGAAATTGGGGTCGGAAAGAAGGCGGTTTACGAGTCTGACAAGCTTTCGGATCACGGCGGTGATGGCGACATGATGAGGTTTTCCTTTGGCGATCAGACGGCCATAAAATTCCTTCAAAATCGGGTTGTGGTTCGTGGCGCATAGAGCAGGCATGTAGAGGCTGCGCCGGAGTAAATGCCTTCCTCCGCGGACGTGCCTCTTGCCGCTATGAGTGCCGGTGTCTTTGTTGAATGGCGCAACTCCAACTAAAGCCGAAGCCTGGTTGTCGGTGATTGCGCCCAGTTCTGGCATTTCAGACAAGAAGACCGTGGATGCAGCCAGACCAAGTCCTTTGATCGACTCGATTTTGCGCTTCTTCTCACGCAGCACGGCGTCTTTCGCAATGAGTGTGTCGAGTTGCTTTTGGCAACGAGCAATCGCTCGCTCAAGGCTTTGGATTTGGGTCTTGAGCTCCTTCTTCACAAAGCTGTCGGTGACCTTTTGAAGGGCCGTTTTCTGAGCTGCAGCTTGGCGGGTGAAACGATCCTTAATCCTGGCGATCGCTGACATCTTCTCCTGCAGAGCTGTAGGTTTTACGCGGGATGCCGGGGTGATCGACTCTCCGAAGCGAGACAAGACCGTGGCATCCATCGCGTCAGTTTTCGCTGAGATTCCCATGGCCTCGGCAAATGCTCGTGCTCGCTTTGGATTAACCAGGCTGATGGGAATGTTTAGCTCCAATGCTTGAGCGAGGAGGCACTTTTCATAGCCACCGGTAGGCTCACAGATGATGTGGATTTCGTCCTGTTGTTTGGATAGCTTGAGGAGCTCCGATTTTACCTTTGATGGAGTGTTGGGAACGGTCCAGGAGCGCTTTGTTTTGGGGTGATAAAAGTCGAGTTTATCTTTGCTGACATCGACGCCGATATAGTGTTTGTTCTGAGTGTTCATCTGTATTTCAACCTTGGATCTACGAGCTCTCGGGCTCTTGCAACTCTACGAACTGCAGATGGATTTGAGGGAAACAGGCCTCCTTGCTGAAAGACGAGTTCAAGGACTCGAGGAGGAACGGAGTGACTGTTTCAGCGATCGAGGTGGGGGTGGCCACCCCCACCTTGATCAACCTCCGGTTTCGTATGAAACCGATGGAGCTAGGAATAGCTCAAATTGACCAACCAAGGGAAGGAGAGAATTGGCCCGTCTCGGAGATATGGAGAGATCTCGTTGCCGCGTTCTTTATCCTTATCGTTATCCAAATCCTAATCGGAGCGCAGCGATCCAGCCCTGGCGCGGTGAGTGGGGCATCTTCAATCGGTATCCTGATCGAGGCGGTGAGGGTTTGGATCAGGAAGAGGATAAAGATAAGGAGTTTGGTGGGGAGTGGGCGGCGCTTTATGGGATGGGCGTGGGGTGGCTATCACAAAGCCGTCGCTTGAGGTTGCGAGGAATTTGTGGAAGAGTGCGCCCCCGTGACGTGGTTGGGCGTTGAGCAATCGTCGGTTGCAGAATCGTAAATCCCGCGTATCGGTCTTTTCCTTACAAACCTTATCAGTTTATGCAGCTTCCTGATTTTTCTCCATTCTCTCCTGAGCAACGGCAGGCGCTGAACCTGGCATTGGCATCGGCCGATGCAGGTCAGATCCAGTGGTTGAGCGGGTTCCTGGCAGGCGCTTCGGCTGGCGCGGTGCCAGCTGCCGGTGCGGTGGCCGCGCCCGCAGCAGCTCCTGCAGCCGCGCTTCCTGTGACCATTTTCTTCGGTACTGAGTCGGGTAACTCCGAGGCGTTGGCCGAGGACGATGCGGCATTGCTCAAGAAGAAGGGCTTCAAGGTCAAGGTGAAGAGCCTTGGCGACACGACCCTCGACGAACTCAAAGAGGCGCAGAACGCGCTGTTGGTGGTTTCGACCTGGGGCGACGGTGAACCACCAGACGCCGTGGTGCCATTCCACGAGAAGCTGATGGGTGCGGACGCACCGAAGCTTGATGGCTTGAACTTCTCGGTGTGCGCATTGGGCGACACCAGCTACGAGCAGTTCTGTGAGTGCGGTAAGCAGTTCGACAAGCGATTGGAAGAACTTGGCGCGAAGCGCATTGCCGACCGTGTGGACTGCGATGTGGATTTTGACGAGACGCACGAAGAGTGGATCGGCGCGGTGCTTGGAGCACTTGAAGCGATTGCTCCTGCAGCAGCTCCAGCTGTGGCGGCGGTTCCAGCTGCAGGCGCAGTGGCTCCTGCAGCAGCCTACGGCAAGAAGAACCCATTCCCGGCGCCGGTGCTCAACCGCGTGTTGTTGAACGGCGAAGGCTCGTCCAAAGAGACGTGGCACCTTGAGCTTGGTCTTGAAGGATCGGGCATGTCTTACGACGCGGGTGACGCACTTGCACTGATCCCACAGAACGCACCAGACGTGGTGGAGTCCGTGCTTGAGGCGGGTGGGTTTGATCCATCGGCGAAGGTTTCCGTCAAGGGGGCAGGCGAGCGTCCGTTGATCGACGCAATGACCGAGAACCTCGACATCACCGGGATTTCTCCAACGATTCTGAAGAAGTACAACGAGCTGGCGCAGTCGGACAAACTGAGCGCGCTGCTTGATCCTTCGAACAAAGCAGAGCTCAAGGATTACCTTTGGGGCCGTCAGATTGTCGACGTGCTGACCGACTTCCCTGTGAAGGACCTCTCGGCCGCTGACTTCACCGGCATTCTGCGCAAGATGCCACCGCGTTTGTACTCGATCTCGTCGAGCATTCACGCTCACCCGAACGAGGTGCACCTGACGATTGCCTCGGTGCGTTACAACGCCCACGGTCGCGACCGCAAAGGGGTGGCATCCACCTACATCGCGGACGGCCTCACCCCAGGCGACAGCACCGTCGGCGTCTACACCCACGCCAACAAGAACTTCAAACTGCCTAAGCGCGGTGACACGCCGATCATCATGGTCGGACCTGGTACCGGTGTGGCTCCATTCCGCTCGTTCATCGAAGAGCGTGCGGCTCTCGGCGAGAAGGGTAAGAACTGGCTCTTCTTCGGCGACCAGCACTACACCTACGACTTCCTCTACCAGCTTGAGTGGCAGCAGCACCTCAAGGACGGCACGCTCGACAAGCTCGATGTGGCATTCTCGCGTGACCAGAAGGAGAAGATCTACGTCCAGCACCGCTTGCTTGAGAACTCGAAGGAGATCTTCAAGTGGCTCGAAGAGGGCGCCCACTTCTACGTCTGTGGTGATGCATCGCGCATGGCCAACGATGTGAACGAGGCACTGATCGCGATTGCGATGAAGGAAGCCCGACTCAAGCGCGACGCGGCTGAGTACTACGTGGAGGACTTGAAGAAGTCGAAGCGTTACCA
Source organism: Sulfuriroseicoccus oceanibius (assembly GCF_010681825.2). Taxonomy (NCBI): domain Bacteria; kingdom Pseudomonadati; phylum Verrucomicrobiota; class Verrucomicrobiia; order Verrucomicrobiales; family Verrucomicrobiaceae; genus Sulfuriroseicoccus; species Sulfuriroseicoccus oceanibius. The sequence continues at coordinate 205,988 of NZ_CP066776.1, read as the reverse complement.
GCGCGACGTGTACTAATTTGATACGCAGTTGTTTTGATGCGCGCATCCGGTGGGATTCCGGGTGCGCGCATTTTTTATGGTTGGTGGGGATGGGCTGTGCTATACCCATCCGCCGGCTCCCTGACTCTGATTAGTGAGCCATCACAACAAAACGAAAACTGCCATGAAACGATTCCTTTCCCCCGTCGTAGCAACGGTTGTTGGTGTGTGTGCCGTAGTGGGTACCTTCTCTATTCACGCCCAATCGCAAGCCCAGCCTTCCTCCGACAAGGGCAGGGTGGATTCTTCAGGGAAGTTCACTCCCCGCGGTGGTCACGAGGGCCCGGGTGGCGGACCGACGATCACCCGCGAGCAGATGGCCGAGGAGATCAAGAGTGGGCTGGAAATCAAAAAGGTGAGCAAGCATGTGTATCGTCTTGGCAAGGTGACCTTCGACAAGAAGGCGCGCACAGTGACGGTGCCGATGACGGTGAACATGGACCGGGGGATTGTGGAGTACCTGCTGGTTGCTGAGAGCGGCAAGGTGCACGAATCGGTCTTTACGACGAAGGCACGTCCGCGCGATGTGCATTTGGCGTGCATTTTGCTCGGGATGAAGGGATTTGAAGGCACCAAGTGGCCGGTGGACGAGACTGCGATCCCGAGTGAGTTCGGAGTTCGCGCCAAAGTTACCTGGGCCACCAACGGGCCCGACAGGGAAATGCCGCTGTCGGATTGCGTGGTGAAAGCGGACACCTCGCTTGGGCCGCAGTCGGCGGGTAAACCGCTGGCGGATGGTGCCTGGTTTTACACCGGATCGAACTTCTACGGCGGTGGGTTTGCCGCAGAGAAAGAAGGGTCGATCGTTGCGGTGATCGGTGACAGCGCTGCGTTGATCAACGGTATCCGCCGCGGCCGCGATCAGGACGAAATGCACGCGGCAAACCAGGAGGCGCTGCCGAAAAAAGGCCGCAACGTCCAGCTCGTGCTGGAGCTGCCGAAGAAGTAGCAAAGTAGGAAGTAGCGGGTAGGGAGGGCTCTTGCTACTACCTGCTTGCTACCCGCTACTTGAGTTACCCCCTTGGCCCGTGGTTGTCGCGGTCGATGCGGGTGACGCGGCCGGGGCTGAGTGGAAAGACGGGAGCGGCGAGCTTCTTGTCTTTGATCTGCGTGTAGTAGGCTTTGACGCGTTTGCGGTAGTCGCGCCAGGTGGCACCGGGTTTGCCGTTGTCTAACAAGAAATGTGGGCAGTTCTTGTGGGGCTGCTTGTAGTATGCCCGCGGCCAGTGGTGGTGCGGCACGACGTTGCGCAATGGGATGTCGTAGGCGTGCATCAGCGCAGCAGCAAGGCGGGCTGAGCGGTCGACGGTTTTGGCGCGATCATGGCCGGCGTGTTCGCACATCTCGATGCCGATGGAGTAGCGGTTGCCCGGGCCTTCGAAGTCGGCGTGCTCGCCGCGCTCGCTGGTTGGAAGGTGTTGGACGGTGTGGTAGTCGTCGACGGTGAAGTGCCAGGTCATGTAACCGAGGCTGTTGTGTCCTTTGAGGGCACCTCGTTTGAGAGCGAGGGCGTGGCGATGGGCGTCGGCTCCGTGGGCGTAGTTCTGGGTGGAGTGCAGCGTGATATAGCGCGGCTGCATCGGGCGGAATTTCCAGCGTCCGGCGGTGCCGCGGCGGATGAAGTCCTGCTCCAGGTTGAGGCTGTAGAAAAGTTCCTCGGGAGATTCGAATTGGGTGGGGGGCTCGAGATAGGTGAGCTTGCTCGATTGGCAGCTGGTCGATGCTAGGACGACTAGCGCTCCGAGTGTGGCGGTGAGAAGGAGGCGGATCGCGGGGGGCATGGGGTGGATTGTGCGCGGATCTAACTATAGCTGCAAGAAATAGTATAGAAGCGCTGCGTGGGACGCGGGAATGCGTGTTCCGGCGCGGGACGAGCGGCCATCGGTTGTGCGTTGCGCTTCGGTGGAGTCGTAGGCTAGGCCTGGTTGGGGTTGGGTGATCTTACCCAGGGTGTGGTCGCCTGAGGCTCCCGTCACCCTGGGCTGGTTTGCGTTTCCCTTTCAGGGAAGGGGAAAATCGACCCGTCTTGGAGATACGGAGAGATGCCGTTGTTACGGTCTTTATCCTTATCGTCATCCAAATCCTAATCGGAGCGCAGCGACCCAGTCTAGGGGAGGCGAGCGGTCCGTTTCCGATTAATATAGTTATCGGTATCCCAATCGCAGTCGGATTCGAGATTGTGGGTGATCGTGTTGGGCGAGCCCGGTACCAGTTATTGGTGCATCGGCGATAGGCGAGCGGCCATCGGGTGTGCGTTGCGCTTTGGCGGAGTCATAGGCTCGGCCAGCATGCGGCTGGGCGATTTGTCCCAGGGTGTGGTCGCCTGAGGCTCCCTTCACCCTGGGCTGATTTGCGCTTCCCTTTCAGGGAATGTCTGAGGCGGATTGAGCTGGGGGATCGATAGCCGAGTCTGAGTTGTCGGAGTTGTCGGAGTTGTCGGAGTTGTCTTCGGGGGCGTCTTCGGGGGCGTCTTCGGGAGCGTCTTCGGGAGCGTCTTCGGGAGCGTCTTCGGGAGCGTCTTCGGGAGCGTCTTCGGGAGCGTCTTCGGGAGCGTCTTCGGGAGCGTCTTCGGGAGCGTCTTCGGGAGCGTCTTCGGGAGCGTCTTCGGGAGCGGAGTCGTCCTCGGTTTCCTCGGCGGCCAGAATTTCTTCTATGGTCACGACCCTGGGAACCACGACTTTCACGGGGGCGTCGCCTGGTTGCTCTGCAGGTTCCGGTGTGGGTTCCGGTGTGGGTTCCGGTGTGGGTTCCGGTGTGGGTTCCGGTGTGGGTTCCGGTGTGGGTTCCGGTGTGGGTTCCGGTGTGGGTTTGGCGGCGGGGTGGATGGTGAAGTTGGCGATGAGTGGTTTTGGGGGCACGCTTGGGGTGGTTGGGTCGAGGAAGCTGCCGTTGAGGGTGCCGGTGAGGGCGCCGGTGCCTTGGGTGTAGCGCTTTACAGTGAGCTCGATTTGATAGTTTGGTAGCACGGATCCGTTTTCAGCGGTCCATGTGCCATTGGCCTCGGGATACCAGGTGATGCCTTGATGGGTGAGTGTGGCGCCAGGCAGGGCGCGCAGCGATTGGTCGATGGCTAACACGCCGACAAACTCGATGTGAAGCTGGAGGGAGGCATCGGCGCTTTGGTGGTCGATGGAGAGCCGGCGGGCGGGGCCCTTCCAGGCGTCGGCACCGAAGAGAAAGGCTTCGATGCTGAGAGCGTCGTCGGATTCGGGTTCCTCGGCGTGTTTGAGGCCTTCCCACGAGGTGACACTGAGGAGGGTTTCGTGGGTGTTGAGCGGAATGGAGATGGGCTCGCCGGCCAAGGTTCCTTCAATTGTCCCTAGCGAGGCCTTGGGTTGGGGGGGCACAGTTGGCGGCGGAGGTGGCGAGTATTGAGGCGGTGCCGTTGGTTGGTCGCAGCCGGTGGTTAAGACGAGCAGGGTGAGCGCACACGTCCATGGAATGGCCGAGTAGAGAAGAAATGAGCGCAGCGGCGAGCAGGTCATGATTGCCGAGCATCGGAAATTCGGCGGGGGGATGCAATCGCCGAGTTCGGAGAGCGGGGTAGGCGCGGACTGGTCACGAGAAAAAAGGTGGCGAATTGGCGCAGGAATTCCAATTCCACGCGGCCATAACGAATGGTCGTTCGTACTCAATACACCTGAACCTATTACCTCTTTGTAAACTATGAGTAATCCTCCTGTTACTGGAACGCCAACCGCAGAACCAAAGCTCCTGCAGTGGGTCGAAGAAATGGTCGCCTTGTGCAAGCCGTCGGCCGTGCACTGGGTGGATGGATCTGAAGATGAGAACCAGCAGTTGTGCGATCTGTTAGTGGAGAAAGGGACGTTCACACGCCTCAACCCTGAGATAAGGCCGAATAGTTATCTGGCTCGATCAAAGCCGTCGGATGTGGCGCGTGTGGAGGACCGGACGTTTATCTGCTCGCGCCGCAAAGGGAATGCGGGGCCGACGAACAACTGGATGCACCCGCGGGAGATGAAGGTGATCATGAACGAGAAGTTCGATGGATCGATGGCGGGGCGCACCATGTATGTGATCCCATTCTGTATGGGTCCTCCGGACTCGCCATTGGCCAAGATTGGCATCGAGTTGACGGACTCTGCCTATGTGGTGGTGAACATGCGCATCATGTGCCACACCGGGAGGCATGTGCTCGAGCGTTATGAGAGCGAGATGCGAGGCGATGCACCGAAAGGGCGGCAGGGCTATGGCTACTTTGTGCCGTGTGTTCACTCGGTGGGTGTACCTCTTGCCGCGGGTGTGGAGGACAACGATCCGTGGCCATGCAACGACGAGAAGTACATCGTGCACTTTCCCGAGACGCGCGAAATTTGGTCGTACGGGTCTGGTTATGGAGGGAATGCGTTGTTGGGCAAGAAGTGCCTGGCGCTGCGTATCGCGTCGTGCATTGGGCGTGATAACAACTGGATGGCCGAGCACATGTTGGTGTTGGGATTGGAGTCTCCGGATGGTGAGAAGACGTACATTGCCGGTGCGTTTCCGAGTGCCTGCGGCAAGACGAATCTGGCGATGATCGTGCCGCCGAAGGAATACGAGGGGTGGAAGACATCGATCATTGGCGATGACATTGCCTGGCTTTGGCCGCACAAGGATGGGCGGTTGCATGCGATCAACCCGGAGACCGGGTATTTTGGTGTCGCTCCGGGGACGTCTTACGAGACCAACCCAATTGCGATGGAATCGATGAAGGAGAACTCCATCTTCACCAACGTGGGGCTTACCGATGACGGCGATGTGTGGTGGGAGGGGCTGACCAAAGAACCGCCGGCGCACTTGATCGACTGGAAGGGTGAGGACTGGGAGCCTGGCTGCGGCAGGTTGGCGGCGCATCCTAACGCGCGCTTTACCGCGCCTGCGAAGCAATGCCCAACGATTGATCCTGAATGGCAGAATCCGGAGGGAGTTCCGGTTAGTGCGTTTATTTTCGGTGGGCGGCGTCCGAGCACGATGCCTTTGGTTTACCAGGCGTTCAACTGGAGCCACGGCGTGTATGTCGGGGCGACCATGGGGTCGGAGGTGACGGCGGCTGCGGCTGGGCTCAAGGCGGGCGTGCGTCGCGATCCGATGGCGATGTTGCCATTCTGCGGCTATAACATGGGCGACTACCTGCACCATTGGTACGACATGCGGCGGCACCTGACCGAGTTTCCGCGCTTCTTCCATGTGAACTGGTTCCGCCGCGATGATGAGGGCAACTATCTGTGGCCTGGCTTCGGGCAGAATATGCGGGTGCTGGAATGGATCGTGAACCGTTGCCGCGGCAAGGTGGCTGGTCATGAGACGCCGATCGGGTGGCGCCCCAAGTACTCGGACTTCAACTTCGACGGGCTGGAGAACTTCAGCCACTACGACTTCGAGAAGGCGATGAACTTTTCCTACGATGAATGGAAGGAAGAGATCATCTCTCAAGGGGAGTTGTACATGAAGCTCTACGATCCGATGCCGAAAGAGATGATCTACCAGAAGGAGTTGCTGACCGGGCGGTTGTCCTAATCGGTGACGGGGGATTTCCTGCGTCCCGTGCTTCGGTGCGGGGCGCTTGTTTTCTCGGTGTGTGGGGCTGGCCGGAGCGGGGCTGGGGTATCTTGACACAAATCGGCATTGCCGGGGACGGGAGGTGGCTTCACAGTGGGCCGACGACAATCACGCGAGTATGGGACTTTACGACAGGGATTACACACGCATTGGGCGTCGGCCGGGTATCGGGCAGCGCAGTATGGTGAAGACGTTGATCTTGATCAACGTGGTCGTGTTTTTGATCGACTCCGTGTTGTTTGGTTCAGCGCGTGCGGCGGCGCTGGCACCGACTTCCTGGGGTGCGTTTTCAGTGGAGCAGGGAGTGTACGGCTTGCAGGTCTGGCGTGTGGTTACCTATCAATTTTTGCACGGAGGTTTCTTCCATCTGTTGTTCAACATGATCGGGATCTACTTCCTGGGGCGCGTGCTGGAGGCGCATTTTGGGGAGCGTAAGTTTCTCGCGTTCTATCTGCTGAGTGGAATCGGCGGAGCGTTGTTGCTGACTTTGCTGGTGTTGTTGGTTCCCGATTTGTTGAAGGTGTCGCCGATGACGCCGGTGGTTGGGGCATCGGGTGCGTTGTATGGGCTGGTGGCCGGGCTGATGACGGTGATGCCGAATGTTCGGGTGCGGCCGCTTTTTCTGCCCTTTGAGTTTTCGATCAAACAACTGGGAGGCTTTTTCCTGGTGCTGTCCGTGTTGGCCTTGCTTGCGGGCGGTCGAAACCCAGGAGGTGAGGCTGCGCATTTGGGCGGCGCGCTGATCGGATGGCTGCTGGCGCGCAACCCGCGGTCCCTCGACTGGGCGAACCGTGGGGTGAGCATGATCAAACCCAAGCGTGGTGGGCGCCGACGCAGCAAGTTCAAAGTGATGAGCGGAGGCAAGGCGACTGCGGCCAAGCCGTCGACAAGCGGCCCGCCGACCCGCGACGAAGTGGATGCGGTGCTGGACAAAATCGCGAAGTCGGGCATTGGTTCGCTCAGCACCAAAGAACGCGACGTGCTCGAGCGCGCGCGCAAAGATCTCTAGAATTTCCCCAAGCTATGTCTGCTCCCACGCCTCATCCTGATTACGTTTCCGGCGATCACAAGTTTGCCGACGCCCAATTGCTGACCGACGAGTCCGGGGTGAGTGGGATTGATCGTTTGCGGGCGATCATGCACCGCCTGCGCGCACCGGGTGGCTGTCCGTGGGATGCCGAGCAGACGCATGCGTCGCTGGTGTCGAACCTACTCGAGGAAGCGTACGAGGTGGTGGACACCATTCAGCGGGACGATATTGTCCACTTGCGTGAGGAGTTGGGGGATTTGCTGTTGCAGGTGGTGTTTCATTCCGAGCTGGCGGAGGAGGCGGGGACGTTTGATTTCGACCAGGTGGCGCATGAAATTTCCGACAAGCTGGTGCGGCGCCATCCACATGTGTTCGCTCGGGCCGAGGCCAATGACAGCGAGGCCGTACTCAACCAGTGGGATGCGATCAAGCGTGAGGAAAAGGGGCACCAGAAGAAGCCGTATCTGCACGGAGTGGGCGATGGGTTGCCGGCTTTGATGCGAGCCGCAAAACTGCAGAAGAAAGCGGCCAAAGTTGGGTTTGATTGGCGCGATGCTGCCGAGGTGATCGACAAGATCGACGAGGAGCTCGATGAAGTGCGCGAGCATTACGGAGACGACGGATCTGTGGCAGATCGAGCCGGGCTCGAATCTGAGATCGGAGATTTGTTGTTTTCGGTGGTGAATCTGGCGCGCAAAGAGGGACTGGATCCGGAGGTGCTGATGGCGGCTGCGAATGAAAAGTTCGCACGCCGTTTCGATCTGATGGAAGGCGTTCTGAGCGAACAGGAAGAGACGCTTGAAGAAGCGTCGCTTGAGACGATGGAAGCGGCATGGCAGTTTGCGAAAGAGCGGGCGTGAGGAGCGGGTTGACCCGCGGTTTTTAAGGATTCCGCTGATAGGGGATGCGTGGGGAAGAAGTATTACGGGGCCGTTTTCCCTGTGCCTATGCTTCGATCCCTGCTGCGCCCCATCTTGTTGTTTTCGCTGATTGCCAACCTTTGCTTTGGAGCGGGGTGGGAGCCTGAAGTGGTGCCGTTGCCCGCCTATGCGCAGCGGGAGGACGGGCAGTTCTTGGTGTCGGCGAAGACGGTGATTGTGGCGCCCGGGGAGTTAGGCGGCGAGGCGCGTTATCTGCAGCGGAAGTTGCAGCCTGCCACGGGGCTGCGGGTTCCGGTGGTGATTTCGAGTGAGGCTGGGGGCTCTGTACCGGCCATCCGGTTAGTTGAGGACCGGCGGGTGGTTGCGAATCACCCTGAGGGGTATGTTCTGGAGATTGAGTCTGAGGGAGTGGTCATTCGGGGAGGAACGGCGGCTGGTGTGTTTTATGGAATTCAGACGATGCTGCAGTTGTTGCCAGCTGCAATTGTGGACGAGGCACCAGCGGCTGATGTGGATGAGTGGGTGCTGCCTTGTGGCGTGATCAAGGATATGCCTCGGTTTGGCTGGCGGGCGTTTATGTTGGATGAGGCTCGCCATTTCAAAGGGGAAGCCGAGGTGAAAAAGCTGCTCGATCAGATGGCGGCGCTGAAGCTCAATGTGTTTCATTGGCACCTGACCGACGACCAGGGGTGGAGGATTGAGATCAAGAAGTACCCGCGCCTCGCCGAGGTCGGTGGGCGCCGGGCGGACACACAAGTGGGTGGTTGGGGAAGCGAGCGCCGGGCGGGTGAACCGCATGCGGGCTATTACACGCAGGAGCAGATCAAGCGCATCGTGGCGTATGCCGCTGAACGTCACATCAAGGTCGTGCCGGAGATCGGAATGCCGGGTCACGCTGCGGCGGCGATTGCCGCGTATCCGGAGTTGGGGACACTAAAGAACGAGGTCCCCGTGATGGATAACTTTGACGAGGCCGTGGATATTTACGATCCGTCCTCGGCGCGGGTGTATGAAATGTTAGGCGATATCCTCGACGAGGTGGCGGCGCTCTTTCCCGGGGTGATCATTCACATCGGCGGCGATGAAGTGCACTTCACGCATTGGAAGAAGAGCGACTCGATCCGCGATCTGATGCAGAGGGAAAAGTTGAAGTCGATGGCAGACGTGCAGCTCTACTTTACCAAGCGCGTGGCGAAGATGGTCGAGGCGCGGGGCAAGGTTGCGATGGGATGGAATGAGATTTACGGCAAGAACCTGCACGGAGGCGCGCGCGGCGGAGATGACGCTACTGCAGGCAAGGTGGACTTGAAGACGATCATCCACTTTTGGGCGGGCAACCCAGGCTTGGCCAAGGCGGTGCTAGCTGATGGTTACCGGATCGTGAACTCGTGGAGTCAATTCACGTATCTCAACCAGGCGTATGCTCGGACGCCGCTGAAGAAAATGTATGGTTTTGAGCCTGTGCCTTCCGGGCTTTCCAAAGACGAGGAAAAGCGGGTGCTCGGGATGGGGTGCCAGATGTGGGGAGAGTGGGTGCCCTCGGTGAGGGAGCTGGAATACTATATTTTCCCGCGGATCGCGGCGCATGCCGAGGTTGCGTGGTCGGCCAAGGAGCGGAGAGATTATGCTGGGTTTGTGAAGCGGCTGAAGCCGTTGGTTGCGAAGTGGCAGCGCCAGGGGATCCGGGTGGGGGCGGATCAAATCGATCCTCCGGAGGTAGGCGATTTTGCGGATGCTCCGGTGATTGGGGCGTGGTCCACTGACAACGTGCGCAGCGACTGGGGGGAGATCGAGTGGAACGTGGAGTATGCCGGCGACACTGAAGAGGAGCTGCATTTCGCATTGGTGTACATGGACGGAAAACACGCGCTCGAAATCGAACGCGCCGACCTGCTGGTGGACGGAAAAATTGTCGCATCAGATCTGCACCGGGGATCGGCAGGGGGGAACCCTCAGCAAGTGGTGTACTCGTTCATGGCTCCGGCGATCGAAGGTGGGCAGTGTGCGCTGCGGGTGAAGGTTCGCGGCATGGGTGGGACGGATTCGCGGGGTCAGGTGAAGATGCTGGTGCGCGCGGAATGAGGGTGGTTCCCTGTTGCCGACCGCTGGCCGCTGTGTTGAGCTGTTGGGATGCGTGTTGGCCTGGTATTTCCGCATCAATTGTTCGACGACCATCCGGCGCTCGAGGGCGTGGATCGGTGCGTGTTGGTGGATGAGCCGCTGCTGTATTGGGGGGAGGGCGAGTGGCGGATGACGCCGCATGCCAAGCGGGTGTTGTTGTTAAAGGCGGCGGGTTTGGCGTACGCACAACGGGTTGAGAAGCGCGGGATGGAGGTGGAATGCGTGGCGGGCTTGGATGAGGTGGATCAGAAGGTCAACCGCGTACGGCTGTGCCGCGTGGTGGATGATGAGTTGGAACGCAAGCTCACGAGTTGGGCGGATGAGCGTGGGGTGGATCTCGAGTGGCTGGATACGCCGGGCTTCGTGACACCTCGTGAGTGGAGTGATGCGTTCTTCGGCGATGGCAAGAAGCCGTTCATGAAGACGTTCTACGAGGCACAGCGCAAGCGGATGAAGGTGCTGGTGGATGGGGACGGTCAGCCAGCAGGTGGGCAGTGGAGCTTTGACGCTGATAATCGGAAAAAGCTTCCGAAGAAGGTGGCTGTGCCGGATGCTCCCCGGGCGAAGTATGGCAGATCCGAGCAGTCATTCCTCGACGAGGCGCTGGCGTGGGTGGAGGAACAAGGGGACGTGGTGGGAGGTGCTGATGGGTTCAGGTATCCCATCACGCATGATGCGGCGGCGGAGTGGCTCGAGCGGTTTCTCGACCAACGCTTTGCCGGGTTTGGGACGTACGAGGACGCGCTGAGCACACGCGGGGATTTTCTCTTTCACAGCGTGCTCACTCCGATGCTCAACATAGGACTGCTCACGCCGGGGCTGGTGGTTGAGCGGACGTTGGAGTTTGCGGAGAAGAAGGAGGTGCCGATCAACGATCTGGAAGGGTTTGTGCGCCAGATCATCGGGTGGCGTGAGTTTGTGGCGATTGTGTATCTGCGACATGGGCGCGGGATGCGCAGTGCGAACTTTTGGCAGTTCGAGGAGCCGATGCCACAGTCGATTCTGAATTGGAAGACGGGGATCGATCCGGTGGATTATGTGTTGGAGAAGGTCGAGCGCGAAGGTTACGCCCACCACATCGAGCGGTTGATGATTTTGGGGAACTTCATGTTGTTGCTGCGGATCCATCCGCACGAGGTCTACCGCTGGTTTATGGACATGTTCGTGGATGCCTATGACTGGGTGATGGTGCCGAATGTGTACGGGATGAGTCAGTTCAGTGATGGCGGGTCGATGGTGACCAAGCCGTATATCTCGGGCTCGAACTACGTGCTCAAGATGTCGGACTTCAAAAAGGGCGAATGGTGCGCGGTGTGGGATGCTCTGTACTGGAGCTTTGTGGCGGATCATCGTGTGTTCTTCGAGAGCCAGTACCGGATGCGGATGATGGTGAGCCATCTCGACCGGATGGGCGCGGAGAAGGTGGAGCAGCACCGGAAGTTGGCCGCGGAGTTCCGGCAGGCGATGCGCGATGGCAAGGTGTGGGGCGCGTTGTTGTGACCGCTGCGGGGTGGTGATGGTTTGAAGAAACGGGCCCGTTTTGGGAGGGCCTCTGCCGCGCGATTTGTGGATTTGGTGCTGGAGCGGAATGTGTCGATATGGTTAGATTTCCGACCGTGAACAGCGAACTGCTTCAGGATCCGGTTTTCGCGATGGCCGCCGCTCAGTTTGACCGTGTGGCCGATGCGTTGGAGTTGGACCAATCGATCCGCGATCGTTGCAAATGGCCGAAGCGTATCGTGACCGTGACCTGCCCGGTGCAACTCGACGACGGCCGGGTGGAAACATTTTTCGGTCACAGAGTGCAGCATCATTTGTCCCGCGGGCCGACGAAAGGTGGGCTGCGCTACCACCCGAAGGTTTCGATTGGCGAAGTCGCGGCGTTGGCGATGTGGATGAACTGGAAGTGCGCACTGGCCGGGCTGCCCTACGGAGGCGGCAAAGGGGGCATCACCTGCGACCCTACGACGATGAGTTACGGCGAGCAGGAGCGGCTGACGCGCCGGTTCACCATGGAGATGATCCCATTCATCGGAGTCGAGACCGATGTGATGGCCCCTGATATGGGGACAAACGAACAAACCATGGCGTGGATCCTGGATACGTATTCGACCCATGCCGGCTATTTGGTGCCGGGTATCGTGACCGGAAAGCCCGTGGGGTTGCAGGGGACTGAAGGCCGGACCGAAGCCACAGGGCGTGGGGTTGGTTTCCTTGTCTACCGGGTGCTGGACAGGTTGGGCATCAGTTCGTCCCATGCGTCGGCGGTGATTCAAGGATTTGGTAATGTCGGGCGCCACGCGGCGCTGACTTTGGCGGCCTACGGAGTGAAGGTCATGGGCATCAGCGATGTGAAGGGTGCGGTGTGGAATGAGAGCGGTATAGATGTGAAGGCGCTGTGCCGGCATGTGGATCTCACGGGCTCGGTGGTCGGATATGCGGAGGCCGAGGCGATGGATCCTGAAGAGATGTTGCTGCAGGAGTGCGACGCGTTGATCCCTGCAGCGGTGGAACGTGTGATCAACGGCGAAAATGCGGGCAAGCTGCAGTGTCGCGTTCTGGCGGAGGCTGCGAATGGTCCGACCACACCGGATGCTGATTTGATCCTGGAGGAGCGGGGAGACGTCTTCGTGATCCCTGACATTCTTTGCAATGCCGGCGGGGTGATTGTGTCGTACTTCGAGTGGGTGCAAAACCTGCAGCGCTTCAACTGGAGCCGCAGTGAAGTGTTGACCAAGCTTGAGACAAAGCTGCAGCAGTCGCTTGAGCGGGTGATTTACACCGCGGAGAAGCGGGGCATGCCTTTCCGGATGGCTGCGACGGCGCTCGGGGTGGAAGAAACCGCAGGGGCCAAGGGAATGCGGGGGTTGTTCCCGTAGGCGCTTACAGGAAAACCGCTCGTTCCTCGTTCGGGTTCAGCTCCATCCATTCGCCAGGTGCGAGTGGGGCGAGCGAGAGTTCGCCGATTTTCGTGCGGACGAGGCGCAGGGTCGGGTGGCCGATTGCGGCGGTCATGCGGCGGACCTGGCGGTTCTTTCCCTCGGTGAGCGTGAGTTTGAGCCAGGAAAATGATCGGCCCGGAGTGATGACGACGGCGGGATCTCGCGGAGCCAGTGGCGGGTCGCTGGCCAAGAGCGTAGCCTGGCACGGCTTGGTGGAATGGCCGCGAATGAGGAGGCCTCCGCGGCGCAGTTGCTCAATTGCCGTCGTGTCTGGGGTGCCGTCTACTTGCACGGTGTAGGTGCGGTGGTGACTGCGTGTGGGGTGTAGCAGTTCACGCTCGAAGGTCGGGTCGTCGCTGAGCAGGAGTAGGCCTTCCGAGTCCATGTCGAGTCGGCCGACGGGGTGCACCTCCTTAGGGAGTCCGAAGCCCTGCAGGGTTGGCTGGTCGGGGCGGTCCGGGTTCTGGTTGAACTGACTGAGGACACCGTAGGGCTTGTGGAAGGCAATGAGCATGGGCAGAGTGACGCCGATTCGAGCTCATCATGCCATTGCCAGAACAAGTTGCCAGTTCCAATGTCGCGCGTCATTACGACGAGCTGGATCCGGTGTATCGGGCGGTTTGGGGCGATGCGTTGCATCACGGATTGTGGACGACGGGGCGTGAATCGCTGGGTGAGGCGGTGGATGCATTGGAATGCGAGCTTGTGGCGGCGCTGGGGCAGGCCGGCGTGAATGGTGGTCGCGTGGTGGATGTCGGGTGCGGCAATGGTGTGCTGAGCGGGCGGCTTCAGCACGAGTTGGGTGTGGAGGTGGTGGGGGTGACGGTCTCTCCGGTGCAGGCGGCGCGGGCGGCAGAGGATCCAAGTCTGCGAATCGTGTGTGGCGACTGGATGCAGGCCGCTGATGGGCTGGGACTGTTCGACGCGCTGGTGGAAGTCGAGGCGTTGGGGCATTTGGCGTCGGTTTCCGCGTTTTTTGATCAAGCTGCGCTGTCGGTGGCTCCCGGAGGTGTGGTGGTGATGTCGGACTATTTGGCGACAGACCGGGGATGGTGTGATGGATCACGAACGCTAATGCGTTTGTGTGAGCATGGTCGGCTGACGGGCTTGGCAACGCGGAATGAGGTGGTGGCTGCGGCGGTGGCTGCCGGGTTTGAATTGGAGGACGATCGGGATTGGTCGGAGCATGTGGCACCGACGTGGAGTGTGCTGCAGCGGCGGATGTGGACGCGAGCGTGGCGATCGGCCGGTGTGTGGCGGGCGCTGGCGCGAGTGCGCCGGTGGTCGGACCTGAGAGTGGGTGCGCTGGCTGGGATGCTGCGTGGGTATGAGCGAGGGTGGCTGGAGTACCGGATGATGGTGTTTCGTCGCTGATTGCGCGGCCATCGGGTGCGCTTCGGCGGCGGCCCACGCTCTGCCGCGCGTGCTTTTCTGGGTGGTGACCCAGAGTGTGGCCGCCTGAAGCTCCCGTCACCCCGGGCTGGCTTGCGATTCCCATTCAGGGGAAGGAATGCGGCCCTCTTTGAAATGACGGGGTCGTGTTGCTGCTATGGTATTTATCCGTATCGCTATCCCAATCGCAGTCGGATTCGTGATTGCGTGAGATTTGATGCCAGACATCAAGTGCGTAATCGCTGTTTTGGAGTGGTGTGGGTGTTGTGTAACTAGCTTGTAATCAGCAGGTTGTTTGTTCTCTTGGGTTTCGGGATTGCCTTGTCGGGGTGGCGCGGGATTTGGCGCGGGGCACAAAAATGCCCGCGCCGGACGGAGCCGGAGCGGGCGGAGATTGGTGTAGATGCTTGGAGGATTAGCGCATCAGTGTGCTGGCTGGAGGGAACTCACCCTCGGTCAGCTTGGCTTCGATTTTATCGAGGATGGAGCCCATGCCGCTGGCTTTGGCCTGCTCGTTGGCATCGACTTGCTCTTTCAGTTTGGTGATGGATGCCTTGGCAGCGTCCTGGTCGCCGGAGAGCCAGAGGAAACGGGCGCGGGCGATGGTAGGAGCGAAGTTGCGGGCGATATTGCCTTCTTCGATCAGGTAGCTTTCGGTGAAGGTTTCGAGGGCCTTGGTGGCGAATGCCTTGGCATCGTCTGTCGATGGAGCCATGAAAGCGGAACGGATGAACATCATGTCGCGCTCCTGGCCTTCCGAGGCTTCGACCATTTTCTGAATTTCAGCCCAGTCGCCCGAGTTGATGGCGGCGATGCCGAGGATGGTGCGCTGCTTGCTTGGGTTGTCGGCGAGCTCCGAGTTGGCGAAGGCCTTGAGCTCATCCCACTTTTCCTGCTGCATGAGTGTCTGGATTTTTTTGTCTTCAGCTTCTGCTGCGGCCTTTTCTTCGGCGCGCTTGGCGGCGAACTGCTCGGCATCGAAGTCATCTGAGAGAGCCATCTTCACCAAGTCATCGGTGATCTCTGATGGGTGTGCGGTGGCGACGAGTTTGCCGTCGCGGACGAGGAGGGCGAATGGGATGCCCTTGGCGCCGGCTGGCTTGAGCCATTGGTCTGCGAATGCCGAACTGCGGCCACCCGAGTAGGCGACGCGGTAGCTCATGCCTTCCCCTTTGTCTGCGACGAACTTTTGGACTTTCTCGAGTCCGTCTTCCCAGACGTTCATTCCGATCACCACGAGTCCGTCATCACTGAACTTTTGCGAGAGGTCGTTGACGTGTGGGATGGCTGCGATGCATGGTCCGCACCAGGTAGCCCAGCATTCGACAAGGTAGAGTTTGCCCTCTTCATCGAGAGTTTTCACAGGCTCTCCCTGAACCCAGGTGACGCCTTCAAGTTCGAGCGAAGGGACTTCCGCCCCTGGCTTGAGGGATGCTTCCTGAGCCGACGCTGTGAAGCTGAGTGAGGCGGCCATCGCCATCAGGAGCGATGATTTCTTGATCAGTGATGATACTTTCATGGTCAGTGTGAGCGATTGGTGAACCGCTGTTTGTCTTTGAGAAAATGGATTGTGTGGATTGGGTTGTTCCAGCGGGGCTTGGGGGTTGAATTTCCGGTAGGGAGCTTCCACTGTGCCAACAATGACCGAATTTGTATCAACGCGAGCTGCATACGCCAGAAATTTCGAATCGAGGAACGAGTTAGGAGCGTCGGTGGCGGTTTGGAAAGATGGCGAGTTGGTATTGAGTTTGGCGGAGGGCTGGATGTCGCGGAAGAAAGTGAAGGGGTGGTCTGCGGAGACGTTGGTGCCATTCTATTCGGTGACGAAGGGGTTGGCGTCGAGTTGTGTGTTGCATGCACTCGATGCGGTGGACCGTGGTCTTGATGTGGAATTGCATACCCTGTGGCCCGGCTTCCCCGAGCCGCATTTGACGGTCGGTGAGTTGTTATCCCACCAGGGTGGATTGGCAGCGCTCGACCGTCGGGTTTCGGTTTGGGATTATGATGAGGTGGTGGATGCTCTGGAGGAGCAACTAACCGCCTGGGACCCTCCACAGCACGGGTACCATCCACGGACGTATGGGTTCTTGCTCGATGAGGTGGTGCGCCGTTTGACCGGGGCGAAGACATTGGGCGAATACTGGCGCAAGGAGATTGCGGAGCCTAACGGTCTCGATCTCTGGATTGGGTTGCCGGAGTCTGAGTTTGATAGAGTGGCGACTTTGTATCCGGGAAAGATGACGACGAGCACGTCCGAAACGGTTTTCTACGAGGCTTTCAACAAAGACGGATCGCTGACCAAGAGTGCGTTTTCGAGTCCGCGTGGGCTGCAGTCGGTGGCGGAGATGAATGTTCCGATGGCGTGGCAGGCCGGGTTGCCGGCGATGGGTGGGATTGGAACCGCAGCCGCATTGGCGACTTATTACGGCATGATCGCATGTGGTGCGTTGTTTAGTCAGCGCGTTCGCGATTGGATGGAGACTCCGTTGGTGAATGGAGATGACCAGGTGTTGTTGATGCCGACATCGTTCTCAGCTGGAATGATGAAAGATCCGGTGGATGCGGCGGGACATAAATTACGGACCAATTTTGGCCCATCCACGCGGGCGTTCGGGCATCCTGGAGCGGGTGGCAGCCATGCGTTTGGTGATCCGGAGAATGGGGTTGGCTTTGGTTATGTGATGAACCAGATGGAGCTCGGTGTGCTTCCGAATGTGAAGGCGACCGATTTGGTTTCCGGCGTGTACGCTGATTTGTTGGGATAACCCTAAAGGAAACGAAGCGATGATCTCAGAGAGCAAAAGGATCCGGGTAACGACATCTGGCAAGGGAACCTATGAGGTGACCAATGCGCTGGAGACGATGGTGCGCGAGTCGGGTGTGCAGTCGGGGACGCTGACTGTGTTTGTGCGCCACACGAGCGCGAGCTTGATCGTGATGGAGAATGCGGATCCATCGGCGCGGCGAGATTTGGAGGAGTACTTTGACCGGTTGGTGCCTGAGAACGAACCGTATTTCACCCATATCTATGAGGGGGCGGATGATATGCCGAGCCACATCCGGATGGCACTGACTTCGGTGAGCCAGGTGATTCCGATTGTGGATGGGCGGCTGGCGCTTGGTACTTGGCAGGGTGTGTTTTTGTTCGAGCACCGGCGGGCTCCGCATCAGCGCGAGTTGGCGCTCAATGTGATGGGGCTCTGATTGCGGGGGCGTGTGGGTTTCTGGTACCATGCTCTGCATGAGCATGTGCCGATGGTTGGTTTTGTGGAGTGCGGTGGTCGTGTCCGTTGGGTGGGCGCACGAGAGAAAGGCGGAGGTGTGGTTTGACCGTGATGGGAATCCGGTGCGTTTGTCCGAGATCACGCGGGATGGTCAGCGGCACCCTGAGGTGGTGGAGTTGGATGTGAGCAATTTGGACGAGTGGGCAGAGTATTTGGCCGAGATCGGGGTGGAGCTCGATCCGTCCGGGCAGCCGGCGATTGAGGTGAGCGAGCCTCTGGGCGCTGTGCATCAGTTGATGCGCTGGCGTGGTTTTGAAAACAGAGCGTGGCCGGTGGGATGGAGTGTGAGGCGTGGGTGGTACGGATCACCGCACGGCTGGCATTGGAACTGGCAGCGCTATCATCGTGGGTTTCCTCATTGCGGTGGGCGTGGCGCGATCATCCGCTACAAGACGTGGTGATGAGGTAACCGAGGCCACATCCAATCCATGAGCGGTGTCCGTATCTTTTACCCAGCGACTTGGGTAAACGACCACAGACAATGAATGAGACATATTTGGGGATCGATATTGGCGGGACCAATACAAAATTTGGAATCGTAAGCCGACACGGTGAGTTGTTGGCGAAGGAGAAGTATCCGACGGCGGGGCTGCGGGAGGACAACGATGGCTACATCGAAGCCTTCCTGCGGATTCTGGCGGCATTTCTGGCGGCGCATCCGGAGATCACGAATGTGGGGATCGGGGTGCCGGGAACGCTTGGCCCCCGGCGGCGAAGCACGATGCAGTTACCGAATATCCCCGAACTGAGTTATTACGGGTTGATGGACCGGTTGGAAGGGGAGTTCCCTGGTCATGTGTTCAGGCTGGAGAATGACGCCAACGCGGCGGCTCTCGGTGAACTGCTTTTTGCGACCGAACCATTGCCGGATAATTATGTTTTCCTAACCCTGGGCACCGGGGTGGGCGGGGCCGTGATCTACGACAAGGAAATCTTCGGGGGCGAAGGAGGGAATGCGATGGAAGTCGGACACATTCCGGTTGGGAACGGTCTCTCGTTGGAGCAAACCATCGGCAAAGCGGGGATGGTAGCGATGTGCCGCAAGTATCTGAAGAAGGGAAAGTGGAAATCCAAACTCAAGAACAACGACAAGCTGAACTCTCGCAAGATTCAGAAGGCGTGTCTGGCGGGAGATGAGGTGGCGGTGAAGGTGTTCACCGAGGTTGGCCGGTATCTCGGGCAGGGGATTGTCTCCAACCTGCGTATTCTTGACATTCCCACGGTCATTCTGGGAGGTGGGGTGTCGAAGACCTACGAGGTGCTGTATCCGAGCATGATGGCTGAGCTGGAAGAGTGGCTGACCCCGTATTATTTGAACCGTTTGGATATACGCACTGCGTCTCTGGGCAATGAAGCGGGCATCCTGGGGGCGGCTTCCTTGGTGATTCCCCAGTGATGCCTGAGTGCTGTTCAAAAAAAATGCGCCGGGCGGGAGGTCCGCACCGGCGCTGAGAGGCGGAAGAATTCCGCTTACTTGATTTCGTATGGCTTGGTCAGCTTGTCCTTGCCGTCGGTGAGGGCTTCCAGAGTGAAGCGGGCGAACTTGATCGAATTGTAGCCTGGCTCCCAGAGCACACCGATCGAGCCGTCTTCGAGGATGGTCAGCTCCGAGTAGGCGGATGGGCCTGGGTCGACGACCTTGCCGGCGCTCCAGGTTTTGCCCTCATCGTAGCTGATGCGGACCGTCAGGTTCTTGCGGCCGTTTTGTGAGCCGGCGTTGCAGAACAACAAGCGGTCTTTTGCGTAGCCGTCCTTCTTCGATGTGTAACGGATGATGGCACCGTTGCACTTCGGATCGATCAACTGGATCTCGCGCTTGCTGTCCCAGGTTTTACCTCCGTCCTCGGAGATGTGGACCCAGCGGAAACCACCGCCAACGCGTGAGTTGACCATCAGGCGTCCGTCGGTTAGTTCGAGCACGCGGGACTCATCGGCTGGCTTGATTTCCGAGTCCATGAGTTCCCAGGTCTTGCCGTGGTCACGGCTGCCGAAGATTTTCGCGCCTTTGCCGAGCACGACGTAGTTGTGGATCAGTGTGCCGTCTTCCATTTGCGACCCGCGTCCGGACGAGATGAACTTGAACGCGCCTTTCGACCAGTCCTGAGGGGCGATGTCTGCGGTGATGTCGCGATGCTCCGACCAGGTTTTGCCGTTGTCCTTACTGCTGCGGACGTGGAAACGGAACTCCTTGGTTTGGCCCTTTTTGCCCATGTAGCTGTAGAAGACAAAGATCTCACCGGTCTCGCGGTCGAGGATGAACGATGGGTCTGTGCCGCCGGTGCCATCCGGGTAGTCGGCGACGACTTCGATCGGGCCCCAGGTTTTGCCATTGTCCGTGCTGCGCTTGATGACGATGTCGATGTCGCGGGCGTGGATCAGGTCGGCACTGGTCTTCCAGCGGGCGTCGCACGAGGCAATGAGGTCGCCGTTTGGTGCGGTGATGATGGCTGGAATGCGGTAGGTGTGGCAGTCGTTTTCACCGGCGGTGAAAACGGTGGTCTCCGAGACCAGCGGGAGTGGCTCGGTTGGGACTGGCAGCATTTCCGGGATGTCGGTCACTTTGTCCGGCTTCTCGGAGAGGAGTTCGAAGTTGTCGATCAACGTGCCAGCATCTTTTGGCGTGGAGGTGGTGAAGCGGAGGGCTTCCACGGTGTCGCCCGGTGGGATGGCCAGCGTGATGTCCGAAAGCATGCGCTTGCCGACGATGATGACGTGGTCGAGTTGGCCGACTTTGCGCCACTCGCCATCGACCTGTGCTTCGAGGAGGCACTTGAACGGATCCTTACCGGTCCAGCGCTCGGCTTGGAAGCGGACGCCCTTCGCCTTTTGGGCGCTGCCTTCGAGCTTCACGGTGACCACGCGGTTCTCGCCGCCGAGCAGGTGAAGTGCTTGCTTTCCGGTCTTGGCGAACTTGGCGGTCACTGCGGCGTTGCCGTCGGCAACCCATGTGATGCCGTCCTGGTCGCTGAAGGTATCGATAGCACCGGCTTTGGTGTCTTCGAACGAGGTCTTGTAGACGCCAGCGGTGGCCGGCGCGATGGCGCAGAGCATGGCGGCTCCGGCGATGAGGGACTGGATTCTGTTCATACGGGACATGTAACGGAGAAGTGGCGGGTTGGCTGTCTGGAACTGACTGGTTTTGATGGCCGACCGGTTTTGCGTCATGCGACTACGACCGGTAGCCAGGATTCCGGGACGTGGAAGTCAGGCTGGGTGCCACCGAGGCGGGCGGCGGTGAGGAAGATCTGATCCGGCGACTGGAGGATGGCGGTGACATTGCCGCACAGTGCTTCGAGTGGTGCGCCGAGCACGGCTTCGATGTCGGTGGCAGGGAGCGAGAACTCGATGGCCCAGAGCTTATCCTCGTCGAGTGTGGTGGTGGAGCAGTCGACGTTTTGGAAGTGTTGTTCGGCCTCCTGTTGGCGTGGGGCTGTGAAGCTGGCGGCCCACCAGGCACCGGTCGGGCTGATATTGAACTCGAGATAGCGGCCGTTGGCTGGGTTCACGAGGAAGAATTCGGCGCAGTCGTGCTTCCAGAGTTCCGCTTGGAAGGCGCCGCAGGTGCTGCCGGGGGCTGCTTCGAATGGGAGAGCGGCCGAGAAATGAAAGACGAGTCGGCGTCCGCTGGGGGCGTCTGTGGGTTCGATGGTCAATGCGTAGCTGGCGTCTGCGTTGGGGTGGTCGGTGCCGAGGGCGTCGGTGACGAGCGGGCGCAGTGCGCCGGGTTGGCGGTCGATGAGCAGGGTCGAAAGCGGGGCGTCAGGCATGGGAAGAGATAGTGGGTTGGCGAACCTTCAAGAGGTAAGGCAATGGACGATACGACGGGGCTGGGGATCAAGATCAATCGATGGTGCGCCGGGCGATTGTCATTGGAGATAGCAGAATCCGTCAATTGAGTGCAATGCGCTGGGTGGAGCGGTGAATGGAATTGGTAGTGCATTGATACCTTGGTTGCCGGCACGCTGGGAAATCCGCCGAAACATTGGGGATCTAGAAAATTTGTTCTTCCTAGGGAGGAAAACATCGTATTAGAGTCCACACACTTGTTTGGAGCCTGCTGCGCGACCGGTGGCGGGTTCTTCACTTTTACCCTCAGAAATATGAACTATCTGGAACTTGTCCTGTTTGTGGGCGCCGTGATTGGCGTGATCACCCTTGGTATTTGGAAGTCAAAAGGGGAGCGGACCCATGATAGTGAGAAGGGGGCGTCTGATTACTTCCTGGCAGGACGCGGACTTACCTGGTGGCTGGTTGGTTTCTCGCTGATTGCGGCAAACATTTCTACCGAGCAGTTTGTCGGTATGTCCGGTCAGGCTGCTGACTGGCTGGGGATGGCGATTGCGTCGTACGAGTGGATGGCGGCGGTAACACTGGTGATTGTGGGGTTCTGGTTCCTGCCAAAGTTCCTGAAAGCTGGTCTTTATACGATTCCCGAGTTCCTGCAGTACCGCTTTGACGGTGTGGCGCGGATGGCGATGGCGATTCCGATGATCGTGACGCTGGTTTTCGTGACCACCTCGTCGGTGATTTTCTCCGGTGGTAAGTTCATTTCCGAGTACTACAAGGACGTGCCGGTGCTCAACAACCTCACCGCTGTCTGTTGGTTGATTGCCGCTGCGGCAGCGATTTACGTGTTCATCGGTGGTCTGAAAGCAGCTGCTTGGACCGACTTGATCTGGGGTGCGGCTCTTATCGTGGGTGGTGCGATCGTGATGTTCCTGGCGTTCAGCCACCTGTCGGATGCTCCGGCTGAGGAGTTGATCAAGACCAAGGTCGCGAACTCGACAGCAACAGTGGAAGATATTGAGAATGCGGGCGCGATCGACCGTCTGATTCTCCTCAACGACGGCAAGGAAGGCGAAGCGGTTGCCCAGAACGGACCAAATGGATCCGGCGGCAAGATGCACATGATCCGTCCGAAGGAAGACACCGATATCCCATGGACTGCTCTGCTGCTTGGTCTCTGGATTCCAAACCTCTACTACTGGGGTCTCAACCAGTACATCGTGCAGCGAACCCTCGGCTCGAAGTCGCTGGCGGAAGGTCAGAAAGGTATCGTTTTCGCAGCCGGTCTGAAGCTTGTGGTTCCATTCCTCGTGGTGATTCCGGGTATCCTGGCATTCAACTTGTTCTCTGGTGATCTGCACGATTCGGCGGAGACCCGCAACTCGAAGGCGATGGAAGGGATCAAGGAGACCCAAGCCATCAAAGTCGACCGTGCGTTTGTGACCATGCAGCCCGAGCAGGTTGCAGTGCTCGTGGAGCGCAACGCCAAGCTGGCCGGTGAAGAGGTCGAGGTTCCTGCGGAGGCGACTCCTGAGGATCTGGTGGCCTTGGTAAACGGTCTTGCAGACAAGGCGGTCGAGAAGGACGTCGAAGCGAATGGCGACAATGCGACGATCGCGGTCGGTCCGAAGATGGTCGGATACGACTACGATGCCGCGTTCCCAATTCTGGTGCGCAACTTGGTCAAGGACCACTGGTACATCTCATGGTTCGTGCTGGCCGCTCTTTGCGGTGCGGTGATCAGCTCGCTGGCATCGATGCTCAACTCGGCATCGACCATCGCGACGATGGACCTTTACGCGAACTTCTCGGGTCAGAAAGACCAGGCCAAGCTGGTGGTGGTCGGCCGTGTGTTCGTGATCTTGTTCGTTATCCTCGCCGGTCTGATTGCTCCGGCTCTGAACAACTTCAGCAGTATCTTCGCATACATCCAGGAATTCCAAGGGTTCATCTCCCCAGGTATCCTCGCGGTGTTCATCTTCGGCTTCTTCTCGCCACGCACACCGCGTTGGTTTGGCGCGGTCGGTATTGGTCTGAACATCGTTTCTTACGCAGCCTTCAAGTGGGTGCTGGGGCCATGGATCACCAAGAACGGCTGGTGGTATTCGGACGATATGGCATTCCTCGACCGCATGGGCCTTTGCTTCATCATTGTGCTGCTTGCAGGTGCGATTGTGACTATGATCGCGCCAATGCGTAAGCCGGTGGAAATGCCTGAGACCAAAGAGATCGAGCTTGAAACCTCGAGTGGTGCCAAACTTGCTGGTGGCCTCGTGGTGCTCGCGACTCTCGCCCTGTACGTGATCTTCTGGTAAGCGGGAATGGCTCAGTCACACGTGATTCTACTGGAGTCCGCGCAGTCTCCTGTGCGGGCGGTGGTCACCTCCCACGGTGCTTCGATCCTCAAGGTCGAGGTGCCGGATGCCAACGGTCAGCTTGCTGACGTGGTGGTGGGGGGCAACACACTCGACGACCACAAGCGCAATGTAGCCTGCTTCGGTGCGACTTGTGGTCGGGTGGCCAACCGGATCCGCAATGGTAAGTTTTCGCTCAATGGCGAGGACTACCAGATTGCGGTGAACAACGGCCCGAACGCACTCCATGGCGGTGATGCGCCGTTCGGCGACCGTGAATGGTCGGTGGAGAGTGTGATCGAGATCGACGGTGTGTGCCAGGGCGTGACGTTTTTGCTCGAGAGCCCGGACGGTGACGGCGGGTTTCCCGGAGCGCTGACCGTGCGTGCGACTTATCTTTTGTCGGATGACGGTGAGTTGTCCGTCGAGTACACCGCAGAGACTGACCGGCCGACGGTGGTCAACCTGACCAACCACGTCTACTGGAACCTGAGCGGGGATCCGGAGTCGACGGTGGAGTCGCACGACCTGAAGGTTTCGGCGTCGCGCTACTTGCCAATTGATGAAGATCATCTGGCAACCGGCGAGGTGCTGGCGGTTGATGGTACGCCATTCGACATGCGCGAAGGCATTGATCTCGGAGAAACTTTGGCATTGGACGACCCACAGATTGGCCCGATGCGCGGCCTCGACCACGCAATGGCTATTGATGGCGATGGAACCCGCTGTGCCTTGCGTTTGACCGACCGCGGTACCGGCCGCTGGATGGAAATGCTGACCAACCAGCCAGCGGTGCATGTGTACACTGGCGGTTATCTCGATGCGACGGTTCCGGGTAAAGGCGGGGCCGAGTATCGGGCGTATTCGGGGGTGGCGTTGGAGTCTGAGAACTTCCCGGACGCGCCGAATCATCCGGAATTTCCGTCTGCGGTATTGAATCCGGGCGAATCCTACCGACACATCATCCGCTGGCGGTTTGGCTGTTGATATTCGCCTGATTGCATGTCCCGTAGAACCGCTCATTGAGCGCAATCATTTACGATCAGAGGATTTGCCGGTAGTTCCGGCGGTGCCGCTGATTGTTCAGTTTTAGGAGGGGCGGCGCGTTGGTCCGTCTCTTCGTTATCCAGATCCTGAATAGAACCATGGCTATTGAATCCATCCCAGCACTTGATCAACTTGTCGCCTCAGTGAAGGCCGACTTCAAAGAGCGCTTTGGTCGGGAGGCTACCATTGTGGTGGCGGCTCCCGGGCGCGTGAACTTGATCGGTGAGCACATCGATTACTGCGACGGTTACGTCATGCCATTCGCGCTGCCGCTCTACGCTGTGGTGGCTGCCGCGCCGAACGAGACCGGCGAGCCGAAGGCGGTGCTGACCGCTGGCAAGGGGTTTGAGGACGCGGTGATCGACCTTTCGGTCAACCCGGAAGTGGGCCAGCCAACCTGGGCGAACTACCCACGCGGTGTGCTTGATGGGTTCCGCACCCGTGGACTGTGGCCGATCAAAGGGTTCGACGCGATGATGGGGTCGACGATCCCACTTGGTGCGGGGCTTTCCAGTAGTGCTGCGGTGGAGGTGGTTTTTGCCACCTTGCTTGAAGTTCTGACCGGTACCGAGTTGGGGCCGAAGGAGAAGGCATTGCTGAGCCAGAAGGCGGAGCATGAGTTTGCCAACGTGCCATGCGGTATCATGGACCAGTTCGCTTCGGCCTTTGGCGAGGAGAACCGTCTGGTGTTGATCGACTGTGTGAAGGAAGAGGCGCAACTGGTGCCATTCGAGCACGAGGAGCTGACCGTTCTGATTTCCAATACCAAGGTTTCCCACCAGTTGAGCGATGGTGGATACGCCAAGCGCCGCAAGCAGACCGAGGTCGCCCTGGCCGCGATCGGCAAGCCGAACTGGCGCGAAGTCACCATGGACGACGTGGAGGCGATCCGCGAAGAAGTGGGCGATGAAGTGTTCCGCCGTGCGCGTCACGTGGTGGGTGAAATCGCCCGCACACTTGGTGCTGCCAAGGCACTTGAGGAGGACGATCTTGAGCAGCTCGGAACCTACATGTGGCAGAGCCATGAGTCGCTGCGCGATGATTTCGAAGTCTCATGCCGCGAGCTCGACGTGTTGGTCGAGGCTGCTGCCGAGCTGGGTGCCGAGGGCGGCGTGATCGGTGCCCGCATGACCGGTGGTGGCTTTGGTGGATCGACTGTTACCCTGTGCCGTGCTGACCGCGCGGATGCGGTGGCCGCCTTCCTGGCCGAGCGTTACGAGAAGGAAACCGGCATCGTGCCGCAGATCATCGCAGCGCGTCCATCCAAGGGTGCCATGGTGATCGAGGCGTAAGAGCTTCGTTCCTGAAAACAATTACCGACACCCGGTCGCGTCCATTGCGTGCGACGGGGTGTTTTTTTATGATAGCGGCTGGCTGGATTCCCTCACTTGAGCGGACATGAATCTGCAGCTAGAGTCCCGCGCTTGTTCCGGTGCTGTTGATGATTGTCGGATCGGGCATCTGGATCTTTGTTATGCCTTTCGCTCTATTGCACTCTATTGTTTGGGTTTGTGGCCTGTTGCTTGGGGTGATCCCGGTGATCAAGCACCACCGCTTTGGTGCGGACGAGTTGTCGCTCTATCTCGGGCCGAGTTACTTCGGTAGTCACATTTTGATTATGCTGGGAGCTGCGGCTGTGGGCTCCATGGTTTGGGGTGGGCTGGCCCGTTGGTTGGGATCCGGCGACCGTGAGGCGATTCATTCGACGATGTGGCTGAAGGTGACGCTGGCCGCCCAGGTGTTGGTCGGAGTGATGGGGGCGTGCAATGTGGTGACTGGCTATGGCTACCTCGCGTTATGGTTTGGGGTGATCGTGGCGATCAGTGCGGGAGCGATGAAATTGAGTCGGCATCCGAAGCCGACGATCAACGATTTCCGCTCGGCGGTGGCTTGGATGCGGCGACCAAAGCCATGGAATGCGTTGTTCTTCCTGGCGCTGTATTTGCTGTTGATGTGGCATAACCTCTATCTGATCGAGCGCATGACCGAGATCGACGGCTGGCACAAGCTGAGCCTTTTTGTGAACCGTGCGTTTTCGCAGCTGGCGTTGACCGGTGGGTTCTACTTTGTGATCCAACTTTCGATTCAGAATGGTCCTTTGTGGAGCCGCAAGGTGATCTGGAGTTTGGCGACATTGGCGCCGATCGCGATCGTGCTCGACCACTTCATCGTCGGGTTTTGGAACCAAACCCTGCTCGATTTTCTGAACAACTTTGGCTGGGACGGGTTGATGAATTTGGAAGAGGAACTGCGCGGCGGCGGTGTTGAGATGAGCGTGCCGGCTGCAGTGGCGCTTGGGTTGGCTGTGTTCTTCGGAGCCTGTGCTCTGACGTGGGCGACGATCTGGATCTCCCACAAAGTGCGCTTCCGGATGGCACCGGTGTGGGCATTACTGGCGATTGCGCTGGGCTTTTTCGGGGCGGCGATCGAGCAGACCGTGGGGCGCGAGTGGAAGGCGCGGCGCAGTTGGATGCAGGAGTACAATGAGTTTTCGGTGATGATTTCGCCTGTGCGTCCGCCGGAGGGATTGGCGTATTTCGATGTGAAGTTCCGTGATCATGCGGGGCTTCAGGAGTTGGATGCGTTGAAGCTGGAGCGGAAGCCTGACATCTACGTGATTTTCCTGGAGTCACTGCGGGCGGATGCCCTGACGCCGGAGGTCACCCCGTTTCTCTACCAGTTCAAATCGCGTGAGTGCCAGCCGATCGGGCGCGGGTGGTCGAGCTCCAATGGAACGCATCTCGGGTGGTTCGGAACCTTGTCTGGTCAGGTGCCGATCCACTGGGAGGATGAACGGGATGAGGCGAGAGAACAGGGATGGCCCGGCTTGCGGACGTTTCACCTGTTCAAGGACGCCGGATACAAGATGCGCGTGCATGCGGCATCCGAGCTGGAGTTCCGCGATATGGGGCCACACTTCTTCTCCACTGGTGATGAATTGTTTGAAGCCGTGCGTGAGAATGTGGAAGGCGATCCGATTTTCGGTCTGCCTTTGCCCGAGCGCGAGCGTGTGCTGATGGAGGATTTGAAAGCGCAGATCGCCGGGCGTCCGGTGGGCGGGCACTTGGACATCGTGGCCATTGACTCGCCGCATTTCATGTACACCTGGCACGAGGATTTCGAGCTGCCATTCCCGGACTATTACGAGTCACGTTATTTTCCGGCGTTCCCCTCGGACGAGGAAGTGCGGCTGGTGAAGAACAAATACTTCAACTCCGTGGCCTGGGCGGATCACTTGGTCGAGGGGTTCTGTCAATTCTTGAAGGAGAGCGGTCGGTATGATGACTCGATCGTGATCGTCTTGGGCGACCATGGTGAGGAATTCCAGGACCACGGTGGTTGGCTGCATGTGTCGTCGCTTGAGGACGAGCAAGTGCGGGTTCCGATGATGATCAAATGGCCTGCGAGCTATGGTCGTGGGCCGCTGGTCGACGATGCCAGCCAGCTTGATGTGCTGCCGAGTTTGCTCGATTACCTGACGGACGGTAACCCACCAAAGGATATGGCGGGGATTTCGCTTTTGAGCGGGGAGGGACGATCGATCGTCGCGACGACCGCGCAGGGTGGCTCGACACGTGAGGCAATGCTCCTTTCGCGGGACGGCTACAAAGCCTACTTCACGTGGCCTAGTTATTGGAATGGCCGGCCGACGGATCAGATCACGTTGTCCCGGTTCATCGGACCGGAAGGGGATATCGAGTTTGATACCGAAGCGGAGTATCTGGAGGCGATGCGGAAGCACATGCCGGATGCGTTGGATCGGTTCTTCCTCCGGGTGGAGTTGCGGCGCGATCCGGCTGAGGAATAATACCAATTAAACTGTCACCTTGGCGGAACCGATGAGGATTTTAATGAGTAGGATCGGAGATAAAGAATGTGATCTTGGCGGGATCTTTTTGAGTGATGCTGCGTTGCTCATAGCTCAGGTAGCCCGCTAGCATCGCGGTTCGCGCCTTGCCTCACTCGAAAAAGCTCTCCGCCATTCCGCCAATTTGACCGTTCAAATGGAATAACGGGCGGGCTCTGCGAGGTGAAACCGTTTGGCCGGCATTGGCCGTATCGTTGCTGAAATTGTCTCTCTCAGCCCGATACCAAGATCATGCCGACCGAACTTCACTACGATGCGGAAAACGACCTGATGCACACCCGTGCTTTCGGCCGTGTGACCAAGGAGGACTTGCTGAGGCACCCCTCGGCACAGATTGAGAAGCTGCCGCAAGAGGGAGCGCACTTGTACGAGCTGCTGGATGCCCGGGATGTGGAAGGGGTCGACGTGTCGATTCTGGGGATCGTGGCACACGTGCCGAAGATGTTCTCCCAGTTGCGGCATTTTGACGGAGTGTCGTTAGCGATCTTGAGCAATGAGGATTGGGTGTATGGGCAGGCAAACCAGTTGGCGGCGCTATTTGCGCGGTCATCGGTGAGAATTCGGGTGTTTCGGGTCGAGTCGCAGGCTATGGCGTGGCTGGACGACCAGCGTGCGGCGCGCAATGCGGTGATTGAGGCGTCGGCGCGCAGAGCTGGTGGCGCGTAGTGTGGCCGGGGAAAGTTCGTGCGGCGCGGTGGATTCGTGATGGAATCTGCTGCGGGCAGCGGTAAGTTGGCGCCCCATGCTCGCCGTCCAACATGTCCGAATTGAATATGGCAGCCGTGTGCTGTTTGCCGATCTGTCCTTTGTGATTCAGGGGAAGGAGCGTGTCGCTCTGGTAGGGCCGAATGGTGCGGGCAAATCGACGTTGATGAAGATCCTCGTTGGGAGAGTGACTCCGGATGGGGGCAAGATCGTGAAAGCCAAAGCGGTGCGCGTGGGCTATCTCGCGCAGGAGGGGATTGAAACGTCGGGGCTGACGTTGATGCAGGAGGCGGAGAGTGCCTTCGGCGATATCCTCGGAGTGGAGAAGCGACTTGAGGAACTCGGCGCCGAGCTCGAGGTGCTCGACCCGAAAAGCGACGACTATGCCGAGACGCTCGACCGTATGGGAGATCTGCAATTGCAGCTCGAAGAACATGACGTGTCGCGTATCCGCCCGCGGATTGAGACGATTTTGCGCGGACTTGGCTTCAAGCAAGGCGACTTCGACCGCATGACCGATGAGTTTTCCGGCGGCTGGCAGATGCGTATTGCGTTAGCGAAGCTCCTGTTGCAGGAGCCTGAAGTGCTGATGCTCGACGAACCGACCAACCACCTCGACATCGAGGCGCAGCGTTGGCTGGAGGGATATCTCAAGAGCTACCGCGGTGCGATTTTGCTCATTTCCCACGACCGGGCGTTCTTGGATGCGCTGTGCAAGCGCACGTTGGCATTCGGTAATGGGCGGGTCGAAGAGTATTCGGGCAACTACTCGTTCTACGAGAAGGAGAGCGTGCTGCGCCGTGAGCAGTTGGAGAAAGCGGCGGCCAACCAACAGCGCGAGATCGAGAAGACCGAGGATTTCATCAACCGTTTCCGAGCCAAAGCGACCAAGGCGAAGCAGGTGCAGAGCCGGATCAAGATGCTGGAAAAGATCGAGCGCATCGAGCTCGACCAGGATGGGCCTGAAGTGCGGTTCAAGTTCCCGGACGCGCCACCGAGTGGCCAGGCCGTGGTGAAGCTCGAGGATGTCTCCAAGCACTACGGAGAGAAGCGCATCATCAACAACTGGGATTTCACTGTGGAAAAGGGCGACCGCATTGCGGTGGTCGGGGTGAACGGCGCGGGTAAATCTACGTTCTCGCGGATCGTTGCGGAAAAAGAGCCGCTGACCGGTGGCAAGATGACTTTCGGGCACAATGTGATGCTCAACCACTTCGCCCAGGATCAGGCGGAGGAACTGGATCCAAAGCTGACCGCATTGGAGACTCTGGAGTCGGTGGATACGCGTGGTTCGAAGATTGATGCGCGTTCGATTCTCGGCTGCTTCCTTTTCCGTGGCGACGATGTGTTCAAGTCGGTGAGCGTGCTGTCCGGTGGTGAGCGCGGGCGTTTGGCACTGGCGAAGATGTTGCTGACACCGTCGAACTTCTTGATTCTAGACGAACCGACCAACCACCTGGACATGGCGTCGCAGGCGCGTTTGCAGTCGGCGTTGCTCGATTACCAAGGAACGTTTGCGATTGTCTCGCACAACCGCGACTTCCTCGATCCTATCGTCAACAAAGTGCTCGAGTTCCGTGTGGGGGCGCCGCCACGGTTGTTCCTGGGCAATGTGTCCGACTACATCGCGAAGCGGGAAGCCGAGGAAAAGGAAGCTGCCCGGGTGGAGGCATTGCATGCGTCCGCCAGCGCCGGGGCGGCGGCTGCGTCAGGTGGTGGTGCCTCGGGTGTGAACCGCAAAGAACAACGCCGCATCGAAGCTGAAAAGCGGAAGTTGCGGGCGTCCAAGCTGAAGCCGCTTGAGGATCAGTTGGAAAAAGTCGAAGCGCGGATCTCCGAGCTGGAGACGACCAAGGCGGAGATGGTCGAGAAGATGAATGATTTGTCGACCTTCGAGAGCAAAGAGGAAGCGCAGTTGTTCTTGCAGAGCTTCAAGGACGTCGATGCCGAGCTTGAGGGTGCGTACTCGCAGTGGTCGGATATTTCCGAAGAAATCGAGAAGGTGACGGCTGAGCTCGAAGCGTAGCGGGGCTGGATAAGCGGCCATCGGGTGGGCCATTGCGGTTCGGCGGAGCCGTACGCTCCGCCGGATTTGCGGGCGGTGGCGTGACCCAGGGTGTGGTCGCCGGAGGCTCCCGTCACCGTGGGCTGGTTTGAGCTCCCCTTTCAGGGGAGGGCAGTGGGGTTAGGTCCTTATCCTTATCCTTATCCTTATCCTTATCCTTATCCTTATCCTTATCCTTATCGGAATCGGAATCGGAATCGGAATCGGAATCGGAATCGGAGCTCCGTGATCGTCGGTTCGATCAGTCTTCCAATACAGAGCGCCTAACCGCGGACGCACTCGATGCCCGCCGCACAGAGGGGGAGCCGTTCCTGCCGAGTGGGCGGAGGATGCGTCAGTGGGGGATCCTCACACTTCGTCGCCGTCATCGATGTCGGTGGTGACGGTGCTTTGGGGGAGGGTGGTGGCACCGGTGCCGATTTTCCGGCCGGGATAGATGGCGGTGTGGATGCCGGTGTGCACGCCATCGCCGACGATGGTGCCGAACTTGAGGCGTCCGGTGTCGGTGAGCTTGCCGTTGACCAGACTGCGGTGGGGCATGGCGTCGTGGCGGTAGTTGGAGACGATGGTTCCTGCGCCGAAGTTGACTTTGTTGCCGAGAATGGAATCGCCGACGTAGCTGAGATGGCCGATCGCGGTGTCGTGTCCGATGATCGAGTTTTTGATCTCCACCGATTGGCCGATGTGGCAGCGGTTGCCGATGGTGGTGTTGCCGCGGATGTAGCAGTTCGGTCCGATCTTGCATCCATCGCCGATGATGACGTGGCCTTCGATGAAGACGCCAGGGAGAATGCGGGAACCGCGTCCGAGGTGGAGCGTGCCCTCGACATGCGCGGCGGGATGCACTTCGCCAAGGATCTGGTCCGCTTGTAGTGAGGAGAGCAGGCTTTCGTTGAGCTCGAGTACGTCCCAGGGGAATTGCAGTAACCCCGAGTGGGGCGAGGCGGTGAGAGATGGGCCTTCGTCAGATGGGGCTCCGTGCCACGCCAGGAGTTCACCGTCGGTGGAGAGTAACCGGGTGCCGGGGGCAGTGGTGGCAAGCGCCTGCCAGTCGTCTGCGGTGACCCATGCGTTGGCGATCAGTGCGGCCTCGGCCGGGGCATGTTCGTCAGCGATGCGGGATTGCCACTCGTGCAGTGACGAGCCGGCTACCAATGGGTTGTCACTGAGTGGCCAGAGGGTGGCGGGGCGGGATGGTGGAGCAATGGTCATGACGTGCAAGGATTCCACTCGACGCGGGCGGGGATGAGGCTAGTTTATCCCACGATGACTACCGGCAACGACTCTCTTTCTCCAAAAATCACGTACTTGGTTTGTGCCACCCACCGCAGTGGGAGTAATTTGTTCTGTCAGTCGCTGTGGCTGAGTGAGCTGGCTGGCTATCCGCAGGAGTGTTTTTCGCCAACCCGCAGCCCGGTCATTGCCGAGGAGCACGGATTGACGCCGCCTGAGGAGTCGTTTTCGTTGTACCTGCGCTCGCTGTTGGCCAAGCGCCAGACCAATGGTGTGTTCGGAGCCAAGATCATGTGGAAGCACGTGGCGTGGTTCCGCGAGCAATTGCTTGCCGATCCTCAGTACACCGGCACGCGTTCCGAGAACGTGGCGGAGGTGCTGAAGGGGGCGTTCCCTGAGCTGAAGTACTTCTGGGTTCGTCGTCGCGACAAGGTGCGTCAGGCCATTTCCCTCTACAAGGCCAAGCAGACCAAGATCTACAACTCGATGCAGGAAGACAATGGTCAGGGCAAGCAGGACGTCGAATTGGTCTACGATTTCGCTGCGATCGATAAAGAGGTGAAGCGCTTCGAGAAAGAAGAACAGGAATGGCAGAAGTTCTTCCAGGACAATCAGATCGCTCCGTATGTGGTCGAGTACGAAAACTTCGTCGAGGACTACGAGCAGACCGCTATTGGTGCGCTGCGCTTCCTCGGGGTGGATATCCCTGTGGATTACGAACAGCCAAAGTCCCATTACCGTCAGTTGGCAGATGCCGTGAATGACGAGT
This sequence comes from Sulfuriroseicoccus oceanibius, assembly GCF_010681825.2. Classification (NCBI taxonomy): domain Bacteria; kingdom Pseudomonadati; phylum Verrucomicrobiota; class Verrucomicrobiia; order Verrucomicrobiales; family Verrucomicrobiaceae; genus Sulfuriroseicoccus; species Sulfuriroseicoccus oceanibius. The sequence goes on along the minus strand of NZ_CP066776.1, from coordinate 172,913 downwards.
GGTACGCGCGTTACCGCGAGGACGTGCGGAAGGGCTAACGAGCTTCGCGCCGGGGTTTGGCTTCAGGATTGACCCCGGCGCGACAAATGTTCATGGTTCGGAGTCTTCGGTTGGTTCCGGAGACCTCCACAATCCCCCGTGAACATGAAAATCGTAAAGATTCTGTCAGTGTTAGTCGCTGCAGCCTGGATGACCAGCTGCGGTGAGAAGCCCTCGGCTCCTGCGGAGCAGTCACAATCGCCGGAAACTTCGGAGGCCGAGGAATCGGCAGTGGTTTCCGAGCCTGAATATGTTCCGGTTGAGCCTGCGGAGGTCGGGCAACCCGAAGCGGTGGCTGCCGATGTGAAGCCGGCTGATGGTCACGTGGAGGTAGGGAACGCTGGCTTTGGTGGTGGGGTGCTGCCGCCGAGTGGAGGCGATGAACCGTTTGTGCTGCAGAGCCTTGATCAGATCAAAGTACGCGAGGGATCAGATTCGCCGAAGGTGGGTGACACGATCTATTCGATGACCAATCTGCCGGAGGAAGCATGTGGCACGTACTGGGTGCTTGGCGGCGATGGCTATGTCGAAACCCTCGCGGTTTGTACTGGCGACCACGAGCATTGAGATCATTTTCCAACAAAAAGCCGGCACCTGCGGATTGCGGGTGCCGGCTTTTTTATGATTTGGAAAACGGAGACGCCTAGTTTTGCTCGTCGGCTGGGGCTGCGGTCTCGTCGTTGCCGGTCAGGTTTTCGTCGTTCCAGGCTTCGCGTTCGGCGCGGCGGTCTGCCTGGGCATCTGCTTCGAAGAGAGTCTCCACAAGTTCGCCTTGGTAGAAGAGGTAGTCGCCGCTGACCTGGCCTTCTTTGTTCCAGTCGACCTTACGCTTGTCCCAGCCGTGGTAATTGTTGGCGCGGATGCCGTTGGCGCTGGCGAATCCGTTTTTGTGGGCGCGGGTGTGTGGTCCGATCCACTTTTCGTCGGCAGGAGCTGAGCCGTCTTCGTAGAACGAGAGGGTTTTCATCATGCCGCCCTTGTAGCGGACGATGAGGTAGCGGGCTTGTCCCTGATGGTAGCCGGTTTCGCGTGACATGTCGCCATTCTTGCGGAACTCGACTTCGGGGCCGTGCTTGAGGCCATTCTTGTAGGTGGTGCTGAACTGGACCTTGTCCGGCTCGTCTTCGAATGGGATGAGGACAATGCCCTTGGCTGGTTTGCCTGTGGCCGGGTTGATGGCGATGCCATCTTTGATCTCGAGCTTGGTGGTCTTCACCTTCGCGCCGCCTTCGCCTTCCATCACCCAGCCTTCCGGTGGTTTGCAGTTGCTCAATGCGAGCGATCCGAGGGCGAGTGCTGCAAGGAGGGACGAACGAACGAGCGGGATGCGTGTGGTCATAGCTTGGGTCATGGTTTGCGGGGACTATAGCGTATCGGGCACGCCGGGCAAGCGGTGCCGGTCTGCCTCTCCTGACAGAAAAAAATCCCGCACCATCACAGACGGTGCGGGATTCGGTGAATCGAGTGGCTTAGTTGGACTTGATCCAGCGGACGACTTTGTCGTTTTTGATCAAGGCTTTGGCTTCTTCGCGGAAGCGCCCGAACATGGTCGAGGTTTCGTAGACGGCCGCGCCGGTCCAGTAGCCCTCTCCGTTGATCGTTTCGAACCCGAGGAAGCGCCAATCGATGATGGTGCTGGCGTCTATGCCTCGCAGTTCGCCATTGTCGACGCTTGCCTGCATCACGGCGATGTAGCGTTCCTCGTCGTTTTTGGTTTCCGGGATGGCACCTGCGGTCTTTTTCACTTCGTCTGGCACGGCGGCTGCGGCCTGGCGGCGCTTGAGCTCGGAGGCGCGGTGGGCATCGACGCGGGCGTAGATGCGCTCGACGCCCTTGCGGTAGAGCGCGCGGACTTGATCTTTGAAGTCGGTTTCATCCATGGCGATGACGGCGAAGGCCTCGCTGTCGCGGTTCATGGCGACCTTGATATTGCGCTTTTTGCTGGTGCCGAGCGGGACGACCTTCGATCCGGCGGGCTTGGTCAATGTGTTGCCCGAATTGCCGACGGCGAACTGCAGCGGCTTGTGAATGGTGATGGTCTCCGGATAGGCGCGACCAGGAACCTCGGTCCAGTTTTTGGTAATGTCAGCCAGCGACTTGATCTCCGGATATGGGAAGCGCTGAGCGATGGCAGATGTCGTGTCGCCGGTCGGTGCGGGTGGCGTAAGGTCCTGAGGGGCGACGGTAGGTTCGGTGTCGACTTCCTCTTCTTCCGTGAGTTTAGGGTCCTCTGCAGGGTCGGGTGCGGGAACTGCAGGATCTGGAGCTTCATCGACCTTCGGATCCTGCTTTGCAGGCTCTTCGGCAACGGTTGGCTCCTCTTCGGCTTGGTCTAGGCCCAACTGGCCGGCGATGTTCGGGTACAAGAGGTAGCCCAGAGCGATCAGCACCAGAGAGAGGAGGAGGTTGAGGAAAAACTTCATGAGTTGGGATTGTGGGGTTTAGGGGGGCGCAACAGTCAACGTGCGGTGGGCGTGATTTTCCAGAGGAAAATTTAGGTTCTCATCGGCGGGTCCCCCGCTAAGGTGCTCCCATGGCAGACGACTACGACCACAGGCTGTTTCTTTTGGATGGGATGGCGCTCATTTACCGGGCGCATTTTGCGATGATGCGCAGCCCGATCCGTACGACGAGTGGGGTGAATGTTTCCGCTCTCTTTGGGTTCGCCAACACATTGCTCGATTTGATCCAGAAGCAGCGCCCGACGCACTTGGCGTTGGTGTTGGATACGTCTGCACCAACCTTCCGGCACGACAAGTTCCCCGAGTACAAGGCGCAGCGTGAGGCGATGCCGGAGGAGTTGTCCGCGGCGATCCCGCACGTGAAGAAGTGGGCGAAGGCCATGGGCTTGCCGGTGATCACATTGGATGGCTACGAGGCCGACGACATCATTGGTACGCTGGCGCGGGTGACCGAGGCACACGATGCGAAGTGTGAGGTGTTCATGGTGACGCCGGACAAGGACTTTGCCCAGTTGGTGACCGAGCACGTGAAGATTTACAAGCCGGGGCGTCAGGGCAGTGATCCCGAGGTGATCGGGGTCGAGGAAGTGCGGGAGAAGTGGGGTGTCGAGGATCCGATGCAAGTGGTGGACATCCTCGGTCTGTGGGGCGATGCGTCCGACAACATTCCAGGCGTGCCGGGGATTGGTGAGAAGACGGCGAAAAAGCTCGTTGCTCAGTTTGGAGGGGTCGAAGGGCTGATCGAAAATGTCGGGTCGCTCAAGGGCAAGCAGAAGGAGAATGTCTCCAATTTCCGCGAGCAGGCGGTACTTTCCAAGTGGTTGGCGAAGATTGTCACCGACGCGCCGGTCGAGCAGCGGTTTGAGGACTTGGTGATCGGTGAGCGCGACGACGAGACGCTGCGCGCGATGTGCGTGGAGTTTGAGTTCAATGCGCTCGGGCGGAAGCTCTTTGGCGGTGAGTTCAAAGCGGGGCGTGGGTTTGCTCCGAAGGCGAGCGATGCCTCCGATGATTTGTTTGGCGCCAGTGCGGCCGCACCATCGGGTGAGTTGGATCTCGGCGATGCGGGGCTGCAGCAGTTTGACCCAGCCAAGGTGAACTACCGTTACGTCGACACGGCGGCGGGTGTGGAGGAAATGCTCGCCGCGTTGAAGGATGCGAAGGCCGTCTGTTTCGACACGGAAACCACATCGCTCAACCCACGGGTGGCCGAGTTGTTGGCCATTGCGTTTTCCGCGGCGGAAGGCGATGCGTGGATGGTGGACGTGCGTAAAGTACGCACCGAGGCGGCGGTTTTGCCGCAGGCGTTGATCGATTGGTTTGCCAATCCGGCGGTGGGAAAGGTAGGCCAGAATTTGAAGTACGACCTGCAGGTGCTGGCGGCGCATCAGATCCCGGTGGCTGGGCCGTTTTTCGACACAATGCTGGTGCATGGGATGCTCGAGCCATCGCAGCGACACAGCATGGATTTTATGGCGGAGTCGCTGCTCGGCTACTCGCCGCTCAAGATCACCGAACTCATCGGAGCCAAGGGCAAAGACCAGAAGTCGATGGCTGAGGCGATGGATGAGAAACTTGAGGATGTGGTGAACTACGCCTGCGAAGACGCGGACATCACGTGGCGTCTGGCGGAGAAGCTGCGTCCACAGTTGGCATCGAGTGGCCAGCAGGCGGTGTACGACGCGATCGAGGCGCCGTTGTTGCCAGTGCTGGTGCGGATGGAGAGTGAAGGCATCGCGATCGATACCGCGGCGCTGGATGAGATTTCCGGAAGCCTGGGCGAGCGTGCTGCCGAGTTGCGTGCGGCGGTGATGGAGGCTGCGGGTTCTGAGTTCAACCTGAACTCACCGCGTCAGTTGGGCGATGTGCTCTTCAACCAGATGAAGCTGGTGGAGAAGCCGAAGAAGACCAAGACCGGCCAGTTCGTGACCAACGAGCAAGTGCTGCAGTCGCTGGCGCCGGACCACAAGATCGTGCGCGATGTGCTCGATTACCGCGAGGTGACCAAGCTGAAGAACACGTATGTCGATACCCTGCCCGGGTTCATTGACCCGACCACCCAGCGCGTCCACACGTCGTTCCACCAGGTGGTGGCTGCGACCGGGCGTCTGGCATCGAGCGATCCGAACCTGCAGAACATTCCGATCCGCACCGAGCTCGGGCGCGGGGTGCGCCGTGCGTTTGTCCCGCGTTCGCCGGAGCGTTTGCTGATGGCTTCTGACTACTCGCAGATCGAACTGCGCATCATGGCCGCAATCAGCGACGACGAGGTGATGCGCCAGGCTTTTGTGGAAGGAGCGGACATTCATACCGCCACGGCTGCGAAGGTCTTCGGCGTGGAACGCGACGAAGTGACCCGCGAGCAGCGCAGCGGCGCGAAGATGGTGAACTTTGGCATCATTTATGGCATCTCCGCGTTCGGTCTCTCACAGCGCTTGGGGATTCCGCGCAAGCAGGCGGGCGAGTTGATCGAATCGTATCTCGCCACTTATACCGGCGTGAAGTCGTTCATGGAAACGGTGGTCGAGAAAGCAGCGAAGGACGGCTACGTCGAGACGCTCGGTGGACGTCGTCGTTACCTACCGGATCTCAATTCACGCAACCACACGATCCGCAGCGCCGCCGAGCGGATGGCGATCAACACGCCGATCCAGGGGACTGCTGCCGATATGATCAAGCTTGCGATGATTCGCGCCGACAAGGCATTCCGCGAGGCGGGCTTTGAGTCGAAGTTGATCCTTCAGGTACACGATGAATTGTTGGTCGATCTCGTGCCGGACGAAGAAGCCGACGTTCGTCGCGTGCTGGAGGAGGCGATGGTCAATGCATTGCCGCTCAATGGCGTGCCAATCGTGGTGGAGTCCGGTGTGGGCGCCAACTGGTTGGCGGCGCACTAAGCGAACCTCGGGTCTGAATCCAGCTGGAGTTCGTACTAGGGAAATATGGACACAACACGATTATTCGCAGCGTTGGGCTCGGCTCTGGTGTTGTTGGTGGTGTCTGCCTGTGAACACGCCAGCATGCCTTCGGACGATGATTTGTTTGCGGCGGCGGTGGACGCACCTGCCCCGGTGTGGATCGATTTGCGCACCGAGGCTCAGTACCGATCGGGCCATTTGCCCGAGGCGGTTAATATTCCGGTAGATCAGTTGGAGACCACGGGGGATTTGCAGATTGCTTTGGCTCAGGCGATTCCCGATCCGACCGCACGGATCAACTTGTACTGCCGCACGGGACGTAAGTCGGGCATGGTCTTCGAGTTGATGCGGGACTTCGGGTGCCGGGACGTGGTTGACCACGGCGGATACAAGAATGTGATGCGGTAGGTTTTTCGGGAGCCGAACTGATGACGGAGCTTAGCGAGCAACGACAGGAGTGTCGTTGGTCCATCGGGGAATGGTGGACGAGGGGAGGCGATGGAGCTACCACACTCTTGTGGTAGAGAGCGATTCACCACGCCCCCTTTCAAATCCTCCTCATCCTGCCAATCTGTGAAAAAAAACGCGATCTGCGGTGACTGCTGCGCCCCTCCCCGGTGCCGGAGCTGGCCGCCCTTTGGGATCTTTGGGTCTTTGCGTGAGCCTACCCATCATCGACGGCAGGAATGCCGTCCCCCGTGCGCTGCGCGTGCATGGTTCGGGAGCCGAACTGATGACGGAGCTTAGCGAGCAACGACAGGAGTGTCGTTGGTCCATCCGGGAATGGTCATTGTACGTGTTGCGATGGAGCTACCACACTCTTGTGGTAGAGAGCGATTCACCACGCCCACTTTCAAAGCCTCCTCATCCTGCCAATCTGTGAAAAAAACGCGATCTGCGGTGACTGCTGCGCCCCTCCCCGGTGCCGGAGCTGGCCGCCCTTTGGGATCTTTGGGTCTTTGCGTGAGCTTGCCCATCATCGACGGCAGGAATGCCGTCCCCCTCAGCGCTGCGCGTGCATCCATCGGGCGCGGATAGTTGATCCTCTTCGCTATCGGCGCGCTCCGATTGGGAATTGGGATAGCGATCCCGATAGCGATAAGGATTAAGGCGGGGAGAGGAATGGAATTGACGGCGGGGCGATCTCTCCCGAACGTCGGCGCCATGAGTCAGCCTGGGTTCTTTTTGTCATTGGAGGGGTCTGAAGGGTGTGGCAAGTCCACGCAGCTTCAGCGCATCAAAGCGTATCTTGAGTCGCGCTCGATCGAGCCGGTGATGGTGCGCGAGCCGGGAGGGACCGCGCTCGGTGAGAAGATCCGCCACTTGCTCCAGCACGACGAGGCGGGGGATGGGATGGCGGCCGAGGCGGAGTTGCTGCTTTTTGCCGCGAGTCGGGCCCAGATGATGCGCGAAGTGGTCGGGCCGGCGCTCGATGCGGGGCGGGTGGTGATTGCCGATCGGTTTATTGATTCGACCACGGTGTACCAGGGCGTGGCGCGTGGGTTGTCGGTGGAGATGATCCAGCGGGTGAATGCGATTGCCACCGGTGGGCGCGTGCCTGACGTGACTTTGTTGCTCGATCTGGACGTGGCGACCGGGCGTGAGCGCAGTAGCTCGCGCGGTGATGCCCCGGACCGCATGGAGCGCGAATCGGATGCGTTCTTTGAATCGGTGCGCAATGGGTACCTCGATTTGGCGCAAGCCGAACCGGAGCGCATCGTTGTGATTGACGCCGCGCAGGATATTGACACTGTGCATCAGGCGATCGTCGCCGTTCTTGAGGAACACCTCTAATCACTCACGCATCCATGGCCTTCACGATTGATCAAGCGCTCACCAGCCTGCGCAATGCCCGCGACAACGACCGACTCGGACACGCGTATCTCATCACTGGTCCTGCAGGGAGTGGTAAAGAGAAGCTGGCGTGTCAGCTGATCGCCTTGCTGCAATCCAAGCCTGCGGGCGAGCCTGTTGCTGGTCTTTTCGGTGAAGAGCCGGCGGCACCTGTGGAGGCGGAACCCGCTGCATCGCTCGACGAGGCGGCTGGTCCATTGGTCAACGTGGTGCGTCCGGCTTCGGCGGCGCGCCGCATCCGCGTGGCGGACATTCATGAACTGGAGAAGGGGTTGCGGGTTTCCTGCGGCATGAACGAAACCAAGGTTGCTGTGATCTGCGAGGCGGACCGTCTCGGTGTGGAGTCGAGCAACGCTTTCCTCAAGACCTTGGAAGAGCCGCCGGATCGCTCGATCATTCTGATCCTTACCTCGCGCCCGGAGCAGCTGCTCGACACCATTCTTTCTCGCTGCATTCAGGTGGAATTGATCGGTGACGGCATGATTGAACCCGAAACCGGGACTCCAGAAGCGCGGTGGCTCGACCAGATTGGAGAGGCATTGCAAAATGGAGGCTCGACCGTGAAGGATGCGTTTGTGCTCGCGCGGGCGACTCAGGATGTGCTCGGTCAGCGCAAGGCGGAGATCGACAAACATTACCAGACGATCCTCAAAGAAGAGGGCAGGCGCTACAAAGATGCCAGCGAGGCCGGCAAGTACCTCGAGCGTCGCGAGACCGAGCTCGCCGCCCGGGGGAAGTCGGATTACCTTAAAGTCCGCGAAGGCGTGGTCCAGATGTTGATTGCGCTTTTTGGGGATGCGGTGCGGGCGCAGGTGGGTGGAAAGCGGCGGTCGTTGCCTCGTTATTCAAAGGTGGCTGAATCCTTGGCGTCGCAGTTGTCGCATGCGGAGCTTGAGAAGCGCATGAAAGCGGTTGAACGCCTGGGTGAGTTGGCCAATACGAACGTGCAGGAGAACCTGGCGTTCGAGGCATCGTTCCTCGACATCGTCGGTGTGGACTAGTGGCCGCAACACTGACGCGCTAGTCGATCTTGCGCAGTCGGCGCTTGAGCTTCTTGCGCGCTTTTTTCTCGGCCTCCGCGAGCTCGAACTCGTGCTTTTCCTTCATCAGCGCATCGAATGTGGCGCGGGCAGCCTGGGCTGCTTCGGAGGCCTGTAGTTTGGCTTCACGGGCGTCCTCAAGTTCGTTTTCCAAGCGCTTGAGTTGACTTTGTTTGGCGGATTCGATTTCGACGAAGTTGATCCCCTTGGCACCTCGTTCTTTCGCTTCCTGGCGTAGCTCGGTTTTGAAGTCCCACAGGGCTTGGCGAGCGTTGCGCTCTGCCAGCGACGCATCCCCGGCTTCGTCACGCAGTTGTTCGAAGCGTGTCAGAGCGCGGCCTTCTTCGCTCCACGGATCGAGTTCCGGAAGTTCCGAGATGTTGATCACCGGGGATTGATAATCCTCTTGGAGACGGAGGTCGAGAGTGGCAGCTTTAATGCCCGATAACATGAGGAGCACGGAGATGACGAGCAGCGGAAGCCCGCCGACGATGGCCGCCGTTTGTAGTGTCTCCAGTCCGCCCATGAAGAGCAGGACCGAGGGCATTAGCGACAAGGTGAAGGCCCAGAACAAGCGGTTCCAGCGCATGGGCTCTTCGGTGACGTTGTTCTGCACCACGGCGGCCAGGATGTAGGAGATGCTGTCGAAGGTGGTGGCGGTGAAGATGAGGCACAGCAGCGTGAAAACACCGATGACAATGGGGGCCATGGGTAGCTGGTCCAGGATGCTGAAGATGGCGCTAGTGGCACCTTCGTTCTTAAGAATGCCGACCACATCGAGTTCGCCGCTCAGCTGCAAGGAGAGTCCGTAGTTGCCTAGAATAATGAAGTAGAGTGCACAGCCGGCCGAGCCGAAGAAGATAGAGCCGATGACCATTTGGCCGATGGTCCTGCCGCGCGAGATCCGTGCCACGAAGAGGCCCATGCTCGGAGCGAACACCAGCCACCATGCCCAGTAGAAGATGGTCCAGTCCTGCGGGAACTCTGTGTTGGCGAAAGTTCCCATGCCACCGAATGGTTCGGCCCATGTGGCCATGCGGAAGAAGTTGGTGAGCATGCGCCCGACGGCGTCGAGCCCGGTCTCGAGCATGAAAATGGTGGGGCCGGCGATGAGGATGAAGGCGAGCAATCCGAGGGCACCCCAGAAGTTGATGTTACTGAGTACCTTGATACCGCCGTCCATGCCTTTGTAGCTGGAGTAGGCGAAGAGCGCGGTGCAGACGAGCAGTACGCCGATCTGCGAGTAGTTGGTGGTTTCCAAGCCGGTGAGCTTGCCGATCCCCGCGTTGATCAGTGGCGCGGCGAGCCCCAGCGTGGTGGCAGCGCCCCCGAGCAGGCCGAAGATGAAGAGGATATCGAAGGTTTTTCCGAGTTTGCCGACGCTATGGCGCTCTCCCAGAATCGGCATCAGAGCGGTCGAAACTTTGAGTGCCGGCTGCTTCCGAACATAGAAAAAGTAGGCGATGGGAAGCGCGGGGATCAGATAGATACACCATGCCACAGGGCCCCAGTGAAAGATGCCGTAGGTCGCGGCCCAGCGGATCGCCTCTTCGCTGCCAGGCTCGGCTTGGAAGGGCGGATTGCTGTAGTAATACGCCCATTCAATCATTCCCCAGTACAGAATGCTGGCGCCGATGCCACCGCAGAAGAGCATGGCGGCCCAGGAAGCAGTGCCGAATTCCGGCTTTTCTTCGGGTTCACCTAGTTTGATCTGCCCGATTTTCGAGAAAATGATGTAGACCATGAAGAAGACCGCAATCAGGCCAAGCGTGAGGTAGGCGAACCCGAGCTTGGTCGTCATGAAGTTCTTCGCGGCCGCGATCCATGTCGCGCCCTCGTCCGGGAAAAGAACCAGTGGGAAAATGACCGCGAAAAGCAACGCCAAGGCGCCGAAAAAGGTCATCTTGTCGATCAATGCGAAGTGCTTTTTCATGGGGCGTCTCCCGGTGGGTTGAGCGCATGCGGAGGCAACGTGCCGGCGCGTGCTTCAGGACGTGATTACGGGAGTCGCTGGGTATGGGTTGAGTAGAGTTCGGTGTGTTATACCCTTTAAACGGTCACCTTGTCGGAACCGATGGGGATTGAGTGAGTAGGATCAGAGATGAAGAAAGTGATCTTGGCGGGATCTTTTTGAGTGATGCTGTGTTGCTCACAGCTCAGGTAGCCCGCTAGCATCGCGGTTCGCGCCTTGCCTCACTCGAAAAGCTCTCCGCCATTCCGCCAATTTGACCGTTCAAATGGTATTATGTGCCGCCTGCGTGTTAATTGGTGGGCGTTCTGGTGCTAGCTGTGCGGGTGCGTATTGCTAGTCTGTGGGTTCGCTGGTGGCGAATTTGGCCTGTTTTCGCTGGCTGATGGCATAGAGCAGCACGGCGATCCAGATCCAGACAAACGAGGTCAGGCGCTCTGCGGGCATGGGCTCATGGTAGAGGAAGACACCGAGCAGGAACTGCATGGTCGGCGCGATGAATTGCAGGATGCCGATGGTGGCAAAGCGCACCGTCCGCGCGGCGTGGGCAAACCAGAGCAAGGGCAGGGCGGTGACCACGCCGGATCCCAGCAGTAGGCCGGCTTGCAGCGGCTGGGCGGGCGTAATCGAGGTCCAGCCGCCTGTGGGAGCAAGGGTGAGCCAAACCGCGCACGGGATGAAAAAGAAGGACGTTTCGACCGCCAGTCCGGTGAGCGATCCCAGCGGCGAACGTTTCCGCACCAGCGCGTAGCTGGCGAAGGTGACGGACAAAGCCACGGCAATCCAAGGAAACCGACTGAGCAGTGGAACTTGGATTGCCAATCCGATTACCGCGCACACGACCGCAGCCCATTGCAGGGGCTGGAGCCTTTCTTTGAAAAGCACCGCGCCAATCGCGATGAGGACGAGCGGCGAGAGGTAGTAGCCGAGTGCGGATTCAACGATGTGCCCATTGAGAGTGGCCCAAATGAAGAGCAGCCAGTTGGTTCCGATGAGAACGCTGGCCACCGAGTGGATGCCGAGCGTTCGTTTGTTCTTCAGTGCGGCCAGGTAGTCGCCCCAACGGCCGCGTAGTGACATCAGGATCCACAGAAAGATTAAGGACCATAGCAGCCGGTGGGAGACGACGGAGAGTGCTGGGATGTCTCCGAGTGCCTTCCAGTACGCGGTCAGTCCGCCCCACGCGATGAATGCACCGAGGGCGGCGAGGTGCCCGCTGTGCAGGTTGGATGGTCGGGCGGAAGGCGTGTCTGGCATGGTTGGGTATCAGCTTTCAGCCGGTGGTCGGGTGTCGAATGATTTGCGGTTGGAGGAGTAGCGCATTTGCAACAATTCGACGACCAAAGCAAACCCCATTGGCAGGTAGATGTAGCCTTTTGGCACGTGTTGGTTGAAGGCCTCCATGATGATGGTGACACCGATGGTGACGAGGAAACTCAGAGCCAGAATCTTCAAGGCCGGGTGGGCGAGGATGAAATCGCCGATCGGTTTGGCAAAGGCGAGCACGACGGCGAAGGCCGCGACCACGGCAACGATGATGACCATCAGATGGCTGGTGAGGCCGACGGCGGTGATCACGGAATCGAGGCTGAAGACGATGTCGAGCATGACGATCTGGGTGATCACCGCGCCGAAGGATGCGTAGACTTTCGCTGGCCCTGCGGTTTCCTCGTGGAGTTCGACGACGTGGTGGATCTCGTGAACGGCTTTGTAGAGAAGGAAAAGCCCGCCAGCCAGCAGGATGAGGTTCTTCACTGAAAGTGAGGCGATGATCGGGACACCGGCGAGGGCTGGATATTCTTCGCCGAGTGGTGTGTTGAGCTGGAGCAACCAGGTGACGCCGAACAAAAGGACGATGCGGGCAACGAGGGCGAGCGCCAAGCCGATGATGCGGGCTCGTTGTTGTTGGGCTTCCGGCAACCGCGCCACCATGATGGAGATTACGAGGATGTTATCGACTCCGAGGACGAGTTCGAGGCCGAGAAGAAGGAGCAACACTCCGATGAGGTTGCCGAGGGAATCGGGACCGGCAGCGGCTGCGGCGTCGGCTAGGAGGAACGAAAGATCGCTTGTCATTGCGGTGATTTTGGGTTTTCCGGGATCCAATAGCAGGCCTATGATGCCGTCATGATCGACATGCTTGTGCGCCTTTATGACTTGCCCGATTGTGGGGAACTATACGAATCGCTTCAGCGCGAGGGTGTGATCATCCGGCGGGCGCGTGCATTTGAAAAGCATCAAGTCGCTAGCTGGGCTGTGGAGCATTTCAGTCCGAAATGGGGTAGTGAATGCGAGGTGGCGCTGAGCCGTGAGCCGGTTTCTTGTTTTATCGCGACCAGGAACAAAGAGATCATTGGCTTTGTGTGTTATGGCGCGACGATGAAGGGATTTCTCGGGCCGATGGGCGTGACCGAGGGTGCGCGTGGCCTGGGGCTGGGCAAGGCATTGCTGGTTCGCGGGCTCGAGGCGATGTACGCGGAAGGGTATGCCTATGCGGTGATCGGCGGAGTCGGACCGCGTGAGTTTTACGAGAAGGCGGTCGGGGCGATCGAGATTCCGGGCAGTGATCCGGGGATCTACGGTGATATTCTGCCGGAGAAGTGACGGGGGGAACGTTACAGGCTCCGCGGTGGCGGGGCGAGGACGTTGGCGAAGGTGAGGCCGGCGACGATGGAGATGAAGATGAGGAACGTTTCCGATCCCATCGTTTGGTTGGCGATGACCGAGTCGCCGAGAATCTGACTGGTGAGGTTGAGGTAGGTTTTACTGCCGGGCACGAGAACGACCACCCCTTGGATCAGAATGATCGAGGCTGGTGTGTTGCGCCAGCGCGAGTAGAGGTTCGAATAAACGCCGAGCATCAATGCGCCGGTGAAAACGCCAAGGTCCTCGCTGATCAGCATGCCCCCAATGAGGGTGAAGGCGTAGCCAAGCACGCCGCCAAGCATGCCGGGGACAAGGTTGATTGGGCGCGTGTTGAAAATCACGGACAGACCGAGGCTGATCAGCGCGACTCCCGGCCAGACGAAGCCGGTGTGCAGCATGGTGGTATCAGGCGCTGGCGGTGGTGCGTGGATGAGTGCCCCAACCGTCAGACCAATGTGGGCACCAAAGTAGAGTTTGAACAAACTCATGGTGGCATCAATGACACGCGCGGTGCCTGAGGAAAGGTGGCGCTCGCCGAGTTCGGAAAGGCCGAGCGTGAGCGCCAGGCCGGGGATGTACCAGATGATGGCCGATAGCGTGACAATCTGAACGTGGAGCCCCGGGATGACGGATGCCAGCAAGGTGGCGCTGAGGCCGGCAAGAAAGGCAACGGTCGGTTCGAGGATTTGTTGAACCCTCACCGACGTGGTGGACCACAGGCTGATGATGTAAACGAAAATGCCGAGAGCCAGAGAGACCCAGACATCGGCCCAGCTGTTGCGCATGATGAGCGAGAACGAGGCCGAACTGACACCGAAGGCAAGCAGAACGACCAGCGGGGTGAAGCGCGGGCGGGTGACGTCGCGTTCGAGCAGGCGGCGTTCCGCCTGGTCGATCGTCATTTCACCATTGGAGACTGCGGAGGCGATGTCGTCGAGGGCGGCCAGAGCGCCGAGGTTGATGCCGCCCGGGTTGGTGCGCTTGATGTGGATGGCCTCGGACATTTCGTCTTCATCGGGGAAAAAAACGAAGGTGAGAGACGTCGGGGTAACGAGGAATTCGCCGTGGATGTCCAGAGCTTCCGAGAGGTTGTGGAGGTGAGCTTCGAGTCGGAACGCTGGGGTTCCGAACCGGTGCAATGCTTTGCCCAGCTGGATGATGAAGCGGCGCTTCTGTTCGAAGTCGATCTCTTGTGGTGGGCTCATGACGGCGTCTGGAATCGGCGCAGGTTCGATTTGTAAGGGGGCTTGTCCAATGTCGTTTTCGATTATGCTGAAAATTCCGATCCGACCATGGATACGGGAGAACCACAAGCACTCGAATTGTACGAATTCATGCGCTATAGATGATGCCAATTATGGACGAACCCCTCTCATCCTCCGGAGCTGAACGGTATACGAGTGAACTGTTGGATGCGCTGGTCGAGCGCGAGAAAGTGATCGCTGATCACGCCTGGCGTGACCGTGATGCAGACGCTCATTTACAGGCCTTGATTGAGGTGAGCGAGCGGATCACGCGGATTGGAAATGAATGGATGGCGGATATGGACGTGCCGATTGCGCCGCGCTTGCGCCACTTTCTGGAGGGGTGCAGCTACCAAAAGGCGCGCTTGTGGTTGGAAGGGGAATCGGGAAGCTGTTCGCCACGTTGATGTTCCTGCTTGAGTCTCGTCCGTAAAATGGCAAAGTCGTGCGCATTGAAGATGAATCGATTACCTGAAGCGGGCACCGAACCGGTTGCCGACGACGATGACGCGGGGCCCCGGTCTTGCCGGGAATGTGATGGGATTCTGCTAGAAGCAGGCGTCCGTGGAGTGTGTGTAATCCGTTAATGGAGTAACGCGATGGGATTACTGATTTTCTTTATCCTGCTGGCTCTCGGAGTGTCGTTCCTTTGTTCGGTGCTTGAGGCGGTGTTGTTGTCCGTGACGCCGGGCTTTATTGAGCACGAGGTGTCGCAGGGCAAGCCTTACGCCAAGAAGTTGGCGAAGATGAAGGCGGATGTGGACAAGCCGTTGTCCGCGATTCTGACTTATAACACGGTGGCTCACACCTTTGGTGCTGCTGGCGCCGGTGCCCAGTGGAAGGTGATTTCCGGCAGCACGTACGAGGCGACATTCGCCACTGCGCTGACAGTGCTGATCCTGGTGGCCTCGGAAATCATTCCGAAGACGCTTGGTGCCCGCTTCTGGAGAAGCCTGGCCAAGCCGGCGACCTGGTTGCTTGGCGCGATGGTCTGGTCGCTCAGGGTGATTGGTGTGATTGCCGCATTGCGGGGTATCACG
Source organism: Sulfuriroseicoccus oceanibius (assembly GCF_010681825.2). Classification (NCBI taxonomy): domain Bacteria; kingdom Pseudomonadati; phylum Verrucomicrobiota; class Verrucomicrobiia; order Verrucomicrobiales; family Verrucomicrobiaceae; genus Sulfuriroseicoccus; species Sulfuriroseicoccus oceanibius. The sequence goes on along the minus strand of NZ_CP066776.1, from coordinate 157,701 downwards.
CGTCTGTTGGGTGGTGATTCGGTTCATCATGGAGTGAGCCGTGCGGAGTTGGCTGCGATGGCGGATTTGAGTTCGCGTTCGGGGCATCTTGAGGACCAGGAAAGCCAGATTTTGCGCAATTTGTTCCGTTTCCGTGAGTCGAAGGTGCGCGATATCATGACTCCTCGCACGGTGGTCTATGCGTTGCCGGAGTCGATGGACGTGCAGCATTTCCTCGACGAGGCGGTTCCGACGCCTTTCTCCCGCATCCCGGTTTTTGAGAAGAACAGCGACGATATCACCGGCTTTGTCTTGAAGAGCGATGTGATGGCGGCCCGCGTGCTAGGGCACGACGACGGCAAGTCATTGGTGGATTTCAAACGTCCGGTCACCGTGGTGCCAAGCAGTGCGAGTATTTCGCGCGTGTTTGAGGTGATGATGCAGAAGAAGGCGCACTTCATGCTGGTGGTTGACGAGTTTGGTGGCTTGGAAGGGATCGTGACCATGGAAGATGTGGTCGAGACCTTGCTCGGGCTGGAAATTGTCGATGAAGCGGATGCCTCCGAAGATATGCAGATTCTGGCGCGCAAGCTTTGGCAGCAACGCGCCAAGGCAATGGGCTTGAGGATTGAGCCGGATGCGCCTGCTGATGAGACCAAAACGCAGGACGCGGAGTAGCCGGGCATCTTGTCCGTCGATGAATCGGCCTCGGCGGCGGGGCGAAGTGACTATTTGGTGACCGCCGTGATTGGGCGTAGTGTGCGCCGGTATGAAAAAGACATTTCCACTGACCAATCCACGGCACCAGCCGGCTCGCGTGATCGAGCGGATCAAGAAAGACGTGCGCAGCTATGTGAAGCGTGAGCGTGCGAAAGAACTGCCCGAGGGAGTCGATTTCTGGGATTTCGCCTGCAAGGTCGGCGCCACTGCTGATGAAGCGGTCGCCAAGCACATTGAGGAAGTGGTCAAAGGGATCGACGAAGTGGCCGCGACCGGGGCGGAGCAGGTTTACATCGAGCTGCTACGCAAGCCGGGTGTCCGCAAAAAGCGTGACTAATACCCAGCGACGTAAGTTTACATAAAAAACGGGCCAGGTGGATATTCCACCTGGCCCGCTTTGTTGATGGGTCGGACCTAGATCAGGTCACGGGCGTCGACTGCGGTGAGTCCGTGGGCTTCGGCCACAGGAGCGCAGGTCAGTTTGCCACCGGCGCAGTTGATTCCGCCGACGAGTTCCGGGCGGGATTCGCAGGCTTGCTTCACGCCTTGGTCGGCGATCAGAGTGGCCCAGCGCTGGGTGGTGTTGTTGAGAGCCTGGGTGGCGGTCCGGGCATAGGCGCCCGGCATGTTGGCCACGCAGTAGTGGAGGACGTCTTCCTCGTAATAGGTTGGGTTGTCGTGTGTGGTTGGGCGGGTGGTTTCCGCGCATCCGCCCTGGTCCACGGCGATATCCACAAACACACTGCCCGGCTGCATGATCTTGAGCATGTCGCGGGTGATCAGCTTTGGCGCAGCGGCACCAGGCACGAGCACCGCACCGATCACGAGATCCACGCGGGTAAGAAGCTCCGACAAGTTGGCCTCGTTGGAGTAGACGGTCTTGGCGCCTTCCATGGTGATGTCGAGGAAGCGCATGCGGTCGAAGTCCACTTCAAGGATGCTGACATCCGCCCCGATACCGGTGGCGACTCGGGCTGCATTGACCCCCGCGGTGCCACCACCGATGACGACCACGCGGCCAGGAGCCACGCCTGGAACACCGCCAAGCAAGGTGCCGCGGCCACCATTGTGTTTGGCAAGCTGGTAGGCACCGACAATCGATGACATACGGCCGGCGATCTCACTCATTGGCTCGAGCAATGGCAGGCGACCATTGACTTCGATAGTCTCGTAGGCAATCGCGGTGCAACCGGTGGCGACGAGTGACTCGGTGAGCTGCTTGTCCGCAGCCAGGTGAAGGTAGGTGAAAAGGGTGTGCTGCTCGTTGAGCATGGCAACCTCGCTTGGCTGCGGCTCTTTGACTTTGACGATGAGCTCCGCGTCGCGGAACACAGCAGGTGCGTCTTCGACAATCTCAGCGCCAGCTGCCACGTAGAGCTCGTCAGGGTAGCTCGCGCCTAGGCCTGCGCCCTTCTGAACGAGGACGCGGTGGCCACGACGAGTCAACTCGCCAACCGAGGCGGGAATCATCGATACACGATGCTCCTGCGCTTTGATTTCTGTAGGGATACCAATGATCATGATGTTGGTGGTATGGGGTTGTGCGGTATGGTCGTGAAACCAAAAGCCGCCCGCACCCATGTAGGGCGGTAGCCAGCGAAATCAAGCGCAATCCCGGACTTGGGCGCTATGGCGGCGGCGGAGCTGCGGATGCTGCCGGATTATTTTCCCACCATGAGGAAATCGTCGCGCTCCAGGCGGGTGATCTTTTCCATCGCTTTGACCACGTAGACGAGGGTGGCCATCATCATGGCGAATGCAGGGACGCCGATGATCACGAACGACCAACCGGTGACAGCGGCAACGGCGTCGTTGTAGGCCTCGCGGGCATCCAGAGCGGTCACGTCGACTTGGCTGATGAAGTAGTAGGAGACGATGAAGTTGAGCACGGTGGCGAGCGCGAACGATGCGGCCATCCCGAATGTGGCGCGCCACACGAGACGACGGAACTCGCCGGTCTTACCGCCGCTTTCCACCGCGCGCTCGACCCGCTTCATGTCGAAGATTTCGTCATTGAGTAAGAACACGCGGATCAGGGGGGTGCGCATCTTCATCGAGACGATGAACGAGAGTCCAAGGATGAGTGGGATCACGGCTTCCTTGATGCCGAACAAAATGGCGGCTTTCGGGTGGATGGTGCCGTCTTCGTTCCACACCATCAGCGTGATGCCGCCGGTGAGCAGGACGCTGGCGAGTCCGAGCACGGAGAATGGGTTGAGCTTGCGGGTGCGGACCAGGTCGCGCAAGCCGTAGCCAAGTGGGAGGCAGATGGCGATGGCCATGCCGATGGCAGGTCCCAGGTGCCAGAATTTGTCGCCGTCCTTACCCAGGTAGCTGAGGGCCAGAATTGGCAGCAGCACGTTGACGAGGATATTGGCAAGTGGGTGCTCGCGGGGTGGGGCGGATGAGGGCTGGCTCATGGTCTGATTCTGGTGGTGGGGACGATGATTCGGCACATGCAATGCGTGATGGCGGGGCCATGCGAGAAAAAAGTGCGAATTTCCAGAAAATAGTGAGAGTGATAGCGCTTTTTGTGTTGAACTCGATCCGCGGGATAAGGCATGCTGACTTTCCCACGAATTCAAATCCCCCTCCATTCGCGGGAGTGAAAGTAAGCCGGAATAATCCGGTTGATCTTTGTCTCCTGCCATATCTGAAAACTTTCCCCCCCTTGAGCTCGTTCCACCCCGTCGGATTCGACAGGTAGGCTGAGCTCAAGGGGGTTGGCTTCTCTAGGGAGAGCGCCTTTTTGGGCGTCGCTCTTGAAAATAGGCGCCGGAAAGCCGACAGAAAACTGAATTCACCCAACGTTTAGCCCCCGCTCGCACGAACACGAATCCATTCATATCGCCTGATTCAGGCTCCATCCCTTAACTGCTGACACTTATGTCGAATTTTGAACTAGATGGCGGGATCAAGATCTACCTTCGGGAGATCGGTAAGACGCCGCTACTCACCCCAGCCGAAGAGATTGAGTTGGCCGCTCGCATTAAAAATGGTGACGAGAGAGCCCGCCAACACATGATCCAGGCCAACCTGCGTCTGGTGGTGAAAATCGCTCAAGACTACGCCAACTACGGGCTCCCGTTGCTTGACCTGATCTCCGAAGGGAACATCGGTCTGATGAAGGCGGTCGAACGCTTCGATCCTGCCAAAGGTGGCAAGCTCAGTACTTATGCCGCGTGGTGGATCAAGCAGTCCATCAAGCGCGCCCTTGCCAACCAGAGCAAGACCATCCGCCTCCCGGTGCACATGGTCGATAAGATTTCCAAGATGCGCCGCGTGGCCATGGTGCTGGCCGAGGAACTCGGTCGCGAACCGACCGACGAAGAGTTGGCGGAAGAGATCGGGATTGATCGCGCCAAGCTGGCCCACCTCAAGTCGGCGGCGTTGCGTCCGGCGTCCCTTGATGCGCCGATTTCGGAAGATGATACCACTGAGTTCGGTGAGATCGTTGGCGACGAGAACGCGCAGACGCCATTTGAGTTGCTCAGCCACAAGAACATGCACGGCCAGCTCGATGGATTGCTCGATTTCCTCGACGAACGTGAGCTCAAGATTATCGAAGCGCGCTTCGGTCTGAATGGTCAGAAGCTGCGCACTCTGGAAGAGGTCGGCCAGGAGTTTGGCGTGACCCGTGAGCGTATCCGTCAGTTGCAGAACATCGCACTCAAGAAGCTGCGTCGCGCCCTGCAGAAGCGTGAGGATCCAGGTCCTCGTCCGTTGCGTAAAGGCGGTGAAAGTGATCCTGATGCAGAAGGCGAGGAGAACGATGAGGAAACCGATGTGTCGGTGGCCAAGTCGTTTGCCCAGAGCCCGGCGATGCGCAAGGCACAAGAGCAGGCCCGCGCGTTGCAGGTCGAGGCTCCGCCGAAGAAGCGTGGGCGTGGGCGTCCGCGCAAGTCGGAGACCGCTGCCGCTGGCGATGCCCCTAAGAAGCCGCGTAAGAAGGCTGCGAAAAAGGCAACCGCCAAGAAGACCACAAAGAAAAAGACCGCTGCCAAAAAGAACAGCAAGTAGTCTCTGGTAAAGAATCCCAGCAGATCGCCTTGTCCGTAACGTCGCTTCAGGCGCGCCGGACAAGGCGATTTTTTTTGCGTCGTGGGTGTGCCGGTCTAGTGTTGGCGACGCTTCCTACGCAACCGTAATTTGGAATCATCATGGCAGACGCATCACCAATGGAAACGACCATTCCGGACTACACCGGGGTGAAGTTCAAACAAGGTAACGAGAAGCTCATTGTCGTGCTGGACGCGGCATCGGCGCATTTGAGGGGATTGTTGAAGAAGCAGGGGCGGGCCGACACGGGCTGCCTGCGTATTGCGGTGATCGGCGGCGGGTGCTCCGGGCTGCAATACCAGATGGACTTGGTGGATGGTCCACGCGACCGCGACATCATCGTGCCATCGAATGGCGTGCGGGTGGTGATCGACCCGAAGAGTGCGTTGTTTGTGTCGGGCTCGGAGCTCGATTGGAGCGACGACCTGCAGAGCGGTGGCTTCAAGGTGGCGAACCCAAATGCGGTGGTGACTTGCTCGTGTGGCGAGAGCTTCGCTGCGTAAAATTTTAACGGCAGATGCGCGAGGAACCGATGGTCGACCATTTCAAGGCACTTGGTGTGTCGCGTTCCCTGTGGCTGGCGCCGGAGGACGTGCGGACTCGTTTTCAATCGCTGAGCCGTGAGCGCCATCCGGATGCCGAGGGCGGTGGTGACGGCTACGCCGCGGTGGTCGATGCGGCTGCCGTGTTGCAGGACCCGGCCAAGCGCTTGCCTCATTGGTTGGCGCTGCATGGGGTTGAGTACGATGCGCGCAGTACGCCGCCATCGGCTTGGGTGGCGGATGAGTTCTCGCGGGTGGCTGCGCTGGTGCATGCCGCCAATGAGGCGGTGGCAAAGCGGGATGCTGCGACGAGTGCGCTTGGGCAGGCTGTTGCCAACCGGGCGGTGGTCGAAGCCAATGACCAGATTGTCGAGATGCTCGATCAATTGCGCCAGCGAGGGCAGGCATTGGACGTGGAGTTGCAGGCCATGGAAGAGGCGGGTGAGGCCGACGTGGATGTGGTATCGCGTTGCGCGGTCGATTACGGGTTTCTGGGGAAATGGATCGGCCAACTGCGCACGGCGATGGCGTCGCTGGTCTGAGGATCCTGCGCCAGTCTGCGCCATGCTTCATGGCGCTCGAATCCCATGTACTCTGGGCTTAGCGCTTTTGGCGTAAATTGATGCCTGGCATCAAATAGCGTCCGCGTAGCGCTGCTGTAATCGATGATTGCATCGCGTGCGCTCGTGGGGGACGGTGGGCGAACTCCTAGCCCCATTGATTGTGTCCGAGCGCCCTCATTTCGCCTACGTGTTCCAGCGTTTCCCGTCGTTTACCCAGACCTTCTGCGTGCGCGAGGTTCTGGAGCAACTCCGCCAGGGAGTGCGGCTCGCGCTTTTTTCTATCACTGACACCCGCGACGAGGCGATCCAGCACTTTCCCAAGGAGTTGGTAGATCAGGTGGAATTTCTTCCGGAGCGTGATGCGTTGGTCGATCAGGTGAAGCAGTGGAAGCGCGAGGACAAGCTGCCTAAAGAAGCGGTGCTGACGCTGCGGCATTGGGGTGACCAGCCGGACAAGCGTCGGGTTTACGAGGCGATTTACGTGGGACAGCGCTTGCAGCAGCTGGGCGTGCGTCATGTGCACAGTCACTTTGCCGGGCTGGGTGCGCGCACCTGCTGGTGGATTCGGCAGTTCTACGGAGCGACATTCAGCTTCACCGCGCATGCGAATGATATCTTTTGTCCCGAGCCGGGGTCGGTGACCTTGGAGCAGTTGATGCACGATGCCTCGCGGGTGGTCACGGTGAGTGACTTCACGGCACGCTATCTGGAGAATGAGTTTCCGCAGGCGGCGGCTCGTGTCCGACGGGTTTACAATGGTCTCGATCTGGCACCGATTATGAACTACCAAGCGGCTGAGTCGGTGGCGGATGGTGGGCCTCCGTTGATTTTTTCGGTCGGTCGCTTGATTGAGAAGAAGGGGTTTGCGGATCTGATCCGAGCGTGCGGGATTCTCAAAAAGCGGGGGATCTCATTCCGATGTGAGATTGCGGGCGACGGTCCATTGGAGGATGAGCTCAATGCACTGCGGCTGAGCGAGGGCGTTGAAGACGAGGTGCGGTTGGTCGGGCCGAAGTCGCAGGATTGGATTATCCCGCGCTTGCATCAGACCGCGGTTTTTGCCCTGCCTTGCGTGGTTGAGAAAGATGGGGGCATGGACAACCTGCCGACCGTGATCATGGAGGCAATGGCGGCATCGTTGCCTGTGGTTTCCACGGTATTGGCCGGGGTTCCGGAGATGGTGATCGATGGCGAGAGCGGCTATTTGGTGGATCCTCATGACTACCAGAAGTTGGCGGAGCGTATCGCAGATGTGCTGGCAGATCCGAAGCGTGGTGGAGAAATGGGTGCGGCTGGATGTGAGCGTGCGCAGGCTTTGTTTGCGAAAGAAGTCACGGCAGTCGAGCTGCGGCGGTCGTTGGTGAGTGGTGGGTTGGTAGGTGTCGAGGCGTCGTGGCTTTTTGGTCGCGATGGCATGTTGGGTGCGTTTTGTTCGCAATTGGCTTTGCGGGGTGGGCGACTCTTTGGGCAAGGGTGTCCGAAGAGGCAGTACAAGGACTAGCGGCGGGGTCTGATCAACGGGTAGGGTGCGTGCTGCGTTTTCTGCCGGTTTCAAATTCGTTCATGCATTTCCAATGCTTGTGCTTTTCTTTGTGCTGGGTTGAATTACTGTGACTCCCCCCCCGTAGGCAGCATTCCTGCGGGCTCCTCTCATTTCCTCACTCATGGCAACAGATCGAAAATCAATTCGCGGCGGTGTGACGGCTCCTCTAGGGTTCCGTGCTTCAGCCGTTGGCTGCGGGATCAAAGATGCATCCGTGGAGCGCTTGGACCTGGCATTGATTATCTCCGATGAACCAGTGGTCGCTGCGGCTACGTTCACGACCAATAAGGTGAAGGCCGCTCCAGTGCGGGTCTCCGCGTTGCACCTGCGGAAGTCTAATGTGAAGGCGATCATTGCTAACAGTGGCAATGCCAACGCGTGTACCGGTCCTCAAGGGATTGCGGATGCGCGGACGATGGCCCGTGTGGTAGCACGTCAGTTGGGGATTTTGCAGCGTGAGGTGCTGGTTTGCTCGACCGGGATGATTGGTTTGCCGATGCCGATGGCGCGGATCGAGCCGAAGATCCCGGATTTGGTGCAGCGTTTGTCGCCGCGGTTGGCCAATGGCTCGGATGTGGCGCATGCGATCATGACCAGTGACACCCGCCCGAAGGAAGTGGCGGTGGAAATTGAGATCGATGGCAAGCCGGTGCGGATTGGTGCGTGTGCCAAGGGTGCAGGCATGATCGACCCGAACATGGCGACCATGTTGTGCTTCATCACGACGGATGCGGCGATCGGCAAGGCCGAGCTTCAGCGTGCAGTGACCGATTCCGTCGAGCGTTCGTTCAACCGCATCACCATTGATGGCGACATGAGCACCAACGATACGGTTACCGTTTTTGCCAATGGGGCATCGGGAGCGAAGCGTATCACCAGCGGTACCAAGGAGGCTGAGAAATTTACCAAAGCGCTGACCCACGTGATGGTGAAGTTGGCGAAAATGATCGTCGCCGACGGTGAGCGGGTGACCAAGTTTGTCGATGTGCGGGTGCGCGGCGCCGCTACCTATCATCATGCACGTCTGATCGCCGAGGCGGTGGCGAAGTCGTCGCTTTGCAAGTGCTCGTGGAATGGCGAAGACGCCAACTGGGGGCGCATCATGGACGCGATCGGATATTCCGGTGCGCGCATTCGTGAGGAAACGATCGATATTTACTTCGATGGCGTAGCCGCTGCCCGCAACGGAATGGCTGCGGATACCCCGGTGAGCAAATTGCGCGCCGTGGTGAAGAAGCACGCGTTTACGATTAACATCGACCTCCACTTGGGCGAGGCGAACTACAATGTCTACACCTCGGACCTGTCGCCGGAATACGTGGACTTCAACCGCTCGGAGTATTCGATGTGGAAGAAGGCGCAGATCGAAGGCACTGAGAACGACGAGTGAGATTGAACTCCGGTAAGCTTTAGAAACAAATCAGCCCCCGCCCGATGAGATCGAGCGGGGGCTGATTGTTTATTCGGAGTAGCGGTTATTTGGTCGCTTCCGCAAGGGCCTGGTCGATATCGGCGAGGATGTCGTCGATGTGCTCGATGCCGACGGAGAGGCGGACGAGCTCAGGCGAGATGCCACCGGCGGCTTGCTGCTCGGCGTTGAGCTGCGAGTGGGTGGTCGATGCCGGGTGGATGGCGAGGCTCTTGGCGTCGCCGACGTTGGCGAGGTGTGAGAAGAGACCGAGCGAATCGATGAACTTCGATCCGGCTGCGGCACCGCCTTTGATGCCGAAGACAACCATCGATCCGCCTTTGCCGCGGAGGTACTTGAGGTTGCGCTCGTATTCCGGGTCGTCTTCCAAACCTGGGTAGCGGACCCACTCCACGCTTGGGTGATCCTTGAGGTGCTTGGCGACTGCGAGTGAGTTTTCGCAGTGGCGCTCCATGCGCAGTGGCAGGGTTTCGATCCCTTGAAGGAGGAACCATGAGTTATCCGGAGCAATGCACGCACCGAGGTTACGCAATGGCACGGTGCGCATGCGCAGGATGTAGGCGAGTGGGAGCAGTGGCTCCGGAAGGTCGTGACCCCAGCGCAGGCCGTGGTACGAGGTGTCTGGGTTGTCGAAGAGTGGGTGGTTGCCACCCGCCCAGTTGAAGCGGCCGGAATCAACGACGATGCCACCGATGCCCGCGCCGTGACCGCCGAACCACTTGGTCAGCGAGTGGACGACGATGTCCGCGCCGTGGTCGAGTGGCTTGGTGAGGTATGGGGTGGAGAAAGTGGAGTCAACGATCAGCGGGATGCCGTGTGCCTTGGCGATATCGCCGACCGCGTCGAGGTCGGTGACTTCGAGAGCCGGGTTTGACACGGTTTCGCAGAACAATGCACGGGTTTTGCTATCGATCGCGGCGGCGAAGTTTTCCGGGTTTGTCGAGTCGATGAGGCGGACTTCGATGCCGAGTGCTGGCAGGATGTCGTTGAACTGAGTGTAGGTTCCGCCGTAGAGGTTGCGGGCTGAGACGATGTTATCTCCGGCCTGGGCGAGGTTGATGATCGAGTTGAAAATGGCAGCGGTGCCGGATGCGTGGCCGAGGCCAGCCATCTCGTGAGCGCCTTCCAACAACGCGACGCGCTTCTCGAGGACGTCGGTGGTTGGGTTCATCAGACGGGTGTAAATGTTACCCAGCTCCTTGAGAGCGAAAAGGTTGGCAGCATGCTCGGTGTTGTCGAATGTGAACGAGCTGGTGCGGTAGACGGGCACTGCGCGTGCGTTGGTCGCGCTGTCCGGCGAGTGGCCGCCGTGGAGGCAAATGGTTTCAGTTTTCATGGTGGATGACTTATCCCGCATTTTTAGCGAGGGGAAGTGAAAATCGCACGGAAGCGTGAGGTCGGTTAAAGGTTTTCGCCGTCGGTGATTGGTCGTAGGGTGGAGGGATGAAGACTGCAGAACGGAAGATCAAACGATTGGGCGTTGGCTTGTGTGCATTGCTGGCGGGGGTGTTGCTGTCTGGCTGTGGACCGGAAGAGGAGGTGGAGGGACCGGATCCGGTGACTGACTTTGAAGTGTCCCGTTACATGGGGAAGTGGTACGAGATCGCTCGGTTGGAAAATCGGTTCGAGCGGGGGCTGACAGAGATCTCAGCGGAGTATACGCTGCGCGAGGATGGCTCGGTGAAGGTGCTGAACCGCGGTTTTGCCAAAGCCAAGGGTAAGTGGAAGGAGGCCGAGGGGAAGGCGTTGTTTATCGGTGACTCGGACGTGGCGGATCTTAAAGTGTCGTTTTTCGGGCCGTTCTACGGTGGCTATCGCGTGTTTGGATTGGACCAAAAAGGATATCAGTGGGCGTACATCACGGGGCCGGGGCGCAAGTATCTGTGGCTGTTGGCCAGGTCGCCGAAAGTGAGTGATGCACGCAAAAAGCACTTTGTCGAAACGGCGAAAGCGCTTGGCTATGATACAGATGCGTTGGTGTGGGTGGAGCATGGCGAAGTCAAACGTTTGTTTCGTTGAGTGGCGCTGTGGCTACTTGATATTGAGTGGGTTGGCGTGAAGGTGGGGTTCTGTTTGGTTGCGGAATATGATTGATCAATCGGTACCAGCCGTGTATGTTCCGCGGTCGGTGCGATTTCGTCGCTCCAGAACCCTCCCGATTTCCCCCTTCTCGTCTTATGATTCGGCCATTACTACGGATTGACCTGCTGCACGAGCTGCGTCGGGACGGAGATCCGTCCGTGCCGATCGTCGAGCGGATCTACCAGATTTTGGATGAGTTCTACGCCAGTGCCTCCGATGCCGGATTGTTTTTCCAGGCTGAGTGGGTGGCTAAGGTGATTGAGAGTGCGGTGTCCACCGTGAGCAGCGGCAAGCGTGCGCCTCATTTTATGTGGTCTGCGGAAGGGATTTACCTTTCCTCGTTGTTCGAGGAGTTGGTTCAGACGGTCTATGAGTTCGAGGCGCAGAAGGTCGGTGCGGCCGAGCGCGACACGGGCAGTACCGACTACGAGGTCAGCCGCTCCGATTGGGCGCGGGCGATGTACTGTGTGCGGCGGAATATCACCGCAGTGCATTGATGTGGAGCGCGGGTGGATTCTCTCGTGGCGGGGCGATTGGGGTTGAGTCGGTGTGGGGCTGGGCATTATGAAATGCGGGTATGAAGCAAGCGCGCACACCGTTGGTTTTGTTGATTGGGTTTCTTGGTTCGGGCAAGACGACCTTGTTGGAGAAGTTGTTGCCGGTGCTTGGCGGGATGGGGCGGCGTCCGCATGTCATCTTGAATGACTACAAGAATGCGGATGTGGACTCCGCACGGTTGGCTGCGCTGACGGATTTGGTAGAACCGATCCACGGGAGCTGCGTTTGTTGCGATTCGCGTGACGAGCTGTTCGATGCGCTCGAGCGGGTCCCCGAGGAGGAGGGGACGATGGTGTTGGTTGAGGCGAATGGCACGACCGATGCGCTTGAGCTGGTGGAGTTGTTGGCGATGGACCGTCGGGCTGGTCGCTTTTCACCTCCTGTGCAGGTTTCGACGGTCGATGCCAATCGGTGGCAGCGCAGGCTTTGGCACAACCGCTTGGAACGTAGCCAATTGGTGACCGCAGGGTTGGCCTGGGTCACGCGGGTGGATGAGGTGAAGCCCGAGCGTCGCGACCAGGTGGTGGCGGCCTTGGAGAAAATGGGCGCCGAGATCTACCACGGTGAGGTTGCGCCATTGGCGGAGCGCTTGGGCTCGATGGACGCACCACGGGCGGTCGTGGAATCTCACGGTGACGATTGCGAGTGCTGCGGTGGTCACGGGCATGGCCACCATCATCACTCCGACCACCATTTTGCCAGTGCCGAGCGGAGCTTGCCGCCGGTCGTCGACCGCGATGCATTGGTGAGCCTGGTGGCTGAGATGCCCGATGAGGTGGTGCGGGTGAAAGGGGTGTGCTTTTTCGAGGACGGAGGCGCACCGCATTTGTTCCAGCGGGTGGAAGGTGAGCGCAAGCCGACGGTGATTCCGTTGGAAGTTCAGCCGCAGACCGGGCCGGTGATGGTGTTGATTGGCGCGCGGTTGCCGATGGAGGAAATCGATGCGCAGTTGGCCACGTTGGCTGCGGTTGAGGCGGCGGATTGACGGAGGTTGGGGGCGGGTAGTGCGTCTGGCTCCTTGATGATGAGGATTTTCGGTTGCGCTACGGGGGATGCTGGCCAATGGTGCCGTCCCTCTTTCCGTCGCAAACTACCGGAGCCCCGCGGGTTTGAGTGCCGATTCGGCGCGCATTTCCGTGGGAAAGAGATAACGCGACGGGCTTCGGAAACCAATATCCATCCTGAATTAAGGAGGAACCCTACTATGATCAACGATCTCGTTACACAACTCGTCGAAGCCGGTGTCCACTACGGTCACCAGAGCAAGAAGTGGCACCCGAAGATGAAGCCTTACCTGCTGCAGAAGCGCGGTGGCATTCATATCATCAACGTTGAAGAAACCGTTAAGTGCCTCGACAAAGCTGCCGCGTTCCTTGGTGAACTCGCTGGCAAGAACAAGAAGATCCTTTTCGTCGGCTGCAAGCGCCAGGCCCAGGAGTCCGTCCGCCAGGCTGCCGAAGCATGCGGTCAGTTCTACGTCAACCACCGCTGGCTCGGTGGTATGCTGACCAACTTCGAGACCATCAAGGGCTCGATCAAGCGCCTCAACGACCTCGAGAACATCGAGAAGTCGCCTGACTTCAAGTCGATGTCCAAGAAGGAGCTCGCCTCCCTCGGTCGTGAGCGTGAGAAGCTTACCCGCAACCTCGCAGGTATCCGTGACATGGGTGGTCTTCCAGACGCACTCGTGATCGTTGACTCCGCTCGTGAGAGCATCGCAGTTGCTGAGGCGACCCGCCTCGGAATTCCTGTGGTGGCGATCGTCGACTCGAACGCCGACCCAGGCAAGATCGACTACCCAATCCCGGGTAACGACGATGCGATCCGTTCGATCCGCGTTCTGCTTCAGAACCTGGCCGACCAGATCATCGCCAACAGCAAGGACGTCGTCCCTGCCTAATTGGATTCTTCGCCCGCCGGCGGATGGAGCTTCTCCACCCGCCGGCGCGGCATGTTTCTTTTTTGTGGGCTGATTCGGCCCTGAGAGGGTGGCACTAGTTACCCCACCAACCATTCCCAATATTCACAGAACTATGGCTATTTCCGCATCACAGGTTATGGAGCTGCGTCGCAAGACGAACGCAGGCATGATGGATTGTAAGAAGGCACTCACCGAAGCTGAGGGTGACTTGGATCTTGCAGAAGAAATCCTCCGCAAAAAGGGCATCGCCAAAGCTGGTAAGAAGGCTGACCGCGTTGCTGCTGAAGGTACCATCAATGCTGCGGTTTCCGCTGACGGCAAGACCGCTGTGCTCGTTGAAGTGAGCTGCGAAACCGACTTCGTTGCCAAGAACGACAACTTCCAGAACTTCGCATCCGAGATCACCCAGCTTGCTCTCGACTGCGACGGTGCCGACAACAACGTCGAGGCATTCCTCGCATCGCAGCACCCAAGCGGTGACTCCATCGAAGAAGTGGTCAAAGCAAAGATCGCTGAAGTCGGTGAAAACATCGTCATCCGTAACGTCGCTCGTTTCCAGACCAGCGAAGCAGGATCGCTTACCAGCTACCTCCACATGGGCGGTAAGGTGGGCGTGCTCGTTGAGCTCGTCGGTGACTCGGTGGCAGTGATCGACAACGACGCTGTGCGCACCCTCGCCAAGGACATCACCCTTCACATCGCTGCGATCAACCCACAGGGCATCGCTCGCGAAGACATCCCAGCTGAGGAAGTCGAGAAGGAGCGCGCAATCCTTGCTGACTCCGACGAAGTGAAGTCGAAGCCTGAGCAGATCCGCGACAAGATCGTCGACGGTAAGATCAACAAGTTCTTCGCTCAGATCTGCTTGCTTGAGCAGGGCTTCGTTAAGGACCCTGACACCACCGTTGGTAAGCTCGTTGAGACCACCGGTAAGGCAGCTGGCGGCAGCCTGACCGTGAAGCGCTTCGTGCGTTTCGCAGTGGGTGGCTAAGCCTCCCCTTGTCGGATCTCCGATATCTATTTTGCGCCCGGTTGGCATTCAGTGCCGGCCGGGCGCATTTTTTTGATCTGATTGTCGGTGGTGGGAACCATCGCTGGGGCAACAGGGGATTGGTTGTTGCCCGCGACAGCGGTGGGTGCTTCTTTGCGTGATGGAAAAGATGACCTGCCCGATGTGCACAATGGATGACGTGCTCGACCTTCCCGACAAGTACGAATGTGTGACCTGTGGCCACGAGTGGGCGAAGGAGGAAAGCGGGCCTGAGGCCCGTGTGGTGAAGGATGCCTACGGCAACGTCCTGGCCGACGGTGATATCGTGGCCATGATCAAGGACAAGAAGCTCACCGGTACGTCGAAGGTGCTCAAGAGCGGCACCAAATCAAAGCCGATCCGCCTCGTCGATGGCGACCATGAGATCAGTTGTAAGATGGACGGTATTTCCATTGGTCTCAAAGCACAGTTCGTGAAGAAGGTGATGAAGTAGGGCGGGGGAAGTTTGCTTGTTTGTAGATTTCAGTGATTGCCTGTTTTTGCGCCTGGCTCCGAATTAGGAGAGGGCGAGACGGCGGGAGTTTTATTATGCCGCCCCTGCGGGGCTCGTTGATTTGGCGGGCGATATCCCATGGCGTTGCCATGGGCTGTGTTGTGTTGCGCCGCTGGCGCTGATGAGGGGCTGTGCGAGCGGGTCTTTGGGTGCCGCCATCTGGTTTCAGTGGGCCATTGTAGAGCGTTCCGCGCGAGGAAGACGGGGCGACTGAAACCGGATCGTGGCGTCTCGGTGCGGCGAGGATGCAGGCGAATGTCTGCTGCGGGTGCCCATCGGAATTGGATGGGTGCTATGGGGCGTGCGTTGCTGAGCAACGGTTTACTGGTTAGCCTGCGGTTTTAACCGCAGGGCGGTGCAGCTAGGCATGTTTCGTCCCGGAGGGACGGTTTATCCCACGCGATTCTGAGCGATCTACACCGCACCTTCGGCGCGAGGTCGATTTGGCGAGCGCACCCCCAGTTGAAAATGGGGGCTAACCGGGAAGGCATCGCTTCGCGATGGGAGCTTGCGCCGATTCAGAGGAGCGAGACGGCGGTCTAACCGTGCGGTAGCGAGTGATTACTCGTCGTGGCACGGCTTGCATGGTTGCGGGCCGTCCGGGTCCGGTGCAATGGCGCGCAGGTAGTCGAAGCCGAAAAGCCCGGTGCGATGGCCGTCGCTGAAGCTGAACGCGACCGCGTAACCGCCGACGATCTGCCATCCGGTGACCGTGACATTACTGTGGTCCTGAGGGCCGGTCGGGCCGCCGATTCGGTTGCCGAGCAGATCCGTTTCCCCAGTGTTCTCTGCCGATGGGGATTTCTCCCTCAACAACGACATCGGGAAATAGTCTTCCTTGCCGTCATTCCAAATGATGGCGATTTCATTGCCGATGGCTTGAATGGTTTGCGGAAAGAGCGAGTTTGCCATGCGCGCATCATTCCCTCGAATTCCCGTGTTGTCACCCCCGAGTTGCTTGGATTGAGCAGAGCTGCGCTGCGGCGGGCGGATGTGTTTGCCGGTGGGCGTGTGGAAGCCGCGCGTTTTTGCGGCCATGGTGGGATCAGATGAAGGAAAGGCTGGCGTCTGCCGCAGTCTTTGTGGTTCGTTCTGTTAGTCCGCTGATGTGCCATCAAGCGTCAGGCTAATGTCCGAGCGTAGAGGCGCGTCATCATCACTACCGATTTTCCATGTCCGAGAGTTCCCCCCAATCATCCCAATGGTCGTCCAGCGAGGAATTTTGCGAATCGTCGTCGACCGTGCGTGGGAATTATTGGACGACGCTGGGCACGCGGCTCAAGCGTCGGGTGAACCTGGCGTGGTGGGTTTCGAGCTTCATCCCGTGGTGGGTTGGCCTGTTGCTGTGTGGTGGAGTGGTGTGGTTGCTGCTGCGCAACCGTGTCGAGGACTTGGTATGGTGGTGGCCGGTGGCGGGAACTGCTGGCTTGCTGGTGGTGGCGGCGTTGGTGTCGTGGCGTCGGGCGTCGGCGCGGTTTATCACGAGCGACCAGGCATTGGCGAAGCTGGATGCCGGGCATTCTTTGCACAACGCATTGACCACCGCGCATGCGGGCGTGGGAGCGTGGCCTGACCCGAATGCGACGTCGCGCGACCACAAGCTGCCGGTGCGCTGGCGGATAGGTCGCACGCTGGCGATGCTGTGTGTGCCGATGTTGTTTTTCCTGCTGGCGGGCGTGGTGCCTGTGGCGTCGGTCGATGCGGAGGCTCCGGTGGCGAACCGACCAGCGGTGTGGGAGCGGATCAATGAAGTGCTCGCCGATCATGTGCTCGACGAATTAGCGGATCCCGAGCGGATCGAGGCGTTGCAGCGCGAAATGGAGCGGCTGGAAGACCGGCCGGTAGGGGATTGGTTCGACCACGCGTCACTTGAGACGTCGGACCGTATTGAGCAGTTGCTGGACGCCGGGTTGGAGAACATGGAGCAGAACTTGTCGCGAGCGGGGAACCTGGTGCCACGTTTGGCCGGTGCGCTTGGCGATGAAATGGAGGAGCTGGACGACGCCACGCGGGAGAAGTTGGCGCGCGAGATGCAGCAAGCGATTGAGCAGTTGCAGAACCAGCCGTTGGGGCTTGATCCGGAGTTGGCCCAACGGTTGCAGCAAGCGGCGCCCGAGGCATTGCGCAACATGGACCCCCAGCAGGCGCAGCAGTTGGCGGATGACTTGCGCGAGTGGGCGGAAAAAGCCGGAGAGCAGAGGGACGGCCAAGGGCAGGGCGAGAAGCCGCTGTGGGAACAGTTGCTAGAGCAGGAAGGTGGCGGTCCCGGCGAGGGGGAGGGGCAGCCTGGAGGTGATGGTGAAAACCAGCCAGGTGAGGGCGGTGTGACCCGCGGGCGCGGCGATGCGCCGATGTCACTGAAGGAAGACGAAAGCCAGTTGCGCGGGACGCGTGACGAACATTTGAAGGGCGACGGAAGTATGCAGCCAGGCGAGAAGCTCGGTGAAACGCTGGAGAACCGCGAGGTCGAGCGAGTGGAGGTTGGTCCGCGCGCCGGTGGGGAAGCCGCCGCCGAGGGGCAGGGCGGTGATCGCGTGTGGCGTCAGTCGCTGAGTCCGGACGAGCAGAATTTGCTCGAAGGGTATTTCAAGTGAGTCGGGGCTGGGCACGGATGAGATGTCCTGTCAGGACATGATAATGGGGTGGCGTTTTCCCAAGGACTGCGTCCCTGGCTGGTATGAGATGTGCCGTTGGCACGGGGGGCTGAGTGGGGAGTCGTTTTTCGCGGGTGGTTTGTGTTGGCGGTTGTTGTGAACGTGTGCGTTGGGTTGTGAGCCACGGTGGTCTGGGATGGCTGCGCGGGCGGGTGTTGAGGTGCGGAACGTACCTTTCATATCAGCCCAGGACATGGTCCTGGGTGGGGTGTGGTTATAGATATTTCGTCCTGTAGGGACGTTTCATCGGGCGAGGCGCTCGTGGTGGGATGACGGGGGGCACTCGCGGTCAGATCGACGCCGAGTACAAAATTTAGCTAGATGTGGACTTCACATTGCCGCTGGTCTGTAGATGATGCACGGCTAACGGCGCAGGTGCTCCTTCGTGAGGCCTTCCTATTTCCCCAAAATCAATGAGCGACAACTATCCGAACGAACATGAGCTGGCCGCGGCGGCGGAGAAGATGAACCGATTGCGCGAGTCGCTGGGCAAGGTGTTGTTTGGTCAGGAAGCATTGATCGAGCAAGTGCTGACTTGTGTGTTAGCGCGCGGGCATGTGTTGCTTGAAGGATTGCCGGGCCTGGGCAAGACCGAGCTGGTGAAAGGCTTGGCCAAAGCGCTGTCGCTGGAGACGCGGCGGGTGCAGTTCACTCCGGATTTGTTGCCGGGTGACATCACGGGCAACCCGGTGCTGCAGGAGTCCGCTGATGGTAGGCGTGAGTTTGTGTTCCAGCACGGGCCTGTGTTTTCCAATCTGTTGCTCGCCGATGAAATCAACCGAGCGTCCCCGAAAACGCAATCGGCATTGCTCGAGGCGATGCAGGAACGCAGGGTCACCGTGTTGGGCAACACCCACCAGCTCCCTGATCCGTTTTTCGTGCTGGCGACGCAAAACCCAATCGAGCTCGAGGGTACGTATCCGCTGCCGGAGGCGCAGCTCGACCGCTTTTTGTTCAAGCTCGATGTGAAGCGTCCGGACGTGGCGACGCTCGAGATGATTGTGAATGGTCGCGAACTCGGTGCGGAGCCGGAAGTCGACGCCGTGCTCGACGCGGATGAGCTTCGCGAGCTGATCGCGTTGGCGCGGCGGGTGTATCTGCCGCCGGTGGTGGCGTCATTTATTGCGCGCTTGGTCGATGGGACGCATCGCGGGCAAAGCCAGGCGGCGAATGCATTGCGCATCGGGGCGAGTCCGCGGGCGGCGATTGGCTTGGCGGCTGCGGCCAAGGCGCGGGCGGTGATGATGGGTCGGGTCAATGCGAGTTACGAGGATGTGCAAGCGGTTGCTGTTCCTGTGTTGGCGCACCGCGTGCTCATCGATTACGACGCTCGCCTGACCGGCAAAACCACCACCCAGGTGGTGCGCGACCTGTTGACCGAAGTCACGCCGACCGGCGACCGCACGCCCGCAGCGCTCGAGCCCGCCTAGAGTCGGGAAATTTTTGATCCACGAAGAGAAGATAAGATGATGATTCGAAACTATTTGATGGTCGCGGCTACGCTGGTGCTCACCCTCGCCAACGCCGGGGCTGCCGCTTCGACCCTGACCGGTCGCGATGGACTCACCAGCTACCGCCTGGAGCCTGTGATCGACCCGGTTCCCGAGAGTGGCTATGCCGCGTTTACGGTGAAGGTGAGCGGAGTGGGTGCCGATGAGCCGATCGAGGTGATGGGACAGTCGAGCGATTACCAATATTTCCGCCACCGCAATGAGGTCGAGGTCAATGGTTCGCAGAAGCTGCAGAATGCTTCGTCGCCTCAGTTGGTGGTTTTGCCTGTGCGTTTCAACGACCATAGTGACCCCTACAACCGCTACCAGGTCGGGGTGAAGCACCGCGGGGAGATGCTGTGGGACTACGGTACCGCGAGAAGCTCGAGCGGCAGCATCAAGCCTCAGGCATTCAGCGACAAGCTCGTGCTCGATGCGAGCAAAGATCTCGATCAATGGCACAGCTTTGACCCGGCGCGGCTGCCGGCGGACTGGCGCATTTTCACCGGCTTCGAGCAGGTGACGCTCGATTCCTCCGAATGGCAAAGCCTCAGTGCGGCGGTGCGTTATGCCTTGCTCGACTACGCCCGATCCGGCGGTGAGTTGGAAATTGTCGCAGCGCAAGACACCAGCGCGAGCCTGCTGGGTTTGGGCATGATCCGTGGGGATCAACGTTCCGCTGGTTATGGTCTCGGGCGCGTGGCATTGGTCAACGAGGCATCGTTCACAGGCAGGAGCTCGGGAGGTGTGTCCGCGATTGAGCAAGGGCTTCCCGAAGTGGCCTCGCGAATTCAGCCGTCCGAGCCTGCAGGACCATTGACCGTGATTGGCGTAGTCGTGCTGGGCGCGTTGATCGGGCCGTTCAATTTGTTCGCCTTCACCCGCAACCGTCGTCACCGTTTGTTCTTCACGGTTCCGGTGATCGCGCTGGGAGCGAGTCTTGTGTTTGCCGCGGCGATTTTCGTGGCCGACGGCATCGGCGGTAGCGGCCATCGCGTGGCGGTGGTGTCGCTGGATCCGGACTCGGCCCGGGCGTCGGTGGTGCAACAGCAAAGCAGCCTCTGCGGCGCGTTGTTTGGATCGAGCTTTTCTACTGAGGAGCCGACCATGCTCTTCGACCACGCGACGATGACGGAATCCCAGGGCTCGGGTGTTAAGATCTTCGGGGGGCGCTCGTCGGGCAGTACCAAGTTGAACGAAGCGTCCGGGCGTGAGTTCAGTGGCGATTGGTTCCGCTCGCGTGAAAAGCAGGTGCAAACCGTGGTGAGCGCCGTGCCGTCGCGCAACCGGTTGGCATTGGTCGATGGTGCGGGGCTGGCGCCTCAAGTCGCTCCGGCATCACGCACCGTGGTCAACACGACCGGCTCGACCTTGAACTGGGTGGGCTTTGTCGATGAGCTCGGGGTGCCCTACATGGCGACTGCGAGTGTGGAGCCAGGCGCCAAGGTGACGCTGCAGCGCTGCCAGCTCGATGCGATGCGCGGCGAAGTGCGAGGCTTGCTGCGCGACCACATGACCGGCGCCATGACCACCGGCGTGCTGCGCAACCTGGTGAGTGGCGGACGTTTGTTGGCGTTCAGTCAAAACGCGCCCGAGCTGTGCATCGAGACGCTCGGGTCGATCGATTGGGAGACCTCACCTGTGGTGCTTCTCCAACCTGCTATCGCCGAGTAAGAGCGGCCAACTCCCGCACCGCGGGAAATGAATCATTTACTAGATTTTCAGATTGTTATGTCGACAACGAAAAATGCCATCGTCGCGGAGAACCTGGTCCGCTCATTCGGGCCGGTACGGGCGGTGAACAACGTGAGCTTCGAGGTGCCGGTAGGCAGCGTGGTTGGGTTCATCGGTGCCAATGGTGCCGGCAAAACCACCACCATGCGGATGCTCGCCACTCTCGACCAGCCGGACAGCGGGCGCGCTCTCATCAATGGCTACGATGCCGCCGTCTACCCGGACAGGATCCGCGACGCCCTCGGCTGGATGCCCGATAGCTACGGCGCATACGATGGCGTGACCATCGTCGAGTACCTCGACTTCTACGCCCGGGCCCTGGGCTTCACCAAGGCCGACCGCGTGGCACGGGTGAAGGACGTGATGGACTTCACCGGGCTGACGCCGCTGGCCGAACGCATGACCAACAAGCTCTCGAAGGGACAAGGCCAGCGCCTCTGCCTCGGCCGTGCGTTGATCCACGACCCGGCTGTGATGATTATGGACGAGCCCGCGGCCGGTCTGGACCCTCAGGCACGCGTCGAGCTCAAGCGCCTGATCCGTCTGCTGGCGGACGAAGGCAAGACCATCTTCATCAGCTCCCACATTCTCGCCGAGCTGTCGGAAATGTGTGACTCCATGTTGTTCATCAACAATGGCGAGATCATCCACCACGGCTCCGCCGAATCGTTGCTCCACGGTGCCGGCGCCGCCATCACCTACCGCGTCCAGATTGCCGACACCGTCGACCGCATCGCCGCGTGGTGTGAAACTTCACCGGGCGTGACGTTGGTCGAGGAGATCAAGGGCGGCGTGCGCCTGGCGCTGGACCATAACGAGCCATCCGACGCCGCGGCGGTGTTGCGCCGCATGGTGCAGGACGGTCTGCCGGTGTCCGAGTTCCACCGCGAGGCCCGCAAGCTCGAGGATGCCTTCATTGAAATGCTGCAGTCGCCGGCTGCCTCGCCGCCTCCAGTCCCCGCTGCCGCCGTCACCGCCGACGCGTAACCGCCCCCTTTCCCAAGAATTCAGCTTTCACTTCTATGTCTGACACATCTATTGCCCCATCCCACGACTTGAGGGATTTCCCCGATTGGTTTGACCCGGCGTTGGTCAAAGACCTGCGCCGCGGTCTCAAAATGCGGGGCTTCACCGCGACCTACCTTTGCCTGATCCTGGCGCTCACACTGCTTTTGGGCGGCGCGATTTTGTTCGATTCCGGGGAGTCGGTGATGAATGCCGTGTGGTTCCCGGTGGCGCTCACTCTGATGCTCATCCAGCCGATGCGCGGAACCAACGCGATCGTAGAGGAACGCAAGCTCGAGACCTTGCCGTTGATCCAGCTGACGCGGCTTAACGCATTCCGGATTCTGTTTGGCAAGTGGATGGCCTTGGCGTTCCAGACCTTTTTGATCACGGTTTCGCTGCTGCCATACATGGTGCTTGGCCACTTCCTCGGCGGCTTTGAGTTCGCTCAGAATGTGTTGTTGTTGCTGTTACTGACGGTTTTCAGTCTCGTGCTGACGGCGGTGACCGTGGCTCTCTCGGTGGTGACGCTGGTCGTGGTGCGCACGTTGGCGACCATCGGAATCTTCCTCTTCACCTTCCAATTCACAGTGATGGGCATCAGTGGCTCGATGATCATGGGAAGCTCCGGATTTTTGGAGCCGCAGACATTGCTGATCTCTCTCGGTGTTTCGACCTTCATCGGCGCGTTCTTGATCTACTACTTGCTCTCTGCGGGCGCGTCCCAGATCGCGCTGCCGGGAACCGAAAACCACTCGACCAGACGCCGCGTGATCGCGTTCCTCGTGGTCGGATTGATCTGCGCCGCCGGTGTGGTGATTGACAACGTGACGGTCGCATTCGAGGAGGCGTTCTTGCTGATCCCGTTGTTCTTTGTCGGGGCGGTCACGACGATCGATTGTTTGGTCGACCCTGCTGGGACGTCGATCCGCACGGCGCGTCAGTTTGCCAAGCGCTCGAAGCTCGGTGTCGTGCTGGCTCCGGGCTGGCCGTTTGGTTGGGCGTTTGCCGCGCTGATGACCGTGCTGGTGGTGATCATCACCGCTGTGCTGACCTCCGACCTGCGGGCTGGTGTGCCGGATTTCGACGATGAGGCTTGGGGCTTCCTGTTGGCTGCAATTGCGGCAATCTTCGTGCCAGGTGCGCTGGCGGTGCTGCTGCCAAAAGCCCGTCAATTCCCGTTCAACTACTACCTGCTCAGTCAGGTGGTGGTCGCGGCAACGGCTGCCTTGATCGGCATCCTGGCAGGAATCACGGATGTAGAGGGCCTGCTTGCGCTGAACCCATACACCAACATGGTTCTGGCCGGTGGCTCAGGCGGCGACACCGCGGTATCGATCGTCGCCAGCTGCATTCACCTGGGTATTGCCGCGACGATCTTTGTCATTGTGGGGGCAGGGTTCCGCGAGAAGTTCCGCAAGCAGTTGGCGGATGCCCGCGCTCTTCCCGAGTCTGAAGCCTAAAACCCGCGCATCTGTTGGCTTCTCATTCCACATCGCATTCCGACTGCGCGTTGGCGGCATCACGAGCGGGGCTCGATGCCGCCCGGCGCTTCCGGTTGCCCTTTGCGCGCAAGCTCAAGCGTGGCCCGAGCGGTGACATGGTCGGGCGCGATGGCGGCGGCGCGCTCGAGTTCCAGGACCACCGCGACTACCACCCAGGCGACGATCCGCGCCACCTCAACTGGGCTGCCTTCGCCCGCACCGGCGCGCTCACCATGAAGGTCTTCCAACAGGAAGTCCGGCCGCAGCTGGACTTGGTGGTTGATGCCTCGGCCTCGATGGCGCTCAACGACGCCAAGCTCACCCGGGCGCTGGAATGCGTCCGCTTCTGCCTCGCGTCCGCCGATGACCTAGGCGCCGTCGTGCGGCTGTGGTCCGTGGACGGCGGCAAGGTCACGCCGGTCGATCTCGCCACCGTGCGCGATCCCGCGTGGTCGCCGGTGAATGCCGACGGTCCCGCTGAGCCTGCACTGCCCGATTTCTCCCGGGTGGAATGGCGGCCGAATGCACTTCGCGTGCTGGTCAGTGATTTGTTGTTTCCCGGATCTCCGGAAGGTTTGGTGCGCACGCTGGCGCGCGGTGCCAGTGAGGCGATGATCTTGTGTCCGTTCGACCGCAGCGAGTCGGATCCCGGTTGGCAAGGTGCCTGTGAGTTCGAGGACGTGGAGTCCGCCAAACGCGTGGTCAAGCGTGCCGACGAACCCTTTCTGCGTCAGTACCTCGAAGCTTACCGCAACCATTTTGCCCTCTGGACCGAGGTGTGCGCCACCCAGGGCGTGGCATTGGCGCGGGTCGATTCGGCGCCGCCTCTGCCCCAGATGCTGAACGATCTCGCACGTCGCGATTTGCTCATCCCCGCCGCCTTTTAACAGCATGCTCTCTCTCGGACCTCTCATCATCAACAACCCGGCAGGACTATGGGCGCTGCTCGGCGTGCCGGCTCTGGTGATGATCCATTTCCTCCAGCGCAAACTCACGAGGGTGCCGGTCTCCACCGGGTTCCTGCTCGACCACATTGCGTTCCAAAGCCCCGAGGGCTCGCGCTTCGAGCGCTTTCGGTCGTCGTTGCCGTTTTGGCTACAACTGCTGGCGGTGTTGATTTTAGCGGCGTTGTTGTCTGGTTTGGACTGGCGGCAAACGCGGCCGTTGCGGCGGGTCGCTATTGTGATGGACGGCTCGGCATCGATGGCGGTGAGCCGCGAGCGGGCGGCGGATGCGGTGACCTCGTTGCTGCAATCGGCCGCAGGCGATGCCCGGCTGGATATCACCGTGACCGCGTCCGACAGCGAACGCGATGTGCTTTACCGCGGCGATCAACCGCAGGAAGTCGCGTCTGCGCTGGAGAGGTGGCTGCCATTGGAAGGGACTCACGATCCGGCGGATGCTTTGCGCACGGCCCGCGCGCTGGTCGGCGATGCCGGTGCGGTTTTCTTTGTCACCGACCAGGTGCCGACGGAGCCGCTGCCGTACGCAGCGCACTTTCTCGCGGTTGGCGAAGCCATGGACAACGTGGGCATCACCGCAGTGCGGGTGGTTGGTGCGAACGAGAACGACCGACGCATTGAGGCGATGCTTTATCAGTTCGGGGAGAATGAGACGTCGGTCGAGTGGTCGGTGGCGTTTCCGGAACTCGACCGGGAATCCACGCCGCGCGCCGTGACGATCGCCGCCGGCGGTGCGGTCAAGGTGGAAGCCGGGTTGCCGCCATCTGTCACCCGTGCGGTGGTCGTCGTGCGCTCGTCCGACGGCTTTGCTCTGGACAACGTGGCACCAGTCGTCGTGCCGCAGCCGAAGCACTTGGCAGTCGCCGCCAGCTCCGAAGTCGATCCCGCCGCTCTCGCGTTCTGGCAACGCATCGTCGGTGCGCTCGAGAATGTCGAATGGACCAGCGACGCCACCACTGCGGACGTGACCGTGCGCACCCGCCGCAGTAAGTCCGACGGGCATTCGGTGCTCCACCTTCCTGCGTCCGGTGAGCGTTTGCCCATCCGCACCGAGGCCATTACCAGCGCGGTGCACCCATTGGTCGATGAACTCAACTGGCAGGCGCTGGCACCCCGCATGCGCGACGGCTTCACCCCCGCGTCGGGATCCGCACCTCTGTTATGGCAGGGAGAGCACCCGTTGGCGTGGATCGAGCGTGACGGCGGGCACCGTGCATTGGTCATGAATTTGAACCCGGACGATGCCTCGGGTGTGCGCGATCCGTCGTTGGTCGTGCTCTGCGCGCGCTTCCTCCAGCGGGTGCGCGAATCGCTGCCACGGCCGGAATCCCTGCTCAGCGAGACCGATGTGGCCCTGAAGGTCGTGCTTCCGGAGCGAGCCCCACAACCCGGCGCAAAACCGCCACTCTATGAATGGACGGTCACTCCAGTTGGAGCCGCCGCCCAATCGGTCTGGCTCGGTGCCCACGACCTGCGCGGCTTGCCCACTCCGCGTGTCCCCGGTTGGTACGCGCTGCGCGACGATGCCGGCACCCCGGTCGTCGACGGCGCGGCTTGGTTCTCCGACACCCGCGAGATGAACTTTCTCAACGCATCGTCCATGAGCGACGTCCCCGCCGATGTTTTTGCCGCAGGCACTGCCAGCGATGGCGTCGTCGGCCGCGATGTGAGCTTGATCCTGCTCGCGCTTGTGGCCTTGATGTTAGGGCTGTGGTACGTGATGCGCGGCAAAGACGGGCGCGAAGCCAGCGAGCCCTCCGTCCTTGTCACGCGGGCGAAGTAGGGGGGCAGGGATTCATTACTGCGAGACGCGGCAAGATATACTCGGTGTGGAGGGGTGGTCTTTATTTCTAGCAGGCGTCTGCACTAGAATTGTTGAGTTTTGGTGCTTGAAATTGTTTGCAAACAATATGCCTCGCTATTAGGAAGTCAGATTCCTTCAGAATCCTCTGCCATGAAGCTGATCAAAATAGATTTACAACTTACAGTCTTGGGACTGCTAATTATCGGGTTGACCAGTTGTGGTCCGTCCAAGGAAGAGCTTGCACACGTGGCTGATCTTCAAGCCTCTATCGAGGCTGCGGAGGCAGAGTTTAATCGCACTGAAAAAGAAGTCGCGGATCGCAGGAAGGCAAATGACGAGTTGGAGCGGAAGGCGGCAGAGTTGCATGGGCAATTGCGAGGACTCGAAGACAACGCCGATGAACAGGAACGAGTGAATCAGGCTGTAGAAAAGCTCCGCGAGACACTCGCTGAGGTTAAAGCAAGTCAGAAGGCGATCGAAGAAGCGATGTCCTCCCTCCCTAAATCCTAACACTCTGAATTATTATGGACTCAGCATTTCGCTCGATTTTCGTCATCTCAGCCGTGGGCGCATTGGTCATTGGTGGGGTGATGGTGTTGCTAGGTGAATCATCTCAAGGTGATTTGAAGCCTTCTCACGCTGGAGAGTTGGCTAAGAAGCTCCACCAAATCGAAAACCGGATCGCAGCTAACATGGCAGATCTGGAGTATGTGGACCGCACCCGGGTTAAGCTCGAAGCAAAGGTTGCCAGTCGGCAATCTGAATTGGAAACCCGTCTGAATGTAGAGAAGCTCCTTCTTGAGGTCGAAGAGTTCAAGGATCTCCTGGCCGCTGAAGAAGAGCAACGGATCGGCATGCTCAAGAAGTACAAGCGCCAACAACTGAAGCTCGCGAATAAGGTCGTCGGGCGCGATTACGATAGTTACGAGTTCCCTGATGGCAGTACCGCAAGTAATGTGACAGTTGTTAAAGCCAGGAGTGATGCGTTTGTTTTGCAGTGGGATGGTGGACTGAAAACTGTAGAGTACTCCGAGCTGTCACCTGAGGCTCAGTATGAGATTGGTTACACGCCAACGATTGAGTCTCTGTATCAGGCTTTGGTTGTTAAAAAAGAGACTGCTTCTAAAGACCGTAAAGTTGCCAATAGTGCTGTAACCAGAAAGTCTCCGGAGAGGAACGATCAGGCCTCTTCGGGGGTGACCTCCCGTCTTGATCGTGAAATCGATGAATTGGAGCGGAAGCTGTTGGCTCTTAAAGCTCAGAGGACTGCCAAGTCTATCGAGCTCAATCAGGTTGTCGAGATCCAAAGAAGAAACCGCAGCCCAATCGTCCGCAGAGAGGACAAAGTGAAATTGGATTCGATTCACAGTGAGATCTCTGTTCTCAATCGACGGATTCTCTCAGTCCGAGGGGAGATCGCGAAAAAGCGCAGCGAGTTGACTGCAGCAAGATTGAAAGGGTGATCGTTCATTTTGTCTGCCGCAGATGGGCACCGATTTTCACAGATAGGAATGTGGGAGAGCGGCGAGAACCGACGCTCTCTATTGGCCGCTGCGGAGTTGGGACACAGCGGGCGTGCCGCTGATAGTTAATACTGCTGCCGCAGATGGGCACGGATGTTCGCAGATGGAAATGTGGGAGTGCTGCGAGCATCGCCGCTTTGTATCGGCCGGTGAGGTGGTCAGAGGTGTGTGTGCTTGAGCCGCTTTCACTTTGGAATAACCGGTTGCTGGTAGCTCGAAACCGCGCGCGGGGTGAAGCTCATTTAGTGGCTTCGGCGGCCTCTAAACTGGACAGGATCTCTGCCGCGCGCTTGTTCTCATGTTCGCGGTAAGCTGCGATTTGCTCGGGGGTTAAGATGCCTGAGAACCTCTTGGTAAGATGGTTCACCGCATCCTCAACCGAGGCCTTAACCCCGGCCTTTACGTCGATTTCTTCTTGTGTCTCTGGAGGCGGTGTCTTTGGGCGCGGGTGTACCGCCTGAAAGCCTTTTCTTTGGAATTCCCTGACTAGGTTGATATCCTCCGGGTCCATATAATTGGGGTTCAATCCCCTCAACCAATTGAAAATGACCTCATAAGCGCGTTGGTTGGGGTTGGTGGGTGAGGTGTTGTCGTATCCCTCCGCCTCTCCCTCGGTGTAGATCTGTAGCACGGCCTTTTTCTGGTCTTTGGTCAGGTTGACAATCTTATGAAGGTCATTGGTGAAGAGCATGGCGCGCTGCTCGATTTCCCAGCTGCGTTCTATTTCTGTCACGGTTAATAGCCGTTCTCCGGCCTCGCCTCCGAGGCTCTGGGCCTGGCGCTCGGCCACGAGATTTGGATGATGAAGGTCGGCGAGCCGCTGGATGCGTTCCTCGCTGAATTCCCCATTCATCAGGACATTGATCAAGTTCTCGGTTTCCTCGAAGTCCGCGCGCATTTGTCGTTCCAAACGCGATGCCTCCGCGTCGCTGAGTCCTAGTTCTTCCGTGAGTTCGGCAAGCCGTCGCTCCATTTTTTGGCGGGCATGCTCCGTACATTGCTCCCTCAGTAGGGTGAAGGCCTCCTCGCTCTCCGGAGACCTCTCGTTAGACAGTTCATCGGTACTCGCTTTGCCTTTGGCTGGCTTGTTGCGCTCCCTTGACGCTTCTTGTGGGGCATTCCTTGATGCATCGCTACTGCTTGCGTTTTCAGACGGGGCCGTGTTTGCGGGCTTGGCGTCTTCGCCGGTTTCAGGCGCGGGCTCGAGCTGCCCGCCGATGGCGATTGGTGGGAAAGACATGAGCATGCCCAAGAGTGCGCATTTCATGTGACTCATTAAACCTCATGTCGGAATTTGAGGCAATCCGCATGTGGGATGCCGTTTCCGGGATCCGAGCGGCGCTAACTTAGGGCGTGTCGTCATGTCTTGAGCGGCCATCGGGAGGGATCAGCGCCTTGGTGGCATCCTACGCTCGGCCGAGGATGGGCGGAGGGAATTCCCTGGGGTGGCGCTCGCCTGAGGCTCGCTGACCCCAGGCTGCTATGAGACGCGCCTTCAGCGCGCAATTGACGACGTTGAGGTCTAAGCTAGTGCCATTCGTGACAGATCCGAATTGATCAACCGGCCGGGATTGCAGGCTTCTGCTGTTCGGTGATCGACGGCGGAGTGCGGATTGCTTAGGGTGGCGGGAATGATGATTCCGCTTGAAGACGAGTTTTGTGATGTGATGGGGAAGGTGCTGAGAGGCACCAACATGACGCCTGGGATTTTGGAGTTTCTGACCGGGGTGCCCGAGGCAACGATCGAGACGGTGCTGGATGGCGAGCCGGATGAATGCACGGTGCGAAGACTGGCCCCTGCGTTGGGCTTGGATGGAGAGTCGTTGGTGGCAATGATGACAGGGAAGTCAGCGCCGCCAGCGATCGAGGTGCCGGGGCTTCGTGCGTTCAATGTGGCGTTCGACGATATGACGGTGAACTACTATGTGGTTTGGGACGCGACGAGTAAGCGGGCTTTGATGTTCGACACGGGGGCGAATGCGGATGAGGCGCTGGAATGGATGGCGCACGAGGGCTTGAGCTTGGATGCGGTTTTGCTGAGCCACTCGCATCTCGATCACATCGCGGATGTGGAGAAAGTGCGCGCCAGGTATCCTGAGGCGCGTGTGTTGATGAACGCGTATGAGGCGTGCGAGGGAGTGGAGCGCTTCCTCCCCGGGCAGAGCTTCCAGTTCGGTGGGTTTGAGGTCGGCACGGCGATGGTGCGCGGGCACTCACCGGGCGCCACGGTGTACACAGTGACCGGCTTGAGCCGTCGGTTGGTGGTGGTGGGCGATGCGCTTTTCGCGCGGTCGATGGGTGGCCCGCTGATCTCGCTCGACGGTGCATTGGAGGGGGCTCGTCAGGCAATTTTCAGTCTTCCCGACGATACGGTGCTGTGCCCTGGGCATGGTCCGCTGACCACGGTGGCGGACGAGAAAACGAACAACCCGTTCTTCCCGGAGTTTAAGGATTAGCAATTTACAGGATATGAACAAAGAGAGTACGAAAATTGGCTTTGTCGGGGTGGGGCGGATGGGGGCGAACATGGCCCGCCATCTGGTAGTGGATTGTGGATGGGAAGTGACTGCGATCTATGATTTGGATCAAGCGGTGGCGGGTGAACTGGCCGCGGAGCTCGGGCCGGAGGCTGTGGCCTGTTCGCGGTTGAGCGATGTGACCGCGCGCGCCGATGTGATCATTACGGTGGTCACTGATGATGCGGCGATGCGGAGCATTTTTGCCGAGGGTGATGAGCATCTGCTAGTGGGGGCAGAGGGTAAGGTGTTCATCAACTGTGCAACGGTGTCGCCCGAGGTGCATCGCGAGGTGGCTGGGATGGCGGCAAAGGCAGGAGCTTCTACGTTGGAGGGATGTATGGCGTCGAGCATCAGTCATGCCCGCAATGGCGAGCTTTACCTGATGGTGGCTGGTGACCGCGATGTGTTTGATGCGCAGCGTCCGCTGCTCGACGACCTGAGTGCGGATTTGCGTTATTGTGGCGAGGCCGGCAAGGCGGCCGAGGTGAAGGCGCTGGTCAACATGGTGATGAATATGAACACGGCAGCACTGGCCGAGGGCCTGGGGTTGGCCGATGCGTTGGGTCTCGATCTGGCAATGGTGACCGAGGTCTTTTCCCAGACGGGAGCGGCATCGAGGGTGCTCGAAACGGACAGTGACGATATGATTGGCAGGGACCACGAATGCTGGTTCTCTGCGGCGCATGCGGCGAAGGATTCAGGGATCGCAGCCAACCTTGCCGCCCAACAAGGCCTGCATCTGCCGGTGAATGAGGCAACGCTGAGGCAGTATCAACGTCTCGTTGAAGTGGGCAAGGGCGAGCTCGATAAGTCGGGGATTGCCGAGTTGACGTTCAAGGGCCGCCACGATGATGGCGAGGGCGGGGCGTCGTTTGAGATCTGATGGGGAGTCTGGAGCTATGTGTGGCTATGCTTCCAGCGTCGTCACACGACTGCGGGATGGCCGAGCGCAATCCGGCGGTCCGCCGTTCTTGTCACGCGGCCACAGATAGGCGCGGATTTTCGCAGATGGCTATGTGGGAGTGCGGCGAGAATCGCTGCTTTGTATTGACTGGGGAGATGGTCAGCGCGAGTGCGCACACGAATGGCTCTAACTTTTAGGGGCTCGATTGCTGGTCGTTTCCAAATCTTTGCGTGGAGGGGGGCTTTGATTCGTTTGTAACCACAGAGGTCACGAAGATCACGAAGGCACAGTGATTGGAAACCTAGCAATGGAGCGACTGTGTCCTCGTTGTCGTTGTGCACAGTTTCTTGCAGATTGTCTGACAGGGGCGCCTGGTCGCTGGCGTATCGCGGGCCATGCGACCTGTCTTTTCACTTTTTCTGGCTGCCTGCTCCGTGTTTGCCGGTGGCCCGGCTCTTGCCGCTGAGGCTCCGACCCATGAGAGCAATCTGGAATACTTCTCCGATGCCAAGTTGGGGATCTTCGTTCACTGGAACATGAGCAGCCTCGAAGCGGTGGCCGATCCGGCGCTTCATCCTTATACCGATCCGAACTCGCCCTGGTTTGGCAAAGGCAAAGACACTCTGGCGTCGGGGCAGTATGAGAAGTCGAAGACGGGGACCGAAATCTCGTGGGGGCGCGTTGGTCCGAGACCGGGCAAGAAGGATAACGGGGTGGTGATCGAGGACCACTACACGTCACTGCCCTACGCGCAATACAATCGTCTCTGGGAACGCTTCAAGCCCGAGAAGCTCGATGCGGAGGATTGGGCGGATCTCTTCCGTAAGTCCGGGGCCAAGTATGTGGTTCTCGTGAGCAAACATCACGACGGGTTTCCGATGTTTGATGCCAAGCGCTCGCTGCGGCTCAATGAACACGGGTACCCGATGGTAGATCACAATGGCAAAGCGGTGATTGCCGAGGGCCAGACTGCGGACCTAGGCTGGAAGATTACCGGAGAGCGGGGCTTCGGCCGCGACGTGATCCGCGAGCTTTCCGATGCCATTCGCAAGGAGGGCCTTAAAGTGGGTTATTACTATTCCAATCCGGATTGGACTCACCCGAACTACAATCCACCACGCGGCAAGGCGGATCCGACCAAAGGCGCCGACTACTCGCCCTACATGCGGCATCACCTCAAGCAACTGCTCACCGAATATGGTGATGTGTTCTGCTTGTGGTTCGACGGACTGGGCGGCAGCCATCCCAGCCACTGGGGAGGCGATGCGGTGTACCAGGAGGTTCGGGGCTATCAGCCAGCGACGCTTTTTAATGATCGTTACTACTTCTCCTACGGCGGGAAGCAACAGGCCGACCACCGGGGCTTGGAGGATTTCGCGACTCATGAGCGCAAAAAGGGCTACTTCAATACCAGTAACCGATGGGAGACCTGCGATATCATCTGCCGCGACCATAGCTGGTCCTATCAGAACGGAAATCCGGTGAAACCGCACTCCGTCCTTCTTACCGACATCATCGATGTGGTGGACTCCGGTGGGAACTTCCTGCTCAACCTGACGCCGGATGGCAACGGGGTTCTCCCCGCCGACCAACGGGAAGCGATCACGCGAATCGGCGAGTGGATGGGGCGATTTGGCGAGTCTGTGTATGGAACCACGGCCGGACCTTATAAGCCATCAGGGGCACTGAGTTCGTCGCATCGTGGCAAGTATGTATATCTGCACGTTCGCACGGGATTGATGGTCGGGCCCAGCTTCCGAGTGCCGGGGCTGGAGGGGAACGAGCTCCGCTCTGCAAAGTTGCTACATGGTGGAGAACTTGAGGTCGCACGTAGGGAGGGCGATTACTATCTGACCCTTCCCGCCGGGGAAATGTTGGAGCCCGTGATCGACTGCGTGGTGCTGGAGTTTGCGGGTCGTGTCGATTCGACGCGTTTCTACGAATTGCCGAGCGCCGGGGCTGACTACTCAGCCTACGGCCGCATTCTCAATGACGGAGCCATTTGTACGAGTGCCGACGCCGATCCTAAGTGGAGTCCAAATCCGCAACAACTGATGGATCTAAAGAGCGAGCAGCGCTTTGGATTCCACTCGATGGAAATGGAGTCGCCCTCGGTGCTGATAGACCTTCGCAAGGTGGAGAACGTGAAGCACATCGCCATTACCAACCGCGCCGACTCCCATCAAGAGCGCGCAGCTGGATTACTGGTGGAGTATTCAACCGATGGCAAGACATTCCACAAGCTGTGGCAGGACGACTCGAAACCTGAGAACGTGCCAGAGCGGTGGGCTATTCCGGTAGGATCCGAGAAAACCGGAGCCTTCATTCCCGGCAAACCACTCCGCTACCTGCGTGTCAGCCTTCCCGGCAAGGGCCGGACACTTCACCTGCAGCACATTGCGGTGGTAGGTGAGTGAGTGGGGGGGCGGCGTCGAGCTGAGTAGGGGGCGCTGCGCTCCGACTTCAGATCGGTCAACAGCAACGAGGATAACAAGAGGCGAAGAACTATTACAGTCCGAAGTATGCCGAGAAATTCATCAACAGGCACGGAAAGACATTCGAAGAGAATGAATCCATTTCAAGTATAGCTGGCTGGAAGAAAGAGTGGCTCAAAGTCAAGTCGAGAGGGAACGGTTACAACGATAATGTATGGAGTGTTAGTGTGACGCCTGATGAAGGCAAAGGTAAGGGAAATGGACCTGGGGTTGTTTATGACTTCCACATCATAGATGGTACATGGAAGGTTGTATTCTGGGGTGACTACCCTAAGTCATAACCAGTCGTTACTGGACGACGGCTGACTTAGGGTGCGTCGTCGTGTCGGGAGCGGCCGGCGGGTGGGGGATACGCGTCGGCGGTGTCGCATGCTTGGCCTGGATTGCGTTGGCGCGGAATATCCCAGGGTGTGGTCGCCTGAGGCTCCCGTCACCCTGGGCTGGTTTGCGTTTCCCTTTCAGCAACTCTGTTTCTAATTTTGTTTTATCGGCTCGAAATTGGGGTCGGAAAGAAGGCGGTTTACGAGTCTGACAAGCTTTCGGATCACGGCGGTGATGGCGACATGATGAGGTTTTCCTTTGGCGATCAGACGGCCATAAAATTCCTTCAAAATCGGGTTGTGGTTCGTGGCGCATAGAGCAGGCATGTAGAGGCTGCGCCGGAGTAAATGCCTTCCTCCGCGGACGTGCCTCTTGCCGCTATGAGTGCCGGTGTCTTTGTTGAATGGCGCAACTCCAACTAAAGCCGAAGCCTGGTTGTCGGTGATTGCGCCCAGTTCTGGCATTTCAGACAAGAAGACCGTGGATGCAGCCAGACCAAGTCCTTTGATCGACTCGATTTTGCGCTTCTTCTCACGCAGCACGGCGTCTTTCGCAATGAGTGTGTCGAGTTGCTTTTGGCAACGAGCAATCGCTCGCTCAAGGCTTTGGATTTGGGTCTTGAGCTCCTTCTTCACAAAGCTGTCGGTGACCTTTTGAAGGGCCGTTTTCTGAGCTGCAGCTTGGCGGGTGAAACGATCCTTAATCCTGGCGATCGCTGACATCTTCTCCTGCAGAGCTGTAGGTTTTACGCGGGATGCCGGGGTGATCGACTCTCCGAAGCGAGACAAGACCGTGGCATCAATCGCGTCAGTTTTCGCCGAGATTCCCATGGCCTCGGCAAATGCTCGTGCTCGCTTTGGATTAACCAGGCTGATGGGAATGTTTAGCTCCAATGCTTGAGCGAGGAGGCACTTTTCATAGCCACCGGTAGGCTCACAGATGATGTGGATTTCGTCCTGTTGTTTGGATAGCTTGAGGAGCTCCGATTTTACCTTTGATGGAGTGTTGGGAACGGTCCAGGAGCGCTTTGTTTTGGGGTGATAAAAGTCGAGTTTATCTTTGCTGACATCGACGCCGATATAGTGTTTGTTCTGAGTGTTCATCTGTATTTCAACCTTGGATCTACGAGCTCTCGGGCTCTTGCAACTCTACGAACTGCAGATGGATTTGAGGGAAACAGGCCTCCTTGCTGAAAGACGAGTTCAAGGACTCGAGGAGGAACGGAGTGACTGTTTCAGCGATCGAGGTGGGGGTGGCCACCCCCACCTTGATCAACCTCCGGTTTCGTATGAAACCGATGGAGCTAGGAATAGCTCAAATTGACCAACCAAGGGAGGAATCGACGGCGTGACACAGGGCTGAAGCCCTGTGCTGTGATCCAGCCTCTTTTTAGGAGGAGGGCTGATTATACTGTGGCAAGGGCGGTAGTTGGATCTGTCGTACTCTTGCTAGGTACTTTGCGTCTTTGCGTCTTTGCGTGAGGTTTATCGTACCTGCGGGTGGGCCGGGAAATGCGTTGGTTTGGGTTGAAAAGGATTGTTTGGTTTTGGTGGGCGGGGCAGAGTCCGGGCGATGGTGGGGAACTTTGTGATTAGTAGTGATTCGATGGGGCGGTGGTGCCCGGTGGCGGACGTGGTGTCCGCGGTGGGGGGAGTGTGTGGGGAAGGAGGGGCGGAATGAGTTTGATGTCGCCGGAGTGGTTGTTGTTGGTGCCTGTGTTTTTGTTATTGGGCTGGTGGCGGCGTGAGCTGGGGTTGTTTCGTCCGTTGCGGTTGGCGTGTTGGGTGTTGTTGGTGTTGGCGATGACGCGGCCGATGACCCAGCTCGGGCGGTCGCCGATGGATTTGTGGTTGTTGGCTGATTTGTCGTCGTCGACGGGCGGGGTGATTGAGGCGGAGTTGCCGGAGTTGGAGGGGTTGATTGAGGATGAGAAGAAGATGGGGGGCGACCGTCTGCGGGTGGTGCATTATGCGGCCGAGGCGGTGGAGATCGACCCGGTGGCGGGGGATGCGCGGTTGGATGAAAGCGACCGGCATCTGACGCGGACGTCGCTGGCCGTGCAGTCGGCTGCGGCGCGCGCTCAAGGCGACGACGAGGGACGGCCGGCGCGGGTTCTGGTGGTGACGGATGGTTACAGCACCGAGCCGCTGGCCGGGTTGGTGCCGAGTTTACAACGGGCGAACATTCCGGTGGATTATCGGATTGTGCCGCCGCCGAGTGCGGTGGACGTGCGGGTCGAGCGGTTGGCAACGCCGTCGCGGGTGCAGCCTGGCGAGCCGTTTTTGGTGGAGGCCGAGTTGGCGGGGAACATGAATGGTCCGCTGAAGCTGCAGTTGCTGCGCGATGGGGTGGAAGTGGCGGTGCGCGATGTGCGGTTGCGCAATGGATCGGCCAAGTTGCAGTTTACGGATCGGTTGAGGGCCGGGCGGGCTTATCTTTACGAGGCGAAGGTGGTGCCACAGGAGGCGGGGGACGCGTATGCGGGCAACAACGAGGCGCAATCGTTTGTCGAGGTGGATGCGGGCGGGCGCATTCTGATGCTGACCAAATACCAGCCGGATCCGGCGGCGGCCGCGCTGCGCAAGCTGGGGCTCGAGGTGGAGGAAGTGGCTGATGGCTCGAACCTGACGGCTCGCCATTTGACCGGTGTGAGCGTGGTGGTGATCAACAACGTGCCGGCGTGGGAGGTGTCGGGGGCGTTTCTTTCCGCGTTGCCATTCTTCGTCGAGTCGCAGGGTGGTGGTTTGATGATGGCGGGTGGTCGGCAGAGTTTCGCGGCGGGGGGGTATGCGGCGTCGCCGATCGATGAGTTGTTGCCGGTTTCAATGGAGCTGCGCAGCGAGCACCGCAAGCTGGCGGTGGCATTGTGCATTGTGATGGACCGTTCGGGCAGTATGAGTGCGGCGGTGGCTGGTGGGACCAAGATGGATTTGGCCAACAGCGGGGCGGCGAATGCGTTGAACCATCTCGGTGGGACGGATGCGATGGCGGTCTTTGCCGTGGATTCGAGTCCGCATACCATGGTGAAGTTGCAGCCGGCGGTGCAGAACCGAGACGCGATTACGAAAGCGATCCGTCGGATCCGATCGACCGGTGGCGGGATTTTTGTCTACAGCGGGCTGAAGGCGGGGTGGAATGAAATCAAGCGCGCACCGCATGCGCAGAAGCACGTGATTTTGTTCTCCGATGCGGCCGACAGCGAAGAGCCTGGCGACTATAAAGAGCTGCTGGCCGAAATGCGGGCCGAGGGCGCGACGGTGAGTGTGATCGCGCTCGGCAACAAAGGGGACGCGGATGCTGCGTTTTTGGAAGACATCGCGCAGCGTGGCGACGGGCGGATCTTCTTTGTCGAGGATGCCGGGGCGTTGCCTGATGTGTTCTCGCAGGAGACGGTGGCGGTGGCGCGGGCGGCGTTTGTGAGGGACCCGGTGCCGACTCGGGCGACGGGGTCGTTGCGGGAAATTGCGTCGGGCACGCCGGACTGGCTCGACCAGGTGGATGGTTATAATTTGAGCTACTTGCGGCCGTGGGCGCGCCAGGCCTTGGTGTCGGTCGATGAGTTTCAGGCGCCGTTGGTGGCATTTGGTCCGCGTGGGACGGGGCGTTGTGCCGCGGTGTCGATGCCCCTGGGGGCGGAGTATGCGGGAGCGACGTTGGGGTGGGAGGGGTACGAGGACTTTGTCCAGACGCTGGGGCGGTGGCTGGTCGGCAGCGACGTGCCGCGCGGGGTGGCCTTGCGTTCAAGGATCGATGGATCTGTGATGACGGTGGATTTGTTGTACGACGATGCGTTGTGGAGTGAACGTTTTGCCAAAGACCCGCCAAAGCTGTCGCTGGCGATGGGCGCGGAGTCGCCGCAGACGCGTCAGGTGGTGTGGGAGCGGATCGAGCCGGGGCGTTACCGGGCGCGGGTGGATTTGGTGCAGGGCGAGATGGTGCGTGGTGGGATCTCGCTGGGTGACCAGGCGTTGGCGTTTGGCCCGTTGGTGGCGAGTTCTGGTGCGGAGTGGCGTTTTTCTCCGGTGATGCTCGACGAGTTGCGTCAGGTGGCTGCGGCGACCGGCGGCGAGGAACGACTGGATCTCGCGGGTGTGTGGGAGCGGCCGTTTGTCAAACCGCCACGGCCTCTGATGCCGGTGCTGTTGGCATTGGTGTTGGTGCTCGTGCTGGCGGACGCGCTGATGACGCGGATCGGGGCGAATCGAGTGAGCTTTGGCGGCGGGCGCAGGAAGAAGGCGGCGGCGAAGCGCGCTCAGCAGGCGAATCAGCCGACGATTTCGGAGGTGGCGAAGATGGATGAATCCACCTCAATCCCGGCAGGCGTAGGTTCGCGGGAGAGGTCTGGTGTCGGCAGTCAGCGGTCGCGTTTCGAGCGCGCCAAAAAAGGTCGGCGATAGGAAAAATTCTCAGGAATAAGATGAACCAGGCCTCGCTCTACGAAAAGGTGCGTGATTCCTCGCGGTGGTTAGCCGTCGGATTCGTACCGTCATTGAATCAAGAAAACCAACCCATTATATAGCTATGAAAATTCACCTGATTGCTGCATTTGCCGCCCTGATGATCGCTCCACTCGGATACGCCGACGGATGCGGTGGATGTAAGAAAGACAAAGAGAAAGAGGGCAAGGATTGCGAGAAGTCCGAGCTTTGCGCTGATCTGATCGCGGATGGCTGCAAGAAAGAGAAAGATTGCGGCGAGAAGAAAGAGTGCGACAAAGAGGAAGCCACACTTTGCCACGATCACGCCAAGAAAGACGGCGAGTGCTGTAAGGAAGGCGAAGGCTGCTGCAAGAAAAAGGAGTGCTGCAAAAAGAAGTGCGACAAGGAAGAGTGCGATAAAGAAGACTGCGACGGTTGCGACAAGAAAGACGGCGACTGCTGCAAGGAAGGCGAAGGATGCTGCAAAGGCGGCGACAAGAAGGAAAAGGACGCTGAGTAATGGCGTCGCCGCGTGATGCCGGGGATGGCTCTGGTATCTGCGGATGACTGATTAATCACACCGCACGGGCCCTGGAGACGGGGGCTGTGCGGTGTTTTTGTGCCGCAGATGGGCGCGGATGGGCACAGATGAGGAGATTGGTCTTATGGGTCCTATAAGACTTATCGGGGGGAGGGTCCGTTCCAAGGGGCCTAAGGGTGCGGCGCAGCTGGGGCGCTACTTTTTGATCAACGCGCTGGCTGCGATCCCGAGGCCGCCGACGAGGAAGAGTCCGGGGAACCAAATGGTGTAGAGGGCTGCTTTGGTGTCGCGTTGGAGGATGGCGTTGGTTGGGTCGGTTGGATCGACGTAGCAGACGGTTTGGGTGCCGGCGGGGATGGATTCGGCGAACCCGGTGAGCTTTTCTTTTTCCTTCAGGCGGCGGACGCGGGTGCGCACTTGGTCGCCGGTATAGCGGGTGCCGTCGATTTCGTAGGTGTAGCGGACGTCGATGCGGTATTCCGGTAGGGCGTTGGGGACGCGGCTATCTTCGATGATGCGGGATTCGAGGATGAGGCAGGGGTGCTCCGTCCAAGTGTAGGTGGTGCGCACTTTTTGGTATCCGTTCCACATCAGAGCGATGAACGCGCCGCCCATGGCAGCGATGATGAGACCGAAGACGACGAGGAAGATTTTCGAGCGGAGAGGGGTGGCCATGGTGGGGTACGGTACGGCGGTCTGGGTGAGGGGCAAGGAAGATGAGCGTGGGGAAAACGTGGGGTCGTTGGTGATTCGATCAAGGTTCTCGTTGTCAGGGCGCGAGGGTATATTACCTTGCTCCCCTGATGAGCACACTCAACGACCAACTGACCGAAGATATGAAGGCCGCGATGAAAGCGCGCGACCAGAAGAAGCTGAATGTGA
Source organism: Sulfuriroseicoccus oceanibius (assembly GCF_010681825.2). Classification (NCBI taxonomy): domain Bacteria; kingdom Pseudomonadati; phylum Verrucomicrobiota; class Verrucomicrobiia; order Verrucomicrobiales; family Verrucomicrobiaceae; genus Sulfuriroseicoccus; species Sulfuriroseicoccus oceanibius. Next base: position 118,025 of record NZ_CP066776.1, on the reverse strand, counting down.
TCCGTGGCCTTAAGGCGGCGGTGAAGAACGCGGCGATCGAGGCCGGTGGGGCGGATGCGGTGTTGGACGACGTGGCGGTGATGGCCGTGATCCGCAAGCAGATCAAGCAGCGTCAGGACTCGGTGGAGCAGTATCAGAATGCGAACCGTCCGGAGCTGGCGGAAACCGAGTTGGAAGAAATTGCCGTGCTCGAGACCTATTTGCCTCAGCCGTTGAGCGAGGAAGAAGTCGACGCGATTGTCGACCAGGCGATTGCCTCTACCGGAGCCACCGCGATGGCGGACATGGGCAAGGTGATGGGCGAAGTGCAGAAGCTCGCCGAAGGGCGCGCCGACGGCAAAGTGCTGAGTCAGAAAGTCCGAGCGAAACTGGCGTGACCGGAGAAGCTCCATCGTCGGCCGCGGGACCAGCGGCGACCGTACTGGCCATCGAGTCGTCTTGTGATGAGACGGCGGTGGCTGTGTTGCGTGGTCGTGAGTCGTTGTTGTCCGCGGTGGTGGCGTCGCAGATTGAGGCGCACCGGCCGTTTGGCGGGGTGGTACCTGAGTTGGCATCGCGTCAGCACAGTGCTGCGACGCCTGGTTTGTTGGCGGCGGCGTTGGAGAAAGCCGGAGTGGACGTGGCGGACGTGGATGTGTTTGCCGCCACGGCCGGGCCAGGGTTGGCGAGTTCACTTTTGGTGGGGAACACAACGGCCAAGGCGTTGGCATTGGCGTGTGGTAAGCCGTTTTTGGCAATCAACCATCTGGAAGGGCACCTGCTTTCGCCCTTTTTCGGGGATTCTGAGGGAGTGCAGCCCAATGTGGCGCTGGTGGTGAGTGGGGGGCACACGATGTTGGTCGATGTGGCGGGTGTGGGGAGTTACGAGTTGATGGGGCGTTCGCGCGATGATGCGGCGGGTGAGGCCTTCGACAAAGTGGCGAAGATGCTGGGCTTGCCGTATCCGGGCGGGCCGTTGATCGACCAGCTGGCGGTCGAGGGCGACCCGAAAGCCTATGATTTTCCGCGCAGCATGATGAAGAAGCCGGGCTTTGAGTTCAGCTTTAGCGGGCTCAAGACATCGGTGCGCTATCTGACTGAAACCTTCGACCAGGAGAAGCGCGACGAATGGCTGCCGGATGTGTGCGCTTCGTTCCAGCAGGCGGTGGTCGACGTACTGGTGGGTAAGACTTTGAGAGCTGCCAAGGCTGCGGGGCGCAAGCTCGTCACCGTCAGTGGCGGGGTGGGCTGCAACCGCTGCCTGCGCGAGGAGATGCAGCGGGCCTGTGATCGGGCGGGGCTCGATCTGCGCATCGCCGAACCGGCGCTTTCGACGGATAACGCGGCCATGATCGCCTATGTCGCCCACGAACATCATTTGCTTGGGAGGTCCTCCAGTCTGGACTCTGATGTGGATCCAAACCTCCCGCTGACCAACCAAGCCAACCGAGCTTAATCCCAACGCGCTTACTCTAGATCATGTCTCACTTGCCGACCCGACTGCCCGACTGGATGCGCGCCCGATTCACGGACGGCCAGCGCTTTATGATCCTGTGCGTGGTGGTGGGGGTGCTGTGTGGATTGGCGGCTGTTGGGTTCCACTATGCGATTGAGGGGGTGTTCCACCTGGTGACCTCCACGGCGCAGAAGCTGGGTGGCTGGCAGTTCTGGGCGGTGCTTGGATTGGCCCCCGCGGTTGGGGCGCTGGTGGTGGGAATTATTTTGCAGAAGCTCGCGCCGTCGGCGGCGGGCAGTGGTATCCCGCAAACCAAGAAGGCGTATTACAACGACTTCGGGAAGCTGAGTTGGCTTGAAGGGATGTGGCGTTTTGTGCTCGGTACCTTGTATGTCGGGATGGGCAACGCGCTCGGTCGTGAGGGGCCGACGGTCCACATGTGTTCGGCGATTGCCTCGACGGTGGGCCAGTGGGCATTCCGCGCCAAGTCGCGGGTCCAGGCGATGGTGCCGGTGGGAATGGGTGCGGGGATTGCCGCGGCGTTCAACGCACCGCTCTCGGCGATTACGTTTGTATTCGAGGAGCTGCTCGATGATTTCTCGACCAAGGCACTGGGTGGCATCGTGGTGGCGGTGGTGATTTCCGCAGCGGTTTCGCGGACGATTCTCGGTGAGGAGCCGGTGTTGAACGTGCACTTTGTCGACCAATTCCAGACGGCTCCGTGGATGTTGATTGCCGTGCCGCTGGGCCTGGCTGCTGCTGGCACCGGGCATTTGCTGGTGCGTGTGTTGTTGTGGTCGCGCGAGCGGATGCGCAACTTATCGATGCCGCTGTGGGTGCGCACGACCGGTGGTGGCCTCGGTGTGGGGATCCTGGGCTTGAGTGCGTTTGCGCTGACCGGGTTGCTGGGTGAACCGCAGATGGGTGTGTTTTCGATCGGTTATGGCAGTTTGGACGCGGCGTTCGATGCCAAGCTGGCGGTTGGGGCGCTGTTGATCTTGTTTGTGTTCAAGTTTGTGGCGGTGGTGTTGTCGTATTCATCGGGCGGCAGTGGTGGTTTGTTCTCGCCGACTTTGTTCCTTGGCGGGATGCTCGGCGGTTTGTTTGGTCTGGGCCTGGTGACGCTCGACCAACACGTGCATTTGTTGCATCACTCCGCGCTACCGGACGAGGCGGTGGGTGCGTGCGTGTTGCTGGGAATGGGGGCGATGTTTGCCTCGGTGGTGCGTTGCCCGTTCACCTCGTTGCTGATCATCTTTGAGATGACTCGCAGTTACTCGCTGATGCTGCCATTGATGGTGGGGAATGTGATCTCCTATTATCTGGCGAGCCGCTGGCAGTCGGTGCCGTTGTACAACGCATTGTTGCTGCAGGACGGCGTGAGTTTGCGCCAAATGCCGGCGTACCGCGGGGCGCAAGATTATCGCAACCTGCCGGTCGCCACGATCATGACGCACGAAGTGCTGTCGTTGAAGGCATCGATGAATGCGGCGGATGCGCTGGAATTTCTCAAAGGTCAGCAGTCGAACTACCACGGTTATCCGGTGGTGGATGCGGAAAAGAAACTCGTCGGTATGGCGATGCACCACGAGCTTGACGAGTGGCTTGCCGCCGGGGAAGAGCGGAGCTTGGAAGAGTTGCTGGCTTCGCAGAAAGTGATCTCGATTTCAAGCGAGGTGGCGATCCGTGAGGCGGCCCGATTGATGGTACGTTATGATTATGCCCAGCTGCCGATCCTCTCGACCACGACGACTGGCAAAGTGCTGGGAATTATCACACTCAACGATATTGCGCGTCAGCAGAACGCGATCGACCGTCAGATCGACGGATAGGGGGCGATGGGTGCAGGGATGTGTGGCGTAGAGCCGGTGAGGTAGGCTCTGTTCTTGTGACATGGACTCCCAGGTGGCTGTGAGTGCCGGGGCGTTGTGCTTCTGATAGGTATCATTGGTAGACCATAGGTCGGGCGATCGGACCAGTGTGATTCGATTCCGTGAGGTGGGGACCTGTGGAATGGTTTGGCCGTTGCCAGGTTGGGCTTCGGTGTTGGCCAGAGGATGGCGAATGTATTCCGAGGCTGAATCGGGCGCGCGAGCGTACTTTCTAAAAGAGCGCTGGTTAGAATCGTTCACTTGTTATTATGCCTGACTCACATCTTCCCCCAGAAGTTTCATCGGATGCGGCTGCCCCTGAAGGAACGCCACCGCAGGTAGCTGAGGAGGCGATGGCTCCATCTCAGGCGGGCAATGAAGGCGCGGTGGGTGATACTGCTTCGGTTGTGGGAGTGGAGGCTGGTCAAGCGGCGGTGAGCCCGCAGGCTGGGGAAGGATTGCCGGCGGTGCATTTGCGCAGTGCGGAGGAGGCTGAGGAGATCAGGCGCAAGACTTTGCGCAACGAGCGCCTGTCCGCTGTGATGATTGCGGTTTTGGTGCACGTCTTGATTGGACTTGGGTTGGCGTTGTGGGCGTTGGATGTTTTTGAAGCGCCGGAAGTGAAGATTCAGGCGCGGGTGGCTCCACCGACGGAGAACTCCTCCAACCGTCCGCAGGTGCAGCAGCCTTCGCAGCGGCGTCCGCCATCGGCTCCATCGGTGAGTGCGAAAATGATCACGTCGACGGCAGAGTCGGTCACGTATGTGCCGGATGTGGTTTTTGAGAGCCCGACTTTGGATATTGGAACCTCCGCGCAACTCGGGCTTGGCTTTGGCCAGACGGGGTTGGGTGATGGACTGGGCCAAGGTGGATTCGGTGGATTGGGCGGTGGTATGAAAGGCCGCTGCACCATGGAGGAGCGGATGAAGCGTCTGAACGAGGCGGGCGGCAACCGTGAATGTGAGGAAGCTGTGGTCAAATCGCTCGAATGGTTCAAGAAGGTCCAGAACTCCGATGGCTCATTCGGGAAGGCGCGCCCAGCGGCGATGACCGGATTGGTTCTGCTCTCTTATCTGGGGCATTGCGAGACTCCGCAGTCGAGCAAGTATGGGGAGACCGTTTCGAGTGCGACGGCGTATTTGGTCGAGCGGTCCCAGCGCGACAAGGGCTACTTGCGCTCGGAGAAGAAGACCGACGCCTGGGTCTACGAGCATGTGATTGCTCTTTATGCGCTGGGTGAGTGCCTCGCGTTTGTGAGGGAGCTGAACATGGAAATCCCTGGGCTGCAGGATGCGGTCGAACGAGGGACGGACATTTTGATCGCGGGCCAACACAGGAGCGGCGGCTGGGACTATCAGCTCAACCGATCCGGCGGACGCGGTGGTGATACCTCCATCACCGGATGGGCGCTGCAGGCGTTGAAAGCGGTGAAGACCGCAGGTTACGGTGAGGACTTCGGTGACAGCATCAAGCTTTCAAAGTCTGTGCGAAAAGGGTTGGGGTACATTGAGGACATGCAGATGAACGACGGCTATCTGAGCTACAAGAAGAAGGGGGATCGTCGTGGAAGTCGATGGTCGCTCAATGGTCTGGGATCGCTCAGCTTCCAGATTCATGGCAAGAAGGGACGTGTGGTGAGTCGCGGGATCGACGCCACCAAGAAGGTGCCGGTGAAGTACAACCAGAAGACCGCTCACCTCTACGGGTGGTACTACATTACCCAGTCGCGCTTCCTCAGTGGGGGCTCTGATTGGGAGCGCTGGAACCGAAAGTGGCGCGATGAGTTGTTGAAGAATCAACTGTCAGATGGACGCTGGAAGGTCGAAGGCGGAGGTAAGAAATTTTCGGTGACTGAATCACGAGCAGGGCGTGATGCCCAGATCTACCGCAACGCGCTTTGCACGCTGATGCTTGAGGTTTACTACCGCTTCCTGCCGGGCACTTCGGGAGAGTAGGCCGATCTCGGAGAGAGCGCTCGGACGATGGTGATGAGCGTGCCCTGAATGGTGTTAAATTGAGGTGCGTCGTGGTGTTGTTCTGCGGCTGGCGGGATCGCTTGCCCCCTTGCTTACGTCATCGGCTCGGCCGGATGAATCAAACCTTTGTGCCCGGGGGGGCGCTAGCCTGCGGCTCGCTGACCCCAGGCTGGTATGATACTCGCTTTCAGCGAGGAATTGAGGGCGCCGGGGCTTGAGTTAGTGCGATTCGAGTATGTCCTCTTTCTCCGTTTCGCTTTGTGTTCTTGTTTCGGCTGTTTGTTATTGTTGGTTGTGTCTTATCTGTTAGACTGCTCTGGTGAGTGTCCTGGCAAAGTGCGATTTCAGTGATGGTTGGGTGCAGGCGTATGACCGGATGCGGGATGAGGTGTTGGGGCACAGGGTGCGTGACGGTGGATGGTTCGATGCGGAATTGACCGCGGCGGACCTGCCGGAGATCGAGCTGCAGTCGCTGTGGTTCGGTGGGGCGTTCGGGCGGGACTTTCGCGACAGTCTGGGGCGTGAGGTGCGGGTGGTACAGTTCGGTGTTTGGAACCACGCGGCCGGCCCGGATTTTCTGCATGCCAGTGTGGATGTGGATGGTGAGCGTATGGTTGGAGCGATCGAACTGGACACGGACGTGCGTGACTGGGAGCACCACGGGCATGCCTCCAATCCGGCGTATGAAAACGTGGTGTTGCATTTGTTTTTCAATGCGCCGGACGAGGCGTGTTTTACGCGCACAGAGTCGCATCGGGATGTGGTGCAGGTGCGGTTGGATGCATCGGTGTTGGTGGAACCTGCGCCGATGGTGGATGCGCATCCCGGGCGGTGTTTGAAGCCGTTGGAGTTGATGGGCGCGGAGCGAGTGCGGTCGTTGTTGGTGGGGGCTGCGATGTCGCGGGCCAAGCGCAAGGCGCGGCGTTTTTTGAGGTGTGCGGACATTCATGGCCCGCGCGAGGCGTGGTTTCAGGCGATGGCGGAGTGTCTGGGGTATCGGCGCAACAAACTGCCGATGCGGGCGCTGGCTCAGACTTTGCCATTGCGCGAGTTGATGGTTCAGCCAGCCGAGGCAGCGGAGGCGTTGTTGTTCGGGACTGCTGGCTTTCTTGAGGCGCCGGATGATATGGCGCGGGATGACGAGACATCCGGTTATTTGCGGGCGCTGTGGCGGCATTGGTGGCGGGCGCGGCCAGTGCGCGACACGCGTTCGGTCGAGTTGCCGTGGGTGTTTGCCGGCCAGCGTCCGGTGAACCATCCGCACCGCCGGCTGGGTGCGTTGGCGGCGGTGGTCGCCGACTGGCACGTGCTGGAGAAAGTGGTGACCGGCGGGATGGACGGAGTCGACCGTCGGTTGTCCAAGTTTTGCGACCAGCTTGAGCACGGCTACTGGTCGCACCATTTCACGCTGACGTCCGCGCCGTCGGCGAAGCGGTTGGCCTTGATCGGGCGCGACCGCTGGCGGGATTTTCTGGTCAACTTCGTGTTGCCAGTGGCGATGAACGATCATCGCTCCGAGCAAGCGGCTGCGGTCTACTTGAAGCTGCCGGCCGGCGCGCTGGATGAAGCGTCGCGGATTGCGGCGCTGCGGTTGTTTGGTGCGTCGGAGTTAGGAGCCGAGGTGTTGAAGAACCATGCCTTCCGCCAGGGGCTGCTGGCGGTGTACGAGGACTTCTGCCTGCGTGACGACAGCGGCTGTGCCGGTTGTTCGTTCCCTGAGCAGTTGCGGCAGTGGGGGGAGTGATGGGGGCGGCTTCTGAACCATAGGTCTTATAGGGCCAATAGGACCTATATTGTGTAGTGATTCCGTTACAAAAAATATCCCTGCCCGGCGTTGTGGTGCCGGGCAGGGATTGATTGGTTCTTCAGTTAGTTGTGGGCGGCTTACCAGGTGAACTCAAACCCGACGATCGGGCCGTGCATGATGGTGTCGTTGGTGTAGCTTCCGTCGCTGTAATCGACTCCGAGTCCGCGGTAGCCGGCGATGACGGCTGCGGTGTCGTTGATCTCGTAACCGATGCCGAGCATGGCGTTCCAGAGGAAGTCGCTGCTGACGCCGAAGCCACCGATTTCCGCGTTGTAGCGGGTGTACCACGGGCCGTTGAAGTTCCACTTGCCGCGGACGCCGATGGTGGGATCCCAGAAGTCCTCGGTGCCGCTGCGTTCGACTTGCCCGCCACGGACGAAGCGGGCGGTGATGCCTAGTTCGTTGCGTGTGTAGCGTGCGCCGAGCATCACATCCATCATGTAGTTTTCTGTGGCTACCGCGGTGTAGCCGATGCGCGGCGTGACCAGGATTTGTTTGTAGTCGATGCGGCCGTTTTTAAAGATGAGCCCGCCGAGATCGAAGCCATCGGAGAGCTTGGCGTAGAAGAGATCGGTGGAGATGCTCCACTTTCCCTTGCCGAGGCTGACGACTCCGGCGGCAGCGAAATCGAGTTGGTCGAGGACGTCGCGGATCGACATGTCGACGTCGCCGGTTACTCCGCCGACGCCCATGGTGCCGGTGACCGCTGTGGTCCAGAGGTAAGGCGAGATGCCGAAGTGCCAATCGCTTGCGGGTTCTTCGATGATCGGAGCCTTGGGTTCGACAGGTGTGGTGCCGGCGGTTGCGAATCCGCAGCAGATCAAAGCGGCGGCCAATGTGAGGGTGGTGGTTTTCATGAGCGGATACGGTTGGCTTGAGGGGGGGCAGGTTCTTGATAACCAACGAGTGTCAATGTGGAAGTGGATGCACTTGTCCGTGGCGGTCAGAACCTCATTTCGAACTCGAGAGTAGGGCCATGGGTGACGGTATCGACGGCGAAGTCAGAATCCGAGAAGTCGATGCCGCGGGCGCGGTAGCCACCGATGATGCTGGACGTTGGTGATAGTTGGTAGCCGAAGCCGACGCCTGCTAGCCAAATGAAGTCGCTGTTCACTCCGAAACCTCCGACCTCTCCGAGGTAGCGGATGAAGAGTTTGTCATGGAGCGAGGACTGGCCGCTGACGGTGAGTGTGGGATCCCAAATGTTTTGCAGGGTTTCCTCGGTGACCTGACCGCCGCTGGTAAAGCGCCCGGTGAGGCCGAGGCGGAAGCGTGAGTAGCGCACGCCGGCTAGAAGGTCGAGCTGGTGGTCCGGGGTGGCCAGGATGGAGTATCCGATACGCGGGCTGATGATCCATTCCTTGAGGTCTTCGCGGACGCTTTTGAAGGGCCCGTGGCTATGAGGTAGGAGCTGGGTGTCGTTATTGAACCTGCCGTAGATGATATCGGACTGAATGATCCACGGACCTTTGCGGGCTTCTGCCAGAAGGTGGAGTGAGAGGTTGTGGGTGTCGAAGGTATCGGCGAACGATTGGCTGATCTCCTCTGAGCGCTCGAGGAAAAACAGATCTCCCGATGAGGCGGTAAGCCAAAGGTAGGGGACGGTGCGGAATTGCCACTGATCCGTCTTGGCTGTTGCAGCGATTGGATCGGTGCCGGCTGTGAGTGGGGCGACGGTGGCGGCCAAGGCGCAGAGGATGAGTCGGGCGGAGTGCATGGTCTGGAGAGTCGGGTTGATAGGGCGGATGGAACGGCGGGCTGATGACGTTACGCTGATGAAACGGTGTTAGGTTGCGCGGTTGGGACTCTTTGTGTCCCGCCGGTTGCGGTGGACGTATCGCTGGGTATGATGCGCGCCCGATGAACAACGCAGCGATTACTCCAGTTTCCGGTCAACGATGGGTCAGCAAGAACGAGCCGGAGCTTGGGCTTGGGTTGTTATTGCGTGTGGCGCGGGGCAAGGTGGAGATGTTGTTTCCGGCGGCGAACGAGCAGCGGGTGTACACGTGGGCGTCGGCGCCGTTGCAGCGGGTGGAGTTTGGTGCGGGCGACGTGATCAAATCGCACGAGGGCAAGGCTGGGGCTGTGGTGTCGGTTGAGGATCGCGACGGGTTGTTGGTCTACACTTTGGACAGCGGCGAGGAAGTCATAGAGACGGGGCTGGCGGACACCGTGAGTTTCAGCAAGCCTGACCGCAAATTGCTGAGTGGGATTGTTGATCATCCGCGGGCGTTTGACCTGCGTTTCAATGCGGGCAAGCGGTTTGCCGATCTGAAGCGTCGCCAACTCGTGGGCATGGTGGGGGCGCGGATTGATTTGATTCCGCATCAGTTTGCGGTCGCACTGGATGCTGCGTCGCGTTTGCATCCACGTTTGCTATTGGCCGACGAAGTGGGTCTCGGAAAGACGATCGAGGCGGGCTTGATTGTCCAGCGTTTGCATTTGACCGGGCGTGCCAACCGCGTGCTGATCGTGGTGCCTGAGCCGTTGATGAACCAGTGGTTTGTCGAGCTGCTGCGCCGTTTCAATTTGCTCTTCAGTTTGTTTGACGAAGAGCGCTGCCAATCGATCGAAGCCAACGATGCAGGAGTGAACCCATTCCTCGACAGCCAGTTGGTGATTTGCTCGCCAGAGCTACTGACCACCAAGCCCGAGCGCGCCGAGCAGGCGCTCGCGGCCGGTTGGGACATGCTGGTGGTGGACGAAGCGCACCACCTCGAGTGGTCGGTGGACGAGGTGAGCCCTGCTTACCAGGTGGTGGAATCCTTGGCCGCCGCAGTGCCTGGCTTACTGCTTTTGACCGCGACGCCGGAACAACTGGGGGGCACCGACGGGCATTTCGCGCGCCTGCGCTTGCTCGATCCCGAGCGCTATGACTCGCTTGAGCACTTTGGCGAGCAGTCGGCGCATTACCGGGAGGTGGCGGAATTTGTCGACCGGTTGTTGGCGGGTGAGGCGATCACGGCCGCCGACCGTCAGTTGGTTGAGGGCAAGTCGTCGCGTGCGAGTGACTTGTGCGACCGCGTGGAAGCAGGCGAGGCTGGCGCGAGCGATGCGTTGGTGGCGGAACTGCTCGACTCCTTTGGCACCGGGCGGGATATGTTCCGCAACACGCGTGCCGCGTTGGGTGGGTTCCCCGAGCGTCAGGCTCATTTGATTGATTTGGGTGACGTGGCGGATCCATTTTCGGCGACGATCGAATGGATGGTCCAGCGATTGGCCGAGGATCCGGAGCGCAAGCTGCTGGTGATTGGGAAAACGGTGTCACTCGCCGAACGGGTGATCGACGCTGTGGCTGCGCGGATCCAGGTCAAGAGTGCTGCGTTCCACGAGGAAATGACACTTCTCCAGCGTGACCGTGCGGCCGCTTGGTTTGCCGACGATGAGGGGGCTCAGTTGTTGTGCTGTTCGGAGATTGGCAGCGAAGGGCGCAACTTCCAGTTCGCACACGACCTTGTGCTGATCGATCTGCCGGAGAACCCTGAGCTACTCGAGCAGCGCATCGGGCGATTGGACCGCATCGGCCAGGACGATACGATTCATATTCACGTGCCATTTTCCAGCGGGAGCGAAGAGGAAGTGCTCGCCCACTGGTACCACGAGGGGATGGGGGCATTTGAGCACTGCGTGCACGGAGCGTCGGAGATTGCCGCCGAGGTGGCGCCGTTGCTGGACGAGGCATTGCAGTTTGGTACGCCGGAGTCGCTAAAGGCGCTGGTTGAGGCGACCGCGGCCGTCCGTGCCCGGGTGGGTGAAAAGTTGGAGTCCGGGCAGGACCGGTTGCTTGAGCTCAAGTCGCGTCCGGGGATTGCGGTGAATGCATTGCTCGACCAGGTGGCGGACATTGATAGTGACCTGCGGGTGGAAAAGATGGCGCTGCGGTTGTTCGAGCAGTTCGGGGTCGCGGTTGAGGAAGTGGGGACGCGTACCTACTCGCTCAAGCCGGATCACATCACGACCGATGCGTTGCCAGGCCTGCCTGAGGACGGTCTGACGATGACCTTCGAGCGTCGTCGTGCGCTGTCGCATGAGGACATGGCATTTGGTTCGGTCGACCACCCGTTGGTGCGTGGTGCGGTGGAACTGATGGCGAACGAGGGTGTTGGCGCCGCGGCCTTTGGTATGTGGGAAAATGCAGCGGGCGAGGGACTGTTCCTCGAAGCGGTGTGGGTGGTGGATTGTTCCGCTCCGGCGCATTTGGAGGTCGGGCGTTTCCTGCCGCCGACTCCGGTGAAGTTTGCGGTGGACCACACAGCGCGCGAGGTTTTGGATCGCGATGTGTTGGATGGCATCTCGCTGCGTGGCGGAGATCCGGCACCATTGTTGGCGATTGAGAAAGTGAAGACGCAGTTGATCCCGAACATGATCGAGCGCACGCGCGCTGCCGCCGAGGCAGAGTTGGCTGCGATCACCGCGACGGCGACCAGCGATGCCCGCACTGCTTATGAAGCCGAGTTGGCACGAATGCGCGACCTGGCGGAGATCAACCATTCGGTGCCGCAGTCCGAGGTCGATGCCTTGGCTGCCCGCGAGGAGGAAGTGGTCGATGCGATTGCCAACGCGACCGTGCGCCTCGATGCCGTGCGCTTGATCCGCCGCGTGACTCCGCGGGTGCGCACTCGCTAGGCTGGTAGCAGTTCAGCTACTCTCCCATAAGATCTATGAGTCCAATAGGTCTTATGGGGCGCGCTGATCTTTGTTTGTGCCACTGCTCATCTTGATCGATACTCCGGCTATGGCTGACAAGAAACCGAAGCGCCCGCATCCGAAAGACCGACCACCACAGGGATTGGAAGTGGTGTACGAGGATCGTGATGTGATCGTGGTGAACAAATCCGCGGGATTGCTCAGCATGACGACCGGACGCGATGCCGGGGTGACGGCTTATGCGTCGCTGGCGGAATGGGTGAAGCGGGGTAACCCGAAATCGCGCGAGCGGGTGTACTTGGTGCACCGCTTGGACCGCGATGTGTCTGGTGTGATGGTTTTCGCACGGAGCGAGGAGGTGAAAGCCGCGTTGCAGAAGCAATGGGATGATGCGGACAAGTCGTATCTCGCGTTTGTTGACGCCCAGGTTGATGAGTGGTCGGGTGTGATCGAATCCTATTTGGCGGAGAACTCAGCGCGTCGTGTGTATGTGACGCCGAACCCAGCGGAAGGGACGCTGGCGCGCACCAAGTGGCATGTGGTGAAGAAAGTGAACTCGGGGACGATGCTTGAGGTGAAGATGCTGACAGGTTTTCGCAACCAGATCCGCGTGCAGTTAGCGGATGCGGGGATGCCTGTGTTTGGCGACGGTAAATACGGAGTGGCTCCGAAATCTAGCAAGCGGATGGCGTTGCATGCGTGGAAGCTTGCGTTTGACCACCCGCACACCGGCAAACGGGTGCATTTCAAAGTGGATCCGCCGTCGAGTTTCCACAGCATGTCAGGCGGGATCATGGCCTAGCGGATTGGGAGCAATCCCGACTCGACAGAGGTGACGGAAATTCGGTAGGGTTTCCGGCACTATGAAAATGTCCGTATTATTGGCACTCGCTCTAGTTGTTGCGGTTAGCGGTGTGCAGGCGGGAACTATTTTTGGATCGGCCACTGCTCCTGATGAGCAAATTGTGTTAGGTCAGGCCTTGAGCGGTGCGGTGGGATCTGTCGACCGGACAACGACCAATCGTTACCGGAAAATGGGGCAGACGATCGAGAGCACGGCTCTTGATGGGGACGAGGTCAATATTTCAGCGCTCTATGTGCAGGTGCAGACCGGTAATGTGATCCCAGTGAGCGGCACCCATGTGGTTGAGTTGTGGGTGGGGGAATGGGATATCGTGAACAACACGGCCGGTGCGACCTTGGTGCAAGAGCAGTACGACGTCTCCGGACTGACGTTTGAGGATGGCTTTTTCTATGGCTTGAACTTCACCAATCCGTTCTCCCTCGATCAAAACAAAGACTATGCGTTCCAGTTGTGGTGGACCACGGATGATCCATCGCACGTGGTTCAGTTGGCGCGGGCCAATGGCCAGGGAGCGGGGATTGATGGTGGGTTTATCTACGACACATCGACAGCCACCGATTTTCCCTTTGATGCGGTGCCTGCGCCGAACCAGGATTTGGTTTTTTACGTGCAGTCGGTGCCCGAGCCGTCGAGTGCGGTGTTGATGGGGATGGGGGCATTGGCTTTGGTTATGAACCGCCGCCGTTAGGTGTGGGGGGAATTGCTCGACATATGAAGCGTTGGCGGAGTAGCCTCACCGGCATTATGAAGACGCTTGGGTGGTTTGGAGCTTTTTTGATTCTCGGGTGTTTGCACGCGCGTGCCGCATCGATCATCAGATCGGTTGATGAGCCTGCACTGCGGGTAGTGATCGGGCAACCATTGGCCGGAGCGGTGGCCACGGTGGATCGGACCCAGAGTAACCGATATCAAAGGGTTGGGCAGACAATTGAGAGTACGTCGATCGCCCAGGATTATCAAAATGTCAGTACGCTGTATTTGTTGGTTGAGAGTGGAACAGATGTTCCGGTGTCGGGAACCCATTTCCTCGATTTGTGGATCGGCGAGTGGGACAAGGATTTGAACACGGCTGGAGCAACTGTGAGGAGGGAGCAGTACGATGTCTCCGGGTTTACCTTCGAGGACAATTCGTACTATGGCTTTACGTTTTCCTCGCCGTTCACGCTCAATCAGGACACTGACTACGCGTTCCAGTTGTGGTGGACGACAGATGACCCGACTCATTCATTTCAAGTGGCGCGGGCGAATGGTCAGGGGAGTGGGATTGATGGTGGCTTTATCTCGGACACATCAAACGTGGGAGGGTTGCCATTCGATGCGACACCTGCCCGTAACCAGGATTTGGTTTTTTATGTGCAAGCCGCGGTGCCCGAGCCGTCGAGTGCGGTGTTGATGGGCTTGGCCGGTGGGGTGTTGCTGCTGCGTCGCCGCCGTTAGAGGGGATGGGTAATGGATTTGTTCTTTTTGGGTGGGCGCGGGATTGACTTTGAGAGCGGGGGCTTTTTAGATGCCGGAGTATGAAATTTTCCCCAATGCGATGCGTGCGTGCGCTGGTTGTTTCCGGCGCGGCGGTGGCCGGTGTGGCAATGATGGCGTCCTGCCAGTCGACAGCTACTAATGATGAAGCTTCTGCGATCTCGAAAGTGGACTATTACCACCTCAAAGATACGTCGACCCGCGTGCAGTCGCAGGACCGTATGGTAACCACCGAGGCCAAGAAGTATCTGCATGGCGCGGTGACCAATGAAGAATGCCGCGAGCGCCTCGGGCACTACTACACGGTGTACTGGAAGACTGAGGACAAGAGCGCGCCGGTGACGGTGAGCTTCGACTACCGCCAGGCCGGCAAGGACACCGATGTGCACACGCTGACCGAAGAGGTGGCGGCCCATAAGGGGAAAGGGGCGACCAAGTTCCAGGTCACTGGCAAGCCGTACCTTGAGAATGGTCGGGTTTTGATGTGGCGTGCGACCGTGAGTCAGAATGGCGAAGTGATCGGGACCGAGCGCTCGTTCCTTTGGAACTAAGCCAGAGGGATACAAATTGACATCCTGAGCGTATAATCAAAGGCAAGTGCGGATCGTTCTGTCGCTGCCATAGCTCACACCGATGAAAAACGTATCACCAATCCTTGTTGCTGAGTTGCCGCCGTACCTTTGGGTGCGGGTGGCTGGAAAGGGAACCTTCCAGAACGCGGCGGATCTAAAGCAGTTTGCGAGCCAGACGATAGAATCGGGGCGCACGCAATTTGTGATCGACCTTGGGGAGTGTCCGATGATGGATTCCACCTTCATGGGCACGCTGACTGGGATCGCGCTGAAGCTGCGTGAAAAGGGAGACGCCGCGAAGATGACGGTGGTCAATGCCAACGAGCGCAATGCCCAGTTGCTTGAGAACCTCGGGCTGACCATGATTTTCGATGTCGAGCGTGGTTGTGGCAAGTTCAGTGCCGAGATGGGACAGGTCGATGAATTGCTGGCAGCCACCGAGCGCCAGGAGTCGACGTCGTCCGACGTGCTCGAAGCGCATGAGACGCTGAGTGGAATCAGCGATGAGAACCGCGCCAAGTTTAAAGACGTGGTTGAGTTTTTGCGCGCTGAGAACGGCGGCGATGCTTGATTTTCAGTGAGCTGTGGCGGATGCGGTCATGCCCGTGTCCGGTGGTGAGGGGTTGCACGACGCGGAAATCGAGGGCATATGTTGCGGCAATTACATGCATGGTGGGTCAAGCGGACCCGCCCGGCAGATCAACGTAATCCACGATTTCCGATGAGTATCGACGACAAAGTAGAAGACAATGTGGCGGATGACGTCGCAAACGAGGAAGTAGAAGTGACAGATGCTGCGGCGGAAACCCAAGCGGCCGATGTGACCGAGGGTGCGGATGAGGACGTGGCCGATGAGCCAGCCCCCGAGCCGACACCTGAGGAAGAGGTCGCCCGCTGGCGCGACATCGCCACCCGCAGCGTGGCGGAGTTGGAGAACTTCCGCAAGCGCATGGCGCGTGAGAAGCAAGAGGCCATCCAGTACGCGAACACATCGCTGTTGGAGACATTGCTTCCGGTGCTGGATAACTTTGAGTTTGGATTGCAGGCTGCCAAAGCCGAGTCCGAGAACTCGCAGGTGTTTCTAGGCATGAGCATGGTCAAGAAGCAGATGGATGACTTCCTCACCAACCAAGGGGTTGAGGTGATCCAGGCGGAAGGGCAGGAGTTCGACCCGAACTGGCAGGATGCCGTGGGTCAGGAGGCCTCGGACGAGGTGCCTGAAGGCCATGTGATCAAAGTGGTGCGCCGCGGATTCAAGATGGGATCGCGCGTGCTGCGTGCTGCCAGCGTGGTGGTTTCCACCGGCGCCGCCAAAGAGGAGGAAGCGGACGCCTAATTTGCTGGTCCGTCCGACGAATCAAATCATGCACGGGAGCGAGAGCCTCCCGGATCTGGGTGCGTGGATAGCCAGCGCTCAAACCAGGACGTAACTGATGATGACTCAAGATCGCGATTACTACGACGTGCTTGGGGTTTCCAAGGAAGCTACCAAGGCTGAAATCAAAAAAGCTTACCGCAAGATGGCGGTGAAGTATCATCCGGACAAGAACCCGGACGATCCCGAAGCGGAGGAGCGGTTCAAGGAACTGGGCCACGCCTATGAGGTGCTCAGTGACGAGAACAAGCGTGCCGCGTACGATCGTTATGGTCACGCCGCGTTTGAATCCGGTGGAATGGGTGGAGCTGCCCGCGGTGGCGGTGGGTTCCATGATCCATTCGATATCTTTAGCCAGGTCTTCGGAGGTGGCGGAGGTGGCGGGATCTTCGAAGAGATGTTTGGCGGTGGAGGCGGCGGTGGCCGTCGTGACCCATCCGGACGCTCGGCTGGGTCCGATCTTCGCTATGATTTGGAGATCACGCTCGAAGAAGCGGCGACCGGCTGCGAGAAAGAGCTCGAGATTGAAAAGTACGTTGGCTGTGACAGCTGCGGCTCGAAAGGGAGCTCCGACAGCAGCGGGATGTCCACCTGTTCGACCTGTAATGGTCACGGACGCGTGGTGGCCAGCCGTGGATTCTTCCAGGTTCAGCAAACCTGCCCGACCTGTCATGGCGCGGGTGGCGTGATCAAGAACCCATGCTCGAAGTGCGACGGCGATGGCCGCGTGCAGAAGACCTCGCGTATGAAGATCAACATTCCGGAAGGTGTCGACACTGGCGTGCGCATCCGCTCCGGCGGCAAGGGCGACGCGGGAATGCGCGGCGGCCCTGCCGGCGACCTCTATGTGGTGATCCACGTGAAGGACAACGATGTGTTCGAGCGAGAGGGAGACAACTTGTACTGCAACGTGCCGGTGAGCTTCCCGAAAGCGGCGCTCGGTGGCGAAATCAAAGTGCCGACCCTGCAGGGCGTGGCGAGTATCAAAGTGCCAGCCGGAACCCAGAGCGGAACGACCTTCCGTCTGCGCTCCAAGGGGATGCCGGTGCTCAGCAGCGGCGGACGTCGCGGCGACCTTTTGGTGAATGTGGACGTCGAAGTCCCAACCAAGCTCAATTCCAAGCAGAAGGAGTTGCTCGAGCAGCTCGGTGAAACCATGGGTGAGGAGAACTCGCCAATGCACGAGAGCTTCTTCGAGAAAGCCAAGCGCTTCTTCACTGCTGACTAATAGATCACGAAACCAACACCACCGATGGCCACACCGCGATTCTTTATTCCGCCCGCACAATGGAACCCTGAAGCGCCGGTGATGCCGCCGGACGAAGCCCGCCACTGCGCGCTGGTGCTTCGTTTGGCAGCCGGCTCATCGGTGGTTTTGTTTAACGGGGAAGGCGAAGAGCAATCCGCAACGATCACCGAGGTAACCAAGCGTGACGTGGTGCTCGAGCCGGGGCCGGTGACCCGTACCGTGCCTCTGGCGTGCCGCGTCGCGCTCGGCCAGGCATTGCCGAAAGGGAAGAACATGGAGCTCATCGTGCAAAAGGGCACGGAGCTCGGTGTGTCCGCGGTGTATCCGATCATTTCTGACCGCGCCGTGGTGCGTGTCGATGCGCGCGATCTCGACAAGAAGCGCGACAAGTGGCAGCGCGTCGCGATCGAGGCGTGCAAGCAGAGTGGGCAGAACATCCTGCCAAAAGTCGCCACTCCGGCCTCGATGGAGGAAACGCTGGCCGCAGCTGCGAAAGAGTTTGATTTGATCATCATTGCGTCGCTCCAGCCGGGGGCTCAGCCATTGAAGCCATTGCTGGCCGACTACCTCGAAATGCACTCCGGCGCGATGCCGAAGAGTGTGCTCGTGTTGATCGGGCCGGAGGGTGACTTCACCCCGGCTGAGGTGAACAACGCGATCGCTGCCGGTGCCCGACCAATGACGCTCGGGCCGATCATCCTCCGAACTGAAACCGCAGCGCTCTACTCGCTCAGTGTCCTCGGGCATGAGTTGTTTTGAGCCGGTTTTAGTTGGTTAGAGTTTTAGAGGGGCGGTTCCGCGAAGGTGGAACCTCCCTTGTTTGTTGAGTCGGTGGGGTTATGCCGCCCCTACGAGGCTCGTGCGTGAGGAATGCGGAATCCCATGGCGTTGCCATGGGCTGCGTTGGCGTGCGCCTTCGGCGCGTGGGTTGATGGAGAATAAGGAGCCGCCGACGGAGCGCCGGAGATGGAGCACCGGAGGTGCGTCCTAACGTAGCCCACGGCGCAGCTGTGGGTGGGGCGGATGAAGGATGACGAGCCCTGCAAGGGCGGCATAATTTTTTTGGGGGGTAAGTGGTCGCTGCGCTCCGAGGAGGAGTCGACGGGGACGTCGAGCCTCCATGGCGCGTCGGAGTGTCGTGCTGGCACGGAGGATTGCTGCTATAGGCGCCGGAGATGGAGCACCGGAGGTGCGTCCTAACGTAGCCCACGGCGCAGCCGTGGGTGGGGCGGAGGGGGGATGATGAGCCCTGCAAGGGCGGCATAATTTTTTGGGGGGAAGTGGTCGCTGCGCTCCGGGGAGGAGTCGACGGGGACGTCGAGCCTCCATGGGGCGTCGGAGTGTCGTGCTGGCACGAAGGGCGCCGACTGAGGCTGTAGTGTGAGGCTCTGCTGATTGGAGCGCCGAAGGTGCGCTCTAACGTAGCCCACGGCGCAGCCGTGGGTGGGGCGGATGAAGGATGACGAGCCCTGCAAGGGCGGCATAATTTTTTTGGGGGAAGTGGTCGCTGCGCTCCGAGGAGGAGTCGACGGGGACGTCGAGCCTCCGTTGGGGCGTGTGGAGGTGGATCTTTCAGCCTGAGGTCGGCGTGGAATTGGCCGCGAGACGATGGCGTGCGGGTGGGGTTGATCGGGTGCGGGATTGGATGTAGTTTCCGCACCATTTGACCCATTGCCTACCGGCCTATGCCTAAAGTCTTTATCAAAACCTACGGATGCCAGATGAACGAGCGCGACTCCGAGCAAGTCGGCCATATGTTCACTGAGCGTGGCTATACCCTGACCCGCGACGAGAAAGATGCCGATGTGATCCTCGTCAACACGTGCAGCGTGCGCGACCAGGCCGAGCAGAAGGCGTTGGGTAAGATGGGCTTGATGGGGCGCTATCGTCAGCGCAACCCGGATATTGTCTATGGCTTCATGGGCTGCATGGCGCAGAGCCGCGGGGATGAGTTGATCAAAACCGTGCCGCACCTCGACTTGGTGGTGGGAACGCAGAAGTACCACCGCGTGGTCGACCACGTGGAGCAGATCGTTCGCGCCCGCGAGGAACGCGAGATGGACGATTTGCGCATCTCCATCACCGACGTGGAGGAGGAAAGCGATTCGCAGAACACAATCCGCGACCACCAGGTCACCGAAGGGCAGGGATCTGCTTTTGTGTCTATCATGCAGGGCTGCAACATGAAGTGTGCGTTCTGCATCGTGCCTTATACCCGCGGACCTGAGCGCGGACGACCAATTGCCGACATCGTCGAGGAAGTGAAGCGCCTGCGCGACAAGGGCGTGAAGGAAGTGACGCTGCTGGGTCAGATCGTGAACCTTTACGGGCGTACCGAGTTCCCGAAAGTCGATGGCAAGAGTCCGTTCGTGCAGTTGCTCGAAGCGGTGCACGCGGTCGATGGGATCGAGCGCATCCGTTTCACCTCGCCGCACCCGATTGGCTACCGCGACGACCTGGTGGCTGCATTTACCTACCTGCCGAAGCTCGCGAGCCACATCCACTTCCCGATGCAGAGTGGTAGCGACCGCATCCTCAAGGCGATGCGTCGTCCGTACAAGAACGAGAAGTTCATTGAGATCTGCGAAAAGATGAAGGCGGCGCGTCCGGATCTGGCGATCACCACCGACGTCATCGTGGGCTTCCCAGGCGAGACCGAAGAAGATTACCAGGCGACAAAGGAGACGATCCGCCGCCTCGATTTCGACAACGCCTTCGTTTTCCGCTACTCCAAGCGCCGCGGCACACCGGCTGCGGAGATGGAGGATCAGGTGTCGGAGCGTGTCAAAGAAGAGCGCAACCAGGACCTGCTCAAGTTGGTCGGCGAGCTCGCCCAGCGCAAGCTGGCGGAACTGGTCGGAACCGAGCAGGTGGTGCTTTGCGAAGGGCCGAGCCGAAACAACAAAGAGCGACTGTCCGGACGCACGTCGCAGAACAAAATTGTCATTTTCGACGGTGATCCGGCGAAGCTTACCGGTCAGGTCTTTCCTGTGAAGATCGAAGAAACGGTAGGATTCACGCTTTACGGCAGCGTCGTTTAGTCCATCGTGGTCAGCGCACGTGCGATCGTGCGCTGACCGATTTTCATTTCCCTACGCGACCTCCAGTTCCGCTCACCCCCATGGTTTACGAATCCCTTTACTCCTCGCCGACCGGTCTCAAGACGGTAGGCTTTGTCGTTGCCGCGTACCTGCTGGTGGCGCACTCGCTCGGACTGGCCAAGCCGGAGGCTGCAAAGAACGCACTCAAGAGCTTCCCGCGCAGCCGCAACATGGGGATTGGCTTGTTGGTTGTGGCGGCGGTTTGGTGTTACGGGCTGTTCGCCGGATTGAACCTGGGGATCGTCGAGATTCCGGTGATGTCGCTGGGTGAGTTCAATGGGATGCGAGGCATGCTGACCTGGGCGGTGCCGATCGGCGCCGTGTTGGTGGGCGTGTATGCGACCGAGTTTTTGAGTGTTCGGGCACTGGGGTGCTTGGTGCTGCTTGCCGCGGCCGTGGTGCTCGACGCCGCATTCCAGAAAGAACCGACGAGCCGTCTGTTGCTGGTCGTGTTGGCGTATGCTGGGATTTTCAAGGCGCTGTTCTGGATCGGTAAGCCATATCTCTTCCGCGATTCGGTGAAGTGGGTGACCGCCGACGACAAGCGCTGGAAACTGGCAATGGGTGCCGGCTTGGGCTACGGCGTCTTGGTGCTCGTCGCCTCGCTGCTCTGGTATTAACGGAGTAGCGGGTAGCAAGCAGCGAGTAGGTCGGGAGGGTGTGCGCGCTGCGCGCGGGGGATGTGCATGCCTGATCTCTGAGAGGGCCTGTTGGGGGCGAGGTGACGTGAGGTCAACGCATAGAGTCCCTCCCTACTTCCTACTAGCTGCTCGCTACTCAGAACGATTTGGCTTTCATTTAAACGCTGATCGGTTTATTTCCATCGTTCGTTATGCGTCGTTCGATGATTCGATTGATTGCCACACCGGTGGCGGCACTGGCATTGGTTGCCGGACTGAGCTGTTGTTCGTCGTTCATGAGCCGTGGGCCTGAAAATGCCGGCGGTGAAGTTGCGGCGCCCGGGCCATTTGTCGGTTCGCGGTTCGCCTATAACTGTTTGTACAACCGTCCCAACAAGGACGAGCCGAACTTGCCGCAGAAGATTATTTCGCCGGTGATTTTGGTAGCGGATGGCGGAGCCAGTGGGTTGGTGGATGTGGTGATGCTACCCTTTGACTGGAATGGGGGCACGGTGCCGGAAGGGCGCAAGAAGTCGAAGCGCAAGCGCACCACCGAGGAAGCCGCCCGCGAGCGGGTCGATGGACTGAATCGGTGACGAATCGCGGTGAGCTTGGCTTCGTTTCTTCTGGTTGCATGCGCGGATCTTCGGCGCATGGTATTCATCCCATGAGCAAGCCCAAGACCGCCATCACACCGACCCGCTCCGAAGACTTTCCAGAGTGGTACCAGCAAGTCGTCAAGGCCTCCGATATGGCCGAAAACTCGGAGGTGCGCGGGTGCATGGTAATCAAGCCGTGGGGCTACGGCGTGTGGGAGTTGATCCAGCGTCAGTTGGACCGGAAGTTCAAAGAGACCGGTCACCAGAACGCGTACTTTCCACTGCTGATCCCACTTTCCTACCTTGAGAAGGAAGCCGAGCACGCCGAAGGCTTCGCCACCGAGTGCGCGGTGGTTACCCACCACCGACTTGAAGCGGTAAAGCAGGAAGACGGAACCACCAAGATGGTGCCGTCCGGTGAACTCACCGAGCCATTTGTTATCCGTCCGACCTCCGAGACCGTGATCGGCTCGGCATTCGCACGCTGGACACAGAGCTACCGCGACCTGCCATTGTTGATCAACCAGTGGGCCAATGTGATGCGTTGGGAGATGCGTCCGCGTTTGTTCCTTCGTACGGCTGAGTTCCTCTGGCAGGAAGGGCACACCGCCCACGAAACCAAGGACGAGGCGATTGAAGAAACCCGTCTGATCCACGGCGTGTACGAGGCATTCCTGCGCGACTACTTGGCGATCCCTGTGATTGCTGGTGAGAAGTCTGAGATCGAGCGCTTCCCGGGTGCCGACATGACACTCACCGTCGAGGCGATGGTGCAGGACAAGAAGGCGATCCAGGCCGGAACGTCGCACTTCCTTGGTCAGAATTTCTCCAAAGCGCAGGACATCACATTTGTCGGCCGCGATGGCAACCAGCAGCACGCGTGGACCACGTCGTGGGGTGTTTCCACCCGCTTGATCGGAACGCTCATCATGGCGCATTCCGATGACGATGGCTTGGTGTTGCCTCCACGAGTGGCGACGAACCAGATCGTGATCGTGCCGGTGACGCCGAAAGAAGACACACGCGACGCTGTGATCGACGCATGCCATGCACTGGCCAAGACGCTGCGAGGCAAGACCTGGGAAGGTGAGCCAATCCGCGTCCACGTCGACGACCGCGACCTCGGTGGCGGCGTGAAGAAGTGGGAGTGGGTGAAGAAGGGTGTGCCGCTTCGCGTTGAAATCGGACCGCGTGACCTCGAGTCGCGCAAGGTTTGCCTGCAGAAGCGTACCGACGCCGCGAACCAGAAGGCATTTGTCGAGAAGGAAGAGTTCCTTCAGGAAGTGGGCAACCACTTGTCGGAGGTGCAGCTGGGCTTGCTTGATCGTGCGATCAAGTTCCGCGACGAGAACCTGCAGGAAGTGGACACTCTCGACCAGCTCGAGAAGAACTTCTCTGAAAAGGGCGCCGCCAACTGGTGTCTCGCACCGTGGGCGGGGACGAATGAGGAAGAGGAAGCGCTTTCCAAGAAGCATCGTATCTCGATCCGCTGCTTCCCTGTGGGTGAGCTTGGCGAAGGTCCGGAAAAGCCATGCATTGTCACAGGCAAGCCGACCACCCGCCGTGCCGTCTGGGCACGGAGCTACTAGAAGTTTGCTAGTGTTTTAGTTGGCAGTTTTCAGTGCCACGAAACGGGCGCCCGGTCATACGATCGGGCGCCTTTTTTCGTGTGATCGGTGGGCCAGGGGGATTTTCCGGGAGTGCGGCGAGAATCGCTGCTTTGTGTTCGCGCGTTATGTGGTCGGAGGGTTAGACCGCCCCGCTGGGGCTCGGTCTTGATATGCCTCGATTCCCACGGCGGTGCCGTGGGACGTGTTGGTCAGCACCTTCGGTGCGGAGGTTTCGGCGGTGGCGGGGATGTTTGTGAGCCGGTTGTTTGGCGGAATCGCTCGTCAACGACAGGAGTGTCGTTGGTCCATCGCTGCGCGTGGGACGGTTCATTCCTACGGCCGGCGGGCCGCTCGGGAGTGCGCTAAAGAATCGGCGGTAGCGGGGGCGACGATTCGATTAGGGTGGCGAGATCGATATCGATGATGAGATTCCTCTGCACATCACGCAGTATGCTGCTTGCTAGTGATGTCCTCACAATGCATGCGCAGCGCTGGAGGGACGGCATTCCTGCCGTCGGTGCGGTTCCGTCCCACTCTCCTAATCCCCGATCACCAATCCCTAGTTCCCCAACGCCCCGATTGCTTTGCGCATGCGGTCCAATGCGTCCTCGACCGTGCTGGTTGGGCAGCCGAAGTTCATGCGGATGAAGTGGCTGTCCCCGTAGTCGGAGCCCTTCGAGAACGCGATTCCGGCTTGATCGAGGAAGAAGCTGTGGAGCGACGTGCTTGGGTCGATCTTGAGTTCCGAGCAATCGATCCACGCGAGGTAGGTGGCCTCCAGGTGTGCCATGCGCAGGCCTGGGATGGCGTTGATTTCGCGCTCGAGCAGGTCGCGGTTGGCGCGCAGCGTGGTGAGCAGCTCCTGGCGCCATGGTTCGCCGTGTTTGTAGGCGGCTTCGGCGGCGACGTACGAGAGCGGGCTTGGGTGGGGGACATAACCACCCATTGCCTTGCGGAACGCGGTGCGCAACGAGGCGTCGGGGATCACGGCGTACGACAAGCCGAGCCCGGCGATGTTGTAGGTTTTGCTCGGCGCCATCAGGGTGATGGTGCGCAAGCCCTTGTGGCCTTCGAACTGAATGGCAGTCGTGTGTTTGATATCGTCGAGGATGAGGTCGCAGTGGATCTCATCGGAGCAGAGGATGATGTCGCGTTCGGCGCAGAAGGTGGCGACCGCTTCCACTTCTTCGTAGCTGAAGGCACGGCCGACCGGGTTGTGTGGGTTGCACAGGACGAGCAGCTTCGTCTTTGGCGTGACCTTGCGTTCAAGAGTCTCCAAATCGATGTGGTACGTGCCGGATACCTCGTCGCGTGCCAGTGGAGCTTCGATGCACTGCTTGCCGCCGTCGGCCGGGGCGGAGAAAAATGGCGCGTAGACCGGTGTCATGATCATCACCTCATCGTCCGGCTCGCCCACCGCGCGGCTCACTACTGACAAAGCCGGCACCAAGCCCGGCAGCCAAACCAAGGCGCGCGCCTGCACGCTTTGCCCGTGTTGTCGCTTGAGGTAATGGGTCACTGTGTCGGTCAGTGAATCCGGAGCCAAGCTGTAGCCGAAGACCCCATGGTCGATCCGCTCGTGCATTGCATCGAGCACTGGCTGCGGCGAGGTGAAGTCCATATCCGCCACCCACATTGGCAGGATGTCTTTGCCTGGTTTAGCGAAGAGCTTCCATTTGATCGAGTCGGAATCGCGGCGGTCGGGTGAGGTGAGCATGGGATATTGGGGATTGGGGATTGGGAGTGCTTCGCTGGGGGGAAGGAATGGTGGGCATTATTCGGGCAGCGTTTCGCGAGGGTGACATTTCAGCGTCCATTCAGGGACGAAGCGTCTAGTAGCGAAGTAGAAGATGAAGGGGACGGTGAATGCTGCGAGCCAGAATGGAATGTCAAAGATGGCGTCGGCTCGGGTGCCCATTTGGATCAGGCTGAGATGGATCAGAACGGCTACCAGCTTCAAGATGCCACGGCCTATGAATTCACCTTTCTCGATGGTAGCCGTGGTCCAGCGCTCGATAATCGTCCGCGATATGATGACGTATGCGGTGATCGCTACAATCGCGATGGGAATTGTGGCTAGCCCGTACCAGTCAAACCGGCCGGTCATGAGCTCGAGCCGCAATGCTGGGATAAGGACGATCGCTCCGACGCTGCCTTTGATGGATCGTTTGGTTGGCGACAGCCATAGCTTGCTGCCAAACCAGATTCCCATTGCAGCAGGGACGACAAACGTGAGTCCGAAGATGGTAGTGAAAGACATCAGGAGAACGGCGTCCCATCCGCCGCCTGATCCGACGGGGAGTTCGATCCACAGCAGAGCGTACAAGGTGTATAGCCACCAAATCGCTAATCCAATGGCGAGCAGTGCGGTGATTCTGGTAATGGTAGTATTCATTCTCTTCTCTGCGTCTTCGCGTCTCTGCGTGACGTCCACCTCCTACGACAACCGCCCGCGGTAATCTTCGTAGGTGAACTCGCGGATGACTTTCGATTCGCCAGTAGCAGAATCGTAGCTGCAGATGGCGGGGTGGCGGACGCCGTTGAACATGGTGGTTTTCACCATGGTGTAATGGGCCATGTCATCAAAGACCAAGCGATCGCCGGCGGCGAGTGGGGTGTCGAAACTGAAGTCGCCGATGACATCGCCGGCGAGGCAGGTCGGACAGCCGAGGCGGTAGGTGTGGTTGGTCGCACCGGCAGGGCCAGCCATGGCGCCGCTTGGGCCGAAGACATCCGGGCGGTAGGGCATTTCCAGCACGTCGGGCATGTGGCCGGTGGCCGAGACATCGAGGATGGCAATCTTGACTCCGCCATTGGTGACGATGTCGCGGACGGTGGCGGTGAGCACTCCGGTGTGGATGGCGAAGGCTTCGCCAGGTTCGATCCAGACGGTCAGGCTGTAGCGCTCGGCAATGTCCTGGATAAGTTTGACCAACAAGTCGCGGTCGTAGTCTGGCTTGGTGATCCAGTGGCCGCCGCCCATGTTGAGCCAGGTGATCTGAGGCGATGCGAGGAGGTCGCCGAACTTTTCCTCAACCGCAGCGAGTGTGGTCTCCAGGTCATCGGCGCCTTGTTCGCACAGCGTGTGGAAATGGAGTCCGCTGATGCCGTCGAGCGCGCCAGCTGGTGCGGCGTCGATCTGATCACGGGTGATGCCGAGGCGTGAGCCGGGCGAGCAGGGGTCGTAGAGTGGTGTGTCGCCGGTCGAGTGCTCCGGGTTGATGCGCAGACCGCAGTGGATTGCTCCGGACTGGTAGCGCGGGTGGGATTGGACCTGATCACGGAAGCGCAGCCATTGGTCGACCGAGTTGAAGTCGAGGTGGTCGGTGATCTCGAGCAGGTCGGCGATTTCGGCTTCATCGTAGCCGGGCGAGTAGGTCAGTACGTTGCCGCCGAACTCCTCGCGGGCCAGCCGGGCCTCCCAGATGCCGCTGGCGCAACAACCGTCGGTGAACTGACGCAGCTCGGGAAAGGTGGACCACATCGAGAAGGCTTTCAGCGCGAGCACCGCTTTGCAGCCGGAGCGCTGGCGGATGTCGTCGATAATGCGGGCATTGGCGCGCAGCTTTTCCAAATCGACCACAAAGGCCGGCGATGGAAGCTGGTCGAGGAAGGGAAAGGTGTCGGTGAGGGACATGGGCGGAGCAGTCAGGTAATTCGGCTTTTTGGACAGGATTCACATGATCCACAAGATTTGGACTGGCGGTAGCTCACTCGCGAATCGCTGGAAGGTCGGCATTCCTGCCGACTAAAGCAGCAGCATTGTCATTCAACGTGACTTCGCGAGCGGCATGCCCTCTGGCGATAGCGCAAAATCATGTCCATCATGTTAATCCTGTCTAAACAAAATACCACCCTCACGTCGCGCTGGTGACCTTCTGCAGGGCGAGTGACAGAACGAACAGCGCGAATGGGATGATGAGCAGCAGAGGTTGGTGGTTGGGCATCCACATGGCGTCGAGCAGCGGAATGCCTGCCAGTGCGCTGGAGACGAACTTGCCGGTGCCTTGGCGTTTGCCCTGTTCCATGGCAATGCAGATCCAGAGGATGCCGACCACGCCGCAGATCAAGGCGGTGGTGGAGTTCCAGAATGGAGCGTCGGGCACGAGGATCGGGATGGCGATGACTGGGATCAGGAACGGAATGGTGAAGACGACGGTTTTGAGCCAGTAATGCGTGCGCGGCGGGTCGTTGGAGGTTTCGTGGCGGGCGAACCAGGTGATGGCTCCGATGAAGATCATCATTCCAACACCAGCGGCGATGGAAACGTGGATCAGCTGGTTGATCTCGGCGCCGAGGTAGCGGTGGCCGCAGAGCGCCGCCATGGGGAAGAGCAAGGCGCGGCAGATCCCCATCGCCACAGCTCCCCACGCCGTGCGTTTGTGGATGGCTGTGTAAAGCAGGATCGCAGCGATGATCGCTACCGCCAGGATGAGTGAAAACTTGCCGAGCAGAAATGCGGTGGCGAGTGCGCCCAGGCCGAAGACGAGCGCCAGGTTGATCATGGTGCCGGCGGGGATGCGGCCGGACGGGACGGCACGTTCGGGTCGGTGTTGTTTGTCCCATTCGACATCCACGCCGTCGTTCATGAACGTGCCGCAGATGTAGAGCAAGGTGCCGGTGGCGAGGAGCAATGCGATGATGCCCCACGAGAAGTGCGGCAACAACTGCGCCAGGCTGCCGGTCTGTGCGGTGCAAAAGGCGATCCCGAACAAATAGCCGGTGATCACGTTCGACCACACGGTGGGAATGTTCGGCAGTCGGGACGAGTGGGCGAGGTCGCGGAGAAGGGACATGGGTTAATATTTGGACAGGATTTACATGATTCACAAGATTTGCCTAACGGCTCCTCATGCGATGGCCGATATTCGCGTTAGCGAAAAATCATGTGCATCATGTAAATCCTGTCTAAAGGAATCCTATGCTCCGGTGGCTCTTGGCAGGAAGTCGCGGGCGCACCAGAGGTGTTCGTTGACCAGCATTTCGATATCGCTGGCGGGGCGCACGCCTTCGGGCATGACATCGAAGGTGTAGGTCTCCATCTCGAAATGGCGGACGGCGCCCGGGTTGGCGCGCAGCCAGTCGGCGGTTTCGTGGACGGTTGCCAATGTGTTGCCGAGCGGGCGTTCTGGCTCGGCGTAGAGCGGAATGTGGTAATGGACGCGCCATTCGTCGGCGACGAGTGATTCGTCGGTCAGCGCGTGGGGTAGGTCGAGGCTGCGGATCAACGAGCCGTCCTCCTTGCGGGCGATGACCTGGTGGAGGTAGGTCGGTTCGACGAAGCGGCTGATGCTCTCGATGGCGCCCTCGTCGCCCGGGGCGAAGGCGATGGCATTGCTGAGGTGGATTTTGGCAATGCGGATGCCGGCGGCCTGGTAGGCGTCGAGCGATTCTCCGGCGTTTTCGTATTCGATCGCGGCGTGGCAGGTGTCGAACGTGATGCCGATGCGGCGCAGGAAGCGTGCGCGGTCGGCGGCGTCGAGTCCGCTGGTGAGTAGTTCGAAGAATCCAACGGCTTCGGTCGCGTTCTCGATGAGACCTAGCGGTTCCGGTTCCAGCCCAAGAACCAAATCGATGCCGCTGGCTTCACTCATGGCCTCGAGTTCTTTGGCACAATGCTGGAGGTTTTCGCGGATCCGCAGAATGTGGGACTCGGGATCGGTGAGCCCGCTGATGTGGGGCTTGAACGATGCGGGGACCGTGGAGACGGTGAGTTGAGGTGAGTCGTCAGGTGCCAGCTCGATGAGCAGTTTGAACAAATCCAACGTGTAGCTCACGCGTTCGTCCGCCGCCCAGTCGGGTTGGTAGACTTGTTCTTTGATCCGCGTTCCGTGGAACTGTCCGTAGGGGAAGCCGTTGACCGTGTAGAGCAACATGCGCTCGCGTTCGCACCAATCGCGGAAGGCGGCGCGTTTGTCGGCGTCTGCCATCAGCTCGCGTGTGGCATCGGCTCCGAGGCGCAATCCGATAGGGTAGGGATCTGGAAAGGCGGAGGCAGCGTCGGCCTGGGCCTGCACTCCATCGCGCACCGCTGTGACCTTGGTTTGCAGGTTGGCAAAGGTGTCCGCCCA
Organism: Sulfuriroseicoccus oceanibius; assembly: GCF_010681825.2. Lineage (NCBI taxonomy): Bacteria > Pseudomonadati > Verrucomicrobiota > Verrucomicrobiia > Verrucomicrobiales > Verrucomicrobiaceae > Sulfuriroseicoccus > Sulfuriroseicoccus oceanibius. Next base: position 88,751 of record NZ_CP066776.1, on the reverse strand, counting down.
CGATTCTCCCGGGTGGATGTTGGTGCAGTAGCCAATGAGCGGACGTTCGGTGTGCATGAGGGTGATGGGCGAGATGGTATCAGATTAAGATGCAGCGTCGCGTAACATGCGGCCATCGGGATCGGGGTTTCCCTTGGCGACGCTACACGCTCGGCCGACCGTATTCTAACGAAAAACCCAGGGTGACGTCGCCTGAAGCTCCGTTCACCCTGGGCTGGTTTGCATTCCCCCTTCGGGGAATCAGTTCTGAAGCGCTGCGCTCCTAGCGATGGTCTGTCGGCAGGAATGCCGATCCTCCAGCGCTTCGCGACGACGAATCAAATCATGTTGATCATGTGAATCCTGTCCAAAAAACTACAGGATCGCGCCTGGCTCGTAGGCGGCGGCGTTCGGGTTGTCTGCGACCAGTTTGTCGACGGTGGCGACGAAGGTGTCGAGCTGAGCCTTGGCGGCGCCGATCTTGTCCTGGCCACCGGCGAGGATGGCGTCGAGTTGTTCGCGGCTGAGGCCGAGGCGGTCGTCGCCAGCCAATCGGTCGAGGAGGTCGTTGCTGGTGATCTTACCGACGCGCAGGTCGTTGACGGTTCCCACGGCGTGCTCTTTGATTGCCTTGTGAGCGGTCTCGCGGCCGACGCCATTCTTGACCGCTTCCATCATGATGGTGGTGGTCATGAGGAATGGCAGGTAGTAGGCGTTTTCGCGCTCGATCACGGCAGGGTACGCGTCCATCTGGTCGAGGATGGTGATGAAGGTTTCGAGCAAGCCATCGATGGCGAAGAATGCATCCGGAAGCATCACGCGGCGCACCACCGAGCAGGAGACGTCGCCTTCGTTCCACTGGTCGCCGGCGAGGGCGGCACCCATCGAGAGGTAGCCCTGGAGGATGGTGTGGAAGCCATTGACGCGCTCACAGGAACGCGAGTTCATCTTGTGCGGCATTGCACTCGAACCGGTCTGGCCTTTGGCAAACCCTTCGCTGGCGGTCTCGTGACCTGCCATCAATCGGAGTGTCTTGGCGAACGACGATGGACCCGATGCGAGTGCGAGCAGCACCGAAACGGTGGTGGTGTCGAGGCTGCGTGGGTAAACCTGGCCGACGTTGGTCCAGCGGCGCTTGATGCCGAGGTGCTCCATCACGCGCTGCTCGAGTTGGTCGACTTTTTCAGCGTCGTTGTCGAAGAGGGAAAGCTGGTCGAGCTGGGTGCCGACCGCGCCTTTGAGACCACGCACCGGGTAGGTTTCGATCAAGTGGTCGAGCTGCTCCAGAGCGACGAGCAAGTCTTCGCCGAACATTGCAATGCGCTTGCCGAATGTGGTCGGCTGGGCTGCCACGTTGTGCGTGCGTGCGGTGATGAACAAATCACGCCATGTCACCGAGTGCTTCTTCATGCGGGCCAGCGCGGCGACGACTTTGGTGTGGATCACACCGAGTGAGCGGAAGACCTGAAGCTGCTCCACGTTCTCGGTCAGGTCGCGCGAGGTCATGCCTTTGTGGATCTGCTCATGGCCGGCGAGATCGCAGAACTCTTCGATGCGGGCCTTCACGTCGTGGCGGGTGATGCGCTCGCGGTCCATGATGGACTGGGCATCGACCTGGTCTTTGACGCTTTCGTAGGCGGCGATGGCTTCCTCCGGGATGTCGAGACCCAGGTCGCGCTGGCCCTTCATCACGGCGATCCAGAACTCGCGCTCCAGAACGATCCGCCCCTCGGCGGACCAGATGGCCTTCATGGGTTCGGTGGCATAGCGTTCGGCGAGGACGTTCGGGATCATGGTCAAATCAATGGGTCTGAGTGAAATGCTCCGCTCGTGGGCGGGGATGCGGGTTCTTTCCGCACAGACCAGCAAGTTGGCGGAGAATTGCCGCCCTCGCAACGGTGAACCGCAGATGGCGGGTGGAAATGGGAAAATGCGGAATTTGAAATGGGAAATCGGCGGGGGAGCGGGGTGCGGAGCCGTTGGTGGTTTGGTTTTAGGAGCCGCAGATGGGCGCAGATTATCGCGGATTTTGAATTGGGGTGCCTGCGGCAGCAAAGGAACGCCGGTCTCCAGTCCGGCCATTAATCCCATCCGGCGCAGCCGCTAACTCATTAATCATCTGTGCCCATCTGCGCTCATCTGTGGCTCCGCCTTCAGTATCACTCCAGCTCCCGGATCACGCGGCAGGGATTGCCTGCGGCGAGGGAGTTGGCGGGGATGTCTTTGATGACCACGCTGCCGGCGCCGATGGTGGTGTTGTCCCCGATGGTCACGCCGGGGACAATGGTTGCGTTGGCGCCGATCCAGCAGTTGTTGCCGATAGTCACGGGTGCTGACATCGTGCGGTATTTGTTGGTTCGGGCCGGGTCGTCGATGATGCGCTCCTTGGCGGAGACCGGGTGGGTGGCGGTGGCGATGTCTACGCCCGACGCGATCAGCGTGTTGTTGCCGATGGTGATCTTGTGGTTGTCGACAAACGTGCAGTTGAGTCCGATGTAGACGTGATCTCCGATCGAGATGTTCTTGCCGTAGTCGCAGTAGAAGGGAACGTCGATGTAGGCGGAGTCGCCAAGGTGCCCGAGAAGTTCGGTGAGAATGGCGCGCCGACCGTCGGCGTCATCCGCCGGATGCTGGTTGTATTGGTTTGTCAGCGCCCGCGCTTTGGTGATGACCGCGATCAACTCAGGCGTCGAGCTGTCGAAGTCACCGCCATCAAGGTTGGGTGTCACGTCGGGGGAATCAGAACTCATAGCTCTCTTTACGCTTTGGTTCCTCGGGGAGGTCTACGGAATTCGAAGAGGGGCCACCCTCATAGGTCTTATCAGTCCTATAGGGCCTATTCGGATGACTCCGCTATTCGTTCTATTCAGGATTATACAACCCGCCATATCCGGGCACGTAGAGAGAGAACCCCAGCACTCCGGCCATGAGTTCGAAGTGCTTGTCGATGCTGAAGATCCGGTATCCGAACTCCGCCGCGATCGTGGCAATGATCACATCGTTGTGTGGAGCTTTGACTCCGGCATCGCGCAATTTCCACGCAGACTCAGCTGCTTTGCGCCAAATCTTGTGGTCGGACGGGCGGTAAGGCAGCACGTTGAAGTAGGCGCGGAGTTCATCGCGTTCGTTCTTGCGTGCACCGCTGAGCACCTCGTATTCGACCGGACCGCAAAGCAAGGCCTTGTACTCGTCGAGTAGGTATTTGACCGCCATCTTGACTTCAATGCGGCCGTCTTTGCGCAGCGCTTCGATCCAGCAACAGGAATCGACGAGGACGAGTGAAGTGTCGGCATTCATCCGGCGGTGCGCTTAGCGGTCCAGGGCTGAGAGTTCCTCGGAGGTTTCCGGGTAATCGAAGTGGCTCTCCATGATTTTGGAGCCGAATTCCGCGGCCAACTTGCGTTTCACGAATTCCTCCACGGCCTTGGCTACGGCTGGGCTTTTTTTGCTTTCTCCGGTGATGGCCTGGCAGTGCTCCAAGGTGGTTTCATCGATCTCGATGGTGATCCTCATGTGGTGATTGTGAGGGGTTTTGCATCAAATTTCAATTTTATTTGATGATTTGTTTGCGGGCTGAGTCATCGGACTCACCGGATCTATAAGTCGCATGGGACGTATTGGGTTCCCGCTAGGTCGCAGGTGCGAGCTTCGCTTTCAGCTCGTCGGTGCAGGTGATTGGAGGTTCGCAGGTTTTGCCGCGGCAGAGGAACGCGGTGGCGGTGCCGTTGGTCGAGTGCATCGCGGCGTAGCGCTCCGAGCGGGTGGTGAAAAACCGGCGGGCCGAAGAACCCTCGGCGTCGGGGATTTGAATGGTGGTGGTTCCCGGGAGGAACTGGTCGCGGACGGCGGCGGCCATGGCATCGGCGCCATCGGCGGCGGCGAGGACTACGGTTTGCAACCCATCGATCTGATGGGCGAGAGCCACGGCCATCAGCGGTGCGGCGGATGGGGCCTGGGTCAGGTTCTTGGTGAACGAGGCGATCGTTTCCTCCGCGATGTCGCCCCATTCTTCGTGGTCGAGCATGGCGGCGAGGCGCTGCAGATTAAGCGCCGATAGCGAGCCTGCGGACGGCTCCGCGTTGTCGGTGTCGTTCTTCATGCGCAGGATCAGCTTCTCGTCTGTGGCCTCCGTGTTGAAGAATCCACCGTGCTTCGCGTCGTGGAAGAGCGCGATTTGCGTCTGTTGCAGATCGATCGCCCATTCGAGCCATTGGGTGTCGAAGTCGGCCTGGTAGAGTTCGATCAGGCCGTGGATGAGGAACGCGTAGTCATCGGCAAAGCCTCGGGTCGAGCTTGGCTGGCCATTGCGCCACGAGCGGATGAGCGTTTTCCCAGACGGATCGTAAAGGTTCGCCTTGATGAACGCGGCGGCTTTATGAGCTGCGGCGAGGTAGCGGTTGTCCCCCAGCGGGTGGGCGGCGCCTGCCAATGCGGCGATCATCAAGCCATTCCAAGACGTGAGGACCTTGTCGTCCAAGTGAGGGCGCGGGCGTTCGTTGCGGGCTTTGGTGATGATCTCCAACGCTTCGGAGAGCAACTGGCGGTCCGCGTCGGTCTGTGGTGGATTGGCGAGGAATGGGACATTCAACCCGCGCAGCTCATTGTGCGGGTCGCTGGCCGGGTTCACGTTGCCGCCGCGCTCGATCCCGAGAGCGGCGTTGAAGACGCGGGCTTGTTCCAGGGTCAACAGTTCATCGATCTCGATATGGCTCCACGTGTAGAAGGCGCCTTCGCCTTTCTCGCTCGGGTTCTCGGGCAGCGGGCTTTCCGCGTCTTCGGCGGAGAAGAACCCACCGTCCTCGTGGGTCATGTCACGCAGCACGTAGTCGAGTGTGGCGCGCGCGTGGTCGGCGTAGCGTGGGTTGCCGGTGAGTTGGAAGGTGGCGACCATCGGTGGCACGACGAGCGCCTGGTCGTAGAGCATTTTCTCGAAGTGCGGGACGTGCCAAATTTCATCCACGGTGTAGCGGTGGATGCCGCCGCCGAGGTGGTCGGTGATGCCGCCGGTGGCGATGGCGTCGAGCGTACCGGTGACCATGCTCATGGCGCGGGCGCCTTTGCCGGAGTCTACGCCCGAGCGCACGGCTTCGTTGAGCAGGAATTCGAGCGCGACCGGACGCGGGAATTTCTGATAGCTGCCGAATCCGCCGTGTTGCTGGTCGTATTGCGTGGCGAATGTGTCGAACGAGGCATCCACCTGGGCGGCGGTGAGTGGGGATTTGTCATCGCTCGGGGCGAGCAGAATCTGTTGGATCTGGCGCATCGTGTCCTCGGCTGACGTGCGCACCTTTTCCGCGTCCTTTTCCCACATCTCGGCGATGCTGCTGAGGATGCGCGGGAAGCCGGGGCGGCCTTGTGAATCCTGCGGCGGGAAGTAGGTGCCGCCGACAAATGGGGTGCCCTCCGGGGTGAGGAAAACGCTCATAGGCCAGCCGCCGCGGCCGGTAGTCGCTTGAACGTAGGTCATGTAGATGCTGTCGACGTCCGGGCGTTCTTCGCGGTCCACTTTGATGTTCACAAAGTGTTGGTTCATGAGTTTCGCCGTCTGGGCGTTGGCGAACGACTCGCGAGCCATCACGTGGCACCAATGGCAAGTGGAGTAGCCGATGGAGAGGAAGATGGGCTTGTTCTCCCGCTTGGCTTTTTCCAATGCCTCATCGCCCCAGGGAAGCCAATCGACCGGGTTGGTCGCGTGCTGTTGGAGGTAGGGCGAGGTTTCTGTGGCGAGGCGGTTGGTGTGTGGGGCGTCGGACATGGGTGGGGAGGAAGAGTTGAACGCATCATCCACGATGGGAGCGAGAGAATCAATGATTGGGGGGAGAAGGGGGGATTGGTGACGTCGCGGGGCTTGCCCCCACTCTGTCAGGGTGGGGGAGAATGCGGCTGCGCCGGACGCGTTGGATTGCCAAGGCGATGCTTGGCGTTCCAGAACGGGTGTTGTGACGGCCGCCTGGAATCGATGCGAGATCCCAAGGTTTTCGCCCATAACAAAAGACGCCCCGATGACCGGAAATGCGGACATCGGGGCGTTGTGTGATTTTTCCAATCGATCGCGGGACTATCGCTTCAGGCGCAGCATCGTCACGCCAAGTGGTGGGATATCGATCACCAGCGACTGGGCTTGATGTTGCCAGCCGATCTGCTCGGTGTGGCGGTCGCCCTGGTTGGTCACATTGCTGCCGGCGTAGATGTCGGCGTCTGTGTTGATGATTTCGTGGTAGGTGCCGGCGGTCGGTGCGCCGATGCGGTAGCCGTGGCGGGCGACCGGTGTGGCATTCACCGCGACCAGCACGACATCGCCGTCGCGCGAGCGGCGGAAAAACGTAAAGGTCGAGGAAGCAGCGTCATCGTGGTCGAGCCAGCTGAACCCACCGGGCTCGTGGTCGAGGTCGTTGAGTGCCGGGATGTCGCGGTAGACGGCGTTGAGGTCGGAGACCAGTCGCTCCATGCCGCTGTGTTCCGCTCCGATGCGCAAATGCCAGTCGATGCTGCGGTGGTAGTTCCACTCGTCCCACTGGGCGATTTCGTCTCCCATGAAGATGAGCTTCTTGCCCGGATGCGCCCACATCCAGCCGTAGAGCATGCGCAGGTTGGCAAACTTCTGCCAGCGGTCGCCCGGCATTTTGTTGATCAGCGAGCCCTTGCCATGCACCACTTCGTCGTGGCTGAGTACGAGCATGAAGTTTTCGTCGTAGGCGTAAACCATCGAAAACGTGGCCTCGCCGTGGTGGTATTGGCGGTGAACGGGTTCGCGCTCCATGTAGGTGAGCGTGTCGTTCATCCAGCCCATGTTCCATTTGAAGCCGAAGCCAAGGCCACCCGCTGATGTCGGGCGCGAGACGCCGCCCCATGCGGTGGATTCCTCGGCAATGACCATCGCTCCCGGGCAGCTGCCGTAGACGGCTTCGTTGAGCTGGCGCATGAACTGAATGGCGCCGAGGTTTTCGCGTCCGCCGTGTTTGTTCGGCACCCATTCGTGCGCTTCACGCGAGTAGTCGAGGTAGAGCATCGAGGCCACGGCGTCCACGCGCAGGCCGTCGATATGGTATTCGCGCATCCACAGCAGCGCCGATGCGATGAGGAAGTTGCGCACCTCGTTGCGGTCGAAGTTGAAAATGTACGTCCCCCAGTCCTTGTGCTCGCCCTGGCGTGGGTCGGCATGCTCGAACAACGCGGTGCCATCGAAGCGGCCGAGACCGTGGTCGTCTTTCGGGAAGTGTGCCGGCACCCAGTCGAGGATCACACCGATCCCGCGCTGGTGCGCCTGGTCGACGAGATAACGGAAGTCGTCCGGATCACCGTAGCGCGAGGTAGGCGAGAAATATCCGGTCACCTGGTACCCCCACGAGCCGTCGAACGGGAACTCGGTGATCGGCATCAGCTCGATGTGGGTGAAATTTAGCTTCTCCACGTGGTCGAGCAGTTGGTCTGCCAGTTCACGATAGGTGAGCCAGCGGTTGCCGTCCTCGGTCACGCGAGCCCACGAGCCGAGGTGGACTTCGTAAACCGACATCGCAGAATGGTACGGATCCGCTGAAGCGCGGCGCTCCATCCATTCCTGGTCGTTCCACGTGTAGTGGTCGAGGCTATGGACGAGTGCGGCGGTCTTTTGCCCCCATTGCGTGCGCAGGGCGAACGGATCGGTCTTCAACGTGAGTTCGCCGTGGTCACCGACGACTTCAAACTTGTAGTGGTCGCCCTCTGTGACGCCCGGGATGAACAATTCCCACACACCGGCTTCGATGCGCTTACGCATGATGTGGGTGCGGCCGTCCCAGCGGTTGAAATCGCCGACGACGCTCACTCGGCGTGCATTCGGGGCCCACACGGCGAAGGCAGTGCCCTCGATGCCGTCGATCGTGCGTGGGTGGGCGCCGAGCGTTTTGTAGGCGTCGTAGTGCGTGCCTTCTCCCCAGAAGTAGCAATCCTGTTCACCGATAATGAGGTCAAACGAGTAGGGGTCGGCGGTGGTCCATTTGGACGTGCCGAAATCGATCTCGAAGGAGTAGCGTGGTTTTGTCTCGCCTTCCCACTCGAAGCTGTGGGCGAACACACCACCTTCGTGGATCCGCTCCATCGGGGCGCGAAGCTTTTCGCTGCCGTCCTCATCCAGAACGATCAGATCAATGGCTGCTGCGTCCGGGCGGCAGGCACGTACGACGAAGCCGGTGTCGGATTCGTTGCGATGGATGCCGAGGTAGCCAAATGGGTCGCTGTGGTTGCCTTGTAACAGGGCAACGGCTTGTGTATGAGGGGCTGGTGCGTTTTGGGAGTTGGTAGGCTGCATGGTTTCGAAATCGTGAGCGCTCGCTAGGTGCGGGGATCATCGGGTGAGTCGCCCGCGCTGGCAAGTGCCATCCGCGTCATCGTTTGGATTTGGTAGGAGGGCGGTCAACGGGGGCTCCGTGGTTATCCCCGACTCCGACGACAGGAATGTCGTCCCTCCAGCGCTTCGCAGACGTGACCGACGGGTGCTGGTGGGGCGGCATTCCTGTCGACAATCGACCCGTGCGGAGCGCAGCGCCCTCATCCACTTCTTTGCGTCTCCGCGTCTCTGCGTGAGTATTTTCAAATTCCTGAGGCCACCGCAAACCTTTGAGGATTACAACATTGGCGTGGCATTGCACTTGCCGCGAACTACCGAAATATGGTGAGATTTTCGCCATGGGACTCATGGACTTTATCAAAGGAGAGTTGCTCGAAATCATCGAGTGGCAGGACGACAGCCGGGACACCATCGCATGGCGCTTTCCGGATGATGACAAAGCGATCAAGAACGGCGCACAGCTGATTGTTCGCGAAAGCCAGACCGCTCAGTTTGTCTACCTAGGGCAGTTTGGTGACACCTTCGGGCCGGGCAAGCATTCGCTCGAAACGGATAACATTCCGGTGCTGACCCGCCTCAAGGGCTGGAAGTATGGGTTCCAGAGTCCCTTCAAGGCCGACGTCTATTACGTCAACACGCGGCTCTTTACCGGCAACAAATGGGGGACGTCCAACCCAATCATGCTGCGTGATCCGGACTTTGGTATTGTCCGTGCCCGTGCGTTCGGAACGTACGACTTCCGCGTGGTCAATGTGCAAACCTTCCTCAAGGAGGTGGCCGGAAGCGACCACGATTTCCGTGTCGATGAGTTTGGTGATGCGATGCGTTCGCGCATTGTCAGTGTGTTCTCCGATGCGCTGGCGTCGGCAAATGTGCCGATGCTCGATGTGGCGACCCGTTACACCGATCTTGGTGATGCGTTGTTGCCGTTGATCAACCCGGTGCTGAGCACCAAATACGGTATCGAGATCGCGTCGTTCATTGTTGAGAACGTATCGGTTCCGCCGGAAGTCGAAGAAGCGATCGACAAGCGCTCCGCGATGTCGGCTATTGGCGACCTCAATTCCTACATCAAGTACCAGATGGGCCAGGGCATGGCGTCTGGCGAGGGTGGCGGTGCCGGTGGTGCTGGAGCTGCCACTGAGTTGGCGGTTGGGTTCTCGATTGCCCAGGAGTTGATGAAGCAATCCGGCGTGGCTGGAGGCGGCATGACCAACCCGCTCGGGGCTGGTGCGGTGGCTGCCGGTGCGGCAGCAGCGACTCCCGCAGCACCAGTCGGCGGAGGTTTGCCTCAGCTGATGAACCCAGCGGAAGTTTCGCAGGTTCTCGGGGTGTCGGAAGACGATGTGATGGCTGAGATTCAGGCCGGCAATTTGTCGGCTAAGAAGATCGGATCGAGCTATCGGATTTCCCGCAGCGCCTTGGATGCCTTCCTGGCTGAATAGCCCGGAGTGGAACCCCGACCCCATACCAAGGAACCATTCCGTTGTGGCAGGTGAAAACCCAGAGGTAAGCGACGTGCCGAATGATGACGACTCGGTGACCGACGAGTCGCCCGTCGCCGTCGAGCCGCATGCCGTGCCCCCACCGCTTCCCGGTAAGCGTGGGGTGGCGGTGGTCTCGCTCGACCGCCATGCCTGCCCGAAATGCGGTGGCAAGGCGGAGTGGAGCGCTTCCAAGCAGATGCTGACCTGCCCGTATTGCGGGACGAACTTTCCGCGTGAGGAGGCGGGGGACGATGCGTTGCCCGCTCTCAATGAGATCGAGGAACGCGACTTGCTCGCCGAGCTCGGGCGGTTGGATGGATCGTCCGATGAATGGGTCAAAACCACGCGCCGCGTGCAGTGCAAGAGTTGCCACGCCGTGTTGGTGCGGTCATCGGAAATGGTGGCGCAGCATTGTGATTTCTGCGGCGCTCCCGAGTTGCTCGACTACGAGGATATTGACGCGCCGATCAAACCGTGGGCAGTGCTGCCGGCGAAGGTGAGCCAGGAACAGGCGTACCACACGATCAAAGGGTTTCTCGCGTCACGCTGGTTTGCGCCGAGCGACCTCAAGCGGCGCAATTTCATGGATCGTTTCCACCGCGTCTACCTGCCGTATTGGACATTCGATGCGGCGGCGGACTGCCCGTGGACGGCCGATTCCGGCACGTACTACTGGGAGACCGAGTATTACACTGATGCCAACGGAAAGCGCCAGTCGCGCCAAGTGCGCAAGACCCGCTGGCGTCCGGCATCGGGGCGAATATCCACTGCCTTTGATGACGTCACCGTGCGTGGGTCGCGCGGCACGGACCCGAAGCTGCTCGACCAAGTGGAACCATTTCCTACCGATGAGCTGGTCGGGTATGAAACCCGCTACGTCTCGGGGTGGCAGGTGGAGCATTACCAAGTGCCGCTGAAAGATGCGGCGGTGCAAGGGCGCCAGCAGATGCACGCTATGTTGGAACGCATGTGCGGCCGTGACGTCCCGGGCGACACCTATCGCAATTTGCGGATCCAACCGAGCTACAGCGACCAAACATTTAAGCATATTCTCCTGCCGGTGTGGCTGGCGTCGTACCGATTCCGCGGCAAGAACCGTCAGGCCATCGTGAATGCCTACACCGGCACCGGTGCCGCCGATTACCCGCTCAGTCCGTGGAAAATCACCTTTGTCGTGTTGGCGATCCTTGCCGTGATCGTCTTGTTCATGGTGTTGTCTCAGTAGAGTTTGCTAGTGTTCATCTGGCTGTTTTCAGCCGCAGAGCGTCTGCGGACGGGGATGGATGAGACGAGGGCCGGCGTCTTTATCCTTATCGTTATCTAAATCCTGATCGGATCGCTGCGATGTGCCTCGAGTTGGTGGTCGCCGCGCATCGCGGAGCGATGGTTTACCGGTTAGCCTGCGGATTCATCCGCAGGATGGGGATGCGGATGGTCGCGCGCCGAAGGTGCGGTTTATCGGAGTGTGTACCTGAGTAAACCGTCCCTGCGGGACGAGCCCATTTTTCGGTGTGGGACCGGAGGTTGAAACCTCCGGCTAGCCGGTAAGACGTCGCTGCGCGACGGGGCGGATCGAGGCGCAGTGGAGTTTGCTGGTTTTTAGCTGGCAGTGTTCAGCGGCAGCGTGTCTGTGAGCGTGGGTGGAATGATGGGGCTATGCCTGGTGTCCTTATCCAAATCCTGATCGGAGCGCAGCGAGATCCGTCGTAAGGTTAAGGTCATCTGTGCTTATCTGAGCCCATCTGTGGCCGCTGGTTCTACGGCGGAGAGTTGATCTTCCTGTGACCATCGGTTGATTGGTCGTATGGACAGTGCGGCGTTGCCGTAACGGTCGAGCTCGGTGATCTCGCGGCCGATCCACGCGGGTTTGTCGAAGGGGGTGTCGGCCGATGGGATTTCGATTTCCGCGATGATGAGTCCGGTGTTGTCACCGTAGAACTCGTCGACTTCCCAGATGTAGCCCTCGTAGGGGACGCGGTAGCGGCGTTTTTCGATCAGATCCCCGACGTGGAGTTCGTCGAGCATGGCTTCGGCTTCGCGCAGTGGGATTTCAAACTCATACTCGGGGCGGCTGCAGCCGGTACGTGTGCCTTTGACGGTGAGTCGGGCTTTGTTATCGACGATGCGAACGCGCACCTGCGATCCCAGGCCGTCGCGGGCGATGTAGCCTTGGAGCACCGCTTGCGAGGGATAGGTGCGCCACTGGTCGGCGAGCTCCTGATCCACCAAAAAGCGTCGTTCGATTTCGATTCCCATGTGGGGGGAATTAGCAATCTTACACCGATCGGGCAAGCATGGACGGAAGTTTGGACTGAGAAAGTTGAAGTTGCAGCCAGCGGCTGCGCCGGATTTCGCCGGTATGCCAAACTGGAGCTCAGCGTTCCAGCGGCTCGCCGCAGCGGTGAGATCACTGCTTTTCTCGCTGCTGGATCTGCTCAATCGCCCACTCCGCGTGTTCGTTGATCAGCGGGTCGTTGAAGCGCTCGATGGCGGCTTTGAGGGCGGGGATGTCATCCGAGGTGCCGACGTTGCCGACGGCGACGCAGACGTTGCGCAGAAACTTCGGGTGTTTGGTCCGCTTGATCGGGGATTTGCTGAAGATGGTGCGGAACTGCTCGTCATCCAGGGCAAGCATGTCGCGCAGGCTGAGGTCGAAGATCTCCTTGCGGGCGTGGAAGAAGGCATCGCGCGACATCTTGGCGAACTTGTTCCACGGGCAGACTTCGAGGCAGCGGTCGCAGCCGTAGATGCGGTCGCCCATCATTGGTCGCAGCTCTTCGGGGATGGAGCCTTTGTGCTCGATGGTGAGGTACGAGATACAACGCAGCGCGTCCATTTTGTTGGGCGCTGTGATGGCGTTGGTCGGGCAGTTGTCCATGCAGCGGGTGCAACTGCCGCAGTAGTTGGGGGAGCGCTCGTCGGCCGGGAGGTCGAGCGTGGTGATGAGCTCGGCGAGGAAGAACCACGTGCCGAGTTTGCGGTGGATTTGGACGGTGGATTTGCCATTCCACCCCATGCCGGCTTCGCTGGCGAAGTCGCGTTCGAGGACGGGGCCGGTGTCTGTGTAGTAGCGTTGGATGCCACCGAGGGCCTCAAGCTTTTCGTTGAAGATCTTGAGCTTTTTGACGATGAGGTCGTGGTAGTCGTTGTTCCACGAATAGCGGGCGATGCGGCCGCGGGGCTGGCCGTCGTCACGGATCGGCTCGGGATCCCCCGGGTAGTAATTGAGAGCCAGCACGATGACCGCTTTGGCACCGGGTTGGACGATGCGTGGGTCGGTGCGCCGCTCCACATTGCGTGACAGCCATTCCATATCGCCGTAGGTCTTGGCTTCCACCCACTCGCGGAAGCGGTCGGCGTGCGGTGCCTCGATGGCCGGTGCGATACGGCAGTCGTCAAACCCCAACTCTTCAGCAATCGCTTTCACCTGGGCGGCAAGAGCGGGGCCGTCCGGGGTGTCGTGGTTCGGAGGATCTGCTGGAGGTGAGGGCATGGTAGGTCGAGGAATGGGGCAGGAGGCGCACAGTGCGGCCATTGTGGCGAGTCATCAAGGCGGATTCGGATCCATGGGGCGCGGCGTTTACCGGGAGGTGGCGGTTTGATCGAGAAAGGGGGCAATGGACGCGTCGGATGGGATGTAGAGGTCGTTGATCGAGAGTTGGCTGAGGCAGGTCTTGCCGGATGCGGCGAGCAGTTCTTCCAAGTCGTGGACGGTGTTATCGACGTAGTTTTGGATGCGCGGTGCCTTGGCGGCTGGGACGATGCCGTGTTGGAGGTTGGGGGCGTGGGTTGTGATGCCGGTTGGGCAGGTGTTGCTGCTGCACTGCAATGCCTGGATGCAGCCGAGGGCGAGCAGGAAGCCGCGAGCAGTGAAGATGGCGTCGGCTCCGAGGGTGAAGGCGATGAACTGGCGGCTGGGTACGACGAGCTTGCCGCTGGCGATGAGGCGGGTGCGGTCGCGCAGGCGTTCTTCGGTGAGAATGCGGTGCACTTGATGGAGGGCGGGGTAGAGGGGCACGCCGACGCGGTCCATGAATGCGCGGGGAGCCGCACCGGTGCCGCCTTCTGATCCGTCGATGGTGATCCAGTCTGGCACGGTGTTTTGCTGTTTCATTTCGAGCACGAGTTGGCGGAACTCGACGATGCTGCCGATGCAGAGTTTGATGCCGACGGGGATGTCGACGAGGCTTTGGATGTACCCGATAAATGCGACGGTGCTGGGGATGTCCGTGCATTCGGCGTGGTGGCGTGGGGAGATGGCATCGCGGTCGCGGGGAATGCCGCGCAGTTCGGCGATTTCTGCGGTGATCTTTTCTTTCGGGAGGAGTCCGCCTTTGCCGGGCTTGGCGCCCTGGGAGAACTTGATCTCAATCATTTTGACCTGCGGCTCGGCGGCGATGGCTTTGAGTTTCGCTGGATCGAGCGTGCCGTCGTCACGGCGGGCACCGTATTTGGCGGTGCCGAGCTGGAAGATGAGGTCGGCTTCTTCCATCAGGTGGTATTTGGGAAAACCGCCTTCGCCTGTGTTCATCGGGATGCCTGCCATGTGGGCGCCGCGGGCCAATGCTCGCACTGCATTGCAGCCAAGGGCACCGTAACTCATCGCGCTGATCATGATCGGTTTGCGGATGGTGTACGGATGCGCCACGCCTCGCGCCTCGCCGAAGGTCACGCTGAAGGGAGTGAGGCCGTCGAGCGACGAGGGGAACATGGAGTGGCGGATCTTGATCTCCGAGTTGTCGAAATTGAGCAACGATCCGAACGATGCGGTGGAGTCGAGGTTCTTTGCTTTGCTGTACACCTGAGCCCTTTCGTTGCGGTTGAATGGACGCTCTTCGGTGTCGTTGGCGATGAGATATTGCCGTAGCTCGGGGCCGAGGCTCTCGATGAGGTAGCGCGATTGGCCGAGGATCCCGAAGTTGCGCAGGATGGTGTGGTCTTGTTGGACGCGCCGGTAATAGAAGTTGAGCGCGTTGAGCAAGAGCAGGACAACTGTCAGGATGTGGAAATAGCCTGAAACTGTGATGCCCAGCAAGATGGCCACGCCAAGCATAACGACCAGGCCGATGTTGGTGGCGACGGCGAGTCGGTGGAGGTTGACGTGAAGTGTTTTGCTCATGCGGGCTGGTGCATAAGCAATGCGTCTGAAACCTCAGGGCGGATTCGGGAATTGTGGGAGCGGCGGGCGAAGGAGGCTGGAAATAGGTCTTATCCGACCTATGGGGAGGGTAAGCTTCGCGGAGTATTATGCGCCAGCTAACATCAGCACTTTGTAGAAGGTGGTGCTCCAAATGACCGTTGTGATCATACCGGCGAAACAAAGGCCAGCGGCGATGGGCTTTTTATGCGGGGGCTGCTGGCGGAGGAATATGATCGCAGCGGCCAGCCAAAGCACTGGCGGAAGGAGCCAAGACGTAAGGAGTAAAACCTCGGAGTGGAGCAGTTGTAAAATGCCCAAGCTCGCGCCGGGTGTGAGCCCACTGAGTAAAGCTAGAGCTGAAGCGACGCTCGTTCTTTTGTTTGTCGGTTGCCAGGCTGCAATGACGACTGCAGCTCCCAGGAGTAAGCAGACTATGGTCAGGGCAAAGAGGGCTATGAGAAGAGGATTCATTGACTCACTACTCCCCCTTGCCTCCGCCCTGCGAGACTTCGCAGATTGGGTTGCACTCGGCTTGTTGCTTCGAGAAGAAGTAGCAAGCGGTATCGATGATGCCTTCGGCGGTTTCGTCGAAGGTGAGTTTGTGGGTTTTGATCTGGATGTCGGCGACCTCTTTGTAGAGCGGTTTGCGCACTTTGAGCAGGGCCTTGATGGTACCCATTGGGTCTTCGGTTTGGACCAGCGGGCGGTTGGAATTGCTCATCACTCGGTCGAAGATGACCTGCTTTTTGGTGTGGAGCCAGACGACGTAGCCGAGGGTCGGTAGGATTTCCCGGTTGGGCTGGCGGCCGACGACACCGCCGCCGGTGGAAATGATCAGTTTGGACTGCGATGCGAGCGACTGAAGGAAGTCGGTCTCCATTTGGCGGAAAGCCTCTTCGCCCTGGGTCTTGAAGATTTCGGTGATCTTCATCCCCTGTTGCTTCTCAATTTCGTGGTCGCAATCCACAAACTGAAAGCCGAGCTTTTTGGAGAGAATGCGGCCAATGGTTGTCTTTCCGGTCGCCATGAACCCGACAAGCACAATGTTGAGCGGGCGTGGCGACGCAACAGTGTCACCGGATCCGTCAGGGGCGGAGGCAGTGGAGTCGTCAGTCGAGGGGGGCACGGTCGGCATTGCAATGCATGGTAATCGCGAATAATGGTGAGGCTCAACCGATTTACCCGCCAATCTTGCTTGCGGACGATCGATCACCCGAATCATACCATGCACACCGAAACCATTTATGCGGACTCGACCGGCGATTTGCGCGCGGTGGGAGAAAAGGCAGCGGACGTCCTCAGATCCGGCCAGCCGGTGGCACTTCCGGCGGAAACGGTGTACGGCTTGGCTGCCGACGCCCTCAACCCTGAAGCGGTGGCGCGTGTGTTCGAAGCCAAGGGGCGGCCGGCGCATGACCCGCTGATCGTGCATATTGCCAACCGTGACCAGCTGCGTCAGGTGGCGGACGTGCCGGAAGAGATCGAAGACGTGCTCAAGCAGTTACGGCAGGAATTCTGGCCTGGTGCATTGACCATCGTGCTTCCCAAGACCGATGCGGTGCCCGACTCGGTGACGTCCGGGTTGCCAACCGTGGCGGTGCGGATGCCGGCTGACCCCGTTTTTCGTGCGGTGCTCAAGGCATTTGGTGGCCCGCTTGCGGCTCCGAGCGCCAACCGCTTCGGCCGGATCAGCCCGACCTCAGCGGCTGCGGTGGAAGAGGAACTCGGTGGACGTATTCCATTGATCATCGACGGAGGCGCCAGCAAGGAGGGCGTGGAGTCGACCATTATCAAGATCGAGCACGTGCCAAACGCGACCAAGCCGAACTTCCACATTTTGCGTCCCGGACCGGTCACGATTGAAATGCTCAAGCCGATTGGTCGCTGCAAGTTGCCGGGCAAGAACCGCAGCGCCGAGCAAATCAAGGTCGAGGCGCCGGGGCAGCTCGATGCCCACTACGCACCACGTACGCCATTGCGCCTGATCGAAGATCCGGCGGACTTCACACCAGAGGAGGGTAAGCGTTATGCGTTGCTCACTCTCGACGGTGGCAAAAAGTCGAAGATGATGGACGCGGCGGACTGGGAGGTGATTGAAATCCTCAGCCCAGGTGCGGGCAAGTTGCCTGAGGCTGCGGTACGCTTCTACCATTTGTTGCGCAAGCTCGACGGCATGGACGTGGACGAGATCATCGCGGAAGCTGTGCCGACGCATGGTCTGGGGATTGCGTTGATGGACCGCATGCGCCGCGCAGCGGTTGGATCCGGATCCGCTGAGGGGTAGGTTGGTGTCCGATTGGGATTTCACGCGAAGGGCCGACGACGATGGCGACCTTTACGCTGCTCGGTCTGGTGTCGGTGGGCTTTCTCTAGTTTCAGTTATCCGACTGAGATAAGCCGTCCCTGCGGGACGAGGTGATTTGATGGGCTGGAACCGGAGGTTGAAACCTCCGGCTAGCCGGTAAGCGATCGCTTCGCGATGAGGCGATGAGGCGATGAGGCGATGAGGCGATGAGGCGATGAGGCGATGAGGCGATGAGGCGATGAGGCGATGAGGCGATGAGGCGATCAGAGGCCGCTGGTGGTGGTTTACGATGAGGCGTCCCATCAGGACGCTGTGCTGGCTGGATGCGGTATCCCGGGACTGTGTCCCGGGCTGGTATGAAATGCACCTTTGGTGCAGGGATGCCGCGTCTGGACGGGTAGGTGCTGCGTGGATGGGAAGGTGGCGAGTGGTCGGAATGGTGGTGAGTGGTCGGAAGGGGGCTTGGCTCAATCTTAGACCTCGCTGAAGGCGAGTTTCATAACAGCCTGGGGTCAGCGAGCCTCCGGCGAGCGCCACCCCAGGTGAAACCGGTCACCCACCCTCGGCCGAGCGCACCGCTCCGCCAGAGCGCAGCGTCCTCCCGATGGCCGCCGCCGATACGGTAAGACACCTTGATCCAATGAGAGCTCTGCGTTTGCTGGATTGGCTGACGATCTCCCGCCAGGCTTGAAACACGGCGCTTGACTCTGGGGGCGTGCTGGCTTTTAGAGGTGCTCATGAGTGAAGCCGCCGCGAAGCCCGCCGCCGCCAAGTCCGGGTTGAGATCGACCTGGGTGGTGAGTGCCGCGATTATGTTCAGCCGTGTCCTTGGTTTGGCGCGCGAGATGTTGCTTTTCGCGTTGTTTGAGACGCGGTGGCTGAGTTGCTTTTACCTGGCGTTCAAGATCCCGAATCTGTTGCGGGATTTGTTTGCGGAGGGGGCTCTGTCGCAGGCCTTTGTCACCGTCTTCTCAAAGAAGATGAAGGATGGCGGCGACAAACCGGCTTGGGTTTTGGCGCACAAGATGCTGACGCTGACGTCCCTTTTCATGGGGATGGTCTCGCTGGTGGGAATCCTGGCGGCGCCGTGGATCGTGGATCTGTTCATCGGTGATGGGGGCGCTGAGGTCTTCGACCAGGAAATGCGCGACCTCACAGTGCTGATGGTGCGCATCATGTACCCGTTCATCGCCATTGTGTCGCTGGCGGCTCTGGTGATGGGGATTTTGAATGCGCGTGGTGTGTTCGGTATCCCGGCGTTGGCATCGAGCTTCTTCAACCTGGGGTCGATGGCGACGGGTTTTGGGATCGGCTATCTGATGGACCCTGGCTTTGGCAAGACCGCGCTGGTCGGGTTCTCGATCGGTACCGTGATTGGTGGTCTGGCGCAGCTTGGTGTGCAGGTGCCATCGTTGTGGAAGCAGGGGTTCCGGATGAAGCCCGACTTTGCGTGGCGCAAGGACGAGGGCGTGCGCAAGATTCTGAGTTTGCTCGGGCCGGCGGTGATTGCGAGCAGTGCGGTGCAGGTGAATGTGATGATCAACGCGGGCTTCGCGGCGCGTTCGTCCGAGGGGGCGGTGGCGTTGTTGCAGGGCGCGTTCCGGTTGATGCAGTTGCCGCTTGGGTTGTTTGGGGTGGCGGTGGCGATGGTGACATTGCCTGCGTTGTCGAGGGCTGCTGGGGATGCGAACCATGCGTCCGGTGAGTTCCGCGGGATTTTGTCAGGCGGTGTGCGGTTCGTCACGATGTTGACTTTGCCATGCGCGGTGGGGTTGGCGTTGCTGGCCGAGCCGGTGATCAGCTTGCTCTATGAGCGAGGAAAGTTCGACCACGAGCAGGTCGGGCAAATGGCGAGTGCGCTGCGGTTCTACGCGATTGGCTTGATCTTCTACTCGGCGATCAAAGTGATCCAGCCGGCGTTTTATGCGATCGAGAAGCGGTTCATCCCGATGATCATCAGCTTCATCTCCATCGCGATTAACTTTGTTTCGAACTACTTGTTTGTAATCGTTTTCAACCTGCCGTTCCAGTATCTCGCGTTGTCGACGGGGATCGTGGCGGCGCTCAACTGCGTGCAGCTTTATGTGATTATGGCGCGGCAGGCAGGTGGGCTGGAGACGCTCAAGCTATTGGGCAGTTTTGCCAAGCTGGCGGTTGCCGCGGGCGTGATGTCGGTCATCGGCTGGCTGGGGATGACTTACTTGATGGACGGGTTCAGTGGGTTCCCGGTTTGGAAAAAGCTGATCACCTTGATGCCGACGATCGCTCTGGCGGCGCTTGGCTACTTTGGCGTGTGTTTCGCACTGAGGGTTGGTGAGCTTGCAGAATTGAGAGCAATGATCGCACGCAAACTAGCGCGATAGCTCGGAAGGGCATAGCTTGTCCTACCGGAATCCAACAAATTCGATACCGTGAAGTTCCCCGAATCCAACGGGGCAATGAGCCCAATCATTCACCTGAGAAAACGACCCATGGAAGTGTGCCGAACCATCGTTGAATTGCGTCAAGCCATCGCCCGCCGCCGTGCTGCCGGCCGGGTGGTTCTCGTTCCCACCATGGGGGCGCTGCACCGCGGACACGGCACGCTGATCGAAGAAGGGCGCGACCTCGCCGGAAACGACGGCGTGCTGGTGGTGAGCATTTTCGTGAACCCGACCCAGTTTGGTGAAGGCGAGGACTTCGAGGATTACCCACGCGATCTCGAGCGCGATGGCCAGATGTGCGACGAGCTCGGTGTGGATCTGATTTTTGCTCCGCAGGCCAAGGAAATGTATGCCGGCGACCACTCGATTCGCGTCCGCGAGAATTCGGTATCGCAGCATTTGTGCGGTGAGAGCCGTCCGGGGCACTTCTCGGGCGTGTGCACCGTGGTGGCGAAGTTGTTCAACATCGTGCAGCCTGACATCGCTGTGTTCGGCAAGAAGGATGCCCAGCAGCTGGCTATCATCCGCCGCATGGTCCGCGATTTGAACTTCCCAGTGGAAATCGTCGGGGTGGAAACCGTGCGCGAGTTTGATGGTCTGGCCATGAGCTCGCGTAATGCGTACCTCGATAGCGACCACCGCGAACAGGCTCCGCTGATCCGCGAAGCACTTGCCACGGCGGAGGAGTTGTTCTTCAAGGGCGAGACCCGTGCGTCGATTCTGATCGGGGTGGCGGAGAAAATCATCAGCCAGATCGATGATTCCCGCATCGATTACATCAAAGTGGTGGATGCCGACAGCTTCCAGCCGCTGGAACGCATCACGGACGACGCCTTGATGGCGGTTGCTGTGTTTGTCGGCGACACGCGTTTGATCGACAACGTCGAGCTGCCAATCAACGAATGCATGGACGCCGCTCATGTCGGCTCCGTGGTGGATGAGTTGGTTTAGGAGTAGCGGGTAGCGCGTAGGAAGTAGGGAGGTGAGTGGGCTGCGGAGCGATTGCCGCGGCCTGCGGGTGGCGTGAGTTGTAGGGCTGGGATCGCACGCTTGGCCAGTTGGGTGGAGGCGACCACAGGTTGTGGGTGCATTGTGAAGTGACGGGTGGATTATCCGGCGGATGGATTCCTTTGGTCGACCCTCGGGGTCTGGGTCGTATCGTGGCTGGTTCGGTTTGGGCCCTCGGGGTGAGTCACGAGGGCGGCCACAACACGCAGCGACTATGTTCAAAGGGATCTTAATCGAGAAAGACGACGCGGGTGTCCGCGCGGGAGTGGAGGAGTTGACTGAAGAGCAGTTGCCTGAGGGCGATGTGACCGTGCGGGTGAGTCATTCGACGCTCAATTACAAGGACGCATTGGCGATCACGAACAAGGGGCCGGTGGTGCGGCAGTTTCCGATGGTGCCTGGCATTGATTTGGTCGGGGTGGTGGAGGATTCGGCGCATCCTGACTACAAGCCGGGCGATGAGGTGATCGCGAATGGTTGGGGGATTGGAGAAGGCCATTGGGGCGGGCTGGCGCAGCGGGCCCGGCTCAATGGCGAATGGTTGGTTCCTCTGCCTGAGGGCATGCGCCCCCAGCAGGCGATGGCGATCGGGACGGCTGGCTACACGGCGATGCTTTGTGTGATGGCGCTGGAGCGGCACGGTGTGACGCCGGATGATGGCGAGATTGTCGTGACCGGTGCGGCCGGTGGGGTGGGGAGCGTTGCGATCGCCGTGCTGGCGAGGCTTGGATTCAAGGTAGTGGCTGTCAGTGGAAGGCCGGAGGAGGCTGACTACCTGCAGAATTTGGGAGCGTCAGAGGTGATGGATCGCTCGGTCTTGGATGGGCCGGGACGTCCGCTGGCGAAACAACGCTGGGCAGGCGCGGTTGACGTGGTGGGGAGCCACACGTTGGCAAATGTCTGCGCGTCGATGAATTACCGTGGGATTGTCACTGCTTGTGGTCTTGCGGGCGGTATGGATTTTCCATCAACGGTGGCGCCGTTCATTCTCCGCGGCGTGACCTTGGTCGGGATCGACAGTGTGATGTGCCCGCGATCTGAGCGGGTGGAGGCATGGCGTCGGTTGAGTCACGACCTCGATTTGACGAAGCTCGAGACCATCCGCCGGGAAATCGGGCTGAGCGATGCGGTCGACTGCGCGGGGCAGCTGTTGGAAGGCAAGATTCGGGGGCGCGTCGTGGTCGACGTGAATCGGTGAGGGAGGAGGCTCACGCAGAGACGCGAAGACGCAGAGGGGAGATGTGTCCGCAGATGGACAGGATGGCGAGAGGAATATTTGAGTGGTTCCTAAGTCGTTGCGTTTCTGTATCGTTGTACGATATTATGTACAACATGAAGGCGGTCACTTACTCTCACGCTCGCGCGCACCTCGCTCGTACCATCTCAGAAGTTTGTGAGAATCATGACCCTGTGGTTATCACCAAGAAGGGGACCGATTCGGTCGTGATGATGTCGTTGGAAGATTACGAATCCATGCAGGAAACGGCGTACCTGCTGCGGAGTCCGAAGAATGCCTCGCGACTGCTTCTCTCGCTCGAGCAGCTGGAATCAGGCAAAGGTAAGGAGCGGCCGCTGGCGAAATGAGGAAGGTTTTCTCGGACCAAGCGTGGGAGGATTACCTCCACTGGCAGAAGACCGACAAGCGCATGTTGCGGAAGGTTAATGATTTGATCAAAGATATCGACCGGAACCTTCATGAAGGGATAGGGAAGCCCGAACCCTTAAAGCATAGGTTGGCCGGGTATTGGTCTAGACGGATCAATGCGGAGCATCGTCTCGTGTATCGAATCGACGAGGGCGAGATACAGATCGCCCAGATTCGCTATCACTACTGAGTGGCGGGCTCTTTCTACTCGAACCGGAACGCGGAGACGCAGGCTTCCTCGGGGAGGTGGGAGACGGGTGCCTGAGGTCCGTAGATGTCGCCGTAGCTGTGGATGTCACGGCGTTCCGAGTCCACTAGCGAGCGGTTGATGGTGTCGCAGATGAGGTGCATGACCTGTGTATCGGCGTCGGCGCGGAGAAAGAAGACCTCGAACTCGTTTTTCAGGTAATCGCTGTAGGCTGCGGGCACGCGCTGGGCATGGGTCCAACGGTCGGTGAACTGAGCCAGATGGATTGGGCGGCTCTCCGGGGTAAAGATGCGCGCGATGCGGTGGTGTTTGAGTGATGGCTTTTTGGTGAGGCTGACGCGGCGGACGACGCGGGTCGTGTTGAGTGATCGCTCGTGCCAGAGATCGTTGGCCAGCTCTTTGCGGAGGAAGAGCACCTGGTTTTTGTAGAGCCGTTTGGATGGGATGCTTGGCGGGATGCGCAATTTGAATTGGATCGCGTTGAAGCGGTCGAGCGGAACGGGTGGGCTCTTGCGGCCGCCGAAGGTTCCTTCCATGGCGCCGTAATAAAGGATGGCGAGGCCACGGTTCATCGCTCCGGCGATGTCGCGCAGTGAGATGTCGTAGAAGTAAAGATCGCGGTCTCCCATGGTGGTGCCTGTATTAATGGGGAGGGATGACTTGGAATCAATGGCTTCTTTTTTCGTAGTGGCTTGTCGCTGTGACTTTTATGGGCCCGGAGTTGAAGTGGGCGTAGGCGCGGGCTGGAGAGTGCTGGGCATAAAAAAACTTACACCCGGACCGTGAAGTCCGGGTGTAAGCCCAACAAAACAAACAATGAAAAAGCTCTCACACTCCTTGCGGGATGCAATCGCCTCAGGTGAATGTCCGCAGGAATGCTCCGCGTTCAAAGAAAATGAGAGAAATCTGACATTTTATGCGGATGCTTCGACCAGCGCGTTCGAATCCACGGGAGGCGTGTGATTCAAGCGAGGCTAAACCGTAGTGGATTCGCCGTGGAGCAGGTGTTCGCGCAAGACGTGCATAAAGTCATCGATTGGCTTGGCTGCGGCTTCGCGCGGGTTGGGCGAGGCCGCGGCTTCTTCGATCGCGCTGAAGCCATTCTTCAACTTCGAGCCCTCGGGGCGGCATACTGCCATTGCCCAATCATCGAAGAATCGTTCGTTCGCCGGGCGCTCCATGAGTAGCTGGATTTCACGGTGGCGTGAGTCCGACGAGATCAGTTTGAAGAGTGATCTCACCTCAGCCTCGGTACCTTCCAGGATTTGGAAAAACATGCCCCGCTCCATCACGAGTGCGCCGGTGATTCCCCGGCGTGTGTTGGCGGCCCAAGCCTTGTTAAGCAATCGGTCGATGTCCGACTGGGTCATGGCCACAGCGAGCTTGCTGAGGTATGCCATTTGGTAGATTGGGCCAGATTCTGGGAATTCAGGGTCCATTGGGGTGGTGCTGCCGGAAACGAAAAATGGGCCGGCTCCAGACAAGGAGCCGACCCATCGATCGTAAGCGATTCTAGCCGAGGGCTGCGAGCATTTCCTGCAATTGTGCGAGTTTGCTCTCCCATTCTTTCAAGCGTTCGCGCTCGGTATTGACGACGGCCTCTGGGGCGCGTTCGGCGAATGATGGGTTGCTGAGCTTGCCGCGGGACTTCTTGAGTTCGCCTTCGACTTTGCCGATCTCCTTGGTGAGGCGGCTGCGTTCTGCATCGAGGTCGATCAACCCTTCCAGCGGCATGGTCAGTGCGCCGAGTGGGGTGATCGCCGACGGGGTGCCCTTTGGTGCGTCGAAGTTAGGGTCGACGTCCACAGCTTTGGAGCCTGCGAGGAGTTGCAGTGTATCGAGCGTGGCCTGGCTTGGTGCATCGCCGGCCGGGGCCAGGACGAAGCGCACGTTTTTGTTGGATGCCAGGTTGTACTCCGCCTTGAGGTTGCGCGCACGGCCCACGGTTTCGTAGAGCGCGGTGGCGGTGGCCTTGGCGGTGGCGACTGCAGCAGCGTCGAGCTTTGCGAGCACCGGGGTGGTGTTGATCGGGGTCTGCATCAGCGGCAAGCCGCTGTCACCTGCGAACCCGAGGGTTTCCCACAGTTCTTCGGTGATGTGCGGCATGAACGGATGCAAGTGCGCAAGGAAGCGCTCGAGCACGGTGTCGATGACCCAAAGTGTGGCGGTGCGTGCGGCACTGCCTTCTTCTTCACGCAGCGAGCCCTTCGAGGCCTCCACGAACCAGTCGCAGTACTCGTTCCAGAAGAACTGGTAGAGCACCTGGGTGACGGTGTTGAACTGATAATCCGCGTAGGCGTTCTCCAGGTCGATCGCGAGTTGATCGAGCTTGGCGAGGATGTCGATGTGAACATCGGTCAGCTCGAGTTCGGTGATGTCGAGGTCGCTGGACGTGCCGGCGTTGCCCTGCATAAGGCGGAAACGCACTGCGTTGTAGAGCTTGTTAGCGAAGTTGCGGCCTTCACCGATCTGCGACTCGTCGAACTTCACGTCGGTACCGGTCGGGGCGATGCGCATCAAGCCGAAGCGCAGGCCGTCGGCGCCGTACTCGGCCATGAGGTCGAGTGGGTCCGGCGAGTTGCCGAGGCTCTTCGACATCTTGCGACCTTTGATGTCGCGGATAATCGAGGTGAAGAACACGTTGTTGAACGGCTTCTGCCCTTCGAAGTGGAAGCCGGCCATGATCATGCGGGCAACCCAGAAGAAGATGATGTCCGGTCCGGTTACCAGGTCGGTGGTCGGGTAGAACTTCTTCAGCGTGTCGCTCTTCTCGCCGACCTTGGTCATGGTGGCGAATGGCCACAGCCACGACGAGAACCAGGTGTCGAGCACGTCGGCGTCTTGTTCCCAGTTTTCGGCATCGGCTGGTGGTTCGGTGCCTACGTGAAGGTCACCGGCTTCGAGGTTGGCGACGTCGAGCGATGCGGCTTCGCGCAGTTCGAATGCCTTCTCCTTGCGGTACCAGACCGGGATGCGGTGGCCCCACCACAGCTGGCGGCTGATGCACCAGTCCTGGAGGTTTTCCATCCAGTGGGCGTAAGTCTTTTTCCAGCGGGCCGGGCGGAAGGTGATCTCATCGTTGGCGACAGCGGCGGCAGCGTCATCGACGGCAGGGTATTTGAGGAACCACTGCATCGAGAGGCGTGGTTCCACAGGAACGTCCGCACGCTCGGAGAAGCCGACGTTGTTCTCGTAGTCTTCGATCTTTTCGATCAAGCCCATCTCTTCGAGCATCTCGGCAGCCTTCTTACGGGCGGCGAAGCGGTCGAGTCCGTGGAGTTCAGGGCATTCAGGGCAGTTGACCTTGCCGTCCGGTGTGAGGACGTCGATGGCTTCCAAGTCGTGGCGCTGGCCGATTTCAAAGTCAGCCGGGTCGTGGGCAGGAGTGATCTTGAGCGCACCGGTTCCGAACTCCATCTCGACGTGTTCGTCGGCGATGATTGGAATTTCGGCGGCTGGGAATGGGCGGCGCACTTTTTTGCCGATGAGATCTTTGTAACGCTCGTCATTCGGGTGAACGGCCACGGCCACGTCCCCCATGAGGGTCTCGGGACGCGTGGTGGCGATCAGGAAGAACTCACCCGGGCGATCCACGATCTCGTAGCGCATCGTGTAAAGCTTCGAGCGCTGTGGCTTCATGATCACTTCCTCGTCCGACAACGCGGTGAGCGAGATCGGGCACCAGTTGACCATGCGCTTGCCACGGTAGATGAAGCCTTCCTTGAAGAGCTGGACGAACACATGCAGCACCCACTCGGTGTAATCTTCGTCGAGGGTGAAGCGTTCGCGTTCCCAGTCGAGTGAGCAGCCGAGGCGGCGCAGTTGTTTGAAAATGATGCCACCGTGGTCTTCTTTCCATTCCCAGACTTTTTCGAGGAATGCGTCACGTCCGAGGTCGTGGCGGGTTTTGCCTTCGGTTTTGCGCAGTTCTTTTTCCACGCGCACCTGGGTGGCGATGCCGGCGTGGTCGCAGCCTGGGAGCCACATGACTTCCTTGCCCTGCTGGCGTGCGCGGCGGGCGAGGATGTCCTGGATGGTGTTGTTCAACACGTGTCCCAGGTGGAGCATGCCGGTTACGTTCGGCGGCGGGATCACGATGGAATAGGCGTCTTTGTCCGACGCCGGGTTGCCGCTAAAGCACTTGCCGTCGATCCAGCGGCGCTGCCACTTTTCTTCGACATCCGTCGGCTCGTAGGCCTTCGGCAATTCGTTGGTGTTCTGAGATCCTGCCATGACGGGAAAAC
The DNA here is from genome assembly GCF_010681825.2 of Sulfuriroseicoccus oceanibius. NCBI lineage: Bacteria > Pseudomonadati > Verrucomicrobiota > Verrucomicrobiia > Verrucomicrobiales > Verrucomicrobiaceae > Sulfuriroseicoccus > Sulfuriroseicoccus oceanibius. The sequence continues at coordinate 61,986 of NZ_CP066776.1, read as the reverse complement.
TAGATCTGACCGGTGAAATGTCAAAGACTGAGGTAGTGGCTCACGCAGAGACGCAAAGACGCGGAGATTGTAGAAGATAAAGACAGCGGGAGTCCTGCCGTCCCTCCCGCGCTGCGCGGGTATAGTGTGGTATTGAAGGGGGGCTCGTTATGGAGATCGCAATCGTCGCTGGCGGAATGTCGCTGCGCTCCGATGAGGATTTGGATAAGGATAAGGAGCGATGGGATTACGCGCCGCGTATGGAGCGACCGCACTCATGTGGTCGACGCGGGGACGGGACGAGTGTCAGGTTGTCAGATCTGGGCTGGGTGATGAAGTCCGTGAATGGGCCGGTTGCCCGCGCGCGAACAAGGAAGACGGCGTGACCGGTGTGTTCTGGCAGGCGTGTTTCAAGTCACAGCGGCTAGACGACGAGGGGGCGGTGGTTGCTGCAGCCGTGCGGGATTTGTTGTGCCCCGGATGTGTGGGGAGTCGGGCGAAACCGCCTGAAATCCGTCCATTTGAGGGAGAATCTGCGGGAGTTGGTGGAGGCGGAGTGAAATGGCTTGCCGATGAGCAGTCGGGTGTGCAGAGTGTCGCGGTTTATTCGTCGTTGGCTTGATGGTCTGCTGTGTTATTGGGCAATATCTCTCAAACTATGATCGCACCATATGATCAGTATATTTTTGAGCATGCGAAAGAGTCGTACGAATATCAGCTTGATCGGTGCGATAAGATCCGAGAGCGAGTGATTGCTCTTGTGAAAGTTTTCGCCCTGCTAGGTGCAGGAATCGTCTTCCTTTGGTCCCAGTATGCGGGTGAGGGTGGCTGGAACGCTGGCGTTGATTATGCTTTTTTTATCCCTTCAGTGGTAGCCTCTGTGTTGTACCTCCTAGCTGTGTTTAAGCTTGTCTGGGTGTTGGGCTGGGGGTTCACGTATGAGTATCTCAAGGATCCCGCTGAGATAGTTCACACTGCTAGAGAGCTTGCGGCAAGCATGGACAAGGGACAAGGTTACGTGCAACTTGTCCAACGCTTCGCAGACGAGACCTTGATAGCCCTTCAGGATGAGTGCCTAGATGCCAACGACATTAGAGAGCATTTATCGAACATTGAGAGCGTTAAGGAAGAGCTTAATCATGTCTGGGTCGGTGATCCTGAGAGCGAAATGAAATCTCAGATGGCCGATCTCTATGTGAAGGCTGCTGTCGGAAACCAAAAAGTGAATCGGCGACGCATGAATGCAGTGCTAAGGGGCATTCAGCTGGGTATCTTGAGCTTTGTATTTTTGTTGTGGGCCTTCTCTGTGGTCGTTTATTCAAAGGTTGACTTACCACTGAAATCAGCCGACCCTTTTGTTAGTATGAGCGAAAGTCCGCAATCATCAGAAAATAGACCTAAACCATCTGTGCCGGGACCTGCGCCTAGGAAGCCGCGTGTAGGTGATAACGATATGCGCAAAGAGGCATCGCAGCAGTCTACTGATTCGGAGAAATAGGGCGCGACGTAATGCTCATTTAGCAGGATTTTAAACAAGCCAAACAGGTATGAGTGGAAACTCACAATCGTCAGGGAATCGGCCCAAACCAACGGTACCGGGTCCAGCACCGAGGAAGCCTCGGGTGCCTGCAAACGTTCTGCACACAGAAGCATCACAGCGGAGTGATCAATCCTTTAATTTCAGTGAAAAGCGTGCTTCAAAAGGAGCGAATTCAGACAAATAGTCTTTAAATGCTGATTGAGGAAAGTAGTGATAGAATGACTGCACTTGTCAAGTGAGTCCCTGGCGCGGATGTGCGACTTTTCACGCTTTATGAACGGGGTGAAAGTGCGATTCACCAGGTGGTATCACAAACGTCATGAGCGCAGAGGGACGTTGTGGATGTCGCGCTTCAAGAGTGTGCTGATCGGCAGCGATGAGGCGATGCGCAACGTGGCGCTTTACATTGATCTGAATCCGGTGGCGTCTCGTTGGTGTGGCTGGACTGAGGCGGGAGTTGGCTGGGGCAAAATGACTGCAGGTGTCAAGTGAGTCCGACACGCTGGTTGGCGGCGTATCGGGTGGTATGAAAGCGGCGAAAAAGCTCGGAAGTATGGGTGCTGCGGCGCGGGAGGCGCTGGTTGCGATTGAAGCGAAAACGGCGGCGCATGTTGGCGCAGGATGGTGGGGTGTGAGCGAGGATCTGGAGGGGAATGTGGTGAATTTGAGGCGCCCGCAGAAGCGGATGCTGGGGGAGAAAGGTGAGGATGCCTGTTATCATGTGATGAGCCGCACGGTTGGGGGCGAGGTGTTCTTCGATGATGTGGAGAAGGAGGCTCTGAAGAAGCTGATCTGGAAGATGGCGAGGTTCTCGATGGTGCGGGTGGTGACCTATGCGGTGATGGGGAACCATTTCCACGTGTTGGCCGTGGTGCCGGACGCGGAGAAGGCATTGGCAAAGTTCCGTGAGCCGGGCGGAGAAGAGCTGCTGCTCAAACATATCAGCTGCCTGTACTCGCGGAACGCGGTGGATGAATTTGCCCAGCAGTTGAAGCGGCTGGGTGAGCGTGGTCAGGAGAAGGCGCGGGCTGAGCTGATCGAACGGATGCTGGCGCGGATGTGCGACATTTCACGCTTTATGAACGCGGTGAAAGTGCGTTTCACCAGATGGTATAACAAGCGTCATGAGCGCAGAGGGACGTTGTGGATGTCGCGCTTCAAGAGTGTGCTGATCGGCAGTGATGAGGCGATGCGCAACGTGGCGCTCTATATTGAACTGAACCCGGTGCGAGCAGGGCTGGTGGATGATCCGGTGGCGTATCGTTGGTGTGGCTGGGCCGAGGCCGAAGTTGGTGGGAGTAGGCGTGCACGCCGCGGGATCTGCAAGGCGGTGGATTGCCCGGTGGATAGCTGGGAGCGAGGTGATGACAGGGCGCGAGAAACGTACCGTAAGTTGATCGCCTATGTGATTGAGAGGGAGTTGGCGGCGCGCTATGAGGAGGCGAGGTCGGCAGTGGAAAGAGGAGAGGCGACACGCGAGCAGCGTTTGTTGGTTCGAGCGGGGCGTCCCGAGGTGGATTCGGAGCAGCCGGGAGTGACGAAGTATTTGCTGCGTCGCACACGTTACTTCAGTGATAGCGTGGTGATTGGGACGAAGTCGTTCGTCGAGCACGCGCATGAGCGGTATGCGGAGTGTTTCTCGCCGCGAAGGAAAACGTTCGCGACAAAAATGCGTGATCCGAGGGGAGATGGTCGGATTGCCGACGAGGCGCATTACACGCTGAAGAATCTAGTCAAACGAGTGTGGGGTAGCCAGTTCTGACCCGCGGAATGCCAAAGACTGTGGTAGTGGCTCAAAGACGCGGAGATTGTAGAAGATAAAGACAGCGAGAGTCCTGCCGTCCTCCCCCGCGCTGTGCGTGCATGGTGCGGTGGGGGAATTCTTATCGATATCGCAATCGTCGCCGGTGCAATGATCGCTGCGCTCCGATGAGGATTCGGATAAAGATGAGGATAACGAGTGGTGAGGGTACGCGAAGCGTCTGGAGCGACCACACTCATGTGGTCGTCGCGGGGTGGGGTGAGTTCCAGGTTCTCGAGCTGGCGGCGTTCTCCGATTCGACGGCAGGAATGCCGTCCCTCCTGCGCTGCGCGGGCATGGTGCGGAGTCTCCACGACGTGCGGAGGCGAATTAGATAGAATCCGCGGGGGGGGGGGAATCTGCGGTTCCCTAAAACGAGCCGCCAGCGGCCCCGTCCCGCTCTCATTTCCTGAACGCCACCACGCGGAAGGCGTCGTGGGCTTCTTCTGCAGGGGCGCCGTCGGTGGTGGTGAGCTGGATGCCCTGGGCGGCGAGCCATTCGGATTGGCGGCAATCGTGGATGGTGGTGAGCCCGAACGATTCGCCCCATTGGCGGATGTCGGAAAAGTTCACATCGCTGGTGATGTCTTGTTTGCCCATTCGGGTGAAGACCGCCGAGCCCGTGAGGCGCTCGTGGCGGAAGTAGGCGCGCAGGGTGCCATTTGGTTCGCGGTGGTAGAGCTCGGGGAAGGTGTCGCCGTAATCGATCCAGCAGACTTCGCTGCCCTCCGGGAGGGCGGTGGACCATTCCTCCCACCAGTCGCGGAACGTGGCGTGAAGTTCGATGCGCTGACGGTAGGGCGGCTTGCCACCCGGCCATGCGGCGGTTTGGGTCGCGGTGAATTGTGAAGCCGGGACGCCGAGCAAGTTCTCGAGATCCTTCGTGGTGCGGGCGATTTCGGCGATGCCGTTGACGTCGTTGCGGTGGAGGCAAATCTCCGCCCAATTCTGTTGGGTTTCCCGCCACATGAGCACGACGGGAGCGAAGGCATCGATCAACTCATTGCCGAAGATGAAGGCGGGGCGGCCAATGCATTCCAATGCGTCGGCTACCGAGTCATGCCACTGAACTTTGGTGGGGAAGACTGAGCGTAGCGCCTTCTTCTGGTGCTCAACCAGTGGCGCGGAGGTGTCGACGATGTGGTAGCGCAGACGTTTGGTGATGCGACTGCTCAGGCCGAGCGCTTTGATCACCTCACGGGCGAGCTGGCCGCTGCCGGCACCGACTTCGATAATGTCGCGCAGGCCAGAGCGGCGGATCGCTTCCGCCATCCCGCGTGCCAGGTCGTTGTTGGCGGTGGCAAAGGTGGAGAAGTCGCCCGATCGCCCGACAGTGGCAATGGCCGAGGCGTAGTAGCCGATCTCTTCGTCGTGAAGGGCGGTGTGTACGAAGTCCTCGAGCGGAACTGTGTTCTGGTTCTCTTCGAACATGTCGTCGAGAACGCGGCGGGTGGTTTGGGGAGATGCTCCGGATTGCGGGGACTGAGACGACACGTAATTGTATTTGGGGAGGTTTGGAGGGGCGGCCGGGTGGTGTGATTATTCGCCCTTGGCTTTAGCTTCGCAGCCGCGGATGTCGAGTTTGCCGGATGCCAGCAATGGGATCTCGTTGACGGGGATCATGGTTTTCGGGATCCAGAGTGATGGCACTTTCATTTCCAGCAGGCGGTAGCGAAGGTCGATGATTTCCTGCCCCGGGTTGCCGGCTGAAACGGTGGAAAGCAGCACCAGTTGCTCGCCTTTTTGTTCGTCCGGCAGGCCGACGACGGTGACGCAGCGTTCGTCCTGGTTCTCGAGTCCGAGTGCTTGAACGATGAGTTCTTCGACACGTTCGTGAGGTACCATTTCTCCGCCGATTTTTGAGAAGCGTGAGAGGCGTCCTTCGATGTAGAGGAAGCCGTCGTGGTCGAGGCGGCCGATATCGCCGGTACGCAGCCACCCGTCTTGTAGGATCTCCGCGTTGGTTTCCGGTTTGTTGAGGTAGCCGCCGAAGACATTGGCGCCTTTGAACCAAATGATGCCCGGTTGGTCGATCGGGAGCGGTTCGTCGGTGGCGGGATCGGTGATGCGGATGGCGAGACCTTGCACCATGTGGCCGACCGAGCCTGCGCGTGCGGTTGGGAGCACTGGGAGGTCCTGGTCATCGGGCTTTGGCGTCGGGTCTGGCAGGTTGACGTTGGTGACCGGTGAGGTCTCGGTCAGTCCGTAGCCTTCCAGAACTTCTTTGCCGAAGCGCTTGGCGAAGGATTCACGCAACGTGGCGGGCAGCTTTTCCGCTCCGGTCACGACCAGCTTGAGCGACTCAAGTTGCTCTGGCTTGGCGCGGCGGAGGTAGCCACGGAGGAAGGTCGGAGTCGCCACCAGCAGGCTGACTTTGTGTTGCTCGATCAATTCGGCGAGCTTCACCGTCTCGGCCGGGGACGGATAGGTCACCAGCGTCAGGCCTTCGATCACCGGGTACCACAGCGTCACCGTGCAGCCAAAACTATGGAAGAGCGGCAGGCAGCCCAAAACGGAGTCTTCGTGATGGAGGTCGAGACGCGCACCGAATTGGTTCACGTTGGCCAACACATTGCGGTGGCTGAGCGCCACGCCTTTGGGTTCACCGGACGAGCCGCTGGTGAAGAGCAGCACGGCCTCGCGGTCGCCACCCTTTTTCGGCAGCTGCAGACGGTTGGCGATGAACTCGGCCGAGAGGAACTTGCTGGCGATGAACCAGCGGGTCATCGACCCTTTGAGCGATGGAAGCAGGCGCTCGAGGAAAATGAGGTCGCGGGTTGGAGGCCACGGGAACGCCTGCATTTTGCGCACGAACTTATCCACCGTGATGAACTTATCGACATCGGCTTGGCGGATGGCAGACTCCACGGCACCTGCTCCGGCGGTGAAGTTCAAGTTCACCGGGACTTTGTTGGCAAAGACGACCGCCAGGTTGGCGATGAGTCCGGCGCGGCCTGGAGGTAGAATGATGGCGACGCGTTCTTTTTGCGTCTGCTTCTTCAGCTCACCTGCCAGAGCGAGTGATGCTGCGAGGATGCGGCCGTAGGCGAGTTCGGACCCGTCCATGCCGTCGATGAGTCCGGCGTTGTTGGCGTGGCGCTTGAGTCCTTCGAGGAGGACGCGTGCCAGGTTCTTTTTGAGTACGGGCAGCGTGGCGTAGGCGGCCTCTCCGCTGATGTAGACATTCTCGAGGAACGCTGCGGGGGATGCCTTGTCGGCCGGGATTTCTTCTCCGAGCACGAGGATGGCCTCGGGGTAGTCGTCGGTGGACTCGGTGGCGAGCACTGTGTTGCGCGGGGTTTCGACGAACGCTGGAATGACCGGCACATTGAGGCTGGTGAGGACCTCCAGAGCCTGTGGGCGCACGGTCTGGGTGGTGGCTCGGCGTTCGGTGACCTTGCCCGGCACGAATACCGCCATACCACCGGCTTTGATGTGATCGCCTACGATCTGCAGGAGTTCTTCCGGTGCGGGTTCGTCGATGGCGAATGCCACGGCGTCGGTGCCTTCCTTTTCAAGGTGGGTTTGAGTCAGTCCGTCGTAAGCGCCTCCGTCCTCTGCCAAGTACAGGATCTGGCGGCCACTGAGCTCCTTCTCCAGGTGGAGGAGGTGGGAAAACTCCAGGCGGTTGGGCAGGATGAGTGCCCCGTGGGATGGAAGTTCGTCGAATCCGATGGTGATAATCTGGCTCATGGGTGGCGAAAAATCGGGGGCAGCATGGAGGCACTGCCGGTAGCGTGCAATCCAAACGTTGATTGATTGTGCGGGGCGATGGCAAGCCTCGGACTGAGGTAATTACGGTGCTTTTTGGGTGATTGTCCATGACCAGCCGTGGATGGTCATGATTTGGGTGCTTGCCGAGGACGGGTTGGTGTCTGTTGGTCTTTCCAATTTTCGCATGATCCCAGCTTTCGGCTTGTGTTGATCTAGCGCCGTGTTCATACCAGCGTTCTATGAAGATCAAACAAACCGTCATTGCCCTGCTGGCGGCCGCTGTGTGCGCTCAAGCCGGGTTCGAAATGCCGCGGCACGTCTACCGCGAGAAGCAGCTCGATGAAGCCATTGCCGAGGCCAAGGAAAAGGGCAAGGCGCTCGCATTCGTGCTCACTGACGAAACGTCTAGTTGAGGCCCATGCAACGCTGCCAGTTTGGCAGCCTTCAAGAATTTCCGCCGTCATTCGGTGGTGGTCTATATCAGTAGCAAAGCCAAGGTCCGGTATCAGGAGGTTTCACCTGTGGTCGTCGGACGGTTTCGGGACAAGTCGCTTGGTCATACGATTCCCAAAGCTGTGATCGTTTCTGCTGACCAAAGTTTGTGGTTTGCCAGCAGCAAGTATGCGGATATGAAGGGCTCGAAGGAGTTCTCCCGCGTCCGTAAGCTAGTGAAGCAGGGGCTGGATGGAGAGTTGGATCAAAAGCCCTACCAGTATGCCAATGCCTGGCAACTTCTCGGCCCGGGCAACGTCTACCTTGGAACGTTTGTTCGGCTGAGCGAAGACGGTCAGTCCATGGTGCTCAAGCGGCAGGATAACGGCACCGAGATGTCCGTTCCCCTTGATAAGCTGGTTTCAGGGGCGCAGAGAGCGGCCAGGATGATGGCTGGGGGGGGAGCCGAGATCTCTGCCGAGCCTGAGGTGCCGGTGATGGAATCGTGGGTAAGCGCGGAGGGTGGGAAAACGATCACCGCCAAGTTCCAGTCGCTCAGTGGCAACCGCATCACCTTGGTGATGGAGAATGGGCGGACGGTGACCTTTGATATCTCCAAGCTTTCCGAGAAAAGCCAGCAACGTGCCAAGGAATTGGCCGGAGCGTCCTAATCGATCTCATTGATGCCGGCGTCGCGAGCTGAGGCTGCGGCGCTGGCAAGCTCGGTTTATGAAGGTACTTGGAACGATTGTCTTGGTTGTGATCGAGCTAGCCTGCTTGGGCGGGTGCTTTTTTTGGGCGTTTGTGCTGATGATGCCCCGTGGCTATTCGCTGCTGGAGGTGATGCTGGCTTTTGGCGCCGCCTGCCTGACCCTTCATTGGACGTTGATCCGTTTGCTGAAGAAGTGCATTCCTCATTATCAATCCGAACCGGGCCCTGATTTTGGCTCGGGCGGTGGGGACTGAGCATGGATGCATATGGTATAAGGTGTCTCGCCGTGTTGGGAGCGGCCATCGGGAGTGTCCGGCGTTCTGGCGGAGCCCTGCGCTCGGCCGATGATGGCTGAACGGGGTTAACTGGGGTGGCACTCGCCGGAGACTCGTTGCCCCCTGGCTGTTATGAGCCTCGCCATCGGCGAGGCTGGAGAGTGACGCAGTGCCATTTTGGCTCGATACGAAAAAGGGACCGCATGAGCGGTCCCTTTTGTTTGATTCTGAAGTGGGCGCCGTGGGTTAGTATCCCTGGGCTTTGATCTCCATTAGCATCTGCGCGTTGTTCGGGAAGCGCTCAAGGAAGGTGAGCAAGCGCTCGATGGCTTCGATCGGCTTGTGGCCCGAGAGACCGCGGCGGATGAGTGAGATCTTCGCCAGTTGGTGTGGCGGCAGCAGCAGTTCTTCGCGGCGGGTGCCGGAGCGGAAGATATCGACGGCTGGGTAGACGTACTTTTGCGCGATCTTGCGGTCGAGAACCAGTTCCATGTTACCGGTGCCTTTGAACTCCTGGAAAATCAGGTCGTCGGCGCGGCTTCCGGTTTCGATCAACGCGGTGGCGATGATGGTCAGCGAGCCTGCTTCGCGGGTGTTGCGCGCGGCAGCGAAGAGTTTACGTGGAATTTCCAGTGCGCGGATATCGACACCGCCCGACATGCTGCGGCCTTTGCCTCGCTTGGCGTTGTTGAACGCGCGGCCGAGACGGGTGATGGAGTCGAGCAGGATGAAGACGTCACGCCCTTCTTCGACGAGGCGCTTGGCGCGCTCGATGGCGAACTCGGCGACACGCATGTGACTGCGGGCGTCGTTGTCGTTTGAGCTGGCAAATACTTCGGCGTTCGGCAGCGAGCGGGTGAGTGCGGTGACTTCTTCCGGACGCTCGTCGATGAGCAATGTCATCAAGTGAACGTCCTCGTAGTTCTCGCTGATGGCTTCGGCAATGTGCTGAAGCAGGGTGGTCTTACCGGCGCGCGGTGGGGCGACGATCAGTCCTCGCTGGCCTCGGCCAATCGGGGTCATCATGTCGATCACGCGGGTGGTGTAACGATCCGGTGTGGTTTCCAGAACGAAACGGCGATCCGGGTTGATCGCGGTCAGTTCCTCAAAGTAGGAAAGCGCCTTAAAGGCTTCCGGTGAGCGGCCGTTGACGGATTTGACGTCGGTCATCTGCGGGCCGCGCGGGCCGTCACAAGCTTCACCGATAATCATCATGCCCTGGCGCAGGCCGAAGTGGCGCACGGTGTCCGGGAGGACGAAGACGTCTGATGGCGATGGCTGGAAGCCGGACTGGCGGGTGCGCAGGAAGCCGAATCCTTTGGTGGAAATCTCCAGGAACCCTTCGCATGGGCGCGCGGTGTCGAGTTTGAGTTGCTCGCGGTTGCGCTTGCGGTCGCGGAAGCCTGGCTTGACGTTTGGATCGTCGTCGATTTCGTCGAAATCGTGATCGGTGTCGACGTCTGGCTGGTCGTTGTCGTTGCGGCGTCCGCGGCGGTTGTTGCGCCCGCCGCGTCGGTTGCGGTCGCGGTTGTTACGTCCACCGCGTCGGTCGTTGCGGCGTCCTCCGCGCCGGTCATTGCGATCTGAGCGCTCGCCTTGCTCGTCGTTTGAGTCTGACGGTTCGCGATCGCGATCGCGGTCGTTGCGGCGTCCGCCGCGTCGGTCATTGCGCTCGTTGCGCTCGCCGCGTTCGTCTTGATCGTCGGTCCGTTCGCGGTTGTCGCGTCGTGGGCGGCGGGAAATGGATTCGCGTGTGACCTTGGGTTTGGATGGTTCCTCGGTCGGTGCGGATTGAGGGGCGGGCGTATTTGCAGCAGGTTGGGCTGGAGGTGTGCTCTCCTTTGGTGGTGCCGTCTTTTCTGGTGCGGGTTTTTCCGCAGCGGGCTTGATGTCTCGCTTTGGAGATTCGTCAGTGGACGTTGCTTTTGGAGCCGGTGTTGGTTCCGCAGGTGCCTCGCTGGCGACTTTCTTGGTGGCTGCCTTTTTGCGCGTCGTTTTCTTCGCGGTGGTTTTCTTGGCTGCCGTCTTTTTGGTAGTCGTCTTCTTTGCCGCGGTCTTTTTGGCAGCGGTTTTCTTTGCCGCTACTTTTTTGCGCGTGGTCTTCTTCTTCGGCGCGGCTTGGGCGTCTTCGGCGCCGGTTGGAGGAGTGTTGTCGGATTCGGACATACCAGAATTGGGGAAATCAGAAGGAGCTGGGAGGACGGCGTGTGTTTGGTGCCGCTGCTCGTTACGTGCGGTGATGAAGGAAGTGAGGGCTGGGTAGATCAGGGAATGATCATCCGCCTATGGCTCCATGCGGGTGCAGTTGTTCGGTCGGTGGGGGATTGCCTTGCCATCCGGTTGGGTCTGCTCGCTTGGGATGCAGTGGTCCGTAGATGCGGATCGCGCGGTGTCCGGGCGGGGGCGTTGTAGGAACGTCACGCTGCCGGGACGTGGCATGCGGTGGAAGCGCTGGGAATGGAGGGATCCCCCGTGATCACTGGGTCAATCGGGCGGGTGTCAGGCACCAGCGGCTTACGGGGTATAATTTGAGGGGATCCCGTATAAACGCAAGGGAAATTATAAAGAGGGCACCTCTTGGGGGTCAACGGTTTGGTGCCTTGGGCCGTGGCGGTGCCGGATCCTGCGCCAGGAGGATCTACGGTACCGGGCTGGATATACAAAACGACCGCAGCGGCTGGGCCTGCTGCGGTCGTCGTGATTCAGAGAAATTTCAGCGGAGCTGAAGGCAATTCCCTTCGGGGAAATTAGGCATTCTCAGCGGCTTCCTTCTTGATGTCGCTCATCGAGAATTTCCAACGGACTTTAGCGCGCTTGGCAGCGGCGCGGGACTTGCGGAGACGCTTCTGGGTTGGGGTCTCGAATGCGCGCAAGCGGCGAACTTCTTCGAGGATTCCCTCGGATTCCATTTTGGACTTGAGGCGCTTGAGTGCGCGGTCGACTGGCTCGCCTTTGTTGATGGTTACCTCTGGCATGATCGTATGTTCTTTCTAAATCGAAAAATGAAGGGAATTGCAGCGACAATGAATTGTCACTCACCTTGGTCTGGCAAGGGGTGGGGAACGTAGGTTCACATCCCAATCGCGTCAAGGGGGAAATGTGGTGCCGCGGCGCGGGGGATGCAACGGTCTGAGATCCAGTCATTCAGAGTGGATCTCAGCCGCGATCCGGAGAATGGTAAAAGGATACCGGATATGGGCCTCACTCAACATCAGCAAACCGCTGCCATTTTGCGCGATCAAGTGCGTGAGGCGGCCATCGATTTTCCCGCATTTGACCAACGGGTACGCGCTTGCCAGTTGGAACGCTGTCGTGCCACATGCTGTCATGACGGAGTCTATCTCTCGTCGGAGGAGCGTGAGCATATTGAACAACTGGTCGCAGAGCAGCCGCAGGCATTCGCTGATTTGGAGACTCCGGTGGAGTCCTTGTTTGAAACGACCGGGCGCGGGCGGACTAAGACGCGGGCGGTCCCGTCGGCGGTTGATTTGTTGGCGAAGGACTATCCGTCGCACTTTCCGCGCACCCGCTGTGCCTTTCTCGACGAGCTCGGTCGTTGTGCAATCCAGCGCTATTCGATGGCGCATGGGTTTGATCCCTGGTTCCACAAACCGCTGACATGCTGGCTGCATCCATTATTGGTCAAGAGTGGGCGGCGTGGTGAACGTCCGGTGCTGACTTTGCCATCGCCGGAGAACGATCCGCAGAAGGCGCCGGGCTACGCTGGTTTTTCCAGTTGCACCCACTGTGGTCGACCGGATCCAGACGGGCAGCCGGCAAAAGTGGCGCTCGCGCCGGAGCTGGAGCGGCTTTCTATGATTTGCGGGCGGGATCTACTGGGCGAGCTGAATGCTGAAGAAGTTTGCTAGTGTTCAGTTTGGGAGTTTTCAGAGGGGCGTTGCGGTGATGATGCCTGTCATGAATGGTGCCAAATTGGGGTGCGTCGTCGTGTCGGGAGCGGCCTGCGGGTGGGCGCTGCGGTTTGGCGGGATCGAACGCTTGGCCGGATGGGGGGCGGAGTTGCCTGGGGTGGCGCTCGCCTGAGGCTCGCTGACCCCAGGCTGGTATGAGACGCGCTTTCAGCGCGGAATTGACGACGCTCGGACTAAGTTAGTGCCATTCATACCTGTGATTTCCAACAGTTCCTCCAGGGTTTATAGGGCCCATTGGGTTGCTTCCCTCACCGCTTGATTTTCCGGCCGCTCCCGTCGATCGTCCGCCATGTCATTCGAACTGCTGCATACCGACGCCACGACAAAAGCACGGCGCGGGCGCCTGACCACGCCGCACGGTGTGATTGAGACGCCGATTTTCATGCCGGTGGGAACCCAGGGGACCGTTAAAACCCTGCACCCCGACGATTTGTTGGCGATCGAGGCGCAGATTATTCTGGGCAACACGTATCACCTCTACCTCCGTCCGGGGCTCGATGTGATCGACCAATTTGGCGGGTTGCATAATTTCATGCAGTGGCAGCGCCCGATTTTGACGGACTCAGGTGGATTCCAAGTGTGGTCGTTGGCAAAGCTGCGCAAGATCACCGAAGAAGGTGTGCGCTTCCAGAACCACCTGAATGGCGCGGCGATGATGCTCTCGCCGGAGGTTTCGATGGAGATCCAGGCGCGCCTGGGTAGTGACATTGCGATGCTTTTCGACGAGTGCCCGCCGTACCCGTGCGAGCGCAGTTATGCGGAAGAGAGCACCGACCTGACATCCCGGTGGGCCAAGCGTTGCCGCGACTGGGTGGATGCCAACCGTCCGGAGGCTACGGATGGCGGGCGGCAGTTGCACTTTGGAATTGTCCAGGGCTCGGTGTATGCGGACTTGCGCGAGCGCTCGGCCCGTGCGCTGGTCGATCTTGGCTTCGATGGCTATGCGATCGGAGGTGTGAGTGTGGGTGAGCCGGAAGTGGAAATGATGCGCGCCATGGATCATGCCGTGCCGTTCCTGCCTGAAGACAAGCCGCGCTATGCGATGGGGTTGGGCACGCCGCCGCAGTTGCTTGAGATGATCGCCCGCGGGGTGGATATGTTTGACTGCGTGATGCCAACCCGAGTCGCCCGCAATGGCATGGCGTTTACCTTCGATGGTCCGATCAACTTCAAGAACGCACGTCACGAGTTCGATACTTCGCCGCTGCATCCGGATACGCACCCTACCGTGCTTCCGTTCTCGCGAGCCTATATTAGACACCTGATCAAAGCGGGAGAAATCCTCGGATTGAGGTTGCTTTCCCTACATAATCTGCATTTCTTTCTCACCCTTATGCAGCAAGCGCGTGAGGCCATCAGCGCCAATCGATTCGAGGAATTCAAGAATGAGTTCATCGAGCGCTACGAAGCCCGCAATTATTAGAGCGGTTTCGCGAATCCTTTTCCTATCAATAGCTTATGAACACAAACCTCGCATCATCACTCGAACTCCTCGCTCAAAGCAATCAGGGGAACCCAATGGGCACCGTCATCATGATGGTTCTCATGTTCGTCATGTTCTACTTCATTCTGATCCGCCCGCAGCGCAAGCGTCAGAAGGAGCTCGAAGCCAAGGTCAAGTCGCTCAAGACCGGCATGAAGGTCGTCACCATCGGCGGCATCAACGGCATCGTTGCCAACGTGAAAGAGCGCACACTCGTGCTCAAAGTGGCCGACAACGTGAAGATTGAGTTCGAAAAGAGCGCTGTCGCCACCGTCGTGACCAAAGACGACGAAAAGGCCGGATCGGCTCCAGCGAAGGAAGAAAAGAAGTAAATTCTTTGCAGTAGGGCGATTCAGGCGTTGCCATCCCCCACTGATCCTTCCCATTATGCGCGGCTGATGCGCCGTCGCGTCATTGATTCATTATGGACCCTATTCTTATTTTCGCCCTGTCGTTCGGCATTCTTGCCACGTTCTTCTGGTACTTCGCCACGGAGAACCCGGCCAAGAAGCGCTGGATTGGAACCATGCTCACCGTCACCCTGGTGGTGATTGGTTTGTTCGGAGCGTATCCGCCGGAGAAGCGCCTCAAGCGCGGTATCGACCTGGCTGGTGGTAGCTCGTTTGTGTTGGAACTGCGACCAACCCCAGGCAAGGAGCTTTCTCCTACCGCTCTGGAGCAGGCCAAGGTGGTGATCCGCCAGCGTCTCAATGAGATGGGCAGTGCGGATCTCAAGTTGTTCGAGCGCGGTGACGACCAGCTCATTGTCCAGATGCCTGGCATCGAGGACAGCCAGCGCGACAGCATTCGTGAGCAGTTGGAAAAAGCTGCCAAGCTCGACTTCCACTTGCTTCACCCGCAGTCGTCGACTCTCGCTCCAGAAGTGGAAGCCGGGACGGAATATGTTGGTGGCTACGACCTCAAGACGCTTGAGCATTACGACAAGCAGGGGAACCTCGAGAGCACCGAGCAGGTGCTTTTGGAGCGTGAGCCGGTGCTCAGCGGTAAGTACGTGAAGCAATCGTCCGGTGGGTTCATTCCGGGTGAAGGCAACATCGTCCACCTCAACTTCGACAGCGAAGGCGCTACCAAGTTCTTCGAGATCACCAAAGATAACGTGGGCCGCCGCCTCGCCATCGTCCTCGACGGTGAGGTGATCAGCGCACCGAACCTCAACGAAGCTATCGCTGGTGGCAGTTGTCAGATCTCCGGTATGGCAAGCGACGCGGAAGCCCGAGGTCTCGCCAACGCGCTCAACAACCCATTGGAAGAAGCGATGGAAGTGGTCGACGAACGCTCGATCTCGCCGTCACTCGGTAAAGACGCGGTGCGCCAGGGCTTGCTCGCTGGTGTGGCCGGTTTGCTGCTGACGCTCTTCTTTGTCGCGATCTACTACCGTTTGCCTGGCTTCATCGCCATCTTCGGTCTGGTGGTGAACATCATCTTGTTGTTCGGCATCATGGCGGCATTCCAATTCACCTTCACCATGCCGGGTATCGCCGGTATCGTGTTGACCATCGGTATGGCGGTGGACGCCAACGTGCTGATCTACGAGCGCTTGAAGGAAGAGCGCGCCAACGGCAAGTCGATTGGTGCTGCGATTGAGGCTGCTTACGAAAAGGCATTCTCGGCGATTTTTGATGCCAACCTGACCACCTTGATCACGGCTGCGATTTTGTTCGTGATGGCGACCGACGCCGTGCGCGGCTTCGCTGTGACCTTGATGGTGGGTATTGTGGCTTCCTTGTTCGCCTCGCTCATTGTCACCCGAGTTTGCTTCTGGTGGCTGATGACCGGCGGATTGCTGGAGAAGCTTTCCATCGGCGGCAAGTTCAAGGTTCCGACCTTCGACTTCATCGGCAAGCGCAAGCTCGCCTTGGTGGTGTCGCTCGGTGTGATCGCCGTGGCGCTCGCCTCGTTCGGCATCAAGGGAGAGAATGCACTTGGCATCGACTTCCGCGGTGGTGACGAGATTCAGTTCAAAGTCCCAGGCGACAAAGAGATCACCGTTGCCGAGGTGAAGGATTCGTTGGCCAAGTTGAACCTGGCTCAGCAGCCGGTGGTTCAGGCCCAGGGCGATGTTTCCGGTGCTGGAACGTTCGTGACGATCCACGCAGCGGACAACACCGCGCTCAGTCAGTTTGATGACGACGGCAACCAGACAAACCTCGGTATCATCGACCACCTGCGCAGCGATATCCCAGTGCTCGGCGAGCAGGATGGCAATGGCGACCTGATCGTGACGCACAGCGTGCAGAGTGTGGGGCCGGCCATGGGTAAATCGTTGCTGACCGAATCGGGAGTCGCTCTCGGTGTCGGCTTGCTGGCGATCATGCTCTTCATCAGCTTGCGCTATGAGTTCTCGTTCGCGGTGGGTGCCTTGGCTGCCTTGGTGCACGACTTGATCATTGCCGGCGGTATTGCGGTGCTGCTCAACATTGAGATGTCCGTCATCCAGGTCGGTGCGTTCCTCACGATCGCAGGTTACTCGATCAACGACACCATCGTCGTGTTCGACCGTATCCGTGAGAACCTGCAGAATAAGAGCGGCAACGTAGCGGATATCGTCAACGACGCATTGAACGCAACCCTGAGCCGTACGCTCCTTACCTCGGGCACCACGATCCTGACGCTGCTTACGCTGACCATCTTCGGTGGTCCTGGCATGCGTGACTTCTCGCTGACCATTCTGATCGGTGTGATCGTCGGTACGTACTCGTCGGTCTTCGTGGCATCGCCAGTGACTCTCTGGTGGTCGAAGCGCACCGGCAAGAACCTGCGCAAGGAAGTGCAGGAGACCGAGGCTGCGAAAGAGCTCGCCCGTACCGCTCAGGCGGACCACGAGTAAGCGACCTCAAGTACTCAAATCAAAGCCGGCGCGTCCTTCTGGGTGCGCCGGTTTTTTTGTGGGTTCTGTAGGGGGGCTTTCTTATAGGACCTATTGGACTAATGGGACCTATGAACAGGGTTTGGTTACTCCCTCGGCTTGAACGTGCTGGTATCCCGTAGGTGCTCCCATCTCGCGCGTTCTTCGGGGTCCGGGTTTTCCGGGACCACGATGCGGACGGTGGCGTGAAGGTCACCGGTGGTGCCGTCTGAACGGGGCATGCCCATGCCTGAGGCGATGAGTGTTTCTCCGGCTTCGGTATTGGGCGGGATGGTGAGTCTGATTTTCCCCTTGAGGGTCTTGATGGTCGCTTTGGTGCCGAACATGGCTTCCCATGGCGCCAGATCGAGCGTGCACAGGAGATCGCTGCGGTCGACGGTGAAGAACGGATGGCTCTCGATGCGGACGTGAAGGTAAAGGTCTCCGGGATCGCCGCCGTTGATCCCTTCTCCCCCGTAGCCACGGACGCGCAAGAGTTGGCCGTCTTCCACGCCTCTCGGGATTTTGACAGTGACCTCGCGCACTTCGCCGGAGTCTCGTGCCTGGAGGCGCAGCTTGCGCTGGGCACCGGTGAAGGCTTCCTCGAGCGAGACCAGCAGGTCAGCATCCACGCTGACGCCTTTGCGTGGGCCCGACGGGCGACTGAAGGGATCGCTGTAGCCACCTCCGGACATGCCTGCCATACCATGGGCACCGCGACCGAAGAATTGCTCGAAGAAGTCGGAGAAGCCGGTGCCACTGAAGTGGTATTCGTATCCGCCTTGTCCCATACCGCCGGCGGCGCCTGTGAACCCGGCACCGGGTTGGTTCCAGTTCTGGCCGAGGGTATCGTATTTCTTGCGCTTTTCAGGGTCGCCGAGGACTTCGTAGGCTTCGTTGATTTGTTTGAACTTCTCCTCACCGGCTTCTTTGTCCTCAGCCACATCTGGGTGGTATTTGCGGGCGAGCTTGCGGAAGGCTTTGCGTATTTCGTCAGCCGTGGCGTCTTTGGAGACACCGAGGACCTCATAGTAGTCGCGGAAGTTCATAGCTCGATGGCGATACGTTTGTTTGTTGGGCGGTGGATGCGGCGGCGGTTGATGTGGGGCGGCGGTTCCCGATTCGACGGCAGGAATGCCGTCCCCCCCAGCGCTGCGCGTGCATGGATCGGGCGGGAGTAGGTGAACTTTATCGCTATCGGGATCGCTGCGCTCCGATGAGGATTTGGATATGGATAAAGATAACGAGTGCAGGGCTCCCGCGAAGCGTATGGAGCGACCACACTCATGTGGTCGGCGGACGGGGAGGTCGTTGAATTGGCGGGAGCTCTCCGATTGGGGGGGGATCGCGATAGCGATGAGGATAAGGGATGCGGTGACTTGCCTCGGGGAGAGGGGGCGCGATAATGCGCGCATGGATCACACGCTCAACCGCGACGAACTGGATCGCTACGCACGGCACCTGACTCTGCCCGGGTTTGGCACCGACGGACAACAACGACTCAAAAACGGGGCGGTGTTGTGCATTGGCACCGGTGGGCTGGGGTCTCCCGCGGCGATGTATCTTGCGGCGGCCGGGGTCGGGCGGGTCGGATTGGTCGATGCGGATGTGGTCGAACGTAGCAACTTGCAGCGTCAGATTATCCACGGCGAGTCCGGGGTCGGGCGGAGTAAGTTGGCATCTGCGGTGGAGAGGTTGAAAGAGATCAACCCGAACGTGCAGGTGGATGTGCACGAAGTGCGGTTCACGGCGGCGAATGCAAAGGAGATCGCGGCTGACTACGATGTGATTCTGGATGGAACGGATAACTTCCCAACGCGCTTCCTGAGCAACGATGTGGCAGTGTTGCTGAAGAAGCCGAATGTGTACGGCTCGATCTTGTTGTTCGAAGGGCAGGTGAGTGTGTTTGCGCCGCATTTGGGCGGGCCATGCTACCGCTGTCTTTTTCCTGAACCGCCAGCTCCTGATGCGGTGCCATCGTGTGCCGAGGCGGGGGTGATTGGTGCGCTGCCCGGGGTGATTGGATCGATGCAGGCGATGGAAGCGGTGAAGTTGTTGGCCGGAGTTGGCGAACCGCCGTTGGGGAAATTGGTGCACTACGATGCGCTGACGACCTCGTTCCGCTCGTTTGCGGTGCGGCGCGACCCTCAGTGCAAGTTGTGCGGCGACCACCCGACCCAGACCGGGTTGGTGGACTATGAGGGTTTCTGTGGGCTGCCGGGAGATTCCGGTATGCCGGAGTTTGCCGCCGAGGGCGTGCGCAACATCTCAGTGACCGGCCTGTGGGATGTGATCCGCAATGGGGTGCCCGCAGGTGCCGTCGTGCTCGATGTGCGGGAGGAGAAAGAGTTCGCCAGTGGGCGTGCACCGGGATCGAGGCTGGAAGCATTGAGCACTTTGAAGCAGCGCTTTGATGCGGTGTGCGCGGAGTGCGAGGGGCTGGACTCTGTTTACGTCATCTGCAAAGCAGGGGGGCGTAGTTTGCGCGCGTGCAAGGCGCTGCGCGATGCCGGGGTGAAGAATCTCATCAACGTGGCCGGTGGCATGGATGCGTGGAAGGCGGCGGGGCTCGAGATGGAGTAGCGCGGGTTCGGTACGGCGTCTGAATGCGGTGTGGCGCGGCTTGTTAATGGAGGCTCGGAGAGTGCTCCGTCCACTGGATGGAACTCCAAGCCACTTGCGATGGACTCGTTCTATGCGAGTTTTGCGGGGTGAATAGCGAAAGCGCAAAAGATGAATCGTCGGTGTTGCGAGTGGTCCTGGTTGGGCCTCCAGCGTCGGGTAAGGGAAGTCAGGCGAAGGTATTGGCTGATGAGTTGGGCTTGTTCCATCTGTCGACGGGATCGGCGATCCGTGACCACATGGCGCGCGGGACCGAGCTCGGTGAGCGTTGCCGCGAGTACATGAGCCAGGCGCGCCTGGTGCCTGACGAGGTCGCGATGGAAGTGGTCGACGATGAAGTCGGTGAGCACGGCGGCGGCGGGTTTGTCCTCGATGGCTTCCCGCGCACACTGCACCAGGCCGAGTTGCTCGACCAGTGGATGCGCGAACGCGGGCAGGAGCTTGATGCGGTGATTGTGCTCGATGTGATGCAGGCCGATCTGGAAGCACGCGTGGCACGCCGTGTGTTGTGCGGTGGTTGCGGCCAGCCATTGCGTCTTGGCGGCCGGGTGAACTCGATGAACGATGCCTGTCCGGACTGCGGTGGGGAATTGGTTCGCCGCACGGATGACGACGTGAATGTGTTCCGCGGGCGTTTCCAAGAGTACCTCGATATGACGGTGCCGGTGATCGACCACTATGCCGAGATTGGGAAATTGCGTCGGGTTGACGGGTCTCGCTTGCCAGACGATGTATCACGCAGCATTCTCGACCTACTCAAACCTGACACCCAAGAAAAATGACGATCCCACTCCGCAAAGGAAAAGCTCTCGATGGCATGCGTGCCGCCGGTGAGGCCGCCCGTGATGTGCTGTTGGCAACCGCCGACGTCATCAAACCAGGTGTGACCACCGGCGAGGTCGACCAGTTCGCCGCCGAGATGATCGCGAAGATGGGCCTCAAGAGCGCCTTCCTGGGATACCATGGTTTTCCAGGAACCATCTGCATCTCGATGAATGAGGAGGTGGTTCATGGCATCGGCGGTGAGCGCCGCATCCAGCTCGGCGACATCGTCAAGATCGACGTCGGTGTGGTGAAGGATGGCTGGATCGGTGACAATGCGATCACCGTGCCGGTGGGTGATATGGACCCGCTGACCCATCGTTTGCTTTACGCTACCGAAGAGTCGCTCCACGCTGCGATCGAGCATGCGGTGGACGGCAATATGTTGGGTGATCTTTGTGCCAGCGTTGAGGAAGTGGTCGTGGCCCATGGCTTCCGCGTGGTGCGTGAGTTTGTTGGCCATGGTGTCGGCCGCAAACTACACGAAGAGCCACAAGTGCCGAACTTCGGCCGCAAGGGCGCACGTCCAAAGCTCAAGGAAGGCATGATCCTGGCGATCGAGCCAATGGTGAACGCAGGCAGCGCCGCGGTGCGGATCCTTGAAGACGATTGGACGGTCGTGACCCGCGATGGGGCGTTCTCTTCGCACTTCGAGCACACCGTGGCGGTGGGTAAGAAGAAGGCGGAAATCCTTACGCCGCGTGACCGCCGGATCGAGAAGCCGGTCGGAATTTAAGGTTCGGAAACCTGATGATTTTCAACCGAAGCCTCGTTCCAGGGGCTTCGGTTTTTTTGTGGGGGGGAGGATCGATCTTGCTCGATCCGACGGCAGGAATGCCGTCCCCCCAGCGCTGCGCGTGCATCGTTCGGGCGAGAATAGGTGAACTTTATCGCTATCGGGATCGGGATCGCTGCGCTCCGATGAGGATTTGGATAAGGATAAAGATAAGGAGCACGTGTCACGCGCGATGCGTATGGAGCGATCACACTCTTGTGGTCGGTGGAAGCAAAAACGCAGGCTTTCACGGCTAATTCACCGTGGCTTCACAATCATTTCATAATCACTCGGCAGAGTCGGGGTGTTATGAAAATCCATCCACGAATTGTTATCGGGTTGTTGTTGGGTTGGTGTGCGATTGGGCATGCCGACGACGAAGAACGCGCATTACAGGGAGCCAGGGTCACGTTGCCATTGGATGCCTTTGCGCTGGAAATGGCGAAGGCAGCGCGGGAGGCGGATGCGGCGAATGCAGAGGATGAACCGACATTACCGGTCGGGGCGGTTGTGCGGTCGGCTTGCTATACGGTGGATTTTGGGGCTGAGGCAGGGAATGCCGGGCGGGTGGAGGTTGCAGTGCGCTCGTTGCAGGATGCTCCACAGTTGGTGCCGATTTTGAATGCAGGATACGCGATCACGAGGGTGGCGCCGGATGAGGCGACGCTGGTCACCCGTGATGGGAGGATTTGTTTGGTGGTCGAGGGGCGCGGCGATCACAATGTGCAGATCGATTTTGCCCTCGATGTCCAAACTAACGAAACTTTGGCTTTGGATGTGCATCCCGCCAACCGGGTGCGTTTGCAATTGGAGAACTTGGAGGATGGGAAGCTGGCGAAGGTCCGTGGTGCCGTGGATGCCGGCGGCGGAGGTTTCTTGTTGCCGGCTGAAGGTGGCGAGGTCGCTGTCGTGCTGGTCGATGATCGGCCGGACGTGGCTCCGGAGTGGAGTGCGCGGGCGAGCGCTGTGGTGGTGGAAGAGGAGGGGGATTTGCAGGTGGCGATGGTGTTGCGGATGAACTTGGCCAACCCGGATGAGGCCGATGCGGATTCTGCGGTGTTGTTGCTGCCGGCTGGTGCGCTCGTTCAGGACTTGTTTGGTGCGGGCCTGGTCAACTGGCAACGATTCGGGATGCGCGATGGCATGCGGATGGTGCGGCTTCAGTGGGCGGCGGATGGCGCTGCGTCCCGCAAGGTGTCGGTGGGTTATTCGTTGCCTCTTGATCCAGACGGGAATGGGTGGAGTTGGCAGTGGCCACAATTGGAGGGAGGGCTCGAGGTGCCAGTGGTTGCATCCGTTCTAACTGATGCCGCAGTGGATGTGACATCGGTGGAGGGCGTCCGTGATTGGGGTATGGACGCGGAATTGCCGGATTGGTATCAACGGCCGGTAAGCGCACAGGTGCAGCGTATCCGGGTGGAATCCAATGCCGGTGAGGAGGTGGAGCTCGAGTGGGTGGAGCGCGAGCGGTTGCAGACGGCCGAGGCGGTGATCCGGAAGTCGGAGATGTCGACCAAAGTGGCGGTGAATGGAGGATCGCTCTCCGAAGGGCAAGTGACGATTGCCCATGATGCGCCGATTCGTTGGCGGCTTGAGCTTCCCGCTGGTAGTGCGTTGCTCGGGTGTGCGGTCGATGGCATGCGGGTGGATCCACTGGTGAATGCGGACGGAAGTCTCGATGTGCCGGTGGGAACCGGAAAGGACGGCGTGTCTGTGGTGAAGTACTCGTTTACTTCAGAGTTGGAGAAGCTGGCGCCGGTTGACGGTCGGCTGGAGTTGGAGCTGCCTGCGACTCCGTTGTTCGCGCACGAGATGAGCTGGCGCTTGTGGTTGCCGCCGGCTTACGAGGCGACTGCGTTGGAGGGGAACCTGGAAATTGTTGAGGGAGGAGGCGCGGGCAAATGGCTGGTCCTTAGCAAGCAGTTGTTCCGAGACGCTGCGCCCAAGGTGTCGGTGTTCTACCGCAAGGCGAGCCTGTGAGAAGAGATGAACGATTGGATCGAAAAATTTAACGAATGGAAGAAATGAAGAATCAACTGACTGTACGGAGATTGTTGGCGACGGTGTTTATTTTCGGCTGCACCGCGGTGGCGTGGTTTCTACTTGGCGGCGCATTGACCTACCGCACCGAGGATGGTGCGCGTGAGATGGATAAAGGGGTGGCGGGGAACTGGGGGCCGTCAATGGCCCAGGCGCATCCGGTGGCGTGGTATGTCTCGCCGACCGGCGAAAAGGGGCGCAGCTTCGTGCGGCCGAGGTCGAGTCGGATCGCTGTGGATTTGGACTATGAGCCGTTGCGCAAGGGCTTGTTCTGGTACCGCGGATACAAGACGGGCTTCCACGCACAGTACGAGATTCCAAACCCCACGCCGATCGCGCAAACCATCTATGTCTCGTTCAAATTGCCGGCGAAGGAGGCGAGTTACACGAACTTTGCCTTCGTGCTCGGCGATCTCGATTCCAGTGCACAGGTGCCTAGCGAAGGTGTGATCACACAAGCCGTGGTGGTGCCGCCGCATGGGAGTGTGCCGTTGCGCGTCGCGTATGACAGCCGTGGGCTAGACCGTTGGGGCTATCTGCTGGGCGACACCGATCGCGTGCAGAATTTCGAACTGGTGATGACCACGAGCTTCGATGAGGTCAACTTCCCCGAGGGAACGGGGTCGCCGGTAGAACGGGAACGTAGCGGTGACGGTTGGAAGTTTGTCTGGAGCTATCCCGATGTGATCGGTGCGCAGTCGATTGGAATGGACATGCCCAAGGCGTTGAACGCCGGACCGGTGGCTGCAAGGATCAGCTTCTTTGCTCCGGTGTCGTTGTTGTTCTTCTTTGCTGTGTTGCTGATTTTCGGCGCGGTGCGTGGCATCAACCTGCACCCGATGAACTACTTCTTCCTGGCTGCCGGGTGCTTTGCGTTCCAGTTGTTGTTTGCCTATCTGGTCGATGTGGTGGCGTTGTTGCCGGCGTTTGCGATCTCGGCGGTGGTGTCGTTGGTGTTGGTGAATGGGTATCTGCACGCGGTGGGAGGGGGGCGGATCACGCGCATTTCGTTGCCGGCGCAGTTCGCGTACATGGTGTTGTTTAGCTACAGCTTCTTCTTTGATGGATTGAGTGGGCTTACCATTACCATCGGGGCGATTGTGACTCTGGCGCTGTTGATGATGACCACGGCTAAGGTGGATTGGGGGGAGAAGTTCGGGGGGCGCAAAGCCAAGCCAACCCCACCGCCCATGCCGCCGGGAGGAGCCAGTGCGATGCGCCAGGCGAAGGGGTGAGGTTGCCGAACTAACGGAAGCTCTGCGATTCGACGCCAGGAATGCCGTCCCTCCCGCGCTGCGCGTGCATGGATCGGGTGGTGGGAGGTGATCCTGTTCGCTATCGGGATCCCTATCGGTATCGCTGCGCTCCGATTGAGATTTGGATAAGGATAAAGATAAGGAGCCTGTGTCACGCGCGATGCGTATGGAGCGACCACACTCTTGTGGTCGGGGTGGGATAGGTGCAGCTCTTCGCTATCGCAGCGCTCCATTTATCGATGCATCTTCCCGCTAGCGCTCTGCGGTTCTTCCTGCCATTCTCCCGAACGATTCTTCACATACGCTATGTTTGATTCCACCACACGTCGTCGCATCCTGATCGTCGAGGACGAACCTTCCATCCGCGATAACATTGTCTACTCGCTGGAAGCCGATGGCTTTGACTCCGAGGCTTGTGCCACGGGCGGCGAGGCGTTGGAGAAGCTGGATGCGGCCCGCTTCGACCTGGTTGTGCTGGATGTTGGGTTGCCGGATATGACCGGGTTCGACCTGTGCCGCAAGCTTCGGGAGTCGTCGGCGGTGCCGGTGATCTTCCTTACCGCGCGTGCCAGTGAGATCGACCGTGTGGTCGGGTTGGAAATCGGTGGCGACGACTATGTGACAAAGCCATTCAGTCCGCGTGAACTCAATGCGCGGGTGCGGGCTGTGTTGCGTCGGGCGGAGGGTGCGGTGGCACCAGCGGTCGGTCAAACCGGAGCGGTAATGGAAGATTCCTCCCCGCTGGTGATTGACCGTGAGTGTTGGCAGGTGCGGTATTTTGGCGAGACGTTGGAATTGTCGCGCTACGAGTTCCGTTTGCTAGCGGTAATGGAGGAGCGTCCGGGGCGGGTGTTCTCCCGTGCGCAATTGATGGACGCCGCGTGGGAAGAACCTGAGGCGTCGATGGAGCGCACGGTGGATACGCATATCAAGAGCTTGCGCGCGAAGATGCGGCAGGTGAGCCCCACCGCGGACCTTATCAAGACGCATCGGGGGATTGGCTATAGCTTGGAGCAGATCGACAACGCACCGTTGTAGCAACGGGTGGACCGCAGGCGGAGTGCCAAAGACGCAATGATTCTGATCTTATGAGCCTGACCCTTCGCATTCTGCTCGGCTTTGTCCTCATCGCGGTGGTCGGTGTGGTCTTTGTGTTGAACCCTGTGTTAGAGCGGGTTGAGCGGCAGTATCTGGAAGCGGCGGAAGAGCCGATGGTCGACATTGCCGAGGTGCTGGCGGGCGTGGTGTCGGCCCAGATTGAGCGGGATGGGGAAGTGGACGCAACGATGGGCGAAGGCTTGCGGCGTGCACACCGGCGTGAATTGCGCGCCGCGATCTATGACCTGCTGAAGCAGGACGTTACGCTGAATGTCTATGTGACCGATGCAAAGGGCGTGGTTCTGTTCGACTCCGAGCAGTCTCAGAATGTCGGGCGCAGTTATTTGCATCTGCGCGACGTGGCTTTCACCTTGGCCGGGGAGTATGGAGCGAGGTCGTCGCGGTTGGACGAGTCGGATCTAGCGTCATCGGTGATGTATGTTGCGGCGCCGATTGTGAGTGGGGGCGAGATTATCGGATCGCTCACGGTTTCGAAGCCGCAGCGCAGTTTGCTTGTGTTCATCGAGCAAACGAGGAAGCGGATCAAAGCGTTGGCTTGGGGTGGTGCGGTGGCTTTGCTGGTGCTGGGGTGGCTGCTTTCACGCTGGGTGACGCATCCGTTGCGGGTGCTGACCGGCCACGCGGAAGCGGTGAGCCGGGGCGAAAGATCAGCGGCGCCTAAGATGCCTGGAAGGCATTTACGGGTGCTCGGCGACGCGGTAGAGGACATGCGCGAGGCTCTCGACGGTCGCAGTTACGTCGAGTCGTACGTTCAGACCATGACCCACGAGATGAAGTCGCCGGTGGCTGCGATCCGGGGCGCGGTGGAATTGCTTGATGCCGAGTTGCCGCCGGAACGGCGTGAGCGATTGCTCGCTAACATCCGATCGGAGTCGTTGAGGCTACAAAGTTTGAACGATCAATTGTTGGCGCTGGCGTCGTTGGAGTCGCGCGACAGCGTGGAGTGCGACGAACCCGTGGACTTGGCAAAGGTGGTGCATCGGGTGGTCGACCACGCCCGGCCTATGGATGTAGCTGCTGGGCCGCGTGTGGTTGCCGAGTGTCGCGGCCAGGCGGTCGTGCGCGGTGAGGAGTTCCTGCTTGAGATGGCGCTGGGGAACTTAGTGCAGAACGCAGTCGAGTTTTCACCAGCCGACGGCGAGGTGCGCGTCACCGTCGATGGAACTGACGAGAGCGAGGTGCGCGTGATCGTGGAGGACGAAGGCGCTGGAATCCCGGAGTACGCGATCTCCCGTGTGTTTGATCGGTTCTATTCGCTGGCGCGTCCGGAATCCGGCCGTAAGAGCTCGGGGCTTGGGCTGTGCTTCGTCCGCCAGGCCATCGAACTCCACGGCGGGTCGGTAACGCTTCAGAACCGCCCTGACGGTTCTGGAGCCAGAGCGGAGATGAGGGTGCCGGTGTGAGGTTTTATGTGATTAGGTGATTACGTTTTATGGAGCGTTGGGCTGCGCTCTAGGTTGGTGAGGTCGCTTAAAACGTAATCACCTAAAACATAAAACCTGCCTACAGGTTAAGGTACCTTTCAACCTCCCTCGTCGTCCGCGTATTGAGCACATCTTGTTTTCGGAGCCATCCTTTGCGGGCGACGTCGATGCCGAAGCGGAGCATTTGCAGGCCTTTGGTGGAGTGGGCGTCCGGGTTGATCGAGCAGAGCACGCCGCGGTCGCGGGCGCTGTGCCAGTGGCGCCAGTCCATGTCGAGGCGACGTGGGTTGGCATTGAGTTCGATGATGGTTTTGGTTTCGGCGGCGGCATCGATGACGGCATTGACATCCACGGCGTATGGCTCGCGCTTCAATAACAAGCGGCCGGTGAGGTGGCCGAGCATGGTGACGTGTGGGTTGCTGATGGCGTCGATGATGCGCTGGGTTTGCTGGGCTTCCGGCAGGGTGAATGCGTTGTGCACCGAGGCCACGACGTAGTCGAGTTGGGCGAGCACGTCGTCTGGGAAGTCGAGCGACCCGTCTTTGAGGATATCGACCTCCGAGCCGGCGAAGACACGGAAGTTCACGCCCTCTTGTTTGAACTCGTCGTTGAGTTTGCGGATTTCGTCGATCTGCCACTGCAGGCGCGAGGCATCGAGGCCGTTGGCTTGGAACGACGACTTCGAGTGATCGGCAATTCCAAGATACTCCAGGCCGAGATCGATCGCGGCCTCCGCCATTTCCCGCAGCGTGGCATTGCCGTCGGAGGCAACGGTGTGGTTGTGGAACGTGCCGCGCAGGTCGCCCAGTTCGATCAGTCGTGGCAGTGTGCCTTCTGCGGCGGCATCGAACTCGCCGCGGTTCTCGCGCAGTGCCGGTGGGATGTAATCGAGTTCGAGGAATTTATAAAGGTCGGCTTCGGTGCGGATTTCTGGGATCTCCGGAGCATTCGCCTCGTCGATTGGTGTCAGTCCGTACTCATTGAGCGAGACACCGCGTTTGCGCATCCGCGAGCGGACTTCGACGTTGTGCTCCTTGCTGCCGGTGAAGTAGCTGAGGGCGAACGGAAGCTCGTCGGCGGAAATGGCACGTAGGTCGCACTGCAGGCCGTTGTCCAGGTTGATCGAAACCTTGGTTGATCCGTGGGCGATGGTGCGGTCGACAAATGGAGCGGCGGCGAATGCGTCGCAGACGGCTTGTGGGTTCTTGGTCGTGACCAGAAAGTCGAGGTCACCGACGGTTTCCTTGCCGCGGCGCAGCGATCCGGCTACTTCGATTTGTCCGGCATCGGGCAGTGTGCGGAGGAAGTCGCAGATCATTTCTGCGGCGTGGGTAGCGGTTTTGCGGTCGAACGAACTGGCGTTTTGCTCGCGGAACGCGATGGCCTCGAGGATATTGGCGACGGTTTTTTTGCCAAATCCGCCGAGCTGTGAGACTTCGCCGGATTCGCAGACTTCTTTCAGGCGTGCAATCGAGCCGACTTCCAGTTCCTGGTAGAGTGCTTTGATTTTCTTTGGGCCAAGTCCCTGGATCTCGAAGAGTTCGAAAATGGTATCGGGGAACTGGGCGCGCAGTTTGTCGTAGAACTCGAGTTTCCCGGTGCTGGCCAGCTCGTGGAGCTTGTCTTGAAGCGCTTTGCCGATGCCGGGAATGCCTGCCAGTTCGTTGTTGGCGGCGATGGCAACGATGTCACCGTCGTAGCTGCGGACGGTTTCGGCGCCATTGCGGTAGGCGCGGGTCTTGAATGGGTTCTCGCCCTGCAACTCCAGCAGAGTCGCAATTTGCTCCAGGGTGGTGGCCAGGGTGTCGCGGCTGACGTTCGGTGCTCCGTTGCTCATGATTCGGACACTCTGTGCCCGCCTCCCCAGCACGTCCAGTGAATAGGGGAGGGATGAGGGGAGGGAGCCGGGCGTGATGCGGGGGATTGGGCCGCCCTTGCAGGGCTTGGTGTGAGGGCGGGGCTGTCACGAATGGCACTAACTTAGGGCATATCGTCGTATCGAGAGCGGCCTGCGGGTGGGCGCTGCGGTTTGGCGGGATCGAACGCTTGGCCGGATGGGGGCGTCGATTAACCCAGGGTGTGGTCGCCTGAGGCTCCCGTCACCCTGGGCTGGTTTGCGTCTCCCTTGCAGGGAGGAATTGACGGTGATGGGCCTTAAGTTAGTGGCATTCGAGGCTGTCACCCATGCCGTTGGCATGGGCTACGTTGGGACGCACCTCCGGTGCTTTCTTGTTTTGGTGGCTGGCTGGGGGGGGCTTCGTTGCTCAGCGTGAGTAATAGAGGAGGGCTGGGAATTCTGGGAGTCGTGGGGGAGATAGGGCGTCGGGCGGCCGCTGGGATGGTTTTCTTGAAAATTGGGGTGTTGGATCTGGTGGTTATGTGTCCGATAGGTCGATTTTCGTGGATTTTTGAGGCGTGGATCGGGTGTGTTTTGGCTCGAAAGTGCGATTTTTGATCGTGGAATCGAGGCTGGCGGGTGGCTTTTGGCTAAAAGTGTTGACTTTTAGTGGTTTGAAATGGAAATTCCGCTCCGATACTCACGTGGGAGTTGAGGGTGGCGCATCTGCGGCGATCTCTTCGACCACCAACCCGAGGTCATTATCATGGACAACGAACTGAATCTGGACGGCGCCCAGGCGCTGGTGAAAACACTCGACCAACTTGGGATCGAGTACGTCTTCGGATATTCCGGCGGCGCTGCGATCCCAATTTTCGACGCACTCGAGACCGTGGAGAGCAATCTTAAGTTTGTGCTCACCCGCCACGAGCAGGGTGCGGTACACATGGCGGACGGCTACGCCCGCGTCACCGGCAAGCCAGCGGTTGTCCTCGTGACCTCCGGCCCAGGTGCTGGTAACACGATCACCGGATTGATGACCGCTCAGATGGACTCGGTGCCGATGATCATCATCTCCGGTCAGCAGGTGACATGGATGTTGGGTAAGGATGCGTTCCAGGAAGCGGATATCTTCGGCATCACGATGCCGGTGGTGAAGCACAACTATCTGGTGCGCAACACGAACGACATTCCACGCATTACCCGCGAAGCTTACCATATCACCACGACCGGCCGTCCGGGCCCTGTGTTGATCGATATTCCAAAGGACATCAGCCAAGGTCCATTCAGCGGTGATTTGGATGCTGCGCCAGACCTTCCTGGTTACAACCCAGAGCGTCACCTCAAGGTGGACAAAGCGGCGATTGTCGAAGCAGCGCAGTTGTTGCGTGGGGCCGAGCGTCCGCTGATCCTTGCGGGTCATGGTGTGCTGATTGCCGACGCACACGAGGAGCTGACCGCATTGGCGGAAGAGATGAAGACGCCGGTGACCACGACTTTGCTCGGCAAGGGCGCGTTCCCTGAAGATCACGACCTGGCATTGGGAATGCTGGGAATGCACGGCACGGCTTACGCCAACAAGGCGGTTTGTGAGTGTGACGTGTTGCTCAACATTGGCTCCCGCTTTGACGACCGCATTATTGGTCAGGCTCCGAAGTTCGCCAAGGACGCGAAGATCATCCACATCGACATCGACAATTCGGAGATGGACAAGATGATCAAGGCGGACGTGCACGTGGTGGCTGACGCCAAGGTGGCTATTCAAGAGCTCGCCAAGCACGTGGCGGCTTGCCCGACCGAGGCATGGCTCAACACATTGGACGGCTACAAGAAGAAGTATCCATTGAGCTACCGCAAGCAGGGTGGTCTGCGCATGCAGCAGGTCATCGACGAGCTTTACAAGGTGACCGAAGGCAAGGCGATTGTGACGACTGACGTGGGCCAGCACCAGATGTGGGCTGCGCAGTTCTACAAGACACGCGTTCCAAACTACTGGATCAGCTCCGGTGGTGCGGGCACGATGGGCTTTGGTTTCCCTGCGGCGATTGGTGCTCAGTTTGCGGCTCCGGATGTTCCGGTTTGCGCGATTGTGGGTGACGGTGGTTTCCAGATGACTTTGTTCGAGCTGTCGACCGCGATGATTCACAAGCTGCCGGTGAAGATTATTGTGCTCAACAACCACTACCTGGGCATGGTGCGTCAGTGGCAGGAGTTGTTCTTCGACGACCGTGAGAGCGGCGTGGATCTTGAGGGCAACCCGGACTTTGTGAAGCTGGCTGAGGCGTATGGCGCCAAGGCGTTCAACATTCGTCGTCCTGCGGACGTGCGCAAAGTGTTGGAGAAGGCGATGGAGATCAACGACGTGCCGGTTCTGATCAACGCGGAGTGCATTAAGAAAGAGAATGTGTTCCCGATGATTCCGGCGGGTGCTGCATTGGAAGACATGCTGATCGAGCCACCGAAGCACAAGATGGCCAAGCCAACCGGCTCGACCTAAGCCAATATGCGACGCGCGGAGGTGAGTGGAGTGATTCTCCCCGCCTGCCGCGCACCATTGGCCGCTCGGATGTGAGCGGCCTTACCTCAACTCTCAACACTTTTGATTCCCATGACCCAAGGTCAGATTATCACAACAGATTCCAAAAACGTTCCGCCAGCGGTCCACGAAGGTGGGCACACGTTGTCGGTTCACGTCAGCAACGAGCCGGGTGTGCTTGCGCGTATTGCGCAGGTGTTCTCGCGCCGCGGTTACAATATCGACTCGCTGGTGGTGTCGCAGGGGCGTGACTCGCGCTTTTCCCGCATGACCATCGGGGTGTCCGGTGACCCGGCAATCCTCGATCAGATCATCCGCCAAGTGAACAAGTTGATCGACGTCATTCACTGCTCCGAGCACGATTCGAGTGACTCGGTGGTGAAGGAGTTGATCCTCGTGAAGATGCGCGTCGGATCCGACGATCGCACCGAGGCGCTGCAGGTCATCGAGCATTTCAACGGCAAAGTGGTCGACATGACCATGGAGTCGATGGTGGCGATGATCCCAGGCAACACAGAGAAGATCGACGCGGCATTGCGCATGCTGATGAAGTTCGACGTCGTGGAGACCGTCCGCACCGGTAAGGTGGTGATGGCCCGTGGTGAAGAGCCGACCTAGGCCGTATTCTTTAGAACCTTTTGGTTGTCACCCGTCATCTGCCAATGGTCTCCGGACCGGTGGGTGGCGGGTCTTTTTTTTGTAGCGGGGAGCGAGTAGGTAGGAGGAATGGGATTATCCCGCGCCCAGCGGAGATTCCTAAACGTAGCGTGTGGCAACCTACGCTGACCCACTACCATGAATCTGAAAACCTACGCTGCTACTTCTGTTGGATCCTCACTGGAATTCAAGTCGATCGATGCCGAGCCGAACGGAACGACGGACATTGTGATCAAAGTCACGCATTGTGGAATCTGCCACAGTGATGTGCACATGATCGACAACGATTGGGGGATGAGCCAGTACCCGCTGGTGCCCGGCCATGAGGTGGTCGGCGAGGTGGTGGAAGTGGGCGGAGCAATCTCCCACCTGAAGGCGGGCGACCGCGTGGGCGTGGGCTGGCAGCGATCGGCATGCCTCGAGTGTGACGAGTGCGTCAGTGGCAATGAGAACATGTGCGACCAAACCAAGAGTGTGATCGGCGATGGCTTTGGTGGGTTTGCCGACCACTTGATCGTGGACGGGCGCTTTGCGTTTCCGTTGCCGGATGGGGTGGAATCACGTTTTGCCGGGCCATTGATGTGCGGTGGGATCACGGTGTACTCCGCGTTGCGGCATGCTGGAATGATCGGTGGCCAGCGCGTTGGCGTTGTTGGAATTGGCGGGCTCGGGCACATGGCGGTGAAGTTTGCCAGTGCGTTGGGCAACGAGGTGGTGGCATTTACCACCAGCCCGGACAAGGCGGAGGAGGCGGCCAGTTATGGGGCTTCCAGCGCGGTCAACGTACGCGAGGAGGGGGCGTTGGAGAACTACCAGGGCAAGCCGTTGGATTTGATCGTGAGCACGGTGCCGAAGGCATTGCAGGTGGAATTGTATCTCAACCTTTTGAAGTCCGATGGAACGATGAGCTTTGTAGGAGTGCCGGACGAGCCGTTGAGTGTGCCGTTGTTCCCGATGCTGGTGAAGCGTCGGCGGATCATGTCGAGCCCGATTGGTGGTCGTGCGGAGATTCGCGACATGCTGCGGGTGAGTGATCAATGCGGCGTCGCTCCGGTGATTGAGGAGTTTGCGATGGCCGATGTGAACACGGCAATGCAGAAGGTGCGCGACAACTCGGTGCGCTATCGTGCGGTGCTGGTGAACTGAGGCCAAGTGAATGGCCAAATTGGCGGTGGAGCGGAGGGTATTGTTGAGCGGGGCCAGGTGCGAGCATCGATGCCGACGGATTCGTCCAATGGTGAAGGCGCTCCAATCAACTCGCGCCGGAGGTGCAGTTTATCGAGGTGATCCCCTGACTCCTGTAAACCGTCCCTACGGGACGCCTCATTCATGCACAGGGATCCGGAGGTTGAAACCTCCGGCTAACCGGTGATCTGTCGCTTCGCGACGCTCTCGATCGCTCAGAGTCATCTCCTGGCTGCCAAAGTCGTCGATGTGAGGCCCCGATCCTCACGGGGTACGACAAGGTGAGCTTTTAAATGGTACACGGCGTGGTGGGCGGCGATCCGGGGATAATCGTTGACGGAATCTCAGAGGCGGCGGTTAATGCAGGCATGATCAAGTTTCTTCATACCCGTATTCGAGTCGCGGATTTGGACCGCACGATCGCGTTTTACCAGCAGCTTGGCTTTGAGTTGGGGGATCGCAAGGATTCGCCAGCCGGCAACAAGCTGGCCTTCTTGAGTCTGCCCGGCAACGACCATCTGCTTGAGCTCTGCTGGTCGCCGGACTACGAAGTCGCCGTGCCTGAGGACCTGATGCACACGGCAGTGGGCGTCGAGGACATCGTGAGCTACTGCGATCGTCTGGAGAACGAAGGGATCGAGATCTGGCCGAGTGGTTGGCGTGAGAAGTTCACCACCGGTGGGCGCAAGATGGCGTTCGTGACAGACCCGGATGGCTACGAGATCGAGATTCTTGAGCGATAGAACAATCGACAAAAAAGCGCCCCGGTCAGCGAGATGCTGGCCGGGGCGCTTTTGTTTGGCTGAGTATTACTTCACAGGGATGAGTTCGAGGCAGAGCACCTCGAAGCCTTCGAGTTTGAAGGTGGTCTCTCCGCTGATTTCACCTTCCTGATAGGTTTGGTCAGGGTAGGCGTTCTTGGCGTTGAACTTCACAGCATAGCCTTTTGGCACTTCGAGAGCTTGGGCGATGTCGATGGTGAGTTCGCGAGGCTGATCCGACGAGTTGCGGAGGGTGATGATGCTCTTTTCCGGGCTCCACGAGGCCCAACCGTAGACGCCGAGTTTGAGTGGGTCGCCGCCGACCCAATGGCTGTCGACGAGGATCTCTTCATTGGCTTTTGCCCACTTGGCGGCTTCGGCGACTTCGTCCCAGGCTTGCTCGGTCATCACTGATGGGGTGAGGTACAATTCGAGCAGGTTGGCACCGGTACCGAAGTACGAGCGGGCGGCGTTCTTCATCTTGACGCCGGCTTTCATGACCTTGGCGCCTTGGAAGTGCGGGCCGGCCACGAGTCCGTGGTGCATCACAGAGTTCAATGGGTAGAGCGGTGCAGGTTTGACGAACTTCTCGTAGCATCCCCAGTCGCGGAAGGTGAGCCATTGCTCGCGCTCGTCGCCCACGCCCATCCACGCCACGTCACCGGTGCCAGTGCGCCACGTGCAGTCGATGTGGTTGAGCCAGAATGGCGATGGCCACGTGCCGACGGTCACGTTGATGAAGAGCTTGGGATCGTGCTGTTTGAGTTCGCGTCCGCACTGGATCAACGCCATGAAGTGAGGGGATACGCCGCTGCCGGCTTTGTCCCACTTGTAGTAGTTCACGCCGTGGTCCTTCATGAAGCCGAGGCACTTCTCGTAGAACCACTTGTAGTAGCCCGGCTGCGAGAGGTCCATGGTCGACTCGATGAGGCCCATTTTCTTGGCGTGCTCGGTGCGCTCGGTGGCACCGGAGTAACCTCCGAGTGGCGAGATCCAGACACCGAGGTTGCTGTCGGCTTCGCGTGCGAGCTTCGAGACTTCGTCGAACCCATTCGGGAACTTCTGGCGGTTGTACTCCCAGAGCCCGGCATTGTAGTCGTCCCAGCCGTCGTCCATGACAAACGAGTCGACTTTGACGCCGCGCTCCACCGTGAGCTCGCGGTGGTAGTCTTTGATCACTTGGGAGAAGGTCTCGCGGGTTGGGTTGAGACCGAGGTCATACCAGCAGTTGTAATGGAGGAACTGATGGTATGGGGTTGAGCGCTCGCGCTCCATGTAGTAGGCGAAGGCGCGGCGCAGTTGGTCTTCCGGATAGACACCGATGACCGAGGCGAAGTCGTATTTGACGCCTTCCTTCAGAGGGAGGTTGCACGGGAATCCACTGCGGAACCCATCAGGGCTGAAGTAGTTGGCAGTGAATGGCATTTCCACCCCGAAGAAGAGGGAGCTGCTCGCTACCGGGCTGCCTGGGACGGTTCCGATCTGCTTCGCTCCGTCCGCGCTGCCACTGATGAACTCCAAGCCGTGGATGGTGATCTCCGAGTTGCTGGCGATGGTGTAGTTCTGGCGCACGTAGTTCGAGCCGTCGAGGAGCTCGGCGGACCAGCGCACGTGGATGCCGCTGTCTGCGTTGGCGAAGGTGGCGCCGATGAGCTGGCCGTCTTCGGTGTCCTTGTGCTGGACCTCTCCCTTAAGGGTAAAGGCGTTCGAGGTCAGGTCGCAGGTAAGCGACGGGGTGACTTCTTTGTTTACGAGGCGTTCGCCGCCCGGGCCTTGGAGGGTGAACTGCCCTTTTTCACGAATGTTGAGTAGGGCGAACGATCCGTCGTCGAAGCGCAGTGTGATGCCTGGGCCCCAGCTCATGCCTTTGTCCGAGCCTTTTTTGATCTTGCACGAGAGCAAGGTCCAGTCGGCTGGTGTCTCGTACTCAGCGAAGGTGGCGCTGTTGGCGTTGGCGTTGATGGTGATCTGCTCGTTGGCGATCTCAAGTGACGTGCCTTCGCGCGATGATTTGTGGATGGACGACGGTTTGGCGGTCAGGTCGTTGATAGTGCCGGCTTCGTTGCGCACCTGGACTTCCTGGATCTCACACACGCCCATGGCGCCGGCGTCTGCGTAATCGTTGTCGCCGCCATTACTGCTGGTTTTGCCGATGCGGACGGCTTTGAGTTTGCCAGGGAGTTCGCTCAACGGGAAGCTGCCGATGCTTTCCCAGTTTTTGCCGTCGTTGGAAAGGACAGCCTGGATTTCGTCGGCGGTTTTGCGCATGCCGACGTAGATGCGGTCCGGGTCTTGCGCCTGTGGCTTGGTGGCGAGGGAGAAGAGCGAATCGCCAGAGGTGAAGACCTCACCGGTTTCTTTGTTGGTGAGGTTGGGGCCGGTGACTTTGCCGTCGCTCACCGTCCAGGTGGCGCTGAGCAAGTTGTTTTCCAATGTGAAGGCGCTTTCCGCAGCCTGTGCTTTGGCATCGGTTGGCTTGGTGCCCGGGTAATCGATGGCGCCTGCATGGGAGCAGATGCCGATCGCCAGAGATGGGATGACGAGGTGCTTCAGGTTCATAGTAAAAAGGGTGAAGGTGCGCAATGGGGGGGCGGTCTTTATTCCGAGCTCTGCCAAAATGCTGACCGCGAGAATGCGGGGCTGATTACCGTCGGTACGACTGTCGACAGCCGGGAGATAAGATTCGGCGGGATTCAGGGGATGTCCATTATCAGCCGATAGATTGTCGGGATTAGCGGCGGGTGGCATGGAGGGGCATAGGGCGGCCCAGCGTGTGACGGAATTTGCACGAATGGATGTTACCATCGCGGGGGATTGGTGAATTAGCGTGGATTCGAGCTTTTTAGGCGTTCGAAAAAACGATATTAAAATCACGAATTTTGCGTCATCTATGCCGCTGATTGAGTCGCGGCTTGGATTTTTGGATAGCCCGAATCAGCGAACTCCGATTCTTTTGACTGGTCCTGTCAGCTAGACGATAGAGACTCGTCACCCACGACAATCACATGCTTATGAGTAACACAACAACAGCATCATTTGACCCGTCAACGCTGCCTTATTCGATTCCGAAAGAAGCGTTCGACGTATTGGCTGCAGCCCCGTCCGTGACGGTTGCTGAAAGTGAAGAACAGCTCGCCGAACTTGCCGTTCGCGATGCTGACGCGGAAGGCTGGCACGATGTCGCCTACGAGGTTCCTGGCAAGGGGATGGTTCTCGAAGCACGTGCATGCAAAGTGAAGAACGGCATCTCGGCCAACTACGTTGAGCCGTACATGCGCCGCCGTGACCCGGACTGCATGGTCATCGGTGACAAGCTGCCTACCGACAAGCCGACTTTCTCCGAGCGTTTCGGCAAAGAGTTCGACGGTATGCGCGATGAGACCTTCGAATGGCTCAAGGGACAGGATCTCGCGATCTTCCCATTCCAGGCTGGTATCCACGGCAAGGGCGTCGGCGCTCTCGTGATTGCTCCAGCAAACGCAGGCTTCTTCGCCTACGGTCTCGCACTCCTTCAGGGGATGCTTCCTTCCAACGAAGTACCGGAAGACTTCGACGTGCGTGCAGTGATTTACGTTGCCCCACCATTCCGTCACACCCATCTCGACGGCAAGCAGGTCGTGGTTCACAACCGTACACCGGGTCTCCACGAGCTCTTCGCTTACAACCTGTACCCAGGGCCATCGGCCAAGAAGGGTATCTACGGTGTGCTTCTCAACATCGGTGAGGAAGAAAAGTGGATCACCATGCACTGCTCGACCGTGCGCGTGGTCACTCCTTACGAGAACAGCGTGGTCATCTCCCACGAGGGTGCATCCGGTGGTGGTAAGAGTGAAATGCTCGAGCCGGTTCACCGTGAGGCCAACAACACACTCAAGGTTGGTACCAACATCATCTCGGGTGAACAGCGTTTCCTCTCGCTTCCGAGCTCCTGCTCGCTCAGCCCTGTCACCGACGACATGGCCGCCTGCTACCCACCGGAAGAAAATGGCAAAGGCAAGCTGACCGTTGCTGACGCGGAAGCTGCATGGTTCGTCCGTGTGAACCACATCGACAAGTACGGCGTGGATCCACACCTCGAGCGCCTCACCGTGACTCCGAGCAAGCCGCTCCTTTTCCTCAACATCGATGCAAATCCAGGCAGCACCGCTTTGATCTGGGAGCACATCGAAGACGAGCCAGGCAAGCCATGCCCGAACCCACGTGTGGTCGTTCCTCGCGGCACCGTGCCAGACATTCACCCTGGTAAGATTAACGTCGACATCCGCTCGTTCGGTGTGCGTTGCCCGCCTTGCACCAAGGAAGATCCGACCTACGGCATCCTCGGTATGTTCCACCTGCTTCCGCCAGCACTCGCTTGGCTGTGGCGCTTGGTGGCACCACGTGGCCACGCGAACCCAAGTATCGTGGACACCGGTGGCATGTCGAGTGAGGGTGTGGGATCGTACTGGCCGTTCGCTACCGGACGCCGTGTCGACCAGGCAAACCTCTTGCTTGAGCAGATCATGGAAACTCCGGCAGTGCGCTACGTGCTGATTCCTAACCAGCACGTTGGTTCCTGGAACGTTGGCTTCATCCCGCAGTGGATCACCCGTGAGCTTCTTGCCCGCCGCGGTGGTGCGAACTTCAAGCGCTCGCAGCTCAGTGAGTCGCGTTGCCCACTCCTCGGCTGGACTCCGAAGTCGATCCTCATCGAAGGTCGCCCACTTGGCAGCTGGTTCTTCACCGTGGAGAAGCAGCCAGAGGTTGGCACCGAGGCCTACGACAAGGGTGCTGAGATCCTGCGCGACTTCTTCCACCAGGAGATCCGCCAGTTCCTCCACGAGGACCTGCACCCAGTGGGGCGCGAGATTATCGAAACCTGCTTGAACGGCGGCTCGATCGAAGACTACCAGAAGCTCATCGATCACGAGACCCTCGTCAGCGAAGAGTTCGAGTAAGCCTTGAGCTTCAGTCTCCGCCGGTACACGCAAAGGTCCGGCGGGGACTCTAAAAATTTGGTTGTATATGGTTGGCAAGGTGTTGGCGCCCCAGTGGCATCGGCACCTTGCCTTTTTTGTGTGGATAAAGGCGGTTCGTCGCGGTAGGGCGGCTGGTCTTTATCCTTATCGTTATCTAAATCCTGATCGGAGTGGGCCGTCCACTGCCACCCATGCGAGGCGAGGCTTCTTATCGATATCCTAATCGGGGCGTTGTATCGGCGCAGGATCGGCGGTTATGTACGTCAAGTTCTGCAAAAAGGGCTTTGAAGGATGATGATCAGGCTGCGGACGTTTGATTTGAAGTAAGGCTGAGCTTTTGGGCTTCTTTGAGGTGATCCATGTTCAGGTAGCGGTGTTGATCGATCCACTGCTCATGGACTTGATGCGTGACAGCCCGGATTAAACGTTGGGCTGCAGCCTTGTTGGGGAAGGTTCGGATAATGTGCGTACGACGCTTAATCTCCTCATTGAGTCGCTCGAGCATATTCGTACTTTTGAGATGCTTGTGATGCTCTCTGGGAAGTCGATAAAAGGTAAGCGTTTCTTCGATCTCACTTTCGACCCAGTCACAGAGCTTGTGGTATTTGCCTCCCCACTTCGCCAACCATGCCCGCAGATCCTGACGCGCTTCATTGATGTCTCGACGGTCATAGATCCAGCGCAGCTCAGTGCAGCAGTCGTCGTCATGCTTGCGAGGTAGATGATCAAGAGCGTTGCGAAGGAAGTGGACGTAGCAGCGTTGCCATAGCGCCTCGGGAAGCACTTCGCTGATAGCTCGTCGCAGGCCGGCATGGTTATCAGTCACGCAGAACTCAACACCCGTCAGTCCGCGTTGCTTGAGTTGAAGTAGGAAGTTCTTCCAGCTGCTTCCGCTTTCCCTTTGATCGAGCTCGGTCGCAAGGACCTCCCGTCGCCCATCCCAACTGATGCCAATGGCGATCAACACAGCCTGGCTGCGCACCACGCCGTTCTCCCGAACCTTTTCGTACCGGGCATCCAGGATGAGATAGGGATAGGCATGGCTGAGCTTGCGTCGGGCGAAGTTCTCAAGCTCTTCATCCAACGTTTTGTTCAGCCTGCTTACCACACTGGCGCTAACTCGGTGACCACAGAGCTCCTCGGTGATCTGCGCGACTTTACGTGTCGAGACGCCCTGCACGTACATTTCGATCAGGGTGCTTACCAAAGCCTTCTCGCTGCGTTGATAGCGATCGAAGATCTCGGTGCTGAAGAGTCCGTCGCGATCTTGAGGAACGCGCAGCTCGATCCTTCCTACCCGTGTCAGGAGACTGCGTTGATAACTGCCGCTGCGATAACCTCGGCGTCTGTCGCTGCGTTCTGATTTTACCGCCTGGAGTGTCTCGTTCATTTCTTCTTCGAGCATCTCCTGCATCAATTTCTGAACCAAGGGCCTCAGAAAATCTTCCTGCTCGGCAAGAATACTTTTCAACTGCGGCGTTGTGGTCTTATCTGGTCGTGGGGTCATGGTGTGACGATTAGGGGTTCTTGTTTTGTTAAAAACCTAATCAATCATCATGACCCTTTTTGCAGAAGCTTTGGCACACTACCGGATCGGCGGCCGTCGGACGGGTTTGTTGGTGTGGTGGAACCGTTCGCTCGGCCGGGGTGGTGGACGGTCCGTTAACCCAGGGTGGGGTCGCCTGAGGCTCCCGTCACCCTGGGCTGGTTTGCGGTTCCCTTTCAGGGACGGGCTGGGGCTTGGTGCGTTGGCGTGGAGTCGCTGTTGCCGTCTTTATCCTTATCGTTATCCCAATCCGGATCGGAACGTAGTGCGCCTCGTTGCCGGGTAGGCCGTGGTCTCCGGTCGCCCGAGCTTTGCGTGGGATTGGGGATTTAGAGGAACTGCGGAGTCACACATCGACGGCAGGAATGCCGTCCCGCCCGCGCTGCGGGTGCATGATGCGATGTGGCGCCCCCTAGGAAGTGCGTTTCCTTTTCAGGAAAATCGTTGCCGGAGCACTGGCAGGCGGCGGCTAGTTCGTTATCCAAATCCCAATCGGAGCGGAGCGATCCACTGGCAACCGTGCAGAGGGGGGGGCTGGCTTATTTGCTGTCGTCTTCCGGCTTGGCGAGTTCGCCGAAGGTGAGGCGCCCGGATGAGGTCTGGATGGTCGAGGAGACGAGAACTTCGACGGATTGGCCGATGAACTGGCTGGCGTGGTTGACCACAATCATGGTGCCGTCTTCCAAATATCCGACGGCTTGGTGGGCGTCTTTGCCGGGCTTTGTGAGCTCGAGTTCGATGGTGTCGCCGATGAGCAACTGCGGGCGCATCGCATTGGCGAGCTCATTGAGGTTGAGCACCGGGACCATCTGGACTTTCGCGACCTGGGCCAGGTTGACGTCGTTGGTCATCAGGCGTGCGCTGAGGCGGCGGGCGATCTGAATCAGACGGGTGTCCACGGGGAGCCGTTTGTTGTCGATGTAGTCGTCGTGAACGTTGACTTCGACCTCGTGGGCGTCTTGGAGCTCCGAGACCATGTTGAGTCCGCGTTTGCCGCGCTCGCGGCGGGCCGGGTTGGTGGAATCGGCGAGGAGCTGCAGTTCGTCGAGCACGAAGCGCGGGACGACGAATGGACCGTTGATGAACTTGATTTTGACGAGTTGGCGGATGCGTCCGTCGATCAGGATGTTGCTGTCGAGGATTGTGGGGTATTCCTGCAGGCCTTCCTGGCGGAAGCGCATGTAGGGGACGATGAATGAGAATTCATCGCGGTTGCTGCGGACTGCGAGGCTGGTGCCGATGTAGCCGAGTCCAAAGTAGATCGAGAGCTTGTAGATGATGGGGATTTCGTCGCCGTAGGGGATGCCGTCGATCCAGTCGAATTCGAAGATATCGATACGAGTGACCAGCCAGGCGCAGAAGATGCCGATCAGCAGACCAAAGGTGCCGGTGGTGAACCCGCGGATACTCCAGTTGGAGGCGAGGATTTCCACGGCGACAAAGATCGAGGCGATGAAGCCACCAACCGTTGCTCCGAGGAGGAAGGATTCCTCGATGCCTAGAGCCATCACTCCTCCAAGCCAAAAACAAAGAAGCATGAAGGCGGCGCGGACGCCGTTGATGATGCGGATGGATCTCATGACAGTAGCAAATGCTCGAATTGAGCAGCGCCCACTTTGCTGGATGGGGCGCATGGGCGCAAGTTTCAATCATGATTGGGGGCTGAGGTCGAGGTGGATCTCAATGGTGCCAACTTGAACCATGCGTGTGGGCGATTGTTTTTTCGGGGGGATCCCGTTGAATACTGTGTGATGAACCAATTGAAATGGATTTACTTTTTGGTGCTGGTGTTTGCCGGTGTGGTGGGCGTGTCCGCGTTGGAACTCGCAGCGCCATTTTCCAGCCACATGGTGTTGCAGCGGGATGCCGGGATTCCGGTCTGGGGGACTGCGGCCCCTAGGGAGAAAGTGACGGTGACGTTTGGCGGGCAGCAGGTGGCTGGTCGGGCGGATCAGGACGGAAAGTGGCGTGTGGCGTTGGAGCCGATGCCAGCGGCTGCCCAGGGGGGCGAGTTGAAAGTGGTGGGCTCCAGCGGGGAGCTGGTGCTGCAGGATGTATTGGTTGGCGACGTATGGGTCGCAACCGGGCAGTCCAACATGCGGTGGAGGTTGAAGGATTGCACGGGGGGGCGCGAAGCCGCAGCGGCTGCCGATGATACTGCGATCCGGGTTTTGAATTATGAGGGAACCCTGCATCCGGGCGGGCAGAAGTACTCGGTGGATTTCTTGAAGAAGATGACGATCGAGACCTATTACCAGGCACCGGGTTGGCAGGCGGCAACATCGAAGGTGGTGCCGGGGTTCTCCGGGGTGGGTTATCATTTCGCGCGGCGTTTGCGCGAGTCGGTCGACGTGCCGATCGGGGTGGTGCATTTCGCGGTGGGTGGATCGCCGATCGAAGCGCATATCCCGCGCGAAGCCATGGAGCGCTCACCGCTGCTGCGGGACTTCCTTGGCGATTGGTTCAAGAACGAAGACTATCCTCAATGGTGTCGGCAGCGCGCGGCTCACAATGTGGCGCACTGGTTGGCAGATCCACAGCTGAAGAAGAAGTCTCCGCCGCATCCATTCGCTCCCCATTTTCTCTGGGATGCTGGGGTTGCCCGCTTTCTGCCACTGCCTGTGAAGGGCGTGCTCTGGTATCAGGGGGAATCGAATGCCACAGTCGATGGAGGAGGTGGTGCGCCGGTGCCGGTTGAAGTGAACCGGGACAAGTTTGAAGTGCTGGTGCGGGCATGGCGCGCGGCATGGAAGAACGACAAGTTGCCCGTGTATCATGTGCAGTTGCCTGGCTTGAACCGGCCGTGGGCACCATTCCGTGAGGCACAGTTGGAGGCTACGCGTCGGCTGGACAATGTGGGGATGGCCGTAGCGATCGACGTGGGGCATCCGACCGACGTGCACCCGCGCAACAAAAAGCCGGTGGGTGAGAGGCTGGCTTTGTTGGCTCTCTCAATGACCTATGGCGAGGACGTGGTCGCCAATGGCCCGCTGTACAAGCGCAGTGTGTTCAAGAACGGGCGAGGGTTTATCGATTTCGAGTTCAGCCAGGGGATGCGAGCTGCGGATGGTGGGGATTTGGTTGGCTTCGAGATTGCGGGGCGGGACAAAGTCTGGCATCCGGCTGCGGCGCGGGTTAGCAACGGCTATATCGAAGTGGCGAGCCCCGAAGTGCGGGACCCTATCGCGGTGCGCTATGGCTGGGCGAACGATCCGGTCTGTAATTTGGTCAATGAGGCCGGGCTACCAGCGAGCCCGTTCCGTACCGATGACTGGGACGACGTGAAGCCGAGCGGAAATGTCGAGCGCGGTCAGGTGAAGCGTGCAAAGACAGCCCCAAAGCGTGATGTGATCCGCGTGGCGTGTATCGGAGACAGCATCACTTTTGGCTCGGGAATTGCCAATCGGGGCGAGAATAGCTATCCGGCCCGGTTGCAGAAGTTGCTCGGAGATCGTTACGAGGTGCGCAACTTTGGAAATCCGGGGCGGGGCGTGGTGAAGAAGTCGATGCGTGGAAAACAGAAGCGGGCGTTTCTGTTCATGAAGGAACATCAGGATGCCCTGAAGTTCGAACCTCACATTGTGATCTGCAATTTGGGCATTAACGATATCATGGACTGGAAGAAGTTCGGGAAGGACGACTTCGTTGGCGACTACCGCGAGTTGCTGCAGCAGTACAAGGCGCTGAACACCTATCCGAGGGTGCTGGTTTGGGGGCCGTTGGCTCCACTCTTTCCCGGTCAGAAGTTCTTCGGAGATCCAGGTGTGG
The DNA here is from genome assembly GCF_010681825.2 of Sulfuriroseicoccus oceanibius. NCBI lineage: Bacteria > Pseudomonadati > Verrucomicrobiota > Verrucomicrobiia > Verrucomicrobiales > Verrucomicrobiaceae > Sulfuriroseicoccus > Sulfuriroseicoccus oceanibius. The sequence goes on along the minus strand of NZ_CP066776.1, from coordinate 17,946 downwards.
AGGAGATCAACCAAGCGATCGCCAAGGCGGCGGCTGCCGAGCAGGTGACGTTGATTGATATGGCGAAACCTCTGGCAGGACATCCGGAGTGGTTCCCTGATCACATCCACCCGAACGCCGACGGGGCGAAGGTGATTGCTGAGACGGTGTCCAAAGTGATTCAGGAATAATACCCAATGAACGGTCACCTTGTCGGAACCGATGGGGGGCTGGTGGGAGATTGGGTGATCCGTGTTTTTACGCTCAAGATCGGGGCTGTTGGCGCACTGGCGGCTCTTGTTGCAAGATATTTGCATTAGTGGATTCTTTGCGCTAAGCTGGGCGCATGACGAATCAACCTGCGCAGAAAAGATGGGCAACCGCCTGGATCGGGCTGGTGGCGATGTGGCTGGTCGGCCTGGTGGCGGCCGAGCCGGCGATGCGCGTGACTGCGCTGCATCCGTTGATGGCGGACTTGGCGGGCAAGGTTGGCGGTACTCGTGTGGAGGTGATTGATTTGGTGGGCGAGGACCGGAACCCACACCACTTGGAGCTGCGTCCTTCGGACATGCAGATGATTCAGTCGTCGGCGCTGGTGTTGGCGGCTGGCAAGGGGATGGAGACGAGCCTTGGAGCGTTGCGTGACACTTTGGGGGCGGACGGTCCGGAGGTGGTGGAGGTCGGGCGGAAGATCCCGTCGCTGCGGGTGGGGGATGAGTCGATTTATGCCTGCTGTCCGACTCACGGTGCCGGCGGGGTGGACCCGCATTGGTGGCACAGCATCGGGCACACCGAGCGTGCAGCTAGGATTGTGGCTGCGGCATTCGGCAAGGTCGATCCCGCGGGCAAAGCCGAGTACAAGAAGAATGCAGCGAAGTACGCTGCCGAGCTGCGTCAGCTGAAGGCTTGGGCATCGAAGCAACTGGCGGTGGTGCCGCGCGACAAGCGCAAGTTGGTAACGGCGCACACAGCATTTGGTTATTTTGCCAAGGAGTTCGGCTTTGAGGTGGTAGCGGTGCAAGGATTGAACCCAGAGCAGGATGCGACCGCCAAAGATTTGGCGGCGGCTTCGAAAATTTTGCGTGAGGAAGGGGTGGCTGCCGTGTTCCCCGAGCGGGGCGGGCGCAACAAAGGAGTGATTTCCCTGCAGCGGGAGACAGGCGTGAAGTTGGGCGAGCCGCTGATTGCCGACGGTGCGTCGAGCTTTGTAGCGATGATCCGCCACAATGTGGAAGCGATCGCCGACGGGCTGGGTGAGTAATTGCGACGAAATTCGACTGATCCATGCGCACGTCTCCTTTGTTTCTCACATTGCTCGTGGCCGTTGGCCTTGGCCTGATTGCGGTGCCGGTTTGGCGGTTGACCTCGACTGATCCTGCGGTGGCGGTGGCCGACGGGGGCGCTGACCCGACGGAGGTGGACTTGGAGTCTGCCGAGTTGTTGGTTTGGGTTTCCCACACTCCGGCTCAAGTGGTCGTGCGTCAGGATGGCAATGAATTGGCGCGCTTGGTCTTCGAGGAGGATGGGCTGCAGGAGGAAGTGGTGGCGATCGAGATGGTCGGTGCTTCCGACGAGTGGGTGTTTGATGTAGAGGCGGACTTTGCCGCTGTCGAGGGTGCGCCCGAGAGTGCGGTGGAGGTGGCGGTTCTTCCTGCAGGTGCGGAGAAGCAGGGGGTGATGCTGCGGGTGGCAGGCTTCGCGGATGAGCGTGTACGCATTGCGGTGCCGGAGGAGGAGAATTAACCAGCGAATTTGATGAGTCACGAAACCCATGACAATTGTGCGCACTGCGGTCATCACCACGAGCTGGTGGTGAATGGTCTGTGTGTGAACTATCGTGAACACCGCGCGCTGAGTGATGTCAGCCTGGCGAGCTCGTGCGGTAACTGTGTCGCGCTGGTTGGTCCCAATGGCGCCGGTAAGTCCACCTTGCTCAAGACGATTGCCGGACTGATGACGCCTGCTTCCGGCGAGGTGCTCTGGCGGGGTGCCCAAGTGGCAAAATGGAGCCGTGAAATCGCGTATCTGCCGCAGCGCGAACAAATCGATTGGTCGTTTCCGATCACGGTGCGTGGTGTGGTGGAAATGGGGCGCTACCCGCAGACGGGGTGGTGGCGTTCGTTCCGCAAGGACGATGATCGCATGGTGGCCGAAGCGATCGAGCAAATGCATTTGGAAGATTTGGCGGACCGTCAGATCAGTGAGCTTTCCGGAGGGCAGCAGCAGCGGGCGTTCATTGCGCGGGCGTTGGCCCAGCAGGCTCATGTGCTGTTGTTGGACGAGCCCTTCACCGGGCTGGACAGGCCGGCGGCTGAGGGGTTGATCGAGGTGCTCAAGCGCTTGGCGGGCGAGGGTCGCCTCGTCGTGGCATCGCACCACGAGTTGGCAACCGTTCCTGATATTTTCGATGAGGTGCTGATTGTGGCGCGTGAGCAGGTCGCGTTCGGGCAAGTGAGCGAGACATTCACTTGGGACAACATTCGCAAGGCGTACGGCGGGCAGTTGCGGTTGACGCCTGATCTGGAGGCCGCCTTTAACGAGGCTGCAAAACATCACCCGGCTGGGGTGGCAAATGGGGCGACCCTCTGATTTGACGACCTGACACGATGATGAATGAGTTTATCGATTGGCTTGCCGAGCCGTTACAGCATCAGTTCAACTTGCGGGCGCTTGTGGCCGCGTTGCTGATCGGGTTCACAAACGGTTACGCGAGTGCTTTTGTGGTGCTGCGACGGGATGCGCTGAAAGTGGGGTCACTGTCCCATGCGTTGCTGCCGGGGATTGCAGTGGCGATTCTGATCACGGGCTTGAGTGACTGGAGTGCGTTCCTTGGGGCGTTGATTGCGGCGTTGATTGTCGGTCTGGGGTCGTTGGCGGTGTCGCGGGGTTCGCGGATCGACCATGACTCGGCGCTGGCGATTTTGTATACGGCGGCGTTTTCGGGCGGGATTGTGATCTTGCGGAGGATCGGCGTGCAGAGTGAGCTTTCCGAGTGGTTGTTTGGCAGCATCATGCACATGAGCAATGGTGACCTTTGGGTGTCGTTCATTATTGCGTTGGTGGCTCTGACGGTGATGACCGCGTTACAGAGGCCGTTGGTGATGATGTTGTTCGAGCCCAACGTGGCGGCTTCTCTCGGGGTGCCGGTGCGTGCGTTGAACTACTTGCTGATGGGCTTGTTGATTCTGATTTTGATCAGTTCGCTCCAAGCGGTGGGGTGCATTCTGGCGCTCGGTCTGCTGGTGACTCCGGCGGCGATCATGTTTTTGTTCACCAACGCGACCTCCAAGTTGTTTTGGGGCGGTGGGGTGATCGGCGCGGTGGTTTCGGTTTCGGCAATTTTCATCGGCTGGTGGGCCGACATCGAGCAGGGACCGACGATCGTCCTGTTGCTGGGCGCTGCGTTTGCGGTGGCCTTCGTGGTGAGCCCTCGCTATGGCGTGTTGAAGAAGAGCGCATGAGACGAATGGAGCTAAATTAGGCTCCGGCGTCGTCAATTCGTCGCGAAGCGACAGATTACCGGTTAGCCGGAGGTTTCAACCTCCGGTCATCAGTGCCCGGATGCAGCGTCCCGTAGGGACGGTGTACAGGAGTCTGGGGGGGCAGGATCCGCGAGGTAAACCGCACCTCCGGCGCGAATTGATTGAAGCGACCAGACCAGCGGATGAATCCGCTGGCTAACCGGTAAGTCATCGCTTCGCGATGGAGGGTGAGCTGGCGTCCTTTGGCTCCGGCGCGGGAATCACCGTGTACGCGATCTTTTTCGAGTGAGAATAGATGCGGCGCAGGGCGTCGACCAGATTGGTCTTGAGTCGGAAAAGAGGGAGGTCCGCTGGGGACTCGAAGCGGTGACCGTGGCTGCGGAAGCATTCGTTGGCGATGTGCTTAACGTGATGGTTGGCGGCGAGAACGAGTTCAGCATCGGCCGGGTCCTTTGAGCGCACGCAGAGCACGGCATTGGAGAGGGCGTCACGGACGGCGGGGATCAGATGCTCCGCGAGTTCCGTTATGGTTTGGCTAGTGCGCAATTTGTCGTAGATCGAACGGCGGGCGATCTCGACGGTGTCGTCAGCGATGATGTTGCAAATAGCGACCAACGAGCTGTTGGCGAGCATGATGGATTGGTACTCGGCTGCCTCTTCCTGGCTGAGGTCGCCGCACTGGATGTGAGCCATGTAGTTGGCGATCTCGCGGTCCAGAGTCTGAACTTGTTCTTGTTGGCGGGCGATGCAGGCAAAGACGGATTGGTCGCGTTTGACGATCAGCGCGGGGATGCCGTCGAGCATGCGCAGGGCGCGGTCGCCGAGCCGGGCCACCTCAAGACGTGCGCTGTGAAGTGCGAGGGACGGTACGTCGAGGGCGTGCTTGTCGAGATACTTGATAGTGAGGAGTTCTCCTTCTTTGCGTGGTAGAACACGTTGGGTGAGGCGGGCGATAAGGCCGGCAAATGGGAGAAGTAGGAGTGTGTTGCAGATATTGAAAACAGCGTGGGCATTGGCCACTTGGCGAGGAACGCTGGCGGCAAACAACTCGTGCTGGCTGAGCCCCTCCTGTTCGGGTGGAGGAGAGAAAGACTCGACGAATGAGGCCAAATCAGGGATGAAGCGGAGCCAGATGAGCACGCCGATCACGTTAAAGACGACGTGGACAAATGCGACCTGCTTGGCTTCGCGCCCCTTGCCCAGAGTGGCCAGCATTGCGGTGACACAGGTGCCGATGTTCGCGCCGAAGATCAACGCGATGCCAGCGCTGAGCGGCAGGATTCCCTGGCTGGCGAGCGCGATCACGATGCCCGTGGTGGCTGAAGACGATTGGACGAGCGCCGTGAAAAGGGCGCCGATGACGATGCCTAGTGCTGGTTGTTGCATCTGTGCCATGAGTTCGATGAACGGCTCGTAGGTGCGTAGCGGCGCCATGCCGTCGCTCATGACGTCCATCCCTACGAAGACAAGTCCCAGTCCCATGATGATGCGGCCGATCTGATGGATGCGGTCGCGCTTGCCGATGAAGATCATGGCAAAGCCAACCGCGACCATGGCCAGCGCCGCTTCTTCCACTTTGAACGCGACAATCTGTGCCGTGATGGTGGTGCCCACATTGGCCCCCATGATCACCCCGACCGACTGAGTGAGGCTCATCAGCCCGGCGGAGACAAAGCCCACCACCAGTACGGTGGTGATGGAGGACGACTGGATCAGCGCGGTGACCACGCTTCCGGTGATGGCGGCTTTGACCCGGTTCGTGGTGAAGCGTGCCAGAATGTCCTTCATCTTCGAGCCGGCGGCCGCCTTCAAGCCATCGCCCATCATCTCCATGCCAAAGAGAAAGAGGGCCAACCCACCGAGCAACTGGATCAGCATCATGGTCAGGTTGAGCTCGGATCCAGAGGCTTCGTTCGAAAGGGGATCCGCGGCATGCGTCGGAAGCAGCAGACTGCCGAGGATTGCCAGCGCCACGAGCCCGAGTGCGATCGGACGGATGATGCGGGGGGCTGGAGTCCGGCTGAGCATGGTCGTTGATGCGATACGCTAGAACGGGTCTGGAAGATTCCATTGCTTCTGCAGCCTGCGGTAATCCTCTGCAGTGAGCAGCACGTAGACGGGTCGGGCCTTCGGGTCGAGCCACTGGATGAGTTGGCGTAGTCTGGCTTCCGGCATCACCGTGCAGCCACTGGTGGCGCGTTTGCCGCCATTGCGCCAGATGTGGAAGAAGATCGCACTGCCGGCATTGGGGACGACTTTGGGCGGAGCGTTGTGAGCAATGAAGACTTTGAGCTTGTGGGCATTGTCGTTGAGCTTCATTTGCTGCTTTTTCTCCCAGTCGCTCTGAGCGGGGCGGTCGTTGGGAAGCTTGAGGTGGCGGTTGTAATGAGGGGATGACGAGTCTTCCACCCACAAGTCGCCCTCGCCAATCCGGGTGTAGCGCATGTTCGGGCGGCGCTTGACGGAGGCAGGCGCGAGCGTGCCGTAAGCAGGGCCGATGGCGAATGCACCGCATGGCGCTTTGCCGTCGCCTTCTTTTTTCAGATGTGCGCCCCTGGGAATGGGGTGCAAGCCCAGGCCCCAAGCGAGGCCTGCGTGGCCGAGCCGGACGGGTGAGGGGGAACTCACCCATTGCCACGGTCCACCGCCGCGCGGCCGTTCGGCGACTGCGAGCCGTGCGTGGCTGGAGCTGGAGTTTGGGGCAATGGCCACCACGAGTTGGCGGCAGTTGTCTGGAACCGGTGAGCGCGCGTCGGACCAGGCGGGGAGAATGAGAAGAATGAGGAGGGTTCGCAGAATCATCGCCTCGCCATCATAGCGGGCTGACTGGATTTGTCAGTGCTGCTGGCAGGGCTGAATCCCGAATGCCCGCAAGGGGCCTCAATAGGCGAATTTTAGTTAAGATGCCTTAAGTGATAAGGTGTCGATTTTGTTAAGCGTGAAGGGCTTGAAAAACTTTTTTTGGTTTCAATTCATGTATTAGGTTGAGAAACCTCAACAATGCCTGTATGAACACCCAAACACTGTCCTAGGAGACAAATTTATTATCAGCATGACGAATTTCAGCGCCATGAAACCAACCCACTTAGTTCTCGCTCTTGCAGCCCTTTCGATGGGCAGCGCCCAGGCTGCATTGACGCTGACGTCGTCGAGCATGGATGAGAGCTGGACCGTAGTGCCCTACGAGAACGGCGAGCCTGTAATCGACCAGCAAACCGGTCAGTCTGAGGCCGACTTGGTGAGTGATACGACCAACCCGTTCTTCCTCACGCAGTTTGATGACGGTGGTACCGAATCGTTGACCGACGGTACCTTGGCATTCCGTTTCCGTTTGGGATCGGACCAGGGGAGTGCGGGGTACAACGGTGCATTGTTCGCGGGTATTGATGCGACGGGTGATGGTTCGTTGGATTTGTTCGTCGGGGTGAACTTCTCCGGAGCGGATGCCAACAAGAAGGTTGGTATCTGGCGCCCTACCGGGCCGATCACCACCAACGACTCGTTGAAGTCGCAGGGCTTCGGGGATTTCCTCGGGGGCTCCGCTCTCGACACGAATGGTGTGGATTATGACTGGCGTGCCATCACGACGGCCGACGTGCCTGACGGCGCACCGCTCGATTTGGACGGGCAGAGCAAGGGAGCTGTGGACTATTACCTCTCGTTCGCCATTGATTTCGCGACCTTGGTTTCGACCCTCGGTGACCTTGGAATTACGGTCGATCAGAACACCGCACTGCGCTACGTGGTGGGTACCTCGGAGCAGGGCAACAGCTTCAACCAGGACCTTGGTGGCGTTGGTGCCGGGTATGACGGATCGTTGCCATGGTCTGATATCGGAGCTACATCCGATCCGATCACCGCTGACGGTACCGCTCCGTCTGCGGTTCCTGAGCCGGCCGGAACCATGATGGCGGCTCTTGGCGGTGCACTTTTGATGATGCGTCGTCAGCGTCGCAGCTAGGAATCGCCGACCAGATCTTTTTACAAAGCCCTGCGGGAATCTTCGGAACCCGCAGGGCTTTTTGTGTCTTGGGTGGATGGTCGGAGAGGGGGGGCGTAGCGGATTGTTTAGCCTCAATAAGTTATGTGACGGGAGTTTTGATGATTTTTCGCAGTCTGGGTTGAAAATGCTCAACAGCTCGTGTACCGGATCCGCGAACCGCCCCCAGGTCACAAATCTACTATCGACATGAACAATTTAATCAAAAGTGCGAAGGTGTTAGCTTTTGCTGGAATCGCGGGGCTTGCGGTTGGTAACGCGCATGCGGCGTTGACTCTCACGTCACCGAGTTTGGATGGCAGTTGGACGGCAGTGCCGTATGAGAACGGGGAGCCTGTGATCGACCAGCAGACTGGTCAGCCAGAGTCCGACCTGGTGAGCGATGCCAACAACGACTTCTTCCTGACGAGCTTCGATGACGCCGGTACCTCGTCGGTCACCGACGGTACGATCGCGTTCCGTTTCCGCCTGGGAGCGGACCAAGGAAGCCCTGGCTACAATGGAGCCCTGTTTGCTGGAATCGATGCCAACAACGACGGGACCTTGGATGTCTTCGTTGGTGTGAACAATAAAAAGGGTCAGGTGGGAATCTGGAGTCCGACCGGAGTGATCACCTCTGAGGACTCATTGAAGTCCGAAGGGTTTGGGACGTTCCTCGGTGGCGCTGCGGCGACTGATTTCTATGATTGGCGTGCGGTTACCTCGGCGGACGTGCCGGTTGGTGAGCCCCTCGATTTGGACAAGGAGAACAAAGGGGCGGTTGATTACTATTTGTCGTTCGCGATCGACTTTTCGTCGCTGGTGTCGGCTCTTGCGGATGCGGGGATCTCGATCGACCAGGACACCGCATTGCGCTATGTGGCGGGGACGTCAGAGCAGGGCAATAGCTTCAACCAGGACTTGGGCGGCGTCGGTGCAGGCTTTGATGGATCGCTCACCTGGTCCGAGCTTGGCGTGGTTTCGGATCCGGTGACGGCGTCGGGTGTTGTGGTTGCGGTTCCCGAGCCTGCTGGAGCGATGCTTTCGGTGCTTGGTGGTGCGTTGTTGATGATGCGCCGGCGCCGCGCGTAAGGTGCTGCGACTCAGAACGAGTTTACAAAAAAAAGGCCCTGCGGGACATTGGTTCCCGCAGGGCTTTTTTTTGTGATCGTTTGGCTTAGCCGATTTGTTCGGCGCCGAAGTATGGGACGAGAGCCTCCGGGATGCGGATGGTGCCGTCGGCCTGCTGGTAGGTTTCGACGAGTGCGACGTACAGACGAGGAAGCGCGGTGCCTGAGCCGTTGAGGGTGTGGCAGAAGCGGTTCTTCTTATTTTCGTCCTTGAAGCGCAGATTCATGCGGCGGGCCTGGTAGTCGCCGAAGTTCGAGCAGCTGGAGACTTCGAGGTACTTGCCGTGGCCTGGTGCCCAGACTTCGATGTCGTATGTTTTGGTGGCGGAGAATCCGATGTCGCCGGTGCAGAGTTCGATCAGGCGGTAGTGGAGGCCGAGCTTTTGCAGGATGGCCTCTGCGTGGCCGGTCAGTTCTTCCAGTGCTTCCTCGCTGCGCTCCGGGCGTTCGATGCGGACGATCTCGACCTTGTCGAACTGGTGCATACGGATGAGGCCTTTGTTGTCGCGGCCCGCGCTGCCTGCTTCGCGGCGGAAGCACGGAGTGTAAGCGGTGTAGGCCTTTGGCAGGACGTCGTGCGCGAGTAGGTTTTCGCGCTCGATGTTGGTCACTGGCACCTCTGCGGTCGGGGCGAGGAAGACCGAGTTCTCTTCTACGCCGTACATGTCATCTTCGAACTTCGGCAGCTGGCCGGTTCCGAACATGCAGTCGCGGTTGATGAGGAATGGCGGTGAAACTTCGGTGTAGCCATGCTCGCGGGTCTGGACGTCGAGCAGGAACTGAATGAGCGCGCGCTCGAGACGGGCGCCGTCGCCTTTGAAAATGACATAGCCGCTGCCAGCGATCTTGGCGGCGTTGTCGAAGTCGAGCATGTCGTGCTTGGCGGTGAGCTCGACGTGATCGAGAGGCTCGAAATCGTAGCTTGGCTTTTCGCCCCAGACGCGCACTTCCGGGTTGGACTCCTCATCAGCGCCGACCGGGCAGTCGGTGTGTGGGACGTTCGGGATCTGGAGCAAGAGATCGCGCTGGCGCTGGTCGGCGGCGTCTTTTTCTTCGCCGATGGCCTTCATCTTGTCGTTGATGCCGCGGACCTGGTCCTGGATGGCATCGGCGTCGCCGCCTTCGCGTTTGATGCGTCCGATCTCTTTCGAGAGTGTGTTGCGTTCCTGCTGCAGGGCCTGCAGGTCGGTTTCGAGCCGACGGCGCTCGACGTCGCATTCGAGCACGGAGTCGACTAGTTGCCAGGCATCGCCTCCGCGGTTGCGGACGCGGGTTTTGATGTCATCTGGGTTTTCGCGGAGAAGCCGGATATCGAGCATAGTGCGGAGACGGTAAACGTCTCACGCCAAGACTCAAGGCGATATGTTGGGTGGGCGGAACTCGGGGCGGTTATCAAAGTCGGTCGCAGATGGCGCGCAGATGGGCTGGTGTGGTCCCGCAGCAGCCGCCGAGGATTTTGATGCCGTGTTGTTGGTTGAGTCGGACCATGGCGTCGGCCCAATGTTCAAGTTTGTCTTGTTCCGAGTGGTCCGCGGATTCGAGTTCGCTCAGGTCTTTGGACGAGGCGTTGGCGTCGCAGCCGATGAGGCGCTCGACGGCGGATGGGATGAGCTCCTCCGCGTGCAGGAACGTAGGGTACGAGCAATTGATCATGTAGCCGAGCGGGGTGCTGTCCAGTGCCCGGTCGAGATGGTGGATGGCGGCGTCCAGCGGCGTGCCGTCGAGGATTCTTCCGTCGCGCCCGATGCAGAAGCTGAGGATGAAGGGGATGCCTGTGCTTTTCATCGCGCGCCCCAGTCCCAAGGCTTCGGTGACGGCGGGCAGTGTTTGGGCGAGAAGGAAATCGGGCAATGCTGTGGCCAGGTCTTCCGCTTGTGGTGTGTGGAATCGCTCGGCATCGTCCGCGCTGAGGGCAAGTTCGGGTGTGTAGCAATCGTTGGCTGGGCCGAGCAGGGCACCGCAGCGGATCATTTCGGGGCGGGCCGCGGCCTGCTGGACTTCCCGTATGAAATGAACTGCATCGCGGTTGATCGACGATGGGACTCCGGCAGCGGCAACCCGCTGTGCGTCGAGTCGCCACGTCGGAGCCGAGAGGAGGATGGGCAAGTCGAAGGCATCGGCGACAGCTGTGTACTCGTGATACACGGATGCCATGAGCTCTGCCTTTTCCTCATCGTAGATCAGCGGTGTGTTGAAAAGCGATGGGTGCAGGGTGATGCCGTGGTGGTTGCGCAGGCGTTCGGCGATGGCGCCTTCGGCGAGGACGACGGATGATTGGTTGAGAAACGGGCGCATGACTGATGGGAAATGATGCGTTCGACTGGGATTCGGGCAGGGTTGCTTCTGCGGGTGACTCTAGGCTTGCGGTGAGGGAGCGGGTGACGCCAGATTATTCGCGTATGAAATGTTCGAGTTGTGGTGGCCGGCTGGAAGCAGGTGGGATGACGTTTTGTCCCTACTGCGGAGTACGTCAGCAGATTGACTTGCGTGAGATCAACTTTCGCGATCTGGGCACCAATGATGAGATGCCGTGTCCGCACTGTGAGACTGCGTTGGATGTGATCGAGTTCGAGACATCGGAACCGGTGACCATTGAGCGCTGCACCACCTGCTTTGGAATGTTCTTCAACCCAGGCGAGTTGGAGTACCTGCTCGAACAGAAGACAAACCCATTTGTTTGGCTCGACTTCAAGGGGTTGGAGCAAATCGCTCAGGACTTCGGAGAAAAGCGCGAGATCGTGTACCGCAAGTGTCCGATTTGTGCCGAGCGGATGCATCACATCAATTTCGGCGGGCGCAGTGGTGTGTTGTTGGACCAGTGCGGGGCCCACGGTGTGTGGGTTGAAGGTGGTGAGCTCCGACGGTTGATGGAGTGGTGGCGTGCCGGAGGTAAGCACATGCATCAGGCGCACGAGGCCGCCCGCGCGCGGCAGATGTACGGTGATCTCGACGAGAACCAACGGAAAACGATGCGTCAGGCGGAGAGCGAGATGCCGCGTGACTGGTCGGGGAGCGGGAATTCCACCGCTGGCGCAGGTGGGTTCACCGCCTTTGATGGCTTCGATGTGGCAGACGTCTTGATTGGTGCCGTGAAGGGGATCTTCAAGGCGGTGATCCGCTAGCTCCCGAGGGGAGTTGCTACCTCACCCTGAACTCGTCGAAGAAGCTTTCGAGCTGCTTCGGGACCACTGCGGTGATCACGGCATCGGCTTCGTCGTAGTCGAGTTTGAGCACCTTGGCATCCGAGTGGAGGCGGGCGATGATGTCGCCGCGGTAGGCGGGTACCCGGTAGTCGGCGCGGACGACGCGGTCGTGGAGCATTTGGTTCATGCGGGCGACGAGGTCATCGACGCCGATATGCTCCTTCACCGACATGAGCACGGCATTCGGGAACTCGGACTTGAGTTCGTTGAGGCGGTCCTGGTCCTCAACGCAGTCGATCTTGTTGAGGACGGTGATTATCTGTTTTTCCTCGGCCCCGAGTTCGGTCAATACTTCGATCGTGGTGCGGCCGTGCTTTTTGGCTTCCGCGCTCGATGCGTCGACGACGTGGACGAGGAAGTCGGCGAGAGTGGCTTCTTCCAGAGTCGCCTTGAAGGCTTCGACCAGACGGTGTGGCAGGTTGCGCACAAAGCCGACGGTGTCGGTGAGCAGAAGCGGCTGGCCGTCTGGAAGTTCGATACGGCGGGTGGTGGTGTCGAGGGTGGCGAAGAGTTTGTTTTCCGCCAGGACGTCGCTGTCGGTCATCAGGTTGAGTAGAGATGACTTGCCGGCGTTTGTGTAGCCGACGATGGCGGCAACGGGCACCGGGGTTTTCATGCGCTCCTTGCGCTGGGTCATGCGGATTTTGCGAACGTCTTCGAGTTCGGCTTTAACGCGTGCGATGCGTTCGCGGGCGAGGCGTTTGTCGACCTCGATCTGCTTTTCACCTTCACCACGGGCGGCTCCGGCACCGCCTTTGCCGCCGCCGGAGCCACCGCCCTGACGGTCGAGGTGGGTCCACATTCGAGCCATCCGCGGTAGGGCGTACTGCATGCGGGCGAGCGAGACCTGGAGTGTGGCTTCCTTGGTCTGGGCGCGCTGGGCGAAAATGTCGAGAATCACCTCCTGGCGGTCGATGACGCAGATCTTGCTTTCTTCTTCCCATGCACGCTGCTGGGCCGGGGAGATTTCGTTGTCGAAGACAATGCAGTCGCAGTCCAGTGCGTGGGCGTGGGTCATGATTTCGTCCGCTTTGCCGCTGCCCATGAGGTAGCGGGCGGTGGTTTTGGGGGCGCGAACCAACACGGAATCCACGACGCCGATGCCGAGGGTCTTGACCAGTTCGCCCAGCTCTTCGAGCAGGCTTTGGCTTTCCTCTTCATCGCGGCGGTGTTGGTAGACGTGGACGAGCAACGCGCGCTCCACCATTTGCGGGCGTTCCCGCACTTCGAACATATCGGACATATCGGTGGCACTGTAGCACCGGCCTATCAATTCTGCACGCGGTGATGCGGTGGCATCTGCGAGGACAAGGACTGCGTCTGACCCGTGACGTGGAATTGGTTGCATCCAGGCAGGGGCGTGGAACATTGGCCCCCAACTACACCCCGCGATCCCTTTCCCAAATTTGTTATGATGAAGCAACCACCAGTCACCGAGGATTCCGTCGGCATTTTGTCGATTGTGATGCCAGCATACAACGAAGCCGCCACCATCGCTGAAGTCGTGGATGCCGTGTTGGTCCGTGGCGAGGTGGGCGAGTTGGTCATCGTGGACGATTGCTCGTCCGACGGGACTTGGGATGAGATCCAGCGCATTGCCAACGAGCGCGAGCGCGTGCGGGTTTTCCGTCACGACGTCAACCAGGGCAAGGGCGCAGCGTTGCGCACCGGGATTTCCCACTGCACCAAGCCGTACGTGCTGATCCAGGACGCGGATATGGAATACTGGCCGGGTGACTACGCGGCGCTGGTGCGTCCGTTGCTCGATAATGGTGCGGACGTGGTCTACGGCTCACGCTTTCTGACCGGCAACGCGCACTGTGTGTTGGCATTCTGGCACTCGATGGGCAACCAGTTCCTGACCATGATGTCGAATATGTTCAGCAACCTCCACCTGACCGACATGGAGACCTGCTACAAGGCGTTCCGCCGTGAGATCATTCAGAGCATCGATATCTGCGAGAACCGCTTCGGCTTTGAGCCGGAAATCACAGCGAAGATGGCTGCCATGCGCGCCAAGATCTACGAAGTCGGAATTTCCTATCAGGGCCGGAGCTACGAGGAAGGCAAGAAGATCGGCTGGCGCGATGGTGTCCGTGCGATCTACTGCATCCTCAAGTACAACTTGTGGGAACACCGCCCGCTGAGCATGCCGAAGCCAGTGGTCACCGCCGAGCGACCTGCAGTGGAAGTGGCTGCCGAGGGGGCCTAGCCTCTTGGCTAATACAGTTTAAAACAAAAAACGGGCGCCGGTGGATCACCGGCGCCCGTTTCTCTTTGTGAGCTTGGCTTGTGCGACTATCCGCTACTGTTTTTCGAAGATGACGACGGTGGGTTGGCCTTCGGTCGGACCGGCCGGCTGGGAGCCGAAGGCAATGTGGCGGGTCCAGCCTGAGTCGGGCGCGCTGAGGTCGTCGAGCTTGAACCGGTTGATCACATTGATGTCGGCGTACTTGTATTCCCAGACGATGAGTGTTCCCGGTGTTTGTTCCTCAGGCTTGCGGTAGAGCATGTTGTGGTTCGGCTGGTCCCACAGGTGGTTGGCGTAGTCGAAGTAGATGTTGCAGCAGAGGATGGTGTGGGCATCGGGGCGGTTGGTGTTGATCCAAGCCATCGCGCTGTCGAGGTCGTTCTTCATCGGGTCGCGCGGATATGGACGCGTCGTGATGGCAGCGGGGAGGATGGCGGCGATGGTGATGCCGACCATGGTCGCGCGCACGACTTTCGGGCGATCGCCTGCGAGCTCGATCAGAGTTTTCACGCCATAGGCTGCGGCGATGGCGAAGCCCGGAGCCATCGGCATGAGGAAATGATAGTAACCACCGGACGCGAACAAGCCCTTCCAGTAGATGAGTGTGTGCATCAGCCAGTACAGTGGGTAGACCACCAGCGGCCAGACAGCTTTCCAATCGCGAGTCATGCGGGGAATGCCGATGAGCGCCAGAATGACGATGATCGGCCCGGCGAACCAAAGCGTGGTCGGGACAAAGTGGAACAAGGTTCCTTCGCCGTAGATTTCCGTCGGCTTGGAATCGAAGAAAATGGCGATCGGCCAATGACCTGCGAAGATCTTGGTGGCGACGTTGAAAACCGCAATCGGAGCGACGACACCCGCCACACCCTTCCATCGGCCCTGCAGGAGGAACCAAACAAAGAACATCAACGAGAAGGCGATGCCTTCGTGGCGGATTAAAGAGAGATACCCCCAGCACAGGCCTGAGATGCCGTGGCGGCCGGTGATCAGCGCATAGATGCCGATGAGTGCGACCAGTGCGAAAGGCGTCTGGGTGAGGACGGCACCGGAGAGGGCGACGTACCATGGCTCGAACCAGATGAAGAGCGGGATCAACCAAAGGTGTTTGAGGTTGAAAGCGGCGGCTAGCTTTGTGGCAAGCCAAACGACGATGGCTGCGAGGACGAGTGTGACCACGCGCACCGCCATCAGTGGCATGAGGGCGAATGGGAAGTGGATCAGGTTGCGTCCTGGTCGAGTCCACTCGTTAAGAAGCTGCTTTGGGTTGCCCCAGGCCTGATGGGAGAAAAGGTAGTGGGTGATTTCATCGTCCAGGCTGAAGCCTTTTGAGGCCAGCGAGATCCAGAGCGAGAAGAGAAAGCCTCCGGCGAAAATCAGCCAATAGAGCATCCATTCGTTTTTGCTCATGCTGGGCTTGGTCGATGCGATCGGCTGAGGCACCGGAGCCAGTGATTTGGTTAGGAGGTGGAGCGGGTTGGTCATGATGGATGGATTGCTGGGGAGATGGAGGTTCCACCAAAGCATGGATTGATCTGATGTCGACCGACTGCGCCCGCAGGTTGGTGAAAATAAAAAACGCCCGGCCGCTGTGAGCGGTCGGGCGTTATTAGAAGTCGATTTCTAGCGGGTGCTTACCCTTGGTTGATGCGCATTGGCATCAACACGTAGAGGAACGAGCCTTCGGTGCGGATCACGCCCGGGCTCATTTCGTCGGTAAGGTCGAGGTAGATGCTGTCTTCGCTGAGTGCGCGGAGAGGAGCCATGAGGAAGTCCGGGTTGAAGGCGATGGAGAACTCACTGCCGG
Source organism: Sulfuriroseicoccus oceanibius (assembly GCF_010681825.2). Lineage (NCBI taxonomy): Bacteria > Pseudomonadati > Verrucomicrobiota > Verrucomicrobiia > Verrucomicrobiales > Verrucomicrobiaceae > Sulfuriroseicoccus > Sulfuriroseicoccus oceanibius. The sequence goes on along the minus strand of NZ_CP066776.1, from coordinate 2,115 downwards.
AATAGGTGACTGGAAGTGTTTCCTGGGCTTCACCGATTTCCTGTGCGGACGACGCGATTTCGATGCTGTCCGGGCCGAAGCTGAGCTTCACCGAGCTGGTCTTGTCTGGCGCGAGGAGCGAGACACGGTTGACGATGGTGTAGAGCATGTCGCGGTCGATGACGATGCGCTCCTTGGTCGATGCCGGGATGACCTGGCGGTAGTTCGGGTAGTTGCCTTCGATCAACTTGCTGATGAGCACGGCGTCGTTGAGTTCGAATGCGACCTGGCTTTCCGATGCGAAGATCTTCACTTCGCCTTCGTTGCCGAGGAGGCGCTGGAGTTCGCTCACGGCCTTGGTAGGAATGATGATGTCGATTTCCTGGCTTTGTGGGAACTCGATCTCGTTTTCGACCATGGCGAGGCGGCGGCCGTCGGTGGCGACGAGCGAGAGCTTGCCGTCGCGGAACGAGGCGAAGATGCCGTTGAGGACGTAGCGGGTCTCGTCGGTCGAGATAGCGTACGATGTCTTCTTGAGTCCGTCGCGGAGGACGGCCTGGGAGAGTTTGAACTCACGCGACTCCTGGAAGTCAGGCAGGCGTGGGAAGTCTTCGCCAGGAAGGCCGATGATGCGGAAGAAACTTGGGCCGCTGCGGATGGTGGCAACGTTCTTGGCATCGACTTCGATGTCGATGTCGTTGGCTGGCAGTTCACGGATGATCGATGCCAGACGGCGTGCCGGGAGGGTGGTTTCACCTGCACGTTCCACGTCTGCTGAAACGCCGCAGCTCACGCCGACGTCGAGGTCGGTGGTGGTCAGTTTGAGTTCGCCGTCCCGAGCTTCGAGCAGGACGTTGGACAAAATGGGGAGGGTCGCGCGCGAGCTGACCACGTGTTGGACCTGTTGCAGTCCGTCGAGGAAATCGTCCTTCGTGATGCGGAATTTCATGGTGCTAATCCATGCACGAATTCCGAGCGGACGAAAGGAAAAATCACGACATCGGCAGGCAAAAGTTTACCCCCCCCACAAAATGTTGGGGTAGGGCCCGCGGAGTCCGCGGATTTTGCCTGCTGATGCGAGAATTTGCGTTGTTGAGGGTGATGCGCTTGCGGCGGTTAGCCGCGGCGGATCTTGTCCTCGATGAGAGAGAGCGTGCGGCGCAGATCTTCTTCTTTTTTCGAGCGATCTTCCACCTTCTTGCAGGCGTAGATCACGGTGCCGTGGTCACGGCCGCCGAACGAGTCGCCGATGTCGGTGAGCGAGGCACCGGTCATTTGACGGGAAAGGTACATGGCGATCTGACGTGGGAACGCAATGTGTGCGGGACGGCGCTTGCTGCTCATGTCCGCCAGACGGATGTCGAAGTGCTCGGCGACTTTGCGCTGGATGCCATCGATGGTGATGGTTGTCTTGGATTCCTGCTGGAGGATGTCGCGCAGCAGGTGTTCGCAGTGGTCCATGACCAATGGCTCACCGGAGAGCGATGCGTACGATGCCAGGCGCATCAGACCGCCCTCGAGACGGCGCACGTTGTTACGAATGCGCTCGGCGAGGAACTGAATGATGTCGTCTTCGACGTGGACGCCCCATTGCTGGGCCTTGCGGCGGAGAATGGCGATACGGGTTTCGGTGTCCGGAGCTTGAAGCTCTGCGGTCAGGCCCCATTCGAAGCGGGAAACCAGACGTGGTTCCAGGTTCTTAATCTCGGCTGCCGGACGGTCACTGCTGATGACGATCTGCTTCTGACTGTCGAAGAGCGCGTTGAAGGTGTGGAAGAACTCCTCCTGGGAGCGGTCCTTGCCGATGAGGAACTGGATGTCATCGATCAGCAAAACGTCTACGCTGCGGTAGCGCTCACGGAATGGGGTCAGCGAGTTGCGCTGAATCGCGTCGATGAACTCGTTGGTGAACTGCTCGCAGGTAAGGTAAACCACCTTGGTGCGCTTGCGGCCACGGATCAGCTTGTGGCCGATCGACTGCATGAGGTGGGTTTTGCCCAATCCGGTGCCGCCGTGAAGGAAGAACGGGTTGTAGTTGCGGGCAGGTGCTTTGCCGACGGCGATGGCCGCTGCGTGTGCGAAGCGGTTGTGGGTGCCGACGACGTAGGTGTCGAAAGTGTAGTCCTCTTTGATGCC